>NZ_CAUDZA010000020.1:0-41995 GCF_958453765.1 Phascolarctobacterium succinatutens | reverse complement strand
GTTGGGGTATTGACTTAATCCAAGTCAATACCCCAACACTTATTATAGAACCAAAAATCACAAAAAATTTACTTATTTACGCAGGCATTAACATGATATAATATTAGTAGTACTATACATACGAGGTGAATTGCATGAAAACATCTTTGAGAACCTTATTTTTGACTTTTGTTTTTACGATGCTTTGCACAGCAATGGCTTTTGCCTATAATCCCGGTCAGCGTACCATCCATCTGTTGGGTGAAACCTTGAACAGTGACAAGCATCCTGTACATCTGGTTGTAACCCAGACGATTGATATGCGTGAGGTGCTGACGCCTGAAGCCTATGCCAAGCTGCCGACTGCACAGCAAAAGCGCACCAACCGTACGGAATATAATGAAGCCAATGGCATTAACGCCGAGCGCATCACTACTACCGATGGTGACGGCAAGGTAATCAAGGATACCGTTTCCTTTGTGAAGAACGGTTATTGGTACACTATTGACTATCTCAATAAAAATTATGACAGAGTTCCTGAGCTGCCGGGCATGAGCATGCCCTTTGCCGAAACCCTGATCAGCTGGTTCAATGTACGTCCACAGGGTGGTAATGATGCAGTTACCGGCTATGATTATGACAAGATGACCAAGGGCACCAACAGCCTGAATTTCTATTATGCAAAGGATACAGCTGACTGGAAGGGCTACGAAGTAAGTTATCTGCCTATCTTTAAGGTGCTTGAGGTTTCCAATACCGTGGATGAGGCAACTGCCTTTGCTCTGCCGCCTGCAGATTTCAAGGCTGTGGCAAATCCTTCTATGCGTGCTTACGCTAACAGACTTTTGGAAAGACAGTAAGTCTGGTAAGCTGATTATATTTTTTCAAAGGGGGAATACCAATGTTTAAAAAATTATTAGTTTTGCTTTCTATGCTGGCTGCGCTGGCAATGAGCGCAGTAGCTTTTGCTGCACCTGCTAAAAGCCATCAGCAGATGGTTATTGATGCTGCACGTGCCGAGGTTCCTGCTGCTGCTGTATTTTATGGCTACAAGGAAGAAGACGGCGAAGCTGTTCTGAACTTCCGCGATAATGATAATTATCTGGAATACGAGGTAGAGGTTATTCTGGCAACTACCAAAGTTAAGGAAGTAGAAATTAAAGGCAGCAATATTGCCGGCAGCACGATGATGGTAAAAACTCCTGAGGATATCAGACAAATCGTTCTGGAAGCATATCCCGATGCAAGAAATATTGTTATCAAAACCGAAAAAGAAGGCAACAATGTACATTATGATGTAGAGTTCATTACTGCAAGATATAAAGTAGAAGCTGACATGAACCCGGTAACCGGTGCATTTGCCAAGAGAGAGCTGGAATATTTCTAAGCTTTTGCTGAATTTTTAGAGGCAGTCTGCGGACTGTCTCTTTTTTATCCTGCGGAAGAGTGCCATTTTGCGTCAAAACATTGCATATCAAAGCATATTATTGTAAAATATATTAGATACAGAGTTTTTAACGCACTAAATATATATGACGAGGAGCGATTTACGTGAGTACAAATTTAGAAGTCGGTATCGTTGGCCTGCCTAACGTAGGCAAAAGTACCCTATTTAATGCTATTACCAAAGCTGGCGCAGAAGCAGCAAACTATCCCTTCTGCACAATCGAACCTAATGTAGGCGTTGTTGATGTGCCTGATAAACGCTTAGATGTTCTGAGCGATATGTTTAAATCCAAAAAGATTGTTCCGGCAGCTATGCGCTTTGTAGATATTGCCGGTCTGGTAAAGGGCGCAAGCAAGGGCGAAGGCCTGGGCAATAAGTTCCTGTCCCACATCCGTGAGGTAGACGCTGTTGCCGAGGTTGTACGCTGCTTTGAGGATGGCAACATCACCCACGTTGAGGGCAGCATTGATCCTCTGCGTGATATTGATATCATCAACACCGAGCTGTGCCTGGCTGATATGGAAACTGTTGAAAAACGTCAGGAGCGCCTGGTTAAGCTGGCAAAAACCGGCGATAAAAAGGTTAAGCTGGAGCAGGCTATAATGGAAAAGGTTATGGCCGGCCTGTCTGATGGTGTGCCGGCACGCCGCCTGGGCCTGAGCGAGGAAGAGCAGGAATTCCTGGGCGAGCTGCATCTGCTGACCATGAAACCGGTTCTGTACATTACCAATGTTGCCGAGGGCGAGGTTGCCGATCCGTCCGGTAATGAGCATGTACAGGCTGTAAAGAAATATGCTGAGGAAGAAAATGCTGAGGTTATCGTTGTTTCCGCTAAGATGGAAAGCGAAGTTGCCGAGCTTCCGGAAGAAGAGGCTAAGGAATATCTGGAAATGGCAGGCCTGGAGGAAACCGGTCTGGACCGCCTGATTAAAGCAGGCTTCAAGCTGCTTGGCCTGATGACCTTCCTGACTGCGGGCGAAATGGAATCCCGTGCCTGGACTATTAAGCTGAACACTAAGGCTCCGCAGGCAGCAGGCAAAATCCATACTGACTTTGAGCGTGGCTTTATCCGTGCGGAAATCGTTTCCTTTGATGATCTGGTAGCCTGCGGCAGCAAGGCTGCAGCACGTGAAAAAGGCCTGGTTCGCCTGGAGGGCAAGGATTACGTTATGCAGGATGGCGACGTTGTTGAGTTCCGCTTCAACGTATAATTTATAACAGTGTAATATGCAACCTGAGCGCAGCAAGCGAAAGCGAGCTGCGCTTTTTGATGTCAGGATGTGCTGCAGCAGCGTACAAAATTAAATAAACAAAAATTCTTTTCCCATGAGCACGTAAAGTGTGATAAAATAAAATAGATATACTATGACTACGAGGTGAAGCAAATTGGTAAAGGTAATTGCTATTGCCAACCAGAAGGGTGGTGTTGGCAAGACTACTACGGCGGTAAATCTGGCTGCATGCCTGGCGGCGTTGGAACGCAAGGTACTTTTGATTGACAGTGATCCGCAGGGAAATGCTACCAGCGGCTTTGGCTTTGATAAACGTGATATTAAGCAATGCATTTATGATGCGATTATCAGTGAAGTACCCATGCAGGATGTAATTAAGCACACAGCCTATAAAGGACTGGACCTGGTGCCTGCTACTATCCAGCTTGCCGGTGCGGAAATAGAGCTTGTTTCGCTGATGAACCGTGAAGGACGTTTGAAAAACTCTCTGGAAAGAGTAAAGCATAATTATGATTACGTTATCATTGATTGTCCGCCGTCACTGGGCCTGCTGACAATCAACGGCCTGACTGCTGCCAGCTCGGTGATGATTCCTATTCAGTGCGAATTTTATGCACTGGAGGGTGTTACTATGCTGATGAACACGATTCAGCTGGTACAGCGTAACCTGAATCCGGCTTTGAAGCTGGAGGGTGTGCTGATGACTATGTATGACAGCAGAACGAATCTGTCGCAGGATGTTGTGAATGAGGTGCAGAAGTACTTCAAGACCAAGATGTACCAGACGATTATCCCGCGTAACGTGCGCTTGAGTGAAGCACCTAGCCACGGACAGCCGGTTATCGACTATGACAGCAAATCTAAAGGTGCGCAGGTGTATATGGACTTTGCGCGTGAGGTGATTGAGGATGAGTAAGAAGGGCGGCTTAGGCAAAGGCCTGGGCGCAATTTTCGGCGAAAATACCAGTCCTGCCGTAGAAAAGGCGCAGGAGCCTGCAAGTGCTGCACAGGAGCTGCTTATTAAAAATATCGCAGCGAATCCGTATCAGCCGCGCTGCAACTTTGATGAAGAAAAGCTGCAGGAGCTGGCTGCTTCTATTAAGGAGTTTGGCGTTGTTCAGCCGGTAGTGGTGCGCAAAAAGGGCAGAAGCTACGAGCTGGTGGCAGGCGAACGCCGTCTGCGTGCCGCAGGCTTAGCCGGACTTACCAAGGTGCCTGCTATCGTTAAGGATTATGACGATGCCAAGATGATGGAAATCGCGCTGATTGAAAATATTCAGCGCCATGACCTGAACCCGATTGAAGAAGCGCAGGGCTTGCGCCGCCTGATGCAGGAATTTAAGCTGACGCAGGAGCAGACTGCCGAAAAGGTAGGCCGCAGCCGCAGTGCCGTGACTAATATTCTGCGCCTTCTGAACCTGCCGGAGCAGGTTCAGAAGCAAATTATTAATGGCGTGCTGACGATGGGCCAGGCTAAGCAGCTTTTGGGACTGCCGAAGCCGGAGCAGATGTGCGAGGTGGCGGAAGCGATTATTGCCAATGGCTGGAGCTCACGTATGACCGAAGAGGTTGTGCGTAAACTGAAGGAAGGCAAGAAGCTGAAGATTGTCCGTGAGCTTATTGAGGAAGAAGCTAAAAATAAGGATAATAAGGAAAAGAAACCTAAGCGTGAGCCTACCGAGAATGATATTTTCTGCCATGACTTTGAACAGCGTCTGGTAGAGTTTTTGGGTACTAAGGTTAAGGTTGTGCCTAAGCTGGATGAGCAGGGACGCCAGGGTGGTACTATTCACATTGAATATTATTCTGCTGAGGACCTGGAGCGCATCTATGAGGTACTGCAGCAGGGACGCCATGAGGAAAAACCGCTTAACGGCGAGCCTAAGCGTCTGAATGTGTGATTTCAGAAGGTTTTTACAGTAAAAAATATGAAAAAAGCCGGGCTTATAAGCGCCGGCCGATTAGATAATCTTTGGTATGAGGGGGCTTTTATTGATGGAACAGGCCAATCTTTTGGTTAATACACATTCGGCAGCAATTATTATTGTGCTGCTGCTTATTGTGTTGGTTGCGTTGGGTATGTGCTTCAGTCTGCAGGGCAGATTGAATAAGCTGCAAAAAAAATATGACTTCTTTACTCAGGGCAAGGAAGCAAACATTGACGTTGTGCTGACAGACACGCTGCAGGAGCTACGTGCGGTGCGGAATGAGCTGGCAGTTTTGCAGGACGAGCATCAGAAGCTGCATACACAGGTGCAGAACTGTCTGCAGAATGTTAAGATTGTGCGTTACGATGCCTTTGACGCTATGGGCGGCGAAATGAGTTATTCTTTGCTGCTTACGGATGCTAATAATAAGGGTATTATTCTTACCAGCATTTACGGCAGAGAAGAAAGCCGCTGCTTTGCCAAGGATATTGATAACGGTAAGTCCAGCTATCCGCTGGCAGAGGAAGAGCAAAGACTCTTGTAATTTAAATAGTGATAGTGTAAGAAAATCCCGACAGGTTGCTGTCGGGATTTTTAGTTTCTATTTTAAATTATGTCTTTATGCACCTTCGAATAGCCTCAGCAGAATAAACATACTCTCGCCGAAGCAGAGGTAGCGCACCCAGGTGCGGGGATAGACAAAGCCTTCCTCGTCCTCGTCATAGGCACCGCTGATACGGGCGTGAATAGCGAGCGATTCCAGTGCTGCAATCACAAGCAGCAGAAAACCTGGAGTCCAGGTATTGTCGTGCAGCATCAGCCAGATGCAGTATAACAGGAAGAATACATCCAGCAGAAAGTAAATTATAAAGGTGGTGGCACTGCCGTCGATAATAATGACCTGCTTGCGGCCGGGGTTGGCACGGCGCTCATCTAAGATTCGGGAAAAGCGTTGCAGCAGATAGGCGATTCTGCGGGAATGAATGAAATGAAACATGCGCACGCACAAGAAAAATAAAGCAATAAAGTTCATAAATACCTCTCGTTCTATAAATAGTCTTGCCTGTATTTGTAAAGCAAGTAATTCTTATGCATTATATTATACACTATCTGCAGGCAGAGTGCTATAAAGGCAGCAAGAATACACAAAAGCTACAAAGTTTATTTGGAAGATACAAAAATACTAAAACAGCAAACGCAAAAATTGAAAACATAAAAAATGTATCAGTTTATGTGTAAAAATATCATGTATACAATGAACATGAAAAAATTCGTTGACAAAAGTGTAATACAACAGCTATAATTGGTTACATAAAGTTGCTGGGATAGTGGTTGAATCTGAGAACACTCCCGGTACTGTGTCTTATATTTTATTTTTAAGGGAAAGAAGGACTCAAAATGAAAAAATGGAAGAAATTAGCATCTGCAGCTATGGCTGCTATGATGTGCGCCGCATTGCTCACTGGCTGTGGCGGAGAAAAGAAACAAGCTGATACCGGAGATACTATTAAGGTTGGCGCAGCATTCGAATTAACCGGTAATGTTGCTAACTATGGTAAATCTATTAACGAGGGTTTTAAGCTGGCTGTAGACGAGCTTAATAAAAACGGCGGCGTGAACGGTAAAAAAATCAGCGTAGTTGAAAGCGATAACAAATCCGAGCCGGCTGAATCCGGTAATGCTGTAACTAAGCTGATTACCCAAGATAAAGTAGTTGCTGTTGTCGGACCTGCAACCAGCGGTTGCGTAAACGCTGCAACTCCTATTACTACTGCAAATAAGATTCCTCAAATTGCTCCGGCTGCTACCGCACCGAGCATTACCGTAGAAAACGGCAAGGTAAAGGATTTCGTATTCCGTGCCTGCTTTATCGACCCGTTCCAAGGTCAGGTAATGGCAGTATTTGCCGATAAAACTCTGAAGGTTAAAAACGTAGCTATTTTCTACGATTCCTCCAGTGACTATTCCAAAGGCTTAGCAGAGGTATTCCAAAAAACCTTGGAAGGCAAAGGCGGTAAAATTGTTGCTAAGGAAGCTTTCCTGGCTAAAGATGTTGACTTCAAATCTGCTCTGACTAAACTTAAAGCATCCAATCCGGAAGCAATTTACGTTCCCGGTTACTATGAAGAAGTTTCCAAGATTATCAAACAAGCTCGCGAAATCGGCATTACCTGCCCGATGCTGGGCTCCGATGGCTGGGAAAGCCCGAAACTTGCTGAAATCGCCGGTAAAGATGCTCTGAAGGGCTGCTACTATGTAAGTGCCTTCAATGCTAAAGACGAAGACAAATCTGTTCAGGACTTCATCAAGAAATTCAAAGAGAAATATCAAAAAGATCCCGATATCTTCGCAATGCAGGGCTACAATGCAGGCCTGATTCTGGCAGATGCTCTGAAACGTGCAGGCACCACTGATGGCACTAAGCTGGCTAAAGCAATTGCTGAAACCAAAGACCTGCCGGTTGCAAGCGGCAAGCTCACCTTTGATGCTAACCACAACCCGGTAATGCCTGCTCTGATTATCGGTCTGGAATCCGGTACTCCGACTCTGGTTGAAAAAATCAGCCTGTAATTGCTAACAAAAAAATAAACATAAAAAATTCTACAAGTAAATATCAGAAAGCATAACAAGACTTCTATTCCATGGATTATTTATTAAGTTAGACCGGGCGCGTCTAATCGATGCGCCCTCTATAAAAATATTTTTTATTTATTTCTGAGGGGGAATAAACCATGAAAAGAGTAACAAAATTGTTATCTGTACTAGCAGCCGGCGCTATGTTTATGAGCGCGCTGACCGGTTGCGGAGGTGGCTCTAAAGGAGCTGACGGCGATACCATTAAGGTAGGCGGCTTGCTGGAAATGACCGGCGGCAGCGCATCCTTCGGTATTTCCGGTAAAAACGGCATCGACCTGGCACTGAAAAAAATAAATGAAAAAGGTGTGCTGGGCGGCAAAAAACTTTCTTTAGTTGTTGCTGATACCAAATCTGAAGCCTCTGAAGCAACTAACGGTATGCAAAAGCTGATTTCTCAGGATAAGGTTGTAGCAGTAATCGGTCCTAACCAATCCTCTGCTGTAATCGCATCCGGTGCAATCAATAACGGTGCTAAGGTTGTAGATATTACACCTATGGGCACTAACCCGGACGTTACTGTTGATCCTAAAACTAAACAGGTTAAACCCTACAGCTTCCGTACCTGCTTTATTGATCCGTTCCAGGGTACTGTAATGGCAAGCTTTGCTTCTAATGAACTTAAAGTGAAGAGGGCTGCTATCTATATCGATAATACAAGTGACTATGCTAAAGGTCTGGCACAGTTCTTCAAAGAGAACTTTGTTAAAAACGGCGGTCAGGTTGTAATTGAAGAAGCTTATCTGCAAAAAGATACCGACTTCAAATCTACTTTGACCAAAATCAAAGCTGCAAAACCTGATTTCATCTACATCCCCGGTTATTACCAAGAGGTTGGCCTGATTGTTAAACAAGCTCGTGAGATGGGCATCAACGTTCCTATGGCAGGCGGCGACGGCTGGGATAGCGCTAAGCTTCCTGAAATTGCCGGCAAAGCTGCTCTGGAAAACACCTTCTTCTCCAGCCTGTATTCTCCGGACGATACCTCTGATCTGAACAAAGACTTCGTAGCTGAATACAAAAAAGCTTACAACACCAACCCGGATGTATTTGCAGCATTGGCATATGATTCCACTCTGCTGGTTGCTAAAGCAATCGAAGACGCAGGCAGTGCCGATCCGGCTAAAATTGCTGAAGCAATGGCTAAGATTAAAGGCTTCAAGGGTGTATCCGGTGAAGTAACCTTTAACGAAGAGCACAACCCGATCAAGAGTGCTGTAATTATCGAACATAAAGATGGCAAACAAACCTTTAAAACTAAAGTTAATCCCTGATAGTTTACATTAGTAGTTAATCTGATTAAATCAACGAGGCTGTTGTTTTGCGTAGCAACAGCCTTTTCCTTTAAGTAAGCGTGTCCCGCTTACACAAATCTTTGAAATCTCTAGGGAGGTAAATTATGGAGACTTTTATCCATCAGTTTTTTCAGCAGCTGATAAATGGTGTATCTCTCGGCAGTATCTACGCATTGATCGCCTTGGGTTATACCATGATCTACGGCATCATTAAGCTGATAAACTTTGCTCATGGCGATATTTATATGTTGGGTGCCTATTTTGGCTTCTTCGCTACTACCCAATTAGGCTTGCCGTTCATTCCGGCAATTCTTTTCTCGATGGCAGGCGCTGCTATCGCAGGTATTATTATTGAACGTGTTGCATACCGCCCCATGCGTAATGCACCGCGTATCGCAATTTTGATTACTGCAATCGGCGTATCCTTCTTCCTAGAATACAGCATGATTCTGCTGGTTTCTCCGCAGCCGAGAACCTTCCCCGCTGTATTCGGCGCTACAGTATATCACCTTGGACCACTGGTTGCTAACAGTCAGCAGATTGTTATCCTGTTGAGCGCTATTATCCTGATGGCAGTTCTTACCTACATCGTAAATAAAACAAAAGCCGGCAAGGCTATGCGTGCTGTATCCTATGATGCTGACGCTGCAAGGCTGATGGGCATCAACATTGACCGTGTAATTTCCACTACCTTTGCGCTTGGCAGTGCTTTGGCAGCAGCAGGCGGCGTGCTGGTAGGTGTTTACTATAACTCTATTGACCCGCTGATGGGCATGATGCCCGGTCTTAAAGCCTTCGTTGCCGCAGTTCTCGGCGGTATCGGTATTATCCCCGGTGCTATGATCGGCGGTATTATCCTGGGCGTTGTAGAAGCAATGGTCAGCGGCTTTATTTCCTCTACCTTCCGTGATGCGGCAGCATTCGGTATTTTGATTATCATCTTACTTTATAAACCTTCCGGCTTATTAGGCAAGAATGTTCGTGAGAAAGTCTGAGGTGACATGGTATGAATGCAATTAGAAAATTTGATTTAAAAGCCATTGTTGCCTGCGTTATCGTTTTTGGTATCGTACAAGGTCTGCTCTTTGGCGAAATCATCGGTCCCTTCTGGGAGCTGAACATTATCCTTATCTGCATCAACATTATTCTTGCAGTCAGCTTAAACCTGATTAACGGTTATACCGGTCAGTTCTCTATCGGTCATGCCGGCTTTATGGCAGTCGGTGCTTATACCAGTGCTATTATGACGGTTAAGCTGGGTATGCCCTTTGAGGCAGGTCTGGTTGTAGCAACCTTGGCTGCCGGCCTGTTAGGCTTTTTGATTGGCCTGCCGACGCTGCGTCTTGATGGTGACTATCTGGCAATCGCAACCTTGGGCTTAGGCGAAATTATCCGTATCTGCATCCTGAACATTGATTATGTCGGCGGTGCTTCCGGTTTGATGGGCATTCCCCGTATGACCAATTTCGCGTATACCTTCTGGATTATGATAGCAATCATCTTCTTTATCAAAAACTTTAAAAACTCTTCCTATGGCCGTTGCTGCCTGGCAATCCGTGAAAACGAAATTGCGGCAGATACCATGGGTATCAACACTACTAAATATAAAGTAATGGCTTTCACCTTCGGTGCTGCTTTTGCCGGTACTGCAGGCGCACTTTTCAGCCACTACTTCTTCCTGGCGCATCCTGCGTCCTTCACCTTCATGCGTTCCTTTGATATTCTGACCATGGTTGTTTTGGGCGGTCTTGGCTCTATGACCGGTGCTATTACCGGTGCAACACTGTTGACCTTCATTTCCGCTTACTTGTCAGATTACCCGGAATGGCGTATGATTATCTATTCTGTTACCATGATTATCCTGATGCTGTATCGTCCGCAAGGCTTGTTTGGCAGCAAGGAATTGAGCTTGAAAATGTTTAAATTAGGAGGTAAGGACAATGGCAGAACTGCTGAAGGTAGATAATGTATCCATGGTTTTCGGCGGCCTGCGTGCCGTTTCCAATCTTTCCATGCATATCGACGAGGGAGAACTGATTGGCCTTATCGGTCCTAACGGCGCCGGCAAGACAACAGCCTTCAACATGATTACCGGTGTATATACACCGACAGAAGGCAAGGTATATTTTAACGGTCAGCAAAGCAGCGGTAAAAAATCTTACCAGGTTACGCAGATGGGCATGGCGCGTACATTCCAGAATATCCGTCTGTTCTCTGAGCTGAGCGTTATCGACAATGTAAAAATTGCTTATAATATGCACGTAACCTATAATCTGGCTGATGCTATCGTCCGTGATGGCAAATATCTCAGCGAAGAAGAATTCATTACACAAAAGGCTCTTGATTTGCTGAAAATCTTCCATCTGGAAGAAGAAGCACATGAGGTAGCCAAAAACCTGCCTTATGGCAAGCAACGTCGTCTGGAAATTGCGCGTGCTTTGGCTACCGAACCGAAGCTGCTGCTGCTGGACGAGCCTGCTGCCGGCATGAACCCGCAGGAAACCAAAGAGCTGATGGAAATGATTCGCTGGATTCGTAAGGAATTCAATCTTTCCATCCTGCTGATTGAGCATGATATGGGCTTGGTAATGGGTGTCTGCGAGCGTATTTACGTACTGGAATACGGCATGAAGATTGCCGAAGGTACTCCGGAAGAAATCAAACACAACAAGCGCGTTATTGAAGCATACTTGGGCGAGGAGGTTATCAACTGATGTTAACTGTTGAAGATATCAATGTATATTATGGCGCGATTCACGCTATCAAAGGTATCAGCCTCGATGTTCCAGATGGTGAAATCGTAGCGCTGATTGGTTCAAATGGTGCCGGTAAATCTACCACATTGCGCACCATTTCCGGTCTGATGAAACCGAAGACCGGTAAAATCTTATATGAAGGTCATGATATTGCCGGTGTACCGGCGCATAAAATTGTCGGCATGGGCTTGTGTCAGGTTCCTGAGGGCCGTCATGTTTTTGCCAATATGACTGTTCTGGAAAACCTGGAGTTGGGCGCTTATCTGCGTAAGGATAAGGATGGAATTGCCAAGGACATGGATGATGTCTTTAAAAAATTCCCGCGTCTGTTGGAACGTAAGGACCAGCTTTCCGGTACGCTTTCCGGTGGCGAGCAGCAGATGCTGGCTATGGGCCGTGCGCTGATGAGCCGTCCGAAGCTGCTGCTGTTGGACGAGCCTTCTATGGGTCTTGCCCCCTTGCTTGTAAAGGAAATTTTTAATATAATAAAGGAAATCAACGAGAGCGGTACTACCGTTCTGTTGGTTGAACAGAACGCTAATATGGCGTTGTCCATCGCTGATAAGGCATACGTTCTGGAAACAGGACGTATTACTCTGAGCGGTACAGCTAAGGAGCTGGCAAGCAGCGAGGCTGTTCGCAAAGCATATCTCGGCGGCTGATTAATATATAAATATAAATGCGTCGGGTTGCTTTATAGTTGCCTTAAAGTGAAATGATTATATTAAAATGATTGTGTTCTATAGTCAAAGGAGGTAAAACTCATATGTTAGTAAAAGATATTATGACTGAACCTGTTGTTACCATACGTGAGGATCAATCCATTTTGGAAGCACGCGAAATTATGCGTGGCAAAAGACTTATCAGCCTGCCGGTTGTAGATGATATGCAACGCGTACGCGGCATTATTACCAGTGATGATATCGGCAAAGCTTCTCCCAGTGACAGCAGCACCCTTTCCCGTTATGAGGCTAATTATCTGCTGGGACGTCTGAAGGTTAAAGACGTTATGAAACGTAGCGTTATCAGCGTTGAGGCAGATGATACTATCGAATATGTTGCCTACAAGCTGTATAAATACAAAGTTAACGCTCTGCCGGTTGTTAACCAAGAGAATAAGCTTTGCGGTATCGTTTCCCGCAGTGATATCTTCCGTTCTATCGTAGAAATTATGGGCATGAACCGCAACTGCCTGCGTATTACTATCGAAGCACCTGATAAGGTTGGTGTTGTTGCGGAAATTTCCAACATTATGAAGGAAGACGGCATTAATATTATTTCTCTGGTTACGAAGCAAAATGGTGATGGTACTGCTGAAGTTACCATTCGTGCCGCTCTCAATAATAATGGTATGGATATCATTGAGCAAATCCGTGAAGCCGGCTATGAGGTCAGCGACGTAATGACTTTGGACGGTATTGAATAATGCTTTCCGGTAAGGATGTTAATGTAGGCGATATCGTCAAAATGAAAAAAGCTCATCCCTGTGGCAGTGATGAGTGGGAAATTACCCGTACGGGTATGGACTTTGGTATGAAATGCTGCGGCTGCGGGCATTTTGTGATGCTGGCGCGTACCAAGTTCGAAAAGGCTGCTAAGGCGGTTGTGAAAAGCGCTGCAGCAGAAAAGTAAATAAACAGATAAAGAGAACGCTCTCTTGCTATCGGTGGGTAGTAGGGGAGCGTTTTTAGGTGCGCTGATAGGGGATTAACTAAAATTTTCTGACTTCTACGTCTGAAACTCTATAAAAATACAAAGTTTCCGACTTGCAAGTCTGGAATTTTGACGTTTTAGCCGAGATAAGCTATAATATAAGTAGAAAGATAGGAGGTGCGCTGATGGAAAAGCTTATTGAACGTCCGAATTACTTGAATCAGTTAATTGAAAATAAAGATGTTGATCTGGTTAAGGTGGTTACAGGTATTCGTCGCTGCGGCAAATCGTCTTTGATGACTTTGTTTCACAATTACCTGGTTGCTAATGGTGTTGAGGAACAGCAGATTATACATATGAATCTGGAATCCTTGAAATATAGGCATCTGCAGGATTATCTGGCCTTTTATGATTTTGTTAGTGAAAAAATTTCTGAAAATAAAAGAGCTTATTTGCTTTTCGATGAAGTGCAGTCAGTTAGGCATTGGGAGAAGGCGATTGAATCATTCAGACTGGATTATGATGTTGATATCTATATTACCGGCTCGAATGCTTATCTGCTATCTAGTGAGCTTTCTACTTTGTTATCAGGACGATATGTAGAAATACGTATGCTGCCATTATCCTTTAAGGAGTTTTTGTGCTTTTACAAATTTCAAGAGAAGGTATCGTTAGATGAACAATTTCAAGAATATCTCAAATATGGTGGAATGCCAATTTTAAGGGAATATAATTTTAAC
This sequence comes from Phascolarctobacterium succinatutens, assembly GCF_958453765.1. GTDB lineage: Bacteria > Bacillota > Negativicutes > Acidaminococcales > Acidaminococcaceae > Phascolarctobacterium_A > Phascolarctobacterium_A succinatutens_B. The sequence continues at coordinate 28,331 of NZ_CAUDZA010000020.1, read as the reverse complement.
GAGGTTCGTATGAATCAGGCGTTAGAGGGTATTTATTCTACAATTATTTTGCGAGATATTTTGCAGCGTAATACAGGCGTAGAACAGCTTACATTGGAAAAGGTTGTACGTTTTTTGTGTTCTAATATTGGCAGTATAACATCACCTAATAATATCGGTAATATTTTGTCGCATGAAGGTGACTTGCAGAATCCTAAAGGAAAAAATATTGCGGGTAAGACAATCGAAAAATATATAAGTCTTTTACAAAATGCCTTCTTTACGTATGCAGTAGGCAGGTATGATATTAAAGGGAAACAGCTGCTAAAAACATTAGGCAAGAACTATCTTTGTGATATGGGTTTTCGTAATATGCTTTTAGGTTATCGTGATGCGGATAGAGGACATATTCTGGAGAATATTGTTTTTTTAGAATTGCTTAGAAGAGATTACCATGTTTATATTGGGAAGGTAGGCGATACGGAAATAGATTTTGTTGCAGAAAAGCCTACGCAAAAGCTTTATATTCAGGTAACAGAAAGCATTGTTGCACCAGAAACTCGTGCGCGTGAGCTGCGACCTTTGCAGATGGTAGGCGATAATTACGAGAAATTACTCTTATCTATGGATAAAAGCTTTATTCAGTCTTATGATGGCATAAAAGCAGTCAATATAATTGACTGGCTATTGGCATAAGCCTCTCAAATTTTCCGACTTTTATGTCCGAAACACGTTGAAAACACAAAGTTTCCGACTTATACGTCCAAAACTCTCTAAAAACACAAAGTTTCCGACTTGCGAGTTTGAAACTTAATGAATCCGCCAAGTTTTAGGAAAATAATTCCCAAAACTTTTGCAATCAAAAACGAGCAGGCTTTAGTGTTGGTACTAAAACCGGCTCATTTTGATATATGACGCATTTTACATTTTCAGCTTGCAGAAAACGGACTTGGCAATTCCTGCTTCAATGACAAGCAATAAGGCAACCAGTTCAAACACCGCGCTGATATTGATACAGTGGGCGACAAAGCCTAAAAGTGCGGGACCTAGAATAACACCTGTATAACCTAAACTGGTTACGGAAGTTACCGCAGCGCTGATAGGCATGTCCTTTTGGTATTTCAAAAGTGAATAAAACACAGGGACAATGTTGGCACAACCAAGGCCGATGAGAATGAAGGCGAAGGCATTGAGATACAGGTTATCTAAAATAACTACGAGCGCAAAGCCTGCTGCCGTGACGATGCTGCCGCCGATAACAGCTTTTTGTTCGCCTAAAAATTGTACAGTTTTATCGCCTAAAAGACGCATGATGAGCATAGCAACGGAAAAGATAGCGTAACCTGTGCCTGCCAACGCTATATCCATATTTTTCACTTCGGTGAGCAGTACGCCGCTCCAATCCATAACTGCACCTTCAACAAGGAAGGAAATGCAGGCGAGAATGCCTAAAACGATAACAATGCCGCGTGGGATAGCAAAGGCCTTTTCGCCGCCGGGGCTTTTATAATCCAGTAAGTGGCGGCCGAAAACTGCCAGCAACGCTAAAACAATAGCACAGTGCAGTGTGGCGATGAGCGTTACGTTTAAGCCTGAAGATGCCAGTACGCTGAAAAGACCTGCGCTGGCAAAGCAGCCGATACTCCAAAAGGCATGCATACCGCTAAGCAGTCTGCGGCCGGCAAGCTTTTCCACAATAACGGCATTGGTGTTCATGCTGACATCCGTTGCGCCCATGACTGCCCCAAAGAATGCAAGCGCAATGGCATAGCTCCAGATGTTTGGCAGGCAAGAAAGCAGCACGGAAATTAGTGCCATCAGCGTTGCACCTGTGATGACGACTTTTTTGCAGCCAAAGCGTTGTACGAGTGCGCCGGCTAAAGGCATAAAGATAAAAGCGCTGATACCGATGCACAGAAGCAAAAGGCCAAGTACATCCGCTTCAAGGTTCAGGCGTGCTTTGACCATAGGAATCATCGGTGCCCAGGTGGAAATGACGAAGCCTGGCAGGAAAAAGGCTACGCGCGCTGCATTGATTTCTTTGTTGCCGACAGAAATATTTTGTAAAGTATTTTCGGGTTTGTTGATTTGCATTGTTAAAAACTCCTTTCGTTACATAAGTAGCTATGAGAGCTTTTATGGGTTGAATGTTGCCATAATTTATCTAAAAAAGCGGGATGAAATTCGTTTGAATCCTATCCCACTTCAATAGCTTGAGCGCTACAATTCCTCTGATAAATTATGATGATTTTACCACGAGCATATTTTGTTGTCAACGTAAGGTATTTAATTGTTGACATAGAACATATTTTGATGTGTTTGTGAATTGTTGCTCTACCTAACTTAGCAAGACCGCAAAGCTTTGAAGAAGCTTCCCAAAACTTTTTTGATTGTTGGATTAAATGCTGTAAAAAGGTTATCCTGTTTTTGTCACAGACTTTTAAAGCATTGTGCTAATGTTCAAAATGCAACAAATAATTTCCTTGTCTTTCATGATTGCCTATGCTATGATTTACTTAAAGCGTTTAGATGATAAAGGGGGAATTATTTTGACTTACGGAATTGTTTTTCTCGTTATTATTTTTCTGGTTTTATTTATTATTGCGGCTAAGACCTGTTATGTAAAGGCACCGCCAAACGTGGCTTATATCATTTCCGGTATTACGAAGAATCCGCGTATCCTTATCGGTATCGGCGGCTTTAAAATTCCGTTGCTGGAGCGAGTGGATATGCTGTATCTGGGGCAGATGTCCGTTGATATCAAAACCAGCCAAAGCGTTCCGACCAATGACTTTATCAACGTTAAGGTTGATGCGGTTGCCAAGATTATTGTTGATAAGGAAAACGGTATTTATCTGGCAGCGCGCAACTTTTTAAATATGGAGCCGGCGGATATTACGCGCAGCCTGCAGGATTCTCTTGAAGGTAATATGCGTGAAATTATCGGTACGCTGGATTTGAAGAAGATTAACGTTGACCGTGATTCCTTCTCTGATGAAGTGCTGAAAAAGGCTGCCAAGGACATGGAAAAGCTGGGTATCAGCATTCTGAGCTGTAACATTCAGAACGTAGTTGACGATAACGGTCTGATTGTTGATTTGGGCGCAGATAATACGGCGAAAATCCGCAAGGATGCATCTATCAGCAAGGCTGTTGCCGAGCGTGATGTGGCTATTGCCGAGGCTGCGGCCAAGAAAGAGGCTAATGATGCACAGGTGCATGCTGATTTAGCGATTGCACAGCGTCAGAATGAGCTTTCTATTGCCAAGAGCGAACTGAAGCGTACTGCCGATATTAAAAAGGCAGAGGCAGATGCTGCTTATGCAATTCAACAGCAGGAGCAGCAAAAGTCTATTGAGGTGGCAACTGTAAACGCACAGATTGCTAAGGCTGAGCGCGAAGCTGACCTGAAAAAGCAGGAGGTACTGGTTAAAGAGCAAATCCTGGCTGCTACTATTCAGAAGCAGGCGGATGCCGACAAGTACAGAGTCGAACAGGATGCTTTGGCTGAACAGGCTAAGAGGCAGCGTGAAGCAGAGGCGCAAAGATATGCTATGGAGCAGGAGGCTGCCGCTATTAAAGCCAAGGGCGATGCGGAGGCTTATGCTATCAGAGTAAAGGGTGAAGCAGAGGCCGCTGCGATTAAGGCAAAGGGCGAAGCAGAGGCTGCTGCTATGGATAAGAAGGCCGAGGCTATGAAGAAATATGGTCAGGCTGCAATGGCTCAGATGGCGATTGAGGTTCTGCCGCAGGTTGCTAAAGAGGTTGCTGCTCCGCTCAGTAAGGTGGACAAGATTACGCTTTACGGTGAAGGCGGTATGGGCAGTCTTTCCGGCAATGTTCCTTCCGTAATGGCGAAGGTTTTCGATACGGTGAAGAGTGCTACCGGCATTGACCTGCAGGAGATTGCTAAGGGTGAAACCTACGATGCTAAGGTCAATAAGAACATCAGCATTGACGGCAAGCTGCCGGAAATTCCTGTAGAAATCAGTAAGGAAGAATAAACATGAAAATAAGCTGTTAGCATCAGGTATGTTAGCAGCTTATTTTTACAGTAACGGAGGAATGTTTCTTTGAAGATTCTCGTGAGTGCCTGCTTATTAGGCGAAAACTGTAAATATAACGGCGGTAATAACTTAAATCAAAGCGTATTGGATTTTATCGAAGGTCATGAGGTTATCGGCGTTTGTCCGGAGCAATTGGGTGGACTTTCTACGCCACGCTTACCGGCAGAAATTGTTGACGGTGTTGTGACGAACAAGGAAGGCGTCAGCGTGGATGCAGAGTTTCGCAAGGGAGCGCAGACAGCGTTGGCAGTTGCTTTGGAGAAAAAGGTGGATTTGGCAATCCTGCAGTCGCGCAGTCCCAGCTGTGGTGTAAAGGAAATTTATGACGGTAGCTTCAGCGGTAAGAAGATAAAAGGGCAGGGCGTGTTCGCCAAGTTACTTTCTGCACGTGGAATTAAGGTGCTTGATGCCGAGGATGTGGCTGAGCATAAATAACAGTGCCTGAAAAAGTTGGTTTATAAAAATTAAAAGGCAAGGTCTTAGGAGGTTTGTTTCCTAGGCCTTGCCTTTTTGTGCGTTATTTTTTATACTTTCTGATTGCTGCACCAATCAGCTTCGCTGTCTGCGACAGCTCCGCTTCGGTATGCGTTGCCATGAGGGCAACGCGCAGGCGCGCAGTACCCTTTGCTACCGTCGGGTAGCGGATGGCGGGGGCGAGCACGCCGCTTGCCAGCAGCTCATCTGCAACCTGCAGAGCGGACTTCTCATCGCCAATGATAATAGGAATGATGGCGGTGGGTGAGTAAGCTTCTACGCCTTCGGTATGCAGAGCGTTTAAGAAAAACTCAACGTTATGCTGCAGCTTTTGCGCACGTTGCGGTTCTTCCTCCAGCACTTCTGTAGCTCGCAGCGCAGCGGCGAGCGTTGCAGGAGTTTGGGAGGTGGCAAAGATAAAGCTGCGTGCTTTGTTCTTGAGATATTCGATAATTACCTTGCTGGCGCAGGCGTAACCGCCTTCCGCGCCAAGTGCTTTGCTGAGCGTACCCATGAGAATATCCGGGCGGACGCTATTGCCGAAATGCTCAACGGTACCGTGACCGGTTTTGCCGATAACGCCGGTGGCATGTGCTTCGTCAATCATCGTGAGCAGATGATACTTTTGGCCGAGTGCGACGAGAGCAGGCAGGTCGACGATATCACCGTCCATGCTGAAAACCGCGTCACTGACAATCAATCCTCTGCTGCAGGGAGTAGCTAGGATTTTCGCTTCCAGGTCCTGCATATCATTGTGATTATAGACAACGATGCGCGCTTTGGAAAGACGTGCGCCGTCGATGATGCTGGCGTGGTTATATTCGTCGCTGAAGATAACGCTTTCGCTGTTGCAAAGGGCGGAAATAATGCCGACGTTGGCCATGTAACCTGTGTTGAAGACCAGTGCTGCTTCTGTACCCTTGAACTGTGCCAGCTTGCTTTCGAGTGCTTCGTGCAGTGCGGTATTGCCGGTAGTAAGACGGCTGCCGCCACTGCCTGCGCCCCATTGAAGCGCAGCTTCGGCAGCGGCTTGCTTAACGCGGGCATCTGCTGCTAAATCAAGATAGCTGTTGGAGGCGAGCATCAAAACCTTGCGTCCCTGCATTTCAACGTATTTACTTTGCTCGCTGTCCATGGTGCGCAAAGAGCGGTAAAGATTCTGTTCTTTAAGCTGTTTTAATTCGTCAGCAAAAATCTGCTCCGGATTTGGATTAGCAGGCTTTTCAACGGGCAGTCCGCGTACAAGCACACGTTGTTTTTCCAGGTAATAGATAGCATCTTCGGCTTTAGCCTTGGTGCTGTCAAAAATAAAAACTCGACCACCGTGCGGATTGCCCATTTCCTTCATCGGCATGAGGCGTACATAACCATGCTTTAAGGATGCAAGGTAGCCGACGAGGTAATCGGGATCATCGGAAAGGCACAGCTCGGCGATGATGCCGGGGGCGTTAACAACCTTAGTGGCCAGTACGATGGCCTCGCGGAAGTGGTTTTTGCTGCTGCAGTTGCTCGCCGCGCCTTCGGCATCCATATAGGTTACGCGGATGCCTCGCTCATGGTCGGGTTCAAGTCTGGATTTTGTGGCGACGTCATAGAGAACTGCACCGCGCATAGGATGGTTGTGACGCAGAAGGTCGATTAATGCATCTGCCTTGGCTTTTAGTCCCAGCTCGCAGAGCATTTCCTTCATGATTTTATAGGTTTCTTCTACCGTGTCGGCAGGACGTTTGCTGACGGGCAGAGCGTCGAGGTATTGCAGCTTTTCCGGTGCGACCTCTTCCATTTTGACGTTGATGAAGTCTGCTCGGCCAAGGCCGTGGTGCAGAGCGCGTTCGGTAAGGGCGCTGACAGCGTTGCTGATATCGGGTTGCAGGATAATGCGTTCTGCGCCGCTGACATGTAAATCACCTTTGGATGCGCGCATTTTGATGCTGTATAAAGGCATAGGGAATCTCCTTTGTGTTTTGAATTCTGTGTTTGGCAAAATTAGCTGATGAAAAGCCTCTCCTTGGGGAGAGGTGGCATCGCTTAGCGATGACGGAGAGGGGTGTGCAAAACTTCACGTTATTCTTTAGCGCAAAGAATACAGACCCCTCTCAGTCGCCCTGACGGGCGCCAGCTCTCCCTAAGGAGAGCCTCTTTTTGCTGTTATTTATCAGCCTTTGAGCAAAGCAACCTTGGTAAGTAGCTGTTTTGCGGGCTTATAAAATGCACCGGCGGCAACTGCGGTAAAAATCATACCAGGGAAGGCTGCGGCGGTGAGTACCATCCAGTTTACACCGGTAACCTGCCACAGTACGAGGCGGGCAGCGAAGGTTCCGAGCGGTCCGCTGACAACAACGGTAAGCAGGTTGGTTCCGAGCAGGGCCATGGTGCCACCGGCAACAACGCGGAATACCATCTGTACAAGCACGTTGATGATGTTGTGCATTCCGAGCATCATACCGAGCATACTTGCAAGGATACCTGCGATAATGTAGCGTTTAAAGCCGAAGCAGGCGCAGATGAGTACGGCGATTGGTGCAGATAACTGGAATTCGCCACCGGCAATTGGCGAAGGGATTTTAAAAGAACCTGAAATCAGAATCAAGACACCTAATAAAGCGATAGTAGTCAGCTCTTTCATACTCAAATCTTTCATTTATTCGCTCCTTATTTTAAAACCTCATCCATGGATTGTTTAGCCAGTGCTATAGCCTTATCCAGATCTTTATTTTCGATATTCAGCGGCGGGTTGAAGTAGATGACGTTGCCCAAAGGACGCAGCAGCAGGCCGTGGGTAAGTGCTTTTTTGTAAATTTCGTAGCCTATACGCAGGTCGCCGTCGAAGCCGATTTTCTTATCCTTATCGGTAACAAGCTCCATAGCGTTAATCAGGCCGATGTGACGGATTTCGCCGATGTTTTTATGAGCGCCGAAGGTATCCATGAGTGCATTATGGAAGTAGGTTGCTTTTTCGGCAGCATGCTCAAGAATTTTTTCTTCCTTCATAATCTTGAGTACAGCGAGGGCGGTTGCGCAACCGATAGGGTTGCCGGCATAGGTGTGGCTGTGCATGAATTGCTTGCCTTTGTTGTAATCATCATAGAAAGCATCATAAATTTTATCGGTGGTGCAGACAATAGCCATCGGCAGGTAACCGCCGGTGAGTGCTTTACTGATGGTCATGATATCTGGGGTGATACCGGCATGGTTGCAGGCGAACATTTTGCCTGTTCTGCCGAAGCCGGTAGCAATTTCGTCGGCAATCAAAAGTACGCCGTATTCATCACAGAGCTTACGCAGTTTTTGCAAGTAGAGAGGCGGATAGATACGCATGCCTGCGCAGCCTTGTACGATAGGCTCAACGATGATAGCAGCGGTTTCATTGGCATACTTAGCAAATGCTTCTTCTGCAAATTTGAAGCATTCGCATTGGCAGTGCTCGCGGTCTTTAGCAAACGGGCAGCGGTAGCAGTCAGGTGCCTTTACATGGATGTTGTTCATCATCATGGGTTTATACATTTGTGCGAACAGGTCCATGCTGCCTACGGACAGAGCGCCGATGGTTTCGCCGTGATAGCCTTCGCTGAGGCACATGAAGCGCTGTTTTTCCGGATGACCGGTCTGCAGCTGATATTGGAAAGCAATCTTCAGTGCGATTTCTACGGAAGAGGAGCCGTTATCGGCAAAGTTGAATTTGTTCAAGCCTTTGGGGAGAACTTCGGTAAGCTCTTCGCAAAGCTTGATAGCAGGCTCGTGGGTGAAGTTAACGAAGATAACGTGCTCTAATTGTTCAATCTGCTCTTTGATGGCAGCGTTGATTTTGGGATTGCAGTGACCTAAGAGGTTGCACCACCAGCTGCTGATGATGTCGAGATATTCGGTGCCGTCGGCTGCGTAAAGGTAGGGGCCTTTAGCGTGGTCAACGATGATAGGACGTAAGGTTTCGTAGTCCTTCATTTGGGAACAGGGATGCCAGATGTGGGCTAAATCTCTTTTTTGTAAATCTGCTACTCTATCATTCATTTTTTCTTCCTCCTGAGTTTTGTGTCATTATTGTTTATTCCCCCTTCCGCCTCACGTTGTTCGCCACCTTCCCCGTAGGGGCAGGCAAGAGCGTGTAATTGAGACTTTCTTGGGTCCCCATTGGGGGAACTGTCGAGCTTTAGCGAGACTAAAGGGGGCTGTTAATTTTTATTTATATAATCCTTTAAGTACTTCTACATCAATATCCAGTTCACTGGCGTTCGGCGGTACGCAGGCAAGTACGGGGACCGCTGTAATTTCTTCCATCATACGCTTGTTGTCGGCTTGCATGAAGTTGCTGCCGTCGTAGTTGTTGAGGATGATGCCGCGGACGGGAATGTTTTTCTGTTTGAGGTAGGAGATGGTCAGTACGCAGTTATTGATGGAACCGAGCGCTGCGTTGGAGATTACCAGTACACCTAAATCAAGCTTTTTGATGATGTCCTCGAGCAGGATATGCTCTTCATCCCAACGGATGGGGCAGATGATGCCGCCGCTGCCTTCCATGGTAACGTAATCATATTTGGCGAGAGATGCCTGATAGTCAGCCTCAATCTTTTCCATTTCTACGGGATTGCCTTCGCGCAGTGCTGCCAGATGCGGGGAAACTGCTTCCTTATAAATGTAGGAAACAAGGTTTTCCGGTTTTTCCGGGATGTTGGCGGTTTTAGCAACAAAGGCTGCGTCACCCGGCAGCCAGGTGCCGTCAGGCTGTTCTTCAGCGCCGCTCAGTGCTGCTTTGTAATAGCCTGCGTTGATGCCTGCATCGCTTAAGCGTTTAACAAGCAGGCCGGTAACATATGTTTTACCGATATCTGTTCCGATTGCTGTAATGAAAAGACCTTTACTCATAATTTTCACCTTCGTAATGTATTTTGGTTAACTTAAGATTCTATGTGGTTAACTTTACTATAGCTTAAGTATACGCTGTGGAAATTTTAATGTCAACCTAGCAAAATAGTATGGTTAACCATGAGGGCTGAGCATAAAAAAAGACTGACAGCTATATTTTGTGGTTATAGCTGTCAATCTATGCTTATCTTGTGGTTAACGATGTTAATATTAAAATAGGTAGAAGAAATTTATTTTTTGGCTGCCGCATTTTTACGGATTTCGGTTACAGGGATGCCGCCGATGCCCCAGTTATCTGTATCAACCTCGTCGATGGTGACAACAGTGGTAGATTTGTTTTTGCCTAGAACGTCGTGCAGAAGATTGGTTGCGCCTTCGATGAGAGCGCGCTTCTGCTCGGGTGTAACGTTACCTTCTTTGGTGATTTTGATGTTTACATAGGGCATGCTGATGACCTCCTTGCATTTTTCTTTCATTATAGCATATTTTGCTTGCAAACTGCGCGTTTCTATGCTATTATAAGTGCGGTAAAATTTACTGATGCACAGTAGCATTTAGGATGAGCTGGAGCAGTTAACAGTAAAGCTTACTTCTGAAAAATTTTAAGTCAATACTCGCTTGGATCTATAAGACCGGGACGAAGACGCAAACAGGCTAACTATGCGCATTCCGTACCGGAATGCGCTTTTTTATATGCTTCGGCACAAATAAGCAATTCCGTAGCCTTGAATTTGCACAGCGTCTCCTGTGGTCAGAAGGGAGGGCAATCTTGAAGGTTGGTATTATTGGCGGTGGGCGTGTCGGCAGCCGTTTGGCTGCAAGCCTGCGTGAAGCAGGCTTGCTGGCCGGCATTACGGCTGCATCCGAGCAGCACAGCGCACAGCTGGCACAGCAGTTTGGCGTACCGGTGACGGATAACGCAAAGCTGTGGCAGGCAGCGGACGTGCTCTTGCTTATCGTACCGGATCGTTTAATTGGTATGGTAGCAGAGGAGCTGGCGCAAAGCGTGATACCTGCAGCTAAGGTTGTGCTGCATGTGAGCGGCAGTGTGGGACTGGAGCCGTTGGCTCCGCTTACGCAGTTGGGAGCACACGTAGGCAGCCTGCATCCGCTGCAGAGCTTTGCCGGCGGCAATACACAGCTTGCAGGTGTGTATATGGCGTTGGACGGTGACAGCGAAGCGCAGGACGCAGGCAAAAAGCTCGTAGAGCTTTTTGGCGGTAAAGCGTTCAGCGTACCGGCTGAAGAACGTGCGGCCTATCATGCGGCAGCGTGCATCTGCTCTAATTACGCTGTAGCGGTGGAGGCTATGGCGGCGCAGCTGATGGCGCGCTGGACCGGCAGCAATGAAGCTGCCTGGGAGGCGCTGCTGCCCCTGTTTAAAGGTACGGCGGCTAATTTGCAGGCTACGCAAAATCCTGCGGCGGTTCTTACAGGACCTATTGCCCGCGGTGATGTCAGCACGGTAGCAAAACATCTTGCTGCCTTACCGGCAGCTGTAATTCCTGCCTATTGCTCTCTGGGTCTGGCAACAACCTCGCTGGCCCTTGCTAATGGCACTATTGACGAAAATGCAGCTGATGAGCTGAGAAATTTGCTTGGAGGATATTATGGCTAACAAACAAGTAACAGTCGCAACGATTAAGGAAATGAAGCAAAATGGCGAACCTATCACGATGATAACCGCTTACGACGTAGCAATGTCCCGCAACGTGAACGAAGCAGGCGTAGATATGATTCTTGTAGGTGATTCCCTGGGTAACGTAATTTTAGGATATAATTCCACAGTCCCAGTAACGATGGATGAAATGATTCATCACACCAAGGCTGTTATGCGTGGCAACAGCACTGCTTTAGTAGTTGGCGATATGCCGTTTATGAGCTATCAGGCAAGCATTGTTGACGCAATGTATAATGCGGCACGCTTCCTGAAGGAAACAGGCTGCACTGCAGTTAAGCTGGAGGGCGGCTCTGAGGTAGTACCTCTCGTAGAGCGCTTGACTCAGGCCGGCATTCCGGTATGTGCTCATATCGGTCTGACTCCGCAATCTGTAAATCAGCTGGGCGGCTTCAAGGTACAGGGCAAGGATATTGCTGCTGCACAAAAAATGATTGATGATGCCAAGGCTTTGGAGGCTGCAGGTGCTTTTGCCTGCGTGCTGGAATGCGTTCCGGCAGCACTGGCTGCTAAGGTAACCGCTGAGCTGAAAACTATGGCTACCATCGGTATCGGTGCCGGCAACGGCTGCGACGGTCAGGTGCTCGTATGCAATGATTTGCTGGGTGTTTCCACCGGTTTCTGTCCGAAATTTGTTAAGAAGTATGCTAATCTGCATGATACAACCGTAGAAGCAGTAAAGGAATATATTGCTGATGTTAAGGCAAGAACCTTCCCTGCTCCGGAGCATACCTTTAAGATTGACGATGCTGTTTTAGAAAAATTATATTAATACTTTCATAAATAAAGTGAGGTAATTCAAAATGAAATTAGTACATACAGTTGCAGAGCTGCGAGAAGAGGTTGCAGCAGCTAAAGCTCAGGGTTTGACCATCGGTTTGGTGCCTACTATGGGCGCTTTGCATGAAGGCCATGCATCCCTGATTAAAGCAGCTAACATGGAAAATGACTTTGTTGTAGTCAGCGTTTTCGTAAACCCGACTCAATTCGGTCCTAACGAAGATCTGGACGCTTATCCGCGTACTTTGGAAGCAGACTGCAAGCTGGCAGAAAGCATGGGCGCTAACGTAGTTTTCGCTCCGGCTCCGAAGGAAATGTATCCGAGCGAGGATGCAACCTGGGTTGAAGTAACCGGTGAGATTACCAAGGTTCTTTGCGGCCGTACCCGTCCAATTCACTTCCGCGGCGTAACTACCGTTGTTACCAAGCTGTTCAACCTGGCACAACCGGACCGTGCTTACTTCGGCCAGAAGGACGCACAACAGGTTGAGGTTCTGAAGCGTATGGTAAAAGACCTGTTCTTCAATATTCAGCTGCGCATTATGCCGATTGTCCGCGAAGCTGACGGTTTGGCAAAGAGCTCCCGCAATACCTATCTGAATGAAGCAGAGCGCAAAGCAGCTCTGGTACTGAGCCGTAGCCTGAAGGCTGCTAAGGAGCAGTACGAAGCAGGTGAGCGTGACGCTGCTAAGATTACTGCGGCTGTTACCGCTTCCATTAAAGAAGAGCCTATGTCTGATATTGATTATGTTGAAATTTATGCACTGCCGGAACTGAAACCTGTAGCAGCTCCGATGGCAGGCAGCAACCTGCTGGCTGTAGCTGTTAAATTCGGCACCACCCGTCTGATTGATAATGTAGTTTTGGAGGAGAAATAATATGCTTTATACTATGCACCATGGCAAAATTCATCGCGCTACCGTAACCCAGGCAAACCTGGAATATATGGGCAGCATTACTATCGACAGCGAGCTGCTGGAGCTGTCCGGTATTCTTCCGGGCGAGCGTGTACAAATCGTTGACAACAACAACGGTAACCGTCTGGAAACCTATGTTATCGCCGGTGAGCGTGGCAGCGGTGTTATCTGCCTGAACGGTGCTGCTGCACGTAAGGTTTTGGTTGGTGATACTGTTATCATCATCGCTTACAGCCTCATGACCGAGGAAGAAGCTAAAACCTATGTGCCGAAGGTTGTAATGGTTGACGAAAACAACCATCCGATCAACGTTCGCGGTACTGAAAAGGAAGCAGAAATCGGCTGATTTTAAGTATTATAAGAGCACGTTGCGGCTTGCGCTTGGCGCAGGCTGCAGCGTGCTTTTTGTATTATTTATTTTGTTTTAAAACCATTTGCAAGATGTGTGTGAATAAAATATTTCGGCTGTTTTAAAGTAGAAACGCAAAAAGTTCGGCTAAATCGTAAGGATGATTATTGTTTAGCCGATATTCTGCTTGCTTTTAGGTATTATATGGGATATACTTTGCATAGAATACAAGGAAAGGATGATGACTATGGCTTATATTAATCGAGCAATGGAGGCGACATTTAAAAGAATGGCGCAGGAATTTTCTGTTGTCCTATTGACCGGTCCCAGGCAGGTTGGCAAAACAACTATGTTAAAAAGACTGGCTGAGGCAGAGGATGTAAATCGCGAATATGTTACACTTGATGATATTACAGAACGCGAGATGGCGAAAAACGATCCTAAACTGTTTTTGCAGCTGCATAAGCCACCGGTATTCATTGATGAGGTGCAATATGCACCGGAGCTTTTTCCTTATATTAAGATTTATGTTGATGAGCATCAGCAGGCAGGAGATTTTTGGCTGACAGGTTCACAGATTTTTAAATTGATGGATGGTGTGCAGGAATCCTTGGCGGGGCGTGTTTGCTTGCTGCACATGTCACCTTTATCGCAGGCAGAGGCATGTGGCTGTACGTCTGAACCGTTTACAGTTGATTTTGAGCGCTTGTTAATGCGTAGCAAAGCTGTTTCTCCTGCAAGCATACAGGAGGTTTTTGAGCGGATCTGGCGTGGTGGTATGCCTGCCATTGTTAGTGGAGTAAAAAAAGAACAGGCGGCAGTTTATAGCAGCTATATTTCCACCTATATTGACAGGGATGTCAAGGAGATTGCGGATAGAGTTGATTCTTTTAAATTCTTGAACTTTGTCACTGTTGTTGCGGCGCTTACTAGCCAGATGGTGAATTATAAAACTATAGCTGATGCAGTAGAAATCAGTGTGCCTACTGTGAAAAACTGGCTGAACATTTTAGAGCGCTTGGGAATTATTTTTTACCTGCATCCATACAGTAATAATTTGCTGAAGCGTATGGTGACAAAGCCGAAGCTATATTTTTATGACAGCGGTTTAGTTGCCTATCTCACGAAGTGGACAGACAGTGAGACATTGATGAATGGCGCAATGAGTGGGGCAATTTTAGAAAACTTTGTTGTGTCTGAGATTGTGAAAAGCTATCAAAATGCAGGTTTAGAGCCGTTTATTTATTATTACCGTGATAAGGATAATAAGGAGATTGATATTGTTCTTGAACGCAATGGTACATTGTATCCGCTCGAAGTAAAGAAAACCATGATGCCGGACAAACGTTGGACGAATGTTTTTGGTGTGCTGGATAAGACCAGCTTAAAGCGTGGGACAGGTGGAATTTTGTGCCTGAGTGATAAGTTTACGGCATTTGACAGAGATAATTTGATAATTCCTGTTTGGGAGATTTAGATTAAAGCAGGTGATTTTCATGCGTATAACTGGTTTAGACCATATTGTTATCACAACAGCCAACATTGATAAATGCATAGCATTTTATGCAGGCGTTTTAGGTTTGCGTCATGAGTTGAAAAATGGCAAGCATGCTTTTTACTTTGGTGTGCAGAAGATTAATATTCACTGCAGACCGGCAGAATTTTTGCCGGCAGCGCAGCATCCTACATACGGCAGTCAGGATATCTGCCTGCTTGCTGACAGGGATATCTGCACAATTAAAGCAGAAATAGAAGCCAAGGGCTATCCGATTGAGGAAGGTGTTGTGGCGCGTCAAGGTGCCCTTGGAGCAATGCAAAGCATTTATCTGCGGGATGCGGATGGCAATTTGATTGAAATTGCAGTTTATGAAAAGAACAGCAAATAAAAAACTTCGGTAGAACGCTAAATATAATCGTTCTACCGAAGTTTTTCGTTTCTATTCGCTTTTGTCGTGGCAGCAGCAATGTTCTGCTTCCACAGGCTTCATGGAGCATTCTGGGCAGATGCCTTCACCCTTTAAAAGCTTGCTGCCCCAGGCATACATGGCCTGCAGGATGGGGAAAAGGCTTTCGCCCCGCGGCGTCAGGCTATACTCAACCTTAGGCGGTACGACGGCGTACACCTTGCGCGCAATCAAGCCGTCACCTTCCAGCTCGCGTAATTGCTGAGTGAGCATTTTGGGTGTTGCTTCGGGGACGAGGCGGCGCAGCTCGTTGAAGCGCAAAATTTTTCCGGACAGGTGCCATAGAAGCAAGGCCTTATATTTGCCGCCGATAAGCTGCAGCGTGGCGGCAACGGGACAGTTGACGTTAATAGTATCTTTCATTTGGAGTTTCCTTTCTGCAAAGAGCAAGGTGATTAAGATATAATGATGCTATGAAAAAATCATATGTCTGCCTTGTGCATCAAAATTTATATATCTTTACAGTATCTTTTTACATACTATCTACCTAAATAGTGCGTTCTTGAAATAAAGATAGCGTTTGCTATAATAATAGCAGACAAAAAATTTTATGTCAAACAGATAGCAAGCGAAAGGAGTCACGATGAAAAAACAGTTACTTGATATAACGGGCATGAGCTGCAGTGCCTGCTCGTCACGCATAGAAAAGGTTGTCAACAGGATGCAGGGCGTGGAGCAGATGAGTGTTAATCTGCTGAAAAATAATGCGCACGTTACCTTTGATGAAAGCGTTGTAGATGAAAAGGAGATTATTGCCCGCATTGAAAAGCTGGGCTTCGGTGCAAGTGTGCATGCCGCAGGAGCTGCCGCTGCGCCTGTGCCGCAGCAGGATACGGTGGCGCAGGAGATGGCGGAGATGAAGCAGCGTCTTATCGGCTCGCTGATTTTTGCCGGTCTTGTTTTTTATCAGCATATGGGGCGCATGTGGGGCTGGCCGTTGCCAAGCTTTATTCTGGGGCAGGAAAACGAGCTGATTAATGCTTTGCTACAGATGCTGTGGTGTATTCCGGTACTCTTTATCGACCGCAAGTATTTTATCCATGGTGTGCGTAATCTTTTAAGCGGTGCGCCTAACATGGATTCCCTGATTGCCGTAGGCAGCGGTGCATCGTTTATTTATGGTTTGTATTCCGTATTTGGCATGGCGTATGCCTTTGGCCATAACCGTCTTGATTTGCTGCCAGGCTTTGTCGATGCTTTATATTTTGAAGCGAGTGCCGTTATTTTGGCGCTTGTAACCTTAGGCAAGTTTATGGAGGCGCGGGCGAAGAGCCACACCTCTGATGCGATTAAGGCGCTGATGAAGCTTACGCCGAAGACGGCGCTTGTCGAACGTCACGGTCTGCAGGGAGAAATTCCTGTAGAGGAGGTAGTTACAGGCGATGTGCTGATTGTAAAAAGCGGTGCGTCCGTGCCTGTGGACGGTAAAATTATTGAGGGCAGCGCTGCCTTGGACGAAAGTGCGTTGACCGGTGAAAGCTTGCCGGTCGATAAAACAATCGGTGACAAGGTTATCGGCGGCACAGTCAACAGAAGCGGTTACTTTAAGATGGAAGCGACTGCGATTGGCGCTGATACCGCTTTAGCGAAGATTATTGCGCTGGTGGATGAGGCAACATCTTCTAAAGCGCCTATTGCCAAGCTGGCTGATAAGGTGAGCAGCTATTTTGTGCCTGCCGTTATAGGCATTGCCGTGCTTGCGGCGGTTGTCTGGCTGGCGCTCGGCGCAAGCTGGCATTTTGCGCTGACGATTGCCATTTCAGTGCTCGTCATTTCCTGTCCCTGTGCTTTGGGGTTGGCAACGCCGACGGCAATTATGGTAGGTACAGGGCGCGGAGCAAAGAGCGGCATTCTGATTAAATCAGCAACCGCTTTGGAAACGGCGCATAAGGTTGATACCGTTATCTTAGACAAAACAGGTACCATTACGGCAGGCAAGCCGGTGGTGACAGATATTTTGCCTGTAAAGGTTACGGAAAATGAATTGCTGGCCTTTGCCGCAGGCTTGGAAAAGCTTTCAGAGCATCCGTTAGGTGAAGCGATTGTTGCTGCTGCTGAAGAAAAGCAGCTTGCTTTGCCGGAAGCAGTCAATTATAAGCAAATACCCGGGCAAGGTGTTACGGGAGAAATCGCCGGCGCAGAATGCGCTGCCGGTAATCTGAAGCTGCTGCAGGCGCTGAATGTTGAGAAAAGCGCATTGATGGAGCATCATGAAAAGATGGCATCACAGGGTAAAACACCGTTATACTTTGTGCGTGCAGGCGAACTTTTAGGTTGCATTGCTGTTGCGGATACCGTAAAGCCGACAAGCAGGGAGGCTATTGGCAGGCTGCAGGCGATGGGTATGCGTGTGCTGATGGTGACCGGTGATAACCGGGCGACGGCGGAGGCGATTCGTGCGCAGGTTGGCGTTGATGAGGCTGTTGCTCAGGTGCTGCCGCAGGATAAGGAAGCGGTAGTACGCAAACTGCAGCAGGAAGGCCATATTGTCGCTATGGTAGGCGACGGCATCAATGATGCACCGGCGCTGGCGCGTGCCGATGTAGGTATCGCTATCGGTGCCGGCACTGATATTGCTATTGAAGCCGCTGATATGGTTTTGATTAAAAGCGATTTGCTTGATGTGGCAAAAGCTATCCGCTTAAGCCGCGGTGTAATGACCAATATCAAGGAAAATCTTTTCTGGGCCTTTATTTATAATGCTGTCGGTATTCCGTTTGCCGCAGGTGTGTTTTATACAGCCTTCGGCTGGCTGCTGAACCCGCTGATTGCAGCGGCGGCGATGAGCTGCAGCAGTGTTTCCGTTGTTACTAACGCACTAAGACTGCGTTTTATAAAATTGTAATTGCAAAGGAGATTTTATTATGACTAAAACTATTGCTATCGAAGGTATGCACTGCCAGCATTGTGTTGGCGCTGTTAAGGAAGCATTGGCTGCTGTTGCCGGTGTAACAAGTGTTGTCGTTTCTTTGGAAAACAATAATGCGGTTGTTGAGGGTGCAGGCCTGGATGACGCAGTTTTGCAGGCTGCTGTTGAAGATACCGGCTTTGATGTAACCGGCATCAACTGAAAATGAGCACAAAAAAACGCCGCGTAAAGCGGTGTTTAAGCTTGTAAAAAGGTCGCTGCGCAGCGGCCTTTTTCTTATGCAAATATTTCTGCTATAGCAGGCGGAAGCATATCAAGTGCGCTTGCTGTCATAAATGCGGCAGCAATGGCCACGACGATAAAAGCAGCAGCGTGCGGATAATCCTTTTTGCGCACGGAAGAGAAGATGGCACGCAGGGATAAAAGCAGAATCAGACCCCAGATGTAGGGACCGGTTACTTCATGGAAAAATTTTTCAAACATGATAACACTCCTTGCTGGCTAAAAAAATGTGTTTAAGCAGATATAGATATACATATAATAAAAAAACACCCGCAATAGCAGGTGCTGTTTTTGGATTGGTGCCTCAGCACAGAATCGAACTGTGGACACAAGGATTTTCAGTCCTTTGCTCTACCAACTGAGCTACCGAGGCATGATTGGCGACCCGGATGGGACTCGAACCCACGACCTCCGCCGTGACAGGGCGGCATTCTAACCAACTGAACCACCGGGCCATTACAATATTGAGGCAAAATGGGCAAAAAAATGGTGGGCGCTAACGGGATCGAACCGCTGACATTCTGCTTGTAAGGCAGACGCTCTCCCAGCTGAGCTAAGCGCCCGTAATTTGGTGACCGGTGGGGGAATCGAACCCCCGATACCGCCGTGAAAGGGCGGTGTCTTAACCGCTTGACCAACCGGCCAAATGTGGTGACCCATGTAGGCCTCGAACCTACGACACCCTGATTAAGAGTCAGGTGCTCTACCAACTGAGCTAATGGGCCGTGGTCACGTTACTTGATTATAATACTCTATATGCAGGAAAATGTCAAGCACTTTTTTCAAAAAAACTTAAAAAATCTCCGGAAGCATAAAAACATTTGACTATGCATCTAGAAAAGCATACAATTAAAGTGTTATAGTAGGTCCTAAATTTTTTTGTACGGAGGATAGACTTATGGATTACGATATTGCCGTTATTGGTGGTGGTCCTGCCGGCGTATCTGCAGCGATTACTGCAGCCAGCAAGGGACGTAAGGTTGTTCTGTTTGAAGCCCACGGCTTCAGCCCCCGTCTGCGTAGTGTAGCGCAGATTACAGATTACATGGGTATCCCGGATATTTCCGGTACTGCGCTTATGGATATTTTTGTAAATCATCTCAAGCAGATGGAAGTAGATATCATTGAGGCCAAAATTATTTCTTTGCGCGAGGTAGGCGAAGGCTTTATGCTGGGTACTCCGCATGGTGAATATTCTGCGGATTCCGTAGTACTGGCAACAGGTATTTCCCGCTCTACGCTTTTCCCGGGTGAAAAAGAATTTTTGGGCAAGGGTGTAAGCTACTGCGCTGTTGTTGATGCTGATAAATATAAGGGCAAGTCCGTGGCTGCTATTGCTACAGTACCTGATGCTCTGGAAGAGGTTGAATATCTGGCAGACCAGTGCGAGCATGTATTCTTCTTCCCGCTGTATTCCGGTTTTGTTCCGCCCAAAAAGAAAAATATTACTGTAGTGCTGGATAAGCCGACAGAAATTACCGGTACCGACAAGGTTACCGGCTTGCGTGCAGGCGATGATTTTTACAGCGTTAAGGCTGCTTTTGTTTTCCGCGCCAGCGATCCGCTCAACAGCTTCCTGCCGGGATTGGAAATCCGCGGACGCAGCATTTATGTTGATGATCAGGCGCAAACAAATATTGAAGGCGTATTTGCCGGCGGTGACTGCACAGGTCAGCCGTGGCAGGTAAACCGTGCTGCCGGTCAGGGACAAAAGGCTGCTCTTTCCGCCATCCGCTATCTTGCACGTCGCGATGAGGGAATTGACTATTAAAAATTGCAGTAAAATCTTTTATCCCAACGGGATTTATGCTACAATATAAGTTATGATAAATTATTTGGAGGCTAGATTATGTTAGATTTAAAATTCGTCCGCGAAAATCCGAAGCTGGTCGAAGAGGCTGTAAAAAGCCGTAATGGCAGCCTTGATTTGACTGAATTCCTGGAATTGGATAAAAAACGTCGTGAAATTACCCAACAGGTAGAAGCACTGAAGAAAGAACGCAATACTGCATCTCAGGAGATTGGCAAGCTGAAAAAAGCCGGTCAGGATGCTGCTGAGCAGATGGCTGCAGTTCGTGCTCTCGGCGATAAAATTGCTGCAGATGACAAGGAACTGAAAGAGATTGAAGAAAAAATCAAAAGCATTCTGCTGACTATTCCTAACGTTCCCGCTGAAGATGTTCCCGTAGGCAAGGATGATACCTGCAACCCGGTTATCCGCACTTGGGGCGAACCGACTAAGTTTGATTTTGAACCTAAGGCTCACTGGGATATCGGTGAAAACCTGGGCATTCTGGATTTCGAACGTGGCGTTAAGGTTAGCGGTGCACGTTATGTATTCTATCGTGGCATGGGCTCTCGTCTGGAGCGTGCCGTTATCAACTTCTTCCTGGATGTACACACCAGAAAGCATGGTTATACCGAATTCTTCCCGCCGTTCATCGTTAATGGTGCAAGCATGCAGGGCACCGGCCAACTGCCGAAGTTTGCCGAGGATATGTACAAGCTGGAAAACGGCGATATGTACCTGATTCCGACCGCAGAGGTTCCTGTAACCAACTATCATCGCGATGATATTCTGACCGGCGATGAGCTGCCGCTGAAATATACCGCATACAGCGCTTGCTTCCGTGCAGAGGCCGGTGCTGCAGGCCGTGATACCCGTGGTCTGATCCGTATGCATCAGTTCAATAAGGTTGAGCTGGTTAAATTCACTAAACCGGAAGAATCCTGGGCTGAGCTGGATAAGCTGACTAATGATGCTGAGGAAGTTCTGCAATTACTGGGCCTGCCGTACCATGTTGTACGTCTGTGCACCGGTGACCTGGGCTTTAGCTCTGCTACCACCTATGACCTCGAAGTATGGCTGCCGGCAGCAAACTGCTACCGCGAAATTTCTTCCTGCTCCAACTTCCTGGACTTCCAGGCACGCCGTGCTAACATCCGCTTCCGTCGTGATGCAAAATCCAAACCGGAATTTGTACACACCCTTAACGGCAGTGGTGTAGCTGTTGGCCGTACCGTTGCCGCTATTCTGGAAAACTATCAGCAGGCTGATGGCAGCGTAGTTGTTCCTGAGGTTCTGCGTCCTTACATGGGCTGCGATGTAATTCCCGCTCCGAAAAAATAAGCTGCGCAGATTCAGCTGAATAAAAAAAGCGTTGAAATGTCATTTAACCGACATTTCAACGCTTTTTGTTTTGTCTGCTGTATTCAGTAACTTTTTGCTAGTTTAAAATATTTTATGGCGAAATTCTCTGTATTTTACAGTTAAAAATGTGCTAATCCGTGATTATTGGAAAATTTTTCCGTTCTCCTTGAAAAAAATCAATTTTTTGCCGTTTTCCTATTGTACTTTCAAATTATTGTGGTACAATCATAGAAGAAAAAATAAATGCAATAGCAAGGGGAGAGTGTTATGAGTAATAAAAAACATTTCCAAATAAGCCAACAGGCTGCAGAAAAATTAGCGGTACGTTTCGGTACGCCGCTGTTAGTGCTTTCTCTTGAGGAAATCAAAAAGAACTACAAGGTTTTAAAAAAATATATGCCGCGTGTCAAAATTCATTACGCGATTAAGGCTAATCCGCATCCGGAAATTTTGCGGGTGATGGCAGATATGGGCTCCTGCTTTGACGTAGCAAGCGACGGAGAAATCCGCACTCTGCATGATATGGGTGTGGATGGCGGCCGTCTGATTTACGCTAATCCGGTAAAGACGGGCATAGGCTTGGAGGCCTGCCGCAGCTGTGGCGTACGCAAGATGACCTTTGACAGCGCCAGTGAAATAGATAAAATAAAAAAACAGTGCCCGGATGCGACTGTACTGCTCAGACTGCGTATCGACAATTCTTCGGCACATGTTGATTTGAATAAAAAATTCGGTGCTGCACGTGAAAATGCGTTGGCTTTGATGCAGCAGGCTAAGGAAGCAGGCTTGGATATGGCAGGCGTTGCTTTTCATGTAGGCAGCCAGACTGTCAGCGCTGACCCCTATCTGCATGCGCTGGATATTGCGCGTGAGCTGTTTGAGGAGGCTGAAGCAGCAGGTCTGAAGCTGCGAATTCTGGATATCGGCGGCGGCTTCCCTATTCCTGAACCGAAGGTTAAATTCAACCTGCCGGAAATACTGCGCCAAATCAATGCGCGTCTGGATGAAGATTTTGCCGATGCCGAAATCTGGGCCGAACCGGGCCGTTATATCTGCGGTACGGCGGTAAATCTGATTACCAGCGTCATCGGTGTTACCGAGCGCGGCGGTCAGCCATGGTACTTCCTCGATGAAGGCCTGTACGGAACCTTCTCCGGTGTGCTCTTTGACCAGTGGGATTTTAAGCTCATCAGCTTCCGTGAGGGTGATGAAAAGGTGGCAGCGACGTTTGCAGGACCGAGCTGCGATTCCCTGGATATTATGTTCCGCGGACGCCTGACAGTGCCGCTGCAGGTTGGCGATTTACTGCTGGTTCCCAGCTGCGGTGCCTATACCTCTGCCAGCGCAACTACCTTTAACGGCTTCAGCAAGGCTAAGTTTGTTATCTGGGAACGCGTAAAGGCTGAGGTTGAGCCTGTTGCCGCTGTCGGACGTGTTGAGATGAATCAGTCTGTGGCGCAGGCTGTAAAATAAAAATAGAATTTTTACCGCATCAGCGTTTAACGTTGGTGCGGTTTTTGTTTTAGGGAAAAACGTGACAGATTAGGTGTGAAAAGTACGGAAAAACGTGACAAGATCAGGATTTTTTAGACGCAGCGAGGGAAGTCTTAACGCTCATTTTACGCAAGTATGCTTGTTTCTTACAGCTCTACCAGCTTCACTTCTACCTGTAGTTCAGACAACAATGCCAGCAAATCGCCAAAGGCAAGCCAGACGGTGGCGGTGTTATCGTTCGGATGAATACCGATGATGGCGGATGGCGGTAAGTTTTTGCTGCTGACGAAGATAACGCTTTTGCTTGTATCGTTCAACAGGCCGAAGGGAGAAACTAAGCCTGACTGCAGTCCTAAATATTTTTCCAGACGCTCTGCCGAAACGAAGCTGAGGCGGGAGCTTGCAAGCTTTACTGCAAGCTCTTTGAGATCAACAGGAGTAGCTGCGGGAACGGTCAGAAGAAAGTGCTGCTTACCGTTGCTGTTGCGTAAAAATAAATTTTTGCAGATAACGGCATCAGCAGGTATTTTCAGTGTGTCTGATTCCTCCATAGAATAAACAGGCCTGTGCTCTGTATAGGAGAATTGTATATTCTTGCTGTTTAAAAGAGCATAGATACTATTTTTGTCAAAACTCATAGGTAATCTCCTCACGGAAAGTTTTGTATGTTGATGTATTCCATTATAAAGCAGTATGTGCTTTATGACAACCTGCGTACTTTCTAAATATGGAGAAAGCTCGGCGTTCATGCTATAATAATAGCAAAGCGAAAGGCGGAAAAGATGATGCGAAAAGTTATAATATATATTTTGACGCTGCTGGCTTTGCTGGCAACGGGCTGTGGCAGTGAGCAGCCGCAGCCTAAGGAGCTGCAACTCTGCAGCAGTATGGGCACCAAGCTGACGGAGGTTATTGCCGACAGCTACAGCAAGGCTGCAGGTGTAAAAGTAAATATAAGCTATCTGCCCGGAGGCACACAGCAGGAACGCTTGGATTACCTGCGTAAGCACAGGTTTGATGTCTGGCTGGGCGGTACGAGTGAGGAATACTTCATGGCGGATGAGCAGCATATTCTGCAGCCTTATATTGCCAAGGAATCCTACAAGGTGCCGGCAGAGCTGCGTAACCGTACAGGACAATGGACAAGCTTGTATCTGAGCTACATTGCTTTGCTGAGCAATAAAAACAATCTGCATGCCTACGGTCTGTATGCTCCGGAAACCTGGGATGAGCTTTTGGCACCGCAGCTTAAGGATGAGCTGGCGATTGCCGACTTTGATCTTGGCGGAGCAAGCTTCGGCATGATTACAAGCATCTGGCAGATGCGCGGCAAGGAGCAGGCTATGGCTTATGCAGCCAAGCTTAATGCGCAGCAGCCGGTGTATACCAAGGGCTTCGGCGAGGCGGTAGACCTTGTGTATATCGGTAAAAAAACCGTTGCTATAGTGCCTTTGGATTATGCTTTGCAGATGGAAGCACGTCACCGCCACCTGTTTGCGACAGTGGTGAAGGATGCCAACCGTACGATGCTTACCGGTGCAGCGATTATGCGCAGCGCAGAGCATCCCGATCAGGCGCGTGCCTTCTTAGACTATCTGATGAGTGACGCGGGCGTAGAGCTGTTGCCTGCTAACGGGTATCATTATATGTGGCATGTAAAAAAATATCCCTATAATGACGGCCGTAGGGAGCTTATAGGTAATGTTCGCGTGCCGGTAGATGATTTAAGCTGGACCTCGGTCTATAAGAGTGAGATTATCCGTCAATGGAGAGGTGCGCTTTAAAGGCATAAAAAAATTGGCGCTTTTACAGCGCCAATCAGCATTATAAAACCTTATGCTTTACATGGTCCAGTGCTTGGTCAAAAAGACTGAGCACATGGCTGTCATCCAGAGAATAAATAACCTCTTTGCCGTCCTTGGTAAATTTTACCAGGTTGGTGGCACGCAGCAGACGCAGCTGATGCGAAATAGCGGAATGAGTCATACCAAGGGCATCGGCAATACAGGTAACGCACATTTCCTCGTGTGCTAACAGGGAGAGAATGCGGATACGTGTGGGATCGCTGAGAACTTTAAAAATATCTGCCATAGGCTGGATATATTTTTCGTCATCTTTGCCGGGGAGAGGCAAGGCATGATTGTGGATGTGTGTCATTTTTTCACCTACTTTACTTTTTATTGTTTAAGCGCAGACCTTTATTGAAAAAGAATGCGAGTACTGCGTAATAAAAGAAGCCTCCGGTAGGAGTCTTGCTGATAAACCACGTCGGAAAAAGGAAAAAGCTTACACTGAGAAAGAGCAGCTGCGGCAAGCAGCTGAAAAGACAGCTGATACCTTCCTCCTGCCATTTGCTTTTAATGTGCAGCGCACTGAAAACGCTGTAGCGTGAGGCAAAGGCTCCGAAGCAGATGCCGCTGAAGGCATAGAGAAGGAAGTTGACAATTTCACCGAAGTCCATCTTACTTACCTTCTTTGCTGCTAAGCTGTTTAAAGAAACCGGTTTTGAGCAGTAGGCAGGCAATAATGCTGCCGCCGATGGTGCTTACCAAAAACGGCGGGATAAAGAACCAGGCTACGGCCTTGCTGCCTAAAAGCAGAGTAGCCATAATCCAGGCAACGAAGCCTCCGATGATGCCGGTGCCGAAAATTTCACCGGCCATAGCTGCCGGCAAGGTTTTGTAACGGTTGTAGGCCAGTCCTGCGAGGGCTGCACCAATCATACTGCCGGGGAAAGCCAGCAGCGAGCCTGTGCCAAGCATGTTGCGCAGACAGGCAATGATGAAGCCTATAGCAACGGCGTAATCAGGTCCTAAGAGAACCGCACCCATAACATTGATGGCATGCTGCACAGGGAAGCATTTGGAAACACCTGCAGGAATATAAATTAAATGTGCGCTCAGTGTGCCGATGGCAATCAGAAGCGCTGCTGATGTCAGCTTGCGGGTTTGCATATAAAAACCTCCATATGAAAGTTGTGTATGGCTAACAATGATATAACTATATTATAGCATTTAAATAGGTGTTTTGTGAACATATCTGAATAAATTCATAAGAAAATTTTTCAGAATATAAAAGCTTATTAAGCAGAACAGGAGTGATAAATTTGGCTTTGTTAGAAGGTATTAAGGTTATTGATTTTTCCAAGTGGTTGCCGGGACAATATTGCGGTATGCTGTTAGGTGATTATGGTGCGGATGTTGTCAAGATTGAAGATTTGCAGGGTGATGCGACGCGTCGCTTTTGGCCTGAAAAAACTAAAGGTATGAGCTATTGGCATCTGATGCTGAACCGCAATAAGCGAGGCGTTGCCTTGAATCTTAAAAAGGACGGCGGCCGTGATTTGCTGCTAAAGCTGCTGCAGAAGGCCGATGTTTTTCTGGAGGGCTTCCGTCCGGGATATCTGGCGCGTTATGGACTGGATTATGCAAGCGTGCACAAAATCAATCCGCGTCTGGTGTACTGCTCGATTACCGGCTTCGGCCAGGAATCGCATAAGCCGGCGCATGATCTGAATGTTGTGGGGCTGGCAGGCTTAAATAATCTTGATGATGTCGGCAGAGCCTGTGTATCCGAAGTGCAGGTGAGCGCTGTAGGCAGTGGTTTGAATGCCTTGAGTGCGATTTCTATGGCGTTGCTGGCGCGCGAGCGTACAGGAAAAGGCCAGTGGCTGGATGTTAATTTGTACGCTACGGCACTGTCTATGCAGGTGACGGGCATCAGCGCTTTGTGGGGCTGCAAAGAAACCGGTGAAAAGCCTTTTGGCCGTATAGCGCATTACTATAATATTTATCGTACCGCAGATGGCAGATATCTGACAGTTGGTACTATCGAGCCTAAGTTTTGGCAGCGCTTTTGCGATTTGATTGAATGTCCGGAGCTGGAAAAACGCCAATATGATTTTGCTCATGAAGAGGAGCTGCAGCAGCTGGTGGCTGCTAAAATTGCAGCTAAAACCCAACAGCAATGGTTGGATTTAATCGGTAGCGCAGAATTTTGCGTAACGCCTGTGTGCAGCCTGGAGGAAGCGTTGGACAGTGAGCTGACGGCGCAGGAGCATATCCTGCAGGAAGCAGACAGTGATCTTGGCAAATTGCAGTATATCGGCGGTCCGGTGAAGTTCAGTGAGGATGCAAGCAGCATCCGCATGAGAGCACCTAAGCTCGGCGAACATACGCTGGATATTTTGCAGGAACTGGGATATAATGATAATGAAATCAGCGCTTTACATGAAGAGGGCGCAATCTAGGATTTTTTGATTGTAGTGTGTTTATGAAGCAGGAGGCCAATATGAGGAAAATATTAAAGCTTTTTATGACATTTGTTTTTGCCTGCTGCCTGTTTGTAGGCGTTAATCCTGCAGAAGCAGGTTTAATCAGCAGAGAGCAGGAAATTGAAATGGGCCAGCAGACAGCTAAGCAGCTGGAGGCTCAATACGGCGTGTCGCAGGATGCTGCGCTGCAGGAAAGAGTTAACCGCATCGGACAAAGACTGGCAAAGGTTTGCGGACGTGATGATATCACTTTTTCCTTCAAGGTGCTTAACAACAATGAGGTCAATGCCTTGGCCTGCCCCGGCGGCTTTGTTTATGTGTATAAGGGACTGATTGACTACATGCCGACAGACATGGAGCTGGCCGGTGTTCTTGGCCATGAGGTGGGACACGTAGCCAAGAAACACACAGTAAATGCGATTGAAAAGCAGATGTGGACCTCGCTGATTCTGATAGCTGCTACCCGCGGACAGGGCATGGGACTTGTGCAGGCAGCGCAGCAGGCGTTGTTTGCCGGCTACAGCCGTACAGATGAGCGCGGTGCCGATAAGGAAGGCGTAAAAAACAGTATCGCAGCAGGCTATAACCCTTACAGCATGCTGATTACCGTGTGGAAGCTGGACGATTTGTCCAAGCAGGGCGGCGGTGCGAAATACGGCCTGTTCAGCAGCCATCCCGAGCCGGAGGAACGCGTAAAACGTGTTATGAAGCAGCTTAAGGAATATAACATTCATCCCGATGTTGTTGTTAAAGACGATGACCATGCGACTGTTACCGAGGGTAACTGGAGCTTTAACGTAAGTCAGAGTATCGGTAATACCAAGGGTAAATATCGTGCCTATATGCTCGCAGGCGGCTTGTGGAACGTGCGTCAGCGCGGACCTGTAAACCCCAACCATTTTGTGGTTTATGACAACGGCAGTACGGCAGATATCTATTATGACGATATCCAGGTTTTCCGTCTGTATACTCAGGATGCAGGTGCCTTTGGCAGTGCCGGCGCTTATGCCGCAGCTTGCGTTGATATGCTGCGTGATTGGGCGCAGATAGCCAATGCTAATGATGCTAAAGCTAAGAGCAGCACCAAAAAGAAATAAGCAGATTTAGGCAATAAATAAAGCCATACCCTGCTAAGCAATTTGAACCGACCCCCTAAAGTTAGACCTAAAAATCTAATTTTAGGAGGTCGGTTTT
>NZ_CAUDZA010000019.1:0-43909 GCF_958453765.1 Phascolarctobacterium succinatutens | reverse complement strand
TTTTTTAAAGTTATTTTTAGTACCTATAACATCGATATCATCCACCCAGGTACTAAAAAATATAACATATTATAGGCTGTCAACACTTTCATTCTTATCATATTTCCCCGCCTGCATAACAGCAGAAGGCCGCTGCGCTTTTACAGCAACAGCGACCTTTCTGCCAGTGTTTGATTCAGGGTGTCGTCTAATATGGGAGCATTAAGGGAAGAACGGCCATACCATCGGAATAACAATCAAGCTTACAACAAAGCATACCAGCACCAAACCGGTTCCGCATTTCACATAGTCCATAAATTTGTAGCCGCCGGGACCGAGCACCAGAGTACAGGGCGGAGTGCCAACGGGAGTTGCGAATGCGCAGGATGCAGCAACAGCAATCGCCATTACCACAGCCTTGGGATCTGCATTCAGCTGTTTAGCAATTGCTATACCAATCGGGCACAGCAACGCAGCAGAAGCGGTGTTGGACATGAACTGTGTCAGGAAGCAGGAGATGGAAAACAGTACTATCGTTACAATAAGCGGTGTAGGTTCACCGCCCATCAGTCCCACTGCCCAGTTAGCAATCAGCTTGCCTGCGCCGGTTTTATCCATTGCAGTGGACACAGGCATCATACCCGCAAACAGGAAGATGGTTACCCAGTCGATGGAGGAATAAGCCTGTTTTTCAGTCAGGCAACCGGTAAGTACGCATACAAGAGCACCAATAATAGCAGTCATTTCCAAGCTGATAAACTTAAAATCCAAGGCCATTACGATTACGCAGACCAACAGAATCATACCGGAAATCATTTGCTTTTTCTTATCATGGGTAGTAGCTTCAATTTCTTGTTCGATTTCCTGATCCGCATCAAGCTCTGCCTTCGGCAGCAGATACTTGCCAATCAGCAACATATAGAGAATACCTGCTACAGATAGAGGAATACCAATCCAGGCAAATTCAAAGAAGCTGAACCCCGGCAAACCGGCAGCTGTCAGAGCGCCACTGCCGATAATATTAGGCGGTGTACCTACCAGAGTAATAATGCCGCCCCAACCGCAAGCATATGCCATCGGCAACAGCTGGCGGGACGCAGGGTTTTTGGAAGCAGCACAGATACCAAGTGCTACCGGCATCAGACAAGCGCAGGTACCGGTGTTGGAGAGAACAGAAGAAAGAGCAGTTCCGACAAGCATTAAGCCAAGCATCAGGCTGTTTTCACCGGTTCCGAAAATATGCACTACCTTTTCACCGATAGCCTGAGCTAAACCGGTGTAGAACATTGCCGCGCCAACCACGAACATGCCGGCAAACAGTACTACAGTAGAATTAGAGAGACCGCTGAAAACCTGCTTGGCCGGAATCAGACCCAACAAGCCGCAGGCAACAGCGCCGCCGATTGCAGTAATTGCCAAGGGTATAATTTCAGTTACAAAGAACAAAGCAATTACCGCTAACAGAATTAAACATTTGATTGCGGGGGACATAAGCAATACCTCCTTTTAATCTTTTTCCGAAAGTCATACAGCAATGAAATCTTATATGCTCTTCCGTTGATTTTATGATAGCATTTTCTCCCATCTTTCCGCTGTAGCCTAGGCAACGAATTTATTATATTTTACATAATCTTTTTCATATTTTAGTTTCTAAATTCTATAATTTCTATTGTATTTTTGTTTATAAACTTACGTATCTTATTTTAATTACTTAAGCGCTGTTTTTCAGCTGTTCAGGTACTAATTTCAGCAACTGTTCATGACAGTAAAAAAGACACCTTCACGGTGCCTTTCTTAATAAAAATATAATTATTATTCCGTATGAGAATGCTCCAGAATCTCAAATGTATTCTTCTCAAAGCTGATAAGTCCGTCAGCACGCATGCGCGCCAGCTCCCTGGTCAAAGCACTGCGGTCGGCATCTAGATAATTAGCCAAATCGGTACGGTTAAAAGGAATAGTAAATTTATCACTGCCATTATACCTTGCTTCCTGCTCAAGATAAGCCATAATCTTACCGCGCAAGGTCTTTTTGCAAAGAATTTCCGTTTTCTCAATCAGGCGTGTATTATTGTCTGCCAGAATCGAAACGATATTGCACATCAGACGTCTGTTGGTTTCATTGTGATTGCTGCCGTCAAACAGCATTCTTCCCAAAGGAAGCATCAGAATCTCGCTGTCGCTTGCCGCAAAATAGCTTACCACACTGCGGTCACTCAGCTTGCCCAGGTAGTTTTCCGCAAAAACATCGCCTGCGCTCAAATTGGCAATAATGGATTTTTCACCCCAGATATCCTCTTTGATCATCTGAACAGTGCCTTCCATGACAACGCATAAATTTTCGATGCAGTCACCTGCCAGATAAATATAGTCGGATTTAGGAAAATGCTTAATCAGTCCATGAAACTTATGCAGAACCTCGTTAATCTCGTCTCTGCCTAAGCCTTTAAACAACGGTATATCATGATAATTCGGTGCAAACATTTTTACTGCCATATTATCACCAGCCTTCTATTTCATATTAGTTATTCCACATCCTTATTATCCCAAATTAAAATACATATGTAAATATTATGTAACTAAAGTAAACGTTTAGTAATTTTGTTGCTCATGCAACATTTTTTGCGAATTTCAAAATTGCGAAAAAGCCCCTAAAACTGCGCTTTTATGCGATATCCGGTTTCACTTACAAAACTTACAAAATTATTCTTTTCTGAGATGTTTTGTAAATAAAGAAAGCGCTTGCAAACTGTTAAAACGTTGCTATGGCAACGCCCACAAATTGTCGCACAATTTATAATATAACCATAATAACCTTAAGACATTTGCTGGGACGTTGTTCCTTATACCAATTGCTTTACCGGTACATTTTGAGGGAAGTGTACCGGGATTTTTTTGCATTATAAGCATCAGCCGGTATATGAGGATTGCCCACTGTATAGACAAGAAAGCGCAGACTGTTCACCAGCCTGCGCTTTTTTATATCTGACTAATCTATAAATGTTGTCTTTAACCGAACATAGCCGCAATCGCCTGCTCCAATGTTTTGACACGCACAATCTGTGCCTTGACAGAAGGCAGCTGCAGCTTGCTGTCAGGTACAATGAATTTGCTGAAGCCCAGATTAATGCCATCCATAATCCTGCGCTCGGGCGCGCTGACGCGGCGCACCTCGCCTGTAAGACCAACTTCGCCAAAAACGAGGATGCCCTTAGGCAGAGGCCTGTTCCGATAGCTGGAAACAAGCGCTGCCGCTACCGCCAAATCTGCCGCCGGCTCATTAACCTTCATGCCACCTACTACGTTAACATAAGCATCGTAAATGCCAAAGTCTAAGCCAAAACGTTTTTCCAGAATCGCCAGCAGCATATTCACTCTGTTATAGTCAAAGCCTACTGCCGTACGTCTTGGCATGCCGTAGGGAGTTTTAGCTACCAGCGCCTGAAATTCTGCCATAATCGGCCTATTGCCTTCCATGCAGGCACCGATAACACTGCCTGACGCTTCACCGTCTCTGTCCTCCAAAAACAGTCCGGCAGGATTTGCTACCTCCTGCAGACCTCCGGCTTCCATAGAGAAAATGCCGCTTTCGCTCGTACTGCCGAAGCGGTTTTTTAATGCGCGCAGAACGCGGAAGGAATAGGAACGGTCACCCTCAAACTGCAGCACTACGTCCACCATATGCTCCAAAAGGCGCGGTCCGGCGATAGTGCCGTCCTTAGTAACGTGACCGATGAGCAGCACCGCAATGCCCGTACTTTTAGCGAACTGCAGCAGTTTAGCCGTACACTCGCGCACCTGACCTACACTGCCGGCAGCAGTCTGCAGCTCCGGGTTATACATCGTCTGAATACTGTCAATAATTAAAAGCTGCGGCTTCAAGGCATTCGCCTGCGCCAAAATAGCGTCTAAATCCGTTGCCGTAAGAATCAGCAGGTTATCATTGGCCTGCGCACCGCCTAAGCGGACAGCACGCATGGCAGTCTGCTCCTCCGATTCCTCGCCGCTGACATACAGTACCTTGATACCCTGCTGCCCGAAGCGCAGGCCTGCATCAAGTAAAATAGTAGATTTGCCAATGCCCGGAGTGCCTCCCAGCAGCACAAGGCTGCCGGGTACGACACCGCCGCCCAACACCCGGTCAAATTCACGAATACCAGTTGCCAGGCGTTCTACCTTGGTTTGGGCAACACTGGCAATAGTACGCGGCCGCAGCTTTTCGTTATTTGCAGGCAAATAGCTTTTACCGGTCTTGGCAGTTACCTCCGCCTCCTCTGCCAGCGTATTCCAACCGCCGCATTCCGGGCAGCGTCCCAGCCACGAGGAAGCAACATAACCGCATTCCTGACAGACAAATCTGCTCTTAGTTCTGGCCATGCTGCGGCTCCTTTCCGCTGCTTACAGAAGCAGCTTGTTCATCTGTCACCGGCAGCTCCAACAAAAACTGTGCTCCCTCAATCGCCGTATGGAAGTCCATTTTTTTATCTGCAGCCTCGGCAATAATCTTGTCGCCGCTATGGAATTTTCCGGCAAGGAACAAATCGCTCAGCGGATCCTCCACCAGCTTACGCAAAGCTCGGCGCAGTGGACGCGCTCCGTACTTGCTGTCACTGCCTTCCTGCAGCAGCAGCTCGCGTGCCGGAGCGGTAAGCTCGATGCTGAGGCCGTTGCCTGCCAGACGCTGGTTCAGCTCACGCAGCATATTGTCGGCAATCAGCTCCAGCTCCTGTCTGCCCAAGAAATTAAAGACAAGGATTTCGTCCACACGGTTCAAAAATTCCGGACGGAACACATTCTTGATTTCAGCAAGCACCTGCTCCTTGCGGTTCTTGCGCTCGCCTGCCTCGTTGCCGGCAAAGCCCAGCGGTCTGGTGTTGGCCAGCTGCTGTGCGCCGGCGTTGCTTGTCATAATCAGCACGGCATTGCGAAAATCTACCGTGCGTCCCTGACCGTCGGTCAGACGGCCATCCTCCATAATCTGCAGCAGCAGATTAAACACATCCGGATGTGCCTTTTCGATTTCATCCAAAAGCACTACACAGTAAGGCTTACGGCGTACCGCATCCGTCAGCTGTCCGCCCTCGTCATAGCCTACATAGCCCGGAGGTGCGCCAATCAGGCGTGCTGTGGTGTGCTTTTCCATGTATTCCGACATATCAAAGCGCAACATAGCACGTTCATCGCCAAACAGCTCCTGTGCCAATGCCTTCGCCAGCTCAGTTTTGCCTACACCGGTAGGACCGAGGAACAGGAAGGAACCGACAGGTCTGTTTTTGTCCTTAAAGCCTGCGCGGGCACGGCGAACAGCTCTGCTTACCGCGCTCACAGCCTCATCCTGACCGATAACACGCTTGTGCAGACGCTGTTCCAGCTGCAACAGACGGTTGCTTTCGGTTTCGGTCAAGCGTGTCAGCGGAATACCGGTCCAGGAAGCAACAACCTCAGCCACATCCTCCGCAGTTACCGGCTGTTTCATGGCCACCTCGGCCAAGGCTGCCGCCAGCTGTGTCTGCAGCTCGGCCTCCTTGTCACGCAGCTCCGCTGCCTTTTCGTAATCCTGCTGCTCTACAGCCTCTTCCTTTTCCATCTGCAGATATTCCAGCTGCTCCTGCAGCTCTCTTGCGGGCGCAGATTTTTTATACAGTTTGATACGCAAACGGGCACAGGCCTCATCCATCAGGTCAATAGCCTTATCAGGCAGATTTCTGTCCGTAATATAGCGGTCACTCAGCTCCACCGCAGCCTTGACAGCCTCCGGCTGAATCTTCAGCTTGTGGAATTCCTCATAACGTTTGCGCAGTCCCAACAGCATCTCTTCGCTGATTTCCGCACTCGGTACATCAACAAGCACAGGCTGGAAGCGTCTTTCCAGCGCCGCATCCTTTTCGATATGCTTGCGGTATTCATCAACAGTTGTTGCGCCGATAACCTGCAGCTCTCCACGCGCCAGCGCCGGTTTGATAATATTGGCAGCATCTATACTGCCCTCGGCACTGCCTGCACCGATAATGGTATGCAGCTCGTCGATAAAGAGAATAATCCGCTTATCGTCACGCACCAGCTTTAAAATTTCCTTCATGCGGTCTTCAAATTCACCGCGATATTTTGCACCTGCCACCAGCATTCCCAGCTCCAGCGAAAAAATAATTTTCCGCTGCAGAAACTCAGGTATGTCACCCTTGATAATCTTTTGCGCCAGGCCTTCGGCAATAGCGGTTTTACCCACACCGGCCTCGCCGATAATTACCGGGTTATTTTTTGTTCTGCGGCATAAAATCTGGATAAGGCGTTCAACCTCCTTATCACGGCCGATAACAGGATCAATTTTACCACGGCTGGCCTCCAGGTTCAGATTACGTCCGTAGCCTGAAAGAACCTCCAGAACATCAGCCTGTTTTTCTTCTGCCTGACGACGCTGCTGATTTCTGCCCGGCACAGCCTTGCGCTGATCATCCAATGCCTGCACCAGCTCCTTGACAGCGGCCAGCGTAATCTTAAACTTCTGCAGTACCTGATAGGCAATGCCATCGCCAGCTGCCAGCAAGCCTACAAGCAGCTGCTCGCTGCCTACGTATTCCTGCTCCAGCTCCTGCGCGTTCTCTGCCGCACGCTCCATTACACGCTGCGCGCGTTGGCTGTACTGCGGCAGCTTGGACTGCTTGCTGCCCTTGTCCAGCCAGCTCTCCAGCTCTGTCTTCATCTCATCGAGATTATTATATAATTTATGCAGCAGCTTTTTGCCGGTACAATCCTGTATCGTCAAAAGGCCCCACAAAATATGCTCCGTACCTATATGCTCGCTGCCGCAGTCCAAAGCCTTGGTGGTAGCCAGTTCCAGCACCTTGGCCGCAGCCTCGCTGAAGCCCTCGCGGGTAACCTTTTTCTTGGGCTTACGTCCTGCGCCCTTCAGCATTTCATCCAAAAAGCGTTTGGCTCCCTCCGGTGTCAGCGGCATATCGCCCATACCCATAGGAAGATAATCCTTAGCGCAGTCACCGCAAAGCCACTTATCAATCTGCTTATCACCTACCAGGCATACCATGTGCATGATAGCCTGTTTTTTATGACAATTTTCACAAAGCATTTCTTCACCTCCGTCCGGTGCTGTGCAGCAAGCCTACAGCCTGCTGCAATATTTCCTTCTTCTTATCCTCATCGGCGTCGATAATCTGCAGCATATACTGCAGTAAAGCGCCTTCCCTTGCTGTAATCATCTTCTGCTGCAGCAAATGCTGCACCAGCTGCAATGCTGTAGGCGGCTTGGGTGTTTCTGCCGCAGGCTGCATACGTACAATGCGTACAAAACCGCCGCTGCCGCGCCTTGACTCCACCATAAAGCCACGCTCCGGCGTAAAACGCGTACTGAGCACATAGCTTATCTGCGAAGGAGCGCAGGACAAGCGCTCAGCCAGCTCATTGCGCTGCACAAGCACAGTATCCTCATGCTCACGCAGCAATTCACCTATAATAAAGCTTTCAATTGCATCCGCTAAATTTTTCATAGTTACTCACCTTGATTATATATTTGAATATATTATATTTGACTTTTCGACTTTAGGCAAGTGAAAAATCTATGGCAGAAAAAAGCATAAAAAAAAGACTACCGCAACCATACTCAGTCACGGCAATCTTTACCATTAAATTGATTAACCCTTAATAGTCTTCAGCATCTGCAAAGCCTGCACGATATCCTGCATAGTGAAATTCTCCAGAGAGGTTGTCTGGGTTTCTTTCTTGGCTTTTTCTTCACCGAATACTATATCATCAATACCACAATTAAAAATATTCGTCATCTTAACCAGATTTTCCAAAGTCAGGCCTGCACGTCCGCTTTCGATATTACTCATATGGGTTTGCGATACACCTATATTTTTAGCCAGCTCAGTCTGATAAATATTATTTTTCAAACGCAATGTTTTGATACGTAGACCCACAGCCTTATAATCCACTTGCTTTGCCATATTAGCTCATCCCCTAACTATTTGCTGATATAGTGATGCCAGCTACATCCTACTGCTTGTGAAATGACCTTCTACATAACCGCACCCTATATAATATAACACAGCATTCTTTCAGAACCATTTCCTGAAAAGCTACCCCCTCTCCCGGAACCGGCGCTCTATTCGCACTTTAATTGTCCTTTTAACGAATGCTTAAACCTGCTTACCTAATTATATAATACACCTCTTTAAGGCATTATGCAATAATAATAATTAATATTTTAAGGCAATTAAGTTGCATCCAAACTTTTCTCCTTCTTATTCTCATTGTTTGAAAACAAAAAGCATCTCTGTTTTATAAATAATTTTCTATGATTCTTTAATTGCTGAAAAAAAGCGGCATATTTCACAATAGTTTCGCAAATTCTTTGCCTTTTTGACTTTTTGTAAATTGACAGTATGAAAGCTTTCTTCTACAATTAAATCAAGCAGACCTTGCAAGTCTGTCTGATATCCGTTAAATACGAAAGGAGCTATAAAAATGGGAAAAGGTCTTTTAGGCGTTATCGCCGCTATTGTCATTGCGGCAGCTATGTTCTTCAGCAGCTATAACGGTCTTGTAAGTATGAATGAAAATGTTACCGGCAAATGGTCGCAGGTGGAAAACCAGCTGCAGCGCCGTAACGATTTAATCCCTAATCTGGTAAATACCGTCAAAGGCTATGCAGCGCACGAAACGGAGGTTTTCAAGGCTGTGTCCGATGCCCGCGCTAAGCTGGGCGGTGCCAAAACCGTAGCAGAAACAACTGCAGCCAACAATGAAATGAACAGTGCTCTGAGCCGTCTGCTGGTTGTTGCCGAAAATTACCCGGATTTGAAGGCCAACACCAACTTCCAGCAGCTGCAGGATGAGCTGGCAGGTACCGAAAACCGTATCGCCGTAGCACGCAAGGATTACAACGATGCCGTACAAGTCTACAACGCAAAAATAAAATCTCTGCCTACCTCTTTATACGCAGGTGCCTGCGGCTTTACTGCCAAGGATTACTTCAAGGCAGATGCAGCTGCCCAAAAGGTACCGCAGGTTAAATTTTAAGCAGATAATCCCGCTAGCTGCAAGCTGCTGACGGAGGGATAATAATGAAACGTTTTATAATCTGCCTGCTGCTTATCCTGCAGACTTTCTTTGCCGCTTACGCCGGCGCCGCGCCTGCCATTCCGCCGCGACCGGCGGCCGGCAGCGGCATTTATGTACAGGACAACGCCGGTGTCATATCTGAAGATGATAAACAGCAAATGCTCAGCTTGGGCGCTGAGCTTGACAACAAAACAACAGCACAGCTGGCAGTACTGACAATCAACACTCTTGACGGCGAGCCTATTGAGGATTACGCTCTGGAGGTTCTGCGCCAATGGGGCATTGGCAGCAAGGAGCAGAATAACGGTGCGCTCATTGTAGTCGCTGTCAAAGACAGACGCTCGCGCATTGAAGTTGGCTATGGTCTGGAAGGCTCGTTGCCTGACGGTCTTACCGGACGCATCCAGGACCAGTATATGATTCCTTACTTCAAGGACGGTAATTACAGCAAGGGTATTTTGCAGGGCTATAAGGCTGCCGCAGCCAAAATTGCCCAAGGCTATAATACGGAGCTGAGCGGGGTGAAATATCAGGCTCCCGCTTCCCAACCGCAAAAAAATACAGGCTCCGGCCTGGATGATTTGCTGTTTGCTTTGGGAGTAATCGGTTTTCTTATTGTTGATAATCTTTTACTTGGCGGCTTTTTTACGCGCATCCTGCTGCTGCTGATTTTCCGCGGCGGTGGACGTGGTGGCGGAGGTGGACGAGGCTTCGGCGGCGGCAGCGGCGGTGGCGGCGGTTCGTCCCGCAGCTGGTAAAAGCAATATAAAACCAAATCAACTGCATCACTTTTCGGTGGTGCAGTTTTTTTATGCTAACTTTACAGTTAGCCGACAATACAGCTACAATGCTAAAACTCCTGCCAAGGCACAATGCCCGGGCAGGAGTTCATATCATTTTATATTATTAAACGAAATTCGGCAGTTATACCATGCCTCTGATTTTCATTGCTTCTTCCAGGCTGCCCAAAGCAACCATGTAAGCAGCAACACGCAGCGTTACATTATACTGCTTAGCTTTTTCATAAACCGCCTTAAAGGCCTTGCGCATCAATGCGTTCTGCTTTTCAATAACCTCTTCCTCCGGCCAGAAGTAACGGTACAGATTCTGTACCCATTCAAAATAGCTTACGGTTACACCGCCGCCATTGGCCAAAATATCAGGAATAACCATAACACCTTTGGCCTCCAGAATATCGTCAGCCTCCGGCGTAGTCGGTCCGTTTGCACCCTCGCAGATAATGCTTGCCTGTACAGCCGCCGCATTCTCCATAGTCAGCTGCAGTTCAATAGCGCAGGGTGCCAGCACGGTAACCTCCATTGCCAGCAGCTCGGCATTGCTAATTGCTTTACTTCCGGGATACCCCATTACACTGCCGGTTTTCTTGACATATGCATCTACATCATAGCAATCAAAGCCATCCGCTTTGAAGATAGCGCCGTACACATCACTCAAGGCAATAACCTTAACGCCTGCATCACAGAACAGCTTGGCAGTCCAGCTGCCTACATTGCCGAAGCCCTGCACAGCAGCAGTTGCCTCATGCGGCTGAATTCCTTTCAGCTTCAGTGCTTCCAGTGCCGCAACAACAACGCCGCGTCCGGTAGCAGCAGTACGTCCCAAGGAGCCGCCTACGCTGATTGCCTTGCCTGTAATAAAGCCAGGCTCATATTGACCGTTCAGCTTGCTGTATTCATCCATCATCCATCCCATAATCTGAGCATTAGTATTCATATCAGGTGCCGGGATATCACGTTTTTCACCGATAATCGGTGCAATTTTATCTATATAACCGCGTGTCAGACGCTCAAGCTCAGCTTTTGAAAGCTTTGCCGGATCTACGATAATACCGCCCTTGCCGCCACCATAGGGCAAACCGGCTACGGCACATTTACAGGTCATCCAAAAGGCAAGCGTCTTTACCTCATCCATGCTTACATTCTGATGATAGCGTACACCGCCTTTTGCGGGGCCAAGGATTGTGCTGTGCTGGCTGCGATAGCCGGTAAATACTTTTGTAGTACCGTCATCCATTTTTACAGGAATAGAAACTTCCAAAGTACGTTCGGGAACCGCAATAATAGCTGCTGCGCCTGCATCAAGCTCCATTGTCTCAATCGCTTTATTCAGTGGAATTTGGGCCATTTCAAAAATATTCATAATCAAGCCTCCTTGCTTTCCAAAAGGATATAACCCCATATCCGTACTCTTATTATATCGTGTACACTATTCACTGTCTACTGAAATTTATGTAATTTTTTTAATGTTTTAAAGCTTTTTTACTTACAAAACTGCTTTGTTTACAACAAAAACGCCAGCGAAGCCGCCGGCGTTTTACTTTAGTCTATTATAGGGAACTCGTCATATACTCTGCCAAAATCAATTCCACCAATAATTTTATTCTTGTACTGCTCGCGAATAGCCCGCTCGCCCTCCTCCATATGCTTGGAGGTTATGCCATAGCGACGCGACAGCCACACCTCTACAAAGGCCGAAAGATTATCGCAACCTTTGAGCACACTGCCGTCAATTGCATGGAAGCCAGGCTTGTTGTACTTGCTGCTAATCTCTTCAATACTCGTATGTACTACCTTGCCGTCAATTCTGACACGATTGGAAAATTCATCCTGCGTATAATACAGAATATCCTCATGCCAGGTATAAGGCAAGAGCGGCAGGATCTTTTCAGCTACCATACGCTCTTCCATACGCTTAATCAGCTCATCAAGGCCCGGTACACTGCGTTTGACCGGTGAAATAATATCGCGTGTCAGCACCTCCGGCAAATCGTGGAAAAGACCGCAGAGGAAATCGCCCACGATACGCTCATCACAGGCTCCCAGCTTAACTGCGCAAAAATAACCCATAATCGCTACCAACAGTACATGCCCCATAACAGAGGTTTCAGGAACACGCGGCGACTGCGCCCAACGCTTTTGGAAGCGAAGTTGGCCGACAAGATCGATAAACTTGCTGCTCTTACCCTTCAGCGCCAGCTTCTTTACTGCCGCCAAGTCGTAATGATCCTCCAGCTCGTTTTCTATAACAGCCTTGGTATCCTCACTGCCGTAAATACCCTCATTAAAGTGATATATCAGCTCAAATTCCCATTTTGTTGCCAGATAATGTGCAGCGCGTAAAATCTTTTTTTCCATAGCGCAGTATTGCGGGTCCTCAAAATAGAGCTGCATTTTTTCCATAAAATCTTCCTGAATATCAGGAATCCGCCGCCGCAGCTCCTGATAAACCCAGGCATTAAGCTCCTTGCCATAAACACGCATCATTTCATGGAAAATCTGCGGCTTGATATCAGTCAGCACATTACGCTGCAAAAACTCAAAAATGCCGCCTTCTATCAGCAGACGCCAGTTGAGCTGCGCACCATGGTCATCCTCCTCATGGCGGGCCAGCACATACATAATCATCATCTTATGAGCCTGCTTATCAAGCTCTGTAAAGCCGCTGGGGCGGATATGCTCATTCCAGCGCTGGATATGCGCTGCATCATATAAAAATTCAATAAAGCTTTTTGTCAGCATTGCTTCATCTCCCTCATAAACACGTCTACTCTTATTTAACAGCAAAAGCTTGCTTTTGGCAAGGACATAAGTAATTTTATTTTATATCCGCATATATTAAAAGGCAGCCTCCGCCTGCGCAGAAGCTACCCTTCAAATAACAATTTACAACTATGCTTTTTTATCCAGCATCTGCTCCAGTGTATGCCAGCCAAGCACGGCGCATTTAACACGCGCCGGCATGTGGGATACGTCTTGCAGCACGCCTGCTTCCTCCAGCTCGTCAATTTCTTCCTCACTGGCGGTCCCTTTAATCATGCGCAGGAAAATATCAGCAAGGCGCAAAGCCTCTTTTTCACTCTTGCCGATAACAAGATCCAGCATCATGTCAGCACTTGCCTGGCTGATTGCACAGCCGCTGCCCTGAAAGGCACCGTCAACAACCACGCCGTCGGCAAGTTTCAGCTTCATGGTGATATCATCACCGCAGCTGGGATTGTAGCCGCGCATCTCTACGTCTGCATCAGGCAAATCATGCTTATGACCGGGATGCATATTGTGGTCGATTAAAATTTCGTTATAAAAGGCTCTATTATCTGCCATAGCCCATTCTCTCCCTTATTGTAGATAAGCTGTTGATGAAGCGCTCTACATCTGCTGCCGAATTGTAGAAGGCCAGACTTGCACGAGCAGTTGCACCTGTGCAAAGGTGGTCCAGCAGCGGTTGAGCGCAATGATTGCCGGCACGTACATTTACGCCGTCAGCATCAAGGATTGCAGCAATATCATGCGGATGCACGCCTTCTACCGTAAAGGTAAGAATACCCTTGTGCTCCTCTGCAGTTTTACCGCCGATAATATGCACACCGGGAATCTTCTGCATGGCATCAAAAGCTAATTTCGTCAGCGCTGCTTCGCGCGCTTCGATTACCTCAAAGCCGATGCTGTTGATATATTCGATAGCAGCATGCAGTCCGGCAGCACCGGCAGCATTTACCGTACCTGCTTCAAACTTGTGCGGCAGCGGTGCATATTCCTGGCCGTCACGGCTTACAAAGCTGATCATCTCACCACCGCTCAGGAACGGAGGCATAGCCTCCAGCAATTCCTTCTTACCGTACAGCACACCGATGCCCATAGGTCCGAGCATCTTGTGACCGCTGAAGGCAAGAAAATCAGCATCCATTTTCTGCACATCAATCGCCATATGCGGTGCGCTCTGCGCTGCGTCAATCACAGCAACAGCGCCAACCTTATGCGCAGCGGCAATAGCCTTAGCAATCGGGTTCAAGCGTCCCAAAACGTTGGAAACCTCTGCCATTGCTACGATTTTAGTTTTTTCGGTTATAGCTGCATCGATAGCCTCATCGCTGATGCTGCCGTCAACAGCACATTCAATGTACTTTACTACAGCACCGGTCTGCTGCGCAACCATGCGCCAGGGCAGCATGTTGCTGTGATGCTCCATAATCGTGGTAACGATTTCATCGCCGGGCTTAAGGTTAGCCAGGCCATAGCTGTATGCCACCAGATTCAGGCTTTCCGTAGTATTGCGAGTGAAAATAATTTCCTGCTCGCTTTTGGCATTGATGAACTTCTGCACAGCAACGCGCGCATCTTCATAAATGTCGGTTGCCTGCATTGCCAGGTCATACAAGCCACGCAATGGATTAGCATTGTGTTTGAGATAAAAATCACGCTCTGCCTCAATAACGCAGGCAGGCTTTTGTGTGGTAGCAGAGTTGTCCAAATAAGCAACATCGTTAGCTGCCAGCAAAGGGAAATCCTTTTTATAATCAAAGGACAGTAAATCCTTATCATTCACCATCTGCCATCACTCCTTCCAGATAACGCTGTACCAATTGTACAGTATCCTCGTCATCAATCTTGCGGCACAGGGCATCAATCTTCGCCTTGGCCATCATATCAACAGCCTCCTGCTCACTGAAGCCGCGGCTGCACAGATAAAAGAGCAGCTCGTCATCAAGCTTGCCGATGCTGGCACCATGGTTGCCCTGTACGTCCTCCTCGCTGCACAGAATCAGCGGAATCGTCTGGTTGACCACGTCGTCGCTCAGCAGCAACACTGTCTCTTTTTCGTCACCAACAGCGCCAGCGCTGCCGTTTTTGAAATCAATCGTGCCACGGTAAATCTTCTTGGCCCCACCCTGCAGCACACCGTCTGCAGTCATTTCGCAGGTAGTCTTTTTGCCGTAATGGTTGGCAATAAAGTTCATGTCCACAGTCTGACCATGGCGGCCGTAGTAGCCAATCGCAGCCTTGAAATCACTGCTTTCACCAAGAAGCTCCGTGCGTGCGCCGTTGTAGATTTTATCTGCACCCAACTGGATTTGCAGAAGCTCAAAGGCAGCATTGTCGCCAAGCTCACTGCCAACGTCGTTGATATGCAGGAAGTCTCTGCCTAAAAGCTGCACCTGCACCAGCTTAACCTTAGCGCCGGCAGCTACATCTATCTTAGTCTGAATGCTTGCCTGTCCTTTAGCCTGCGCTGTAGAAATATAGGTCATCAGCACAGTAACCTCACTGCCCGGCTTAGCTTCAATTTCAATCTGATTATAGCAGCTTGTATTATCGGCATAACGCAGAGTAACAGCAGCTACACTCTTGCCTGCGTCAGCAACAAGACGCAGCTTTTTGCCTTCGCCCAGACTACTAATTGCTTCACCGACGCCGCCTGCTATTTTGGCAAAATCAGTGCCATGTACTGCGCACTGTGCCTTTTCGCTGCAGCCGCAGCAATTGCTGCCCTTGCTTTTATTCAGGCAAACGCTGCCTTCCAAGGCTACACGCGGTTCACAGCTATCCTGCGGCAGCTCCAAGCCGGCCAGCTTTGTTTCATTCATTTTTAACCTGTTCCAGGTCGGAGCAGGCAACTGATTAATCACTAATTCTTCTATCATGCTGCTCCTCCTTAACCTATACTGCCCTGCATTTCCAGGCGGATAAGGTTGTTCATCTCAACAGCGTACTCCAGCGGCAATTCTTTGGAAACATTATCCGCAAAGCCGCTGACAATCATCGCTCTTGCTTCTTCCTCGCTGATACCGCGGCTCATCAGGTAGAATACCGCATCGTCACTGATACGGCCGATTTTTGCCTCATGTCCGATATCCGCATCGGCAGTACGCACATCAATAGCAGGAATGGTATCAGAACGGGAAATATTATCCAGCATCAGGCTTTGACAGGAAACAGAAGATTTGGCCTGCTTAGCCTTATTGGTAACAACTACACTGCTGCGGAAGGTGCTGATACCGCCGCTCTTGGAAATAGAGCGCGTGTTGACAATGCTGGTAGTTTTCGGTGCATTGTGCACAACCTTGCAGCCTGTATCCAGATTCTGGCTGTGACCGGCAAAGGTTACGCCGGTAAATTCACTGTGCGCACCGGTGCCGTTCAAAATACTCATTGGATAAAGATAGGAAACATGTGAGCCGAAGGAGCCGGAAACCCATTCAATAGTACCGCCCTCTTCAACCAAGGCACGCTTGGTATTAAGGTTGTACATATTCTTCGACCAGTTTTCAA
Organism: Phascolarctobacterium succinatutens; assembly: GCF_958453765.1. Classification (GTDB taxonomy): domain Bacteria; phylum Bacillota; class Negativicutes; order Acidaminococcales; family Acidaminococcaceae; genus Phascolarctobacterium_A; species Phascolarctobacterium_A succinatutens_B. The sequence continues at coordinate 27,785 of NZ_CAUDZA010000019.1, read as the reverse complement.
TCGTAGAATAACGCAGCTTAGCATTTTTGCCGATAAACAGCTCAACACAGCCTGCATGCAGGTTAGCAACATTATATTTCGGTGCGCTGCAGCCTTCGATAAAGTGCAGGTCTGCGCCCTCATCAACAATAATCAGCGTATGCTCAAACTGGCCTGCGCCCTTCGCATTCAAGCGGAAGTAGGATTGCAACGGAATAGCCACGCTGACTCCCTTCGGTACATAAACAAAGGAGCCACCGGACCACACTGCGCCATGCAGTGCAGCAAATTTATGGTCAGTAGGCGGCACCAGCTTCATAAAATGCTCATGCACCATCTCCGCATAAGGTCCGTTCAAGGCGCTTTCCATATCAGTATAAATAACGCCCTGCTCTTCTACCTCTTTACGCACATTATGATAGACAACCTCGGAATCATATTGTGCGCCTACACCGGCCAGACTGCTCTGTTCTGCCTGGGGAATACCCAGACGATCAAAGGTATCCTTAATATCTTCGGGAACATCCTCCCATTTACCCTGCATGTTCGTATTCGGACGTACATAGGTAACGATGTTATCCATATTCAGACCATCAATCGAAGGTCCCCAGTTCGGCACCTGCAGCTTATTATAAATATCCAGGGATTTCAGACGGAATTCCAGCATCCAATCCGGATCGTGCTTTTCACTGGAAATTTTTTCAACAATCTCGCGTGTCAGGCCTTCCTGAATGCGGTAAGCGTCCTTATCCTCGTTACGAAAGTCGTAAAGACTTCTGTCTATATCATCAACATAGGTTTTTTCTTCCATATTTTTACCACCAGTTATTCCTTATTCTGCAAAAACTTTTCAAAGCCGTTTTTGCTGACTTCGTCCACCAGCTCCGGACCGGCATTTTTGATAATCTTTCCCTGTGCCAGAATATGAGTGTGGTCAACATGCAGTGCATCCAGGATTTTAGTATTATGAGTGATTATCAGCAATGCTCCCTGACGATGCTCCTGGAAGGTTTTAATGCCCTGAGAAACAATCTTTACTGCATCAACGTCCAGACCGCTGTCCGTTTCGTCAAGAATTGCCAGCTTAGGATTCAGCATCAAAAGCTGCAGAATTTCTGCCTTCTTCTTTTCGCCGCCACTGAAGCCGGTGTTAAGATCACGCTCGGCATATTTGCTGTCCATCTGCAGCAAAGCCATAGCCTGACGCAGCTCCTTACGGAAATCCCAGGCCTTGATGCGTACACCGCGCTGCTGCTCCAAAGCAGTTTTCAAAAAGCTGCTCAGGCTGATGCCGGGAACCTCCAACGGGTTCTGGAAGGAAAGAAACAGACCTGCCTTAGCACGTTTGTCTACGGCAAGTTTGGTAATGTCTTCGCCAGCAAAATTAATACTGCCGCCCTTTACGGTATATTTGGGATTACCCATCAGCGCATAACCCAAGGTGGATTTGCCTGCACCGTTAGGTCCCATAAGCACATGAGTTTCACCCGGCTTAATATCAAGATTAATATTGTGCAGAATCTCTTTGTCCTCTACATTGACTACGAGATTCCTTACCTCTAATAAATTCTCTGCCATATTTATCCTCCAATCGAAGCAATCCGGAAGAACTGCTTCTCAAAATCTTAATTCCCACATTTCTAGTATGAATTCCATACCCTATTATAAAATTATTTTTCGCACTATGCAAGCGCTTAACGCAAATATACACCTACAATTTGCAAATATTTTGCAATACAGCGCGACAAAAATGCCTTTTAACAGCATTCTTCTTATTATATAATATTTTCAGGAAAATTTATAGTGAGGCGGGAAAATTTATGGTCAAAACAGCAAAATTCACTGTCTAGGAAAAATTTTCCCGGAAACGGCACCGCAAAAACGAAAACTTGAAGCGCACTGCTTTGGTTTTTTCAATCAATTACCGCATTTAATCTCTTCACAATCTCTATAAATCCTACAAAGAAAAATGGGATGTGCAAGCATATGCATCAGCTTGTACATCCCGCTATTGATTATCAAAAAACGTAATCAGCACTTATTAATTTTCGGACAGAAAGTTAGCCATATAACGAAAAAAGCACTTCATTTACATGAAGTGCTGAATTTACGTGGTGGGCGCTAACGGGATCGAACCGCTGACATTCTGCTTGTAAGGCAGACGCTCTCCCAGCTGAGCTAAGCGCCCGTAATTTGGTGACCGGTGGGGGAATCGAACCCCCGATACCGCCGTGAAAGGGCGGTGTCTTAACCGCTTGACCAACCGGCCAGGTGGCTCCCCGAGTAGGACTCGAACCTACGACGCCCTGATTAACAGTCAGGTGTTCTACCGGCTGAACTATCGGGGAATATTTTGTGATGTTTTGTGTTGCTCAACATCACGAGTGTTATTATACTAAGTCCACACGCATTTGTCAACACTTTTTTTGAACTTTTTTATGATTTTTTCAGAAAAAGTTTTTCAAAGTTGCCAAGTTGCTTTGCTTAAGCAGCAAAAATCGCTCAACCATGCGTATTTCAGGCTTTTACCTTAACTACGATTTTTTGTACGTTGCTGGCGATTTTTTCTACAGAACAATTAGGTCTGTGTAATTCCCACGGGAAAAAAATTGCAAAATCACCGGAATTTAATACTGCGCAATTCTTCTCCTGCGGGTCAGCGTAAAAAATTACGTCCTCTTTTTCTGCTTTATTTTCTGTTTCTACACAATCAGCTGTCAGCGGTGTATACCAAATTGCTTCCTCACCGCGAGCAACAAACTGTACATCAATATAATCGTTATGCTTTTCCGGACGGCGTTCAGCCTTAGGCTCGGTATCATATGTATTGACGCGGGCGAAAACATTACGTCCGTCAATTTCATATTCACCGTTTTCTACCTTGCTGAAATCAGTCGCAGCAACGTAAGCCAGTGCTTTTTGCAAACGCTCACTTACATACGGCAGCAGTTTTTCAATATCTTTTTTATTTCCTTGCAGCATAATTATTTTCCTCCTCTATCGTTGACGAAAGCATTGTTGATTGTTATAATATATGTAGGTTGGTCTGACGAGTGGTTCCGTCAGCTCTTCCCATAAAAATTGTTTTATTGAAGAAAAGGCTGGCTGTCATATGTCGGTCTTTTTCTTTTCTGTAATGTTACTTACAAGCCAAGATAATGGTCGCAACAAGAATGTCGAAAGCAATCATAAGACTTAAGGCTTCGTACACCCGCATAGCTCCCACCTCCCTTGAGGGGCAGCCAACGTTCGTCAGACCATTATCATTATACCAAAACTAAACTAATAAAGCGAGGTTTTTATGAGCTACTTAAATGTCACCAATGTTTCCCACTCCTTTGGCGGCCGCCAAATTTTAGAAAACGTTTCCTTTAAGCTCCTGCGCGGTGAACACGTAGGTCTTGTTGGCGCTAACGGCGAAGGCAAATCCACCTTTTTGAATATCGTAACCGGTCATGTACTGCCTGACGAAGGCAAGGTTGAATGGCCCGGCAAGGTTACCGTCGGTTATCTGGACCAGCAAAGCACCCTGGAAAAGGGCATGACTATCCGCGAGGTTCTGCGCACTGCCTTCGACGGCATGTATGCTATGGAGCAGCAGATGCTGGAGCTGTACGATAAAATGGGCGATGCTTCTCCCGAAGAGCTTGATAAAATGATGAATACCGTCGGTGAAATCCAATCCGAGCTGGAGCACAGCGGTTTCTATTCCCTGGACAGCAAAATCGAAGAATTTGCCAATGGCCTCGGTCTTGGCAGCATCGGTCTTGATAAAGACGTAAGCGAGCTTTCCGGCGGTCAGCGCAGCAAGGTTCTGCTTACTAAGCTGCTGCTGCAGAACTCCCAAATTCTACTGCTGGATGAGCCTACCAACTATCTGGACGTTGAACATATCGAATGGCTTACCAAGTTCCTGCAGAACTATGAGCATGCCTTTATTCTGATTTCCCATGATATTCCCTTCCTCAACAAGGTTGTCAATGTTATCTATCATCTGGAAAACTGCGAGCTTACCCGTTACAGCGGTGACTACGATAAATTCCAGGAAATGTACGCCATCTATCAATCCCAGAAGGCAGCAGCCTACGAACGCCAGCAGCAGGAGGTTGCTAAGCTGGAGGACTTCATCGCCCGCAACAAGGCGCGCGTTGCTACCACCAATATGGCAAAAAGCCGCCAACGCAAGCTGGATAAGATGGAAATGATTGAAAAGCCGCGTGAAAAGCTGAAGCCGACCTTCAAATTCACCGAAGCACGTACTCCCAGCCGCTTCATCGTAGAAGCAAAGGATTTGGTGCTTGGCTATGACAGCCCGCTCACCCATCCTGTTACCTTTAATCTTGAGCGCGGTCAGAAAATCGCTATCCGCGGTGTCAACGGCTTAGGTAAAACCACCCTGCTGAAAACCATTTTAGGTATCATTCCGCCTGTCAGCGGCAAGGTTGAGCTGGGTGAATTCCTGGAGCCCGGCTATTTTGAGCAGGAGGAACGCGAAAAGAACGAGAATACTGCTCTCGATGATGTTTGGAACGAATATCCCGGCCTGACCAACTACGAGGTGCGTGCTGCACTTGCAGGCTGCGGTCTGACTAATGAGCACATCACCAGTAAGGTTTTCGTACTCAGCGGCGGTGAGGCTGCCAAGGTGCGCCTGTGCAAACTAATGCTGAAGGACGTCAACTGGCTGGTACTGGACGAACCTACCAACCATCTTGATGTTGACGCAAAAGACGAACTGAAGCGTGCACTGAAGGAATTCAAGGGCAGCGTTCTGCTGGTTTCCCACGAACCGGAATTCTACGAGGACTGGGTAGATAAAGTTTGGAACATCGAGGACTGGACCACTAAGATTATTTAATATTGTAAGCATAAGATACAAAAGCGTTCTGCCGTAATTTTGCGGCAGAACGCTTTTTACTTGCAGCAGCTTTTTCAGCGTACACGCTTCTTAAAAATCTTAAATAAATCCGGCTTTTCCTCCGACATAAATTCGTACCCCGGCGCCAAAAGTGCAGCACGCTCGCGTGCTGCCTCCAGATCATGGAATACATCCCATTTGGAAGCCACCAGCTGCTTGCCGTACTGACGCAGCAAATACGCCGGATGATATGTAGCAATGCAGTCAAAGCCCTGCTCCGTGCGGAACCACATACCGCGGTCGCGCGTAATGCGCATATCGGGACGGCCCAGACAATGCAGCGCCACGCTGCCCAAGGCCACGATTACCTTCGGCTGAATAATCTCCAGCTCACGCTGCAGCCACTGCTTAGCGCAAAAATCTGCTTCGGCAATATCCGGTGTACGGTTATTCTTCGGTCTGCATTTGATCACGTTCGTGGTCAATACTCTGTCACGCGTCATCTTGGCTGCCCACAGAGCCTTGTCCAGTAATTGTCCGGACGGCCCGATTAAAGGACAGCCGTAATCATCCTCGACCTGGCCTGGTCCCTCCCCTACAAAAACAATCGGGCTTTCGGGATTACCATACCAGCCTACAGGCGCAATAGCATCCTGACGTAATGGGCAAGCTTGACAGTTTGCCAGCTCCCCTTCTAATTCACTTAAATCCATATCCTTATCCTCCACAATTTTTCTATGCTAATATCCCAAGTTAGCTTCATGCTGCGTTACAATAAACGGCAAATGCTCGCACAGGGCTTCGCGTGCCTGCCATAGGTTCTCACCCGCAGCCTGGATATTGCCGACAGCCGGCGATACCTTGCGGCCGAACCCGCCAAGCGTCAGCATGCGCCCATGTTTATCAACCAAAACCTGCTCCAGCGTCAGATACCAATAGCCATCCTTAGGTGCCTGACTGCCTTCTATTCCGCAGACGAGCATATATTCCGCACCGGCATCCCTGCTGAGCTTCAGCAAATCCTGCGTTGTGTAGGCATCCTTTGGCAGATTGCGTTCCATAATAATATAGCTTGGCAGCATTTTGCGATATTCGTCAAGCACAAAACGCTTGATATCCGTTACATAGGCCAGCTTTTTCAGACTGTCGGAAGTGTTTACCCAAACAGCTACCACCGGCTGCTGCGTAATTTTTCTATCCGTAACAGGCTCCAATCTTCCCATGCTTATCTGTCTGTCACGCTCTTTATAGTATTCGCTGATGCTGTAATCAAAATACATAGCCATAGCATGCTGCAGATTGCTGATTTTATTGGAAAGGCTGTACTTCACAGGCTCGCCGAACTGCTTATAGCCGCCGAAAAACGTCTGCAGACTTCCCGGCACAGGATCCGCTGTGTTACTGATACGCACAAGCTTAATCTTATTACCGTACTGCTCTGCAAATACGCTGTTGCCAACTGCCGGAGCGCCAAAGGTGATAACAACGAACTTTTCCTTAGGCATTCCCAGACTCACCAAACGCTCGCCCAACAGCGTCGCTGTCGCTCCGCCAAGACTGTGACCTGTAAGTACAAGATAAGCATCAGGATCCTCGCTTACACGCTTGAAAAGCCCTCTAAGCTTGCTGTTTTCGTCAACTACGCCACTGCGCAGCACCGCATCCACATACCTGTTAAAGCCTGCATGCACCGCCGCGCCATCCTTAGGCACAGGCTGCGCCGCCAGCTCGTGCATCTCCGCTAAGGTAGAACCGCCGTAATTAACCTTCTTGGTTGCAAGATTTATCTTCCAGTCACTCTTGCTGGCACTGCCGCGGAAGGTTACCAGGTATATTTGCTTATTAATTTGCGGAAAATAATTTTTGGCTACAGCATAATTCAGCTCTACCTTGCCGTCATTTCCCTGCTGGCTTTCAATCTGCCAGCCATAGCTGCGCAGATAATCAAATTCCTGGGAAGTATGCGGCAGATAAACACCCAGACAGGATGCTGCTGCGATTGTTGTAAAATAACTCTGCACGTAGGCAGAGCTTACCGGGTTAGGTGACGCCGCATACGTCATCGTACCCAAGCCGAAAAACAGACATATAATTGTAAGTAAACGCATAAGCTTAAGCATACTGCACCTCCTTGTAAGATACCATTGCTATTATTATAACACAAAAGTCCGAACCTCTTGAAGAGATTCGGACCTTTCTATATTTTAGACAAACTCAGACGTTTTATTGAATTTTTTCAAACTCGCCGTTGTAACGGGCATTTTCCTTATCATAGGCTGCAGGATCCGCATAGCGGTTAACCTTGCTGTTCAAAGTACAAGCCTCTTTGATGCAGTCATTAACAGCATTTTTGGTATTAATGCGCGGATCATCCTCGCTGGCAATAACATAACCTGCTACACGCAGCATGCTGCTGTCATATTCTTTGATACCATAATCATAGCTGAAAAGCTTACCGTCTACAACAGTGCTTTCCTTCAACGCAACCTTAACAGTGCTGTATTTGCCAACCAGCTTGTCACCGCTGCCAACACCGGCCAGGTCAAGCTTCACAACAATCGGCACCCAGTTGGGACGAGTAACCAATGATACATCGGCAGCAGTCAGTTCCTTATCCGGAGCAACCTGCTTAATCATCTGTACAGGGAAACGCTTGCCGTAATTTGCCATGAGGAAGGCTTCAAATTCCGTCTTACCTTTCTCAACATCATTTTCAAGATTCTGCGCTTCCAGAACAACCTCCGGAACCTGATACCACAGCACTACCTTTTTCGCCGGGGCAGCAGCGCAAACGGAACACATCAGCAGACAAAGAATACAAAGAAACAGTTTTTTCATAGAACTTTCCTCCTCGCTATATTCATTAACTATATTGTAGCAAGAAAACACCCCGCTGAAAAGAGTATTTGCTAATACATTTCCGACAAAAATGAAAAGAGAGCAAGGCTTTCCCTGCTCTCTCTGCAAATGACAAATTTTCTTCCAATGCTTACAGCATCAGCAAATCTACAGCCATCCAACCGGCAAATAAAAGCAAAACCGGGTATAAATCCTGCATAACGCTTACCTCCTACGCATATCACAGACTTCATTCATCTTCGTTATACATAGTATACCCGTTGAATATTAAATACAGATTAACCTTAAGGTAAAATGCAGGTAAAAAAGATTTGCGGTTCGACAGTTTATTTTTAACGTATATATTTTCTTTTCTCTGTACTTAAAAAACCGAAGTATTATTTCAGGATATAGTCTATACTTTTACGACTGCCAGTCGAATTTTAATTTTTCTACGCACTAAAAAACGCTGTTTATGCATAAACAGCGTTTTTGACAGCATATATTGTCATAAAAGTTATATTCTATTTATTAAATTCATTTAAGCTGTCAACTATTCTCCTGTTTAAATCATCATATACATTACGTTTGCAGATGTATTCTCCTTCCATAATCAACAAAAACGCCTTACGCAGATGCTGAATAATTTGGTAGGAAGTCAGCTTAGGCTCTATAGCCTGCAAATTTTCTTCCGTAACATCAGTTAAAATAGTATGTGCTATTTTATTCCGCTGATTTTTCTCTACCTCTCGAAGAATCTGTAGTTCTCCCATAAGTTCTGTTTTTACAGATTTTAAAGCCTCCAAAATAAGCAGCATGTTCGAAAAGGAAAGCTCCGTATCCCTAAAGCCTTGTCGAAAATAATAATTCAGATAAGAAAATACATCCGGCGCTTCTTTTCTCAGCTTCTCCACACTTATTTTCAAACTGCTATTATTATTTCGTTTGTTGTAACAAAAGCTTTCAGGTTTAAGCGCAACATGATTTTCGAAATAATAAAGCAGTAATTCATACAAAAACGGTGTCAGTTTAGGGATGAATTCTGCCAATTCACCCTTTCTCTGGTGTAATTCCATAACCATCAAAAATTCATTCAATTTTTTTACGGAATTATTTTTATAAATATTTTCCTTACCCATTCCATTAAATGCTTCATTTATCAGCAACTTGGAACGTAAATCCGCATGCTTCAGCAATTTACCGGTTTCTTCAACAAACATTGCTTTATTTTTGTTATACATGGCCAAAGCTGCTCTATATTCATAATTGTTAATCAAACTAATCAACTGATGCCGTATACTATAACGCCGCAAAAGTGAAAGAGGTGCTTCATGGCAACGGCACGTATAATCAGAAACATTATCAAAATTATTTTCTATTACAACATTAATATCTTCGTTATCCTGCGTCGCATGCGCTGTTCTATTAGATGCCCTTTGCGGTGAATCTACCTGAATAGCACGAACGTTTTCAAAATCTGTGGCTAAAAAGCTCATCACCGTTTTCATTTGCGGTGTACCTGAGCTTAAATTCAGCAAAATCTCTTCTTCTGGAAACTTCTTGCGCAATTCAAGAAAGCCTTCTGCCAAAGGCACCAGTTCTTCCATAAGCTGTACATTCACTATATCAGTATAAATAAAATCAAATTTGCACTCAGGCACATTATACTCAATCGCTTTAGAGTATATGTGCCTGTTTTTTTCTTTTGCAGACATTTCCGCGCTTAAGAATATCAGCACGTATTTAGGCCTATATGTTCTGATTATGTGCAGCATAGCACCATCATAGCAATCTCTGATAGGATCCGTATCACCGGCAGGTGTATATAAAATGCTCATTCGCTCATCTCCCATTTACAAAATAACGCAGTCGGTTTCCTTACGCTCGCCAATTCCCCAAGTATATACATCTATAATATCATCCAATACATATACCCGCAAGGAATCGACTGCTTCATCAATCAAAATACTGCTTTCTCGTAGCATTTTTTCATATTGCCGACGATTAAGTAATGCTTCAAAAGCAGATTTTTGTACACGGACACCATAAGCCTCTAGACATTTTACCATCTTATTACGGCGTTTGTTATCGACAATATCATAAATCATTAAAACTATAAATTTTCGCTCCATTATCTCAACTCCAAAGGTTCATAAAGAGTGATATCGCTATGCATGATTACACTAGCATATTTACGACATTGTTGCCTAATACTTTCACGATAAGTATATTTATCTTCAAAATATTGGTTGTCTGAACGCAACTTTTTATTATATGTCTGCAAATATATTTTACGAGCTTCGGGGTTAAAAAAACAGCCCGTTTCATTTGTTTCAAACATATCTTTCGTCAACATATTTCTCTTTACCATTGCTAAAACCATAGAATCAATCAATGGCGCACGCCATTCTTCAATTAAATCCGAAACTAACGCAGGATGTCCTTTAGCAATTCTGTGCATAAAACCAACGTAAGGATGCAACCCCAAAGCCAACACATTGCTCATAATCTCATTGAACAACATACTGTAACCTAAACTCAACATAGAATTAAATGGATCTCGTGGTGGCATTTTAGTACGTTTTTCAAATTTAAATTCATCTGGGACTATAGCGCCTAAGGCACAAAAATAAATACGACTTATAATTCCTTCAAAGCCCATTAAAGAATGTAAATCATCTGCCTGACAAATATTTTTTCTTATTGCTAAAATATTGCGAATGCTTGTGTCTACATTATCAAGTTTTAAATTGCGATTATATCGACGTAAAATTGTCAGCTGATTATGTACCTTAGCATAAATAATCTTTTTGGCAAGCTCAAAATATAACTTTTCTTCCTGCAAAAGCTCAAATTGTTTTTGATGCTTAATTATATCAATAGAACCATTGCTTAAAAGCGAGCCAAAAAAACGACCTCTTCCAGAAAGCCATGATAGAGGTATATTTCTCTCTAAAAACTCTGTAATTAATCCTGAAGAGATTTGTACACTATCTACCAAGGTAACATCTTCTATTCTTTCCAATGGCACCTCTAAAAGAATCTCATTGTTACGCCCGACTAAAACATGGCCGCCGCGTTTTCGTAAATACGCTCCGCTTTCCGTAATATACAAAGAAGTCATTTTTTATCCCTCCTAGAAAATATTTTCTTATTTCAAAATTCCGTCCCCTAATTTGGGGTTATCTCTAAAATTTTGAACGTGGTTATCTGGGATGAAAAATATACCAAATAGTTTCCGTCCCCTAAATTGGGGTTATCTCTAAAATACTGTACAAGATTTAGGTATTTCTGTTCCCTAGGTTGAATTTCCGTCCCCTAATTTGGGGTTATCTCTAAAAATTTTTTGCGTGTGGTGAATATGGTGATAATACTTGTTTTACGTCCCCTAAGTTAGGGCTATTTATGAAACTACAGCTCATTATTATTGAGGCTCCCCTTGTAGGGGAGCTGGCGCCTTTGGCGCCTGAGGGGTTTGCACCTTACTGCATATTTTCCATACGAAGCTCTAAATACTGACACACTCCTAAAAAATTCCTGTCAACTTCATTATTTGCTATTCTTATTACCTCTATCCCATTGTTATTTAACATTTTTGTTCTTTCTTCGTCATACGCTTTCTGCCTTTCTTCATAATGCTGTCCGCCATCTATCTCTATCACTAAATGAAGTTTATCACAATAAAAGTCAACTATATAATTCCCTATTCTTCTTTGTCTATACCACTTATATTTATGGTTTCTAAGAAAATCATACCATATTTTTCGTTCTTGTCTGGTCATATTTTTTCGTAAGTATCTAGCATTTTCTTTATTTTGACCATTATATAAAATTTTAGTGCTCATATTGCTCCTTTTGCAAAGTTAATTTTTCCAACATATCATCACTAAACATCTTGATGATGCCTAAATGTTCTTCTTCCTTTACGTCTTACAGAACCCCTCCGTCTGCTTTCGCAGACACCTCCCCTGGAAGGGGAGGCTTGTTACGACCCCTTATTTGGGGTTATTTCTGAAATCTAAAGTGGCAAAAGAAATGGGCGTAGAGTATGAGTTTCCGTCCCCTAAATTGGGGTTATCTCTGAAAAATGAGCGGTAAGTGGGAGAAACAATGCGAGCAGATTAGCATTTCCGTCCCCTAATTTGGGGTTATCTCTGAAATTATCCAATTCAGAAAAATGATGCACAAGGTTTTGGGTTTCCGTCCCCTAATTCGGGGTTATTTCAAAAGTTATGCAGAACATGTATATCGTTTACGGTAATCCATTTCCGTCCCCTAAATTGGGGTTATCTCTAAAATCGCGTGCGTAAGAGTACCAGAACGCCAGCTTAAGTTTCCGTCCCCTAATTTGGGGTTATCTCTGAAATTCTACGCAATATCCCGAAGATGAACCTATGGAAGAGTTTCCGTCCCCTAATTTGGGGTTATCTCTGAAATGTAAATACGTTATTGTAACGTTCGAAGATCCTATATTTCCGTCCCCTAATTTGGGGTTATCTCTGAAATTATTACAGAAGGGAAGTGAAAGCATGAAGTATTTTTATAATTTCCGTCCCCTAATTTGGGGTTATCTCTGAAATCTCTCTTAGTGTTGAAGTAATGGAGCAAATTCTGCTTAATTTCCGTCCCCTAATTTGGGGTTATCTCTGAAATTTGAACGTCATTGCATATTAGACGGAAGTCTGAACATTTCCGTCCCCTAATTTGGGGTTATCTCTGAAATCATCTAAGCCGCTTTTCTGTATTGATGAGTTTGAAAATTTCCGTCCCCTAATTTGGGGTTATCTCTGAAATTATTAGCTACTGCGAAGGCAAGGCATGGGAATTAAATTTCCGTCCCCTAATTTGGGGTTATCTCTGAAATGTTTATAGTTTACTTGAATAATAACACTACATTGTTTCCGTCCCCTAATTTGGGGTTATCTCTGAAATTATGCAAGATAATTGCACAAAAGCAGAAGCAGAACGTCAGTTTCCGTCCCCTAATTTGGGGTTATCTCTGAAATTGTAATTGGAATTATGATTGCAGTTGCGAGGATTAGTTTCCGTCCCCTAATTTGGGGTTATCTCTGAAATTTAAATTTGAAATGGAGGTTTATAATCATGAATAAAAAGTTTCCGTCCCCTAATTTGGGGTTATCTCTGAAATATAGCGAGTATTTCAAGTAATACAGTGTTTAAGTATAAGTTTCCGTCCCCTAATTTGTGGTTATCTCTGAAATTTTCGACTATGAAGCATTTGCGGATTCATTAGAGGGTTTCCGTCCCCTAATTTGGGGTTATCTCTGAAATGGGCGGTGTCCTCTACGTCTACTAACACCTAGCTGGGGGTTTCCGTCCCCTAATTTGGGGTTATCTCTGAAATAGACCTTCAATTTTTTCAATGGTTTTTGTAATGTTTACGTTTCCGTCCCCTAATTTGGGGTTATCTCTGAAATTTAATTAAGGAATATAATTGTTGAGTAGTCGTTACGTTTCCGTCCCCTAATTTGGGGTTATCTCTGAAATAGAGAATTTGAGAGTGAAAAACAGTTCATCTACGTTTCCGTCCCCTAATTTGGGGTTATCTCTGAAATGCCTAGGCATCCGCCGTATGCCCTTAGTAGCTTGAACGTTTCCGTCCCCTAATTTGGGGTTATCTCTGAAATTACAACAAAGGGAGGTAATGAAAATGAAAACTTGTTTCCGTCCCCTAATTTGGGGTTATCTCTGAAATACATACATTTTAGTTACCTCCTTTGTTTGTAGCTCGTTTCCGTCCCCTAATTTGGGGTTATCTCTGAAATGCTGAAGCTGACTATAATCCCTTTAAAGATGTAGGCGTTTCCGTCCCCTAATTTGGGGTTATCTCTGAAATCCTGTCCCTGCAAGTCCGTCTGTCATAAGGTCTGCGCCCGCCATTTGCGGCGCAGGCCTTACCAACAGACCACTTGCCCTAAAAACAACCTGCCTCGCACCCTCCAAATCCACTCTGCAAGCGGTGCGGCGCAGTTTCACTCAAAATCTTTCATTCAATGATGTTTTAACTGCTCCCATTCCCAAGGCAGTCTTAATTCCAATACCGCTATAATTAGCATATTCACCCAACATAGCGATAATCCTGTTGCACATCACATTATTTTTCATACCTAACACATATAAGCCTCTAAATGCTGGTATGCGTGCGCCATCCACACTAAAGGAGCGTAAGCTAAGTTTATAATCAGCAACGTATGTTTCCTGCGCCAAGTCTTGTGCTAATCCAAGCGCATCCAGTCTTTCCTTATCAGCAAAGCTGTTCCAACGCTTTATAAGACTGCCAAGCAGAAATTGCGGTTGAGGGAAAATTACATATTGCCCTTCGCTCTTAAAACTGCAGGATGTCAAAAAGCTGCAGCTTAAATATTTTCCTGCTAACGGCTGTGCAAAGCATTTTTCTGCAATTTCAGCATAGCTGGTTTCCTTCAGATATTCCTTGCTCACAAGCTGTACTTCCAACTGTTTTTTCTTCAGATAAACAGTTGTCGGCAACGAAAATGCTGCTCCCAATAACTCATCATCTGCTTGCTTATTCAGCGCCGTCAAGCGCCAGTAAACACCGGCACGTTCCTTATCAAAATAAAGATACTGGCTATACGGGCGCAAGCTCTGTTGATGCAAAAGCTCTGCATATGTGCTGTCAATATGCTCCATCAGCACGCCGTGCAGCAATGAGCAGGCAGACTGCGTAAGCTTTGCGCCTGTCGGAACAGCTATCCTTATTTCCAATGAACGAATCATACTTTGCGCACCTCCGCAACTCCCATCAGCATCAGCTTACCGTTATAATTTGTACATTTAAGAGTACGTGGTGCAATAACTTTATCGCGCAGTAAATGCTTGTGATTTTTAAAGCTTTTGTCCAGTAATACCTTGATAGTATTTTTAGCAGTATCTTTATCCGGAGCCAACATAGCTAAAAGAGTTTTACTCAAAAAGCCTGTATTACCGCCAAGGAACATATTGCCGGCTGCTACACCTTGAAATGCTTCCTGATACTCTTTTTCAAACGCCTGTTGCAGCAAATCTGTCACCGCCGCAAAAAAGCTGTGCGTTGCCTTCAACAAATCGTCAACGGTGTTAATGCCAATGGTACTCATAACAGCCTTTTCAATCTTTACATCAAAGAACAGCTCTGCTTTTGGAAGCATGCATTCTCTGAAAATCGGAAGTTTTTTGGGAGAAGCCTTGCCGAACTTGTCAAATCCGCCATCAACTTTTTGCAAAATAGCTGTCTGCATATTCCGGCTTGCATAAGTATCACTAACCTGTAAACCACGCATTGCACTGCAAACCGCATTCTTGTTACTAATATTGCGCTCCTTATCATCTTTCAGGCGTAGTGTATGTAGCAGTTCACTTTCTAAACTTGCAGTTAGCTTGTCAATTTCTTTAGCAGCCTGATCTTTCTTCTTTTTTATTACCGAATAAGGCATTATTTGTAATTCTCGAGGCTTTCTTTCCTCTTCCAGCAGCGTTTTAATTATATCCACTTGCTGTTTAATATAACACCAATATTTGCTCTTGATATCCTGTCTTTTCTGCAAAAGACTATACAAAATCGCTGTTCTGAACACGCCTTTTATGCTGCTTCCCGGAACATATAGACTTCCATCAGGCTGCTGAATATGTCTGTTAATATCATTGAGTGTTTTCTTTTTTTCGTTATCCATCAGATTAACTGTTGCCTGTGCTTCTGAAGTTATAACAGTACGTACATCATCTATATCATATCCCTGCATCCGAAGCCATTCCAACAAGCTCTGTTTATCCCTAAAATTTGCAAGATAGCTTTCATATTTTTCCAACAGCATATGCTTATAAATAAACATATGCCATTGATGCAGATTCAAAAAATATACCTTCTGCCTACTGCTATCATACAAATAATCCTTAGCTCCCAACACTATACCGTCAGCAATATTTATAGGTGTAACTACCTTCAGGCACATTTTTGCTGTTTCAAATTGTTTGCTATTCATTTTTTAACCCCACAAACATTCCTATTCCATCACGGTAAACATCATGTGCTAAACCGTCCACAGTCTGCTGCAGCATTTGTCCGCGTAATCTTTCAGGAAAGCATGAGCCTTCCTGCAGCATGTAAATACTATTACGCTTAATATTATCTTTTGCCGCAGATGAGGCAATAAAACCACCACGCTTAATCAGCTTATAGCTTCCCTGCTTAACCACTGCCAATTCATCAGCCTTGGGACAAACAGGAGCAAGACACATTTGGTACTTACTTTTTTCGTTATACAGCATCAGTGCGATGGCAGTATCATCGTCATAGACACCACCATCATCAAACAGCTCCAATTCATCATCAGCCAGTTCGAATTTACCACAGCCACTGCTACGCTTGCCACCTATGCCACTATAGCCAAGACTAAGCAACAACTCCTTGATCAAAGTAAACTCTTCTTCATGTTCAACACCCAGTATGAAATACAAGCCGGAGTGCTCACTGAATACGTAACTGCCCACATAATATGGAAGCGGTTTTTCCTCACGCAACGCAACTCTTCCGGCAACAAGCGGCGCTGCAAACTCAGGCACAGCAAATTGTCTATCATTGCTACCGGACTCCAGCAAACTATTAATCTGCGAAGCACGTATATATGTTGATTTTTTCTGCTTTTTTAGCTTAGTAGCTAATTGTTTGATTTCCTCAAAGCTTTTTGCGGACTGTTGCTCGTCTTGCTCTAGCTTCAGCAACGGTTTGGGTAAGTAAAAATATAAATCATCATCAACAGTACGCCAATAGGGAAATAAGCTGGAAAAAACTATTTTCCCTTCTGCTGTTTTTTTCACCAACGTTTCTACTGCATCACTCCCTTTATTTACAGCTTCATTACACAAGGCTGCAAATAATGTATCCGCACTGCATTGAAGCGAAAACTTATCCAAACTGCCGCCATTGGCAGTGTCACCAAAATGTACCGGTGTCAAAAATTTTAAGGTAAAAATATAATACATCATCATGCATCAATCCTTAAACAAATCCTCATAGGCTGCTAAATCTATATCCAGCTTACCAATAGCCCGCAGCTTAATATCATGTAATCTTACCCTGCCATATCCGCGAGAACCATGTCCGCCAAGATAATCGTTAGCCAACAGTTCAAAACCTTCAGCCAAGGTTTCTAAATCTTCTTGTACATCCTGCAGATTTTCAACATTATAAACCAGCTTAAAGTCAAACTCCGCTCCTGCCGGTACACGTTCAATCTGACGTGGATTAGCTACACCACTGGCTCTGTTAATAGTATTTTCGAATTTAATCTCACCAATGTAAGTGTCTGTTTCTATCGCATTGAAATTGTTTTTAGTATCCTCCGTTACAAACAAGTCAAAAAACTGCAGACGAGCCGGCATAGCATAATTTTTGCCACTGGCACCAAACAAGCGTGCTACAATTTCATTATCATCAGCAACCTTATTTAAAACATAACCATCACAATTTATCTTTGCCAGCAAAGTTCTAATCTTGCCTTTTAAAGAGCTGCCAGGAATAATTGGCGCATGACTAAACGGATCACGGATAAAGGGGCTGTCTACTGCACCAATCGGAGCAAAGTCACTGCTTCCGCCAATATGCATACCTGTCAGTACCTGTAAAATACCTGACAGAACTATTTTTCCCTGCAATGGCTGTTGTTGTCTTTTCTGTTCTTCCATCATTAATCCCTGCCTCCTAAAAACTTATGATATGCAACGAGTGCTTCTACATATTTAGTGAATTTCACAAATCTAGCTAAGCTGTCGCCAATACTATCTATAATAACATCCAGCTTTGAAATTGTCATAAATTGTTTTACAGCAGCTGTTCTTCCGGCCTGATATAGCAAATTAACCTTTAAAAATTTAATTTCAGCAGTCAATTCTTTAGATAAAGATTCAGCACCTTTGTTTTTTTCCTTATAAAGGTCAACTTTATTGCGCACAACATTTACTGCTGTCAGAAACTTTCTGATTTGCGAGGTGGTAACATCAATTCTATCTCTGTTATTTTTATCTTTATATTTCAGCCCTTCAATAGCTTTTTCTGCCTCAGTTACAACATCAAAACTTTCAAAATCAAATTGTTGTCCTTTTTTCTGCATATTAGGTCTGCTATTCTGCGCATACCCGGCCCTGATAAGTTGTTCCCGCATATTATTAACCATCATGCATCCTCCTTCGTATCACGAATATAATAAATAATTAAGTCAAGAGCTGTACGTAACTGTTTTCTGGCATCAGCATCTTTAAACCATTTATACATCTGCTGACTGAATTCATTGTAGCACTGCTGTAACTGTACCGAGGCTTTTTCCGGTTGCATACGTCCAAGCGTATAGGCAAATCTTGCCAGATTCATGTTGTCATCCTTTTCTTCCAGTAAATTCAGCAGTCTATAAAGCATAGCTTTGCCAGCCTTCAATTTATTATTGTCAACAGTATCTATATTCAGGTGTTGTAAAAGAAATTGCAGCTTTTCCTTACAAACCTTATCGGTAAACGTTGTCCAGTCATAGATATGTTCACAGCATAAACCGCTTTCCGCATTTTTCTGTTCCGTTTCAAAGCCAAATAAAGCAATGCTGTTTTTCATTTTGTTGCTGCTCTTAGCTGCACTCTCCAACATACCGGTAATTTCAGCCATCTTGCTTATCGGATATCCATGACTGAACATTGCCAATCCTGCTGAAAAACTCAATTTGCCATTAGTAAACCTTGTAAAAGCTCGTCTGATATCTACAGCAAGCTCTATAAGCTCATCCCAGGCTCCCACAATGAACATATCATCACCGCCGGAATATACAACATGAACTTTTCTCTGCACCGGCTTTTGTAAGCCATATAAGCTGAATTGCTGCTGATTAATGTTGTCAAAGCCATTCAGCTCACCTCTGCAAAGCTTACCTACTGCCAATTTAAAGAACATACCTAAATCTCTGGATAAATCAGCATATCTTGACAATGTAGCATATTTTTCCGGTTCTTCTTTACCATAACGGATAAAGCCACCGATAAAAGCGGCACCTAAATTATCTACATCCGCACGTAAAACGCCTAAACGCTTAATACCATGCCCACCATCGCAACATTGTTCAGCTAAATCTTCAAACTCCATAACAGCACCTTTATCATTAGTACTGTAATAATCAGCTAACCATAAGCGAGTTCCGATATTTCTACCTGTCAAAGCTTTATTTTTACTGTAAATACGTACCAGGCTACTGCTGTTTTCTTCCAGCTCCTTTTCATCCATGACAGCTAAAAACAGCGGTTTATTGTAACCAAATAAATCCAGTTCTTCACCACCAGCTTTGCTTAAAACAGCAAAATGTCTATTAGATTTAAAAAGCTTTTCTCCCAACTGAAATAGCCCTTTGCAAGTCGGACAAATATCACCTGCATCACCATTCGCAATTAATTTTTTACTGGACATATGGCAAACAGCGCATTCTCTGCTGCCATCAAGATTTTTATTATAACTGCTATCACTATCAAAGAGCTTTGCCAAATTTTGAATATCATAGCGACATAGCTTATCTTGATTTAATTTTTTACTTACAGCAGCAAATACATTACGTTGCATGCCTGAATTCTGCAAGTCAGAAGCACTGCAGGGAGCAAATCCCATAGCCATATACAGCTTTGTACAAAATTTTTCCAATAACCATTCATTGCAGGCATTCTGTATTTTCTTCAAATTGTCTTTTGTAGCACTGGTATTAGCAGCTAAAAGATAGAAATGCCCACCGCCTGTATATAACAGATTAGCTCTGCTCAAGCCAAGCTGCTGTAAAATCTCATCAATATAATTCTCCATAAAAATTTCTAAATAGAAAGAGCGACCTCTTAGAGATTTTAAAGCACCCTTACTTGGTACGGTATAAATAAAATCTTGTATTCCAGAAAAATCTCCTGATACAAGTAAAAACGCATCCTGTTTTCTAAATTCACTATTACCGGATTGGTCATAGCAGTATTTTTTATAATCTTTAATCTTATTTGCTGAAAAATATTCATACATACAAGAGGCAAGCGCTGCTGTTACCTTAGAATGAATATATAGCGAAATATCACAAACTTCATTTTTATTCGTACTGGATGGTATGTAACTCATAACATCCTCCAAAATGCGCAAAAGTTCGCCATTACTCATATCAAGTACACCGGCACGTTGAAAATTACTTTCCAATACATTTACAAGCTCTTCATACTTGTCATCTGAAGCATAGCACATTTCCGTTGTCGGATAATTAAATTTATCCGAAGGATTCAGCCCACGTAAATAATATTTGCTAACCGGATTACTGGTTTGTTCTCCAAAAATATTAAACACACTTTGCAAGCAAGACTGTGCATCAAAGCCACGGTCAACACCCTCATCTTCACGCTCGCGTCTGTCGGCTGCAGCAGCAATATTATCAGCCTCATATACAATATAGCTAAAATCATCAGCTAAAGGTTTTGCCGTTTTCAAAGCTTTTGCATGGTGTAAACGCAAACAACGTAAAACCTGCTCTGCTTCCGGAGAATTATCCATATACTTTTTTAAAAAATTTGCTCCGGCATTAGAGTGATTCCCCAAACTATGGTCAGCACGCAAACACATCTTGCCTATGTCATGCAACAAGGCAGCCTTAATTAATACATCTATTTCCGCCACTCAAAATCCCCCTTTCGGAAAATCGACTTTATATAACAAACGTAAGAAAAAGCTATTTATATAATTCTACAATATTTTTTAAAATCCTTTTAGGAAATTTTGGTGCGCATTCTCTTCATAACGAAAATTTAATACTTTCAGGTGTTTCTTCTATATCTATTAATCTTAGCTCCGACATTTCTCAATCACTCTTCTAATTGGTTTTATCATCCTCACCAATATCTGCATACACTTCTCTTTATACAAAGTTCTGCATTTACAATAACTTTAGTTTTTAAAGTTATTCTTTTATACATTGTTGCATTTGCAGTTGACAAGAAGAATTTTCGCTTTGTAAAATAAATTTAAGAGGAGTATTTTTCTTTTTATTGCTTTGACGGAGGTGAAGCCATGTTACGAAAATTATCAGCCGTTTTTTTACTCATACTGATCTCACTTGGATTTATAGCAGGCAATGTCAACGCCGCTAATGCGCAAGCAAAGCAAGAGGTTGTTTTTGCCGACGCCGGCTGGGACAGTGTCAAATTCCACAATGCCGTTGCCGGTTTCATCGGCACTCACGCCTATAACATCACGCCTAAGATTATCAGTGGCTCTACTCCCATCATCCAGACGGCGCTGCTCCGCGGCGACGTAGATGTGCATATGGAGCTGTGGACCGATAACGTGCCTACCTTTGAAGCTGACATGAAAACCGGCAAACTGCTCAACCTGGGCATCAACTTTGATGATGATAAGCAGGGCCTTTATGTTCCCCGCTATCTTATTGAGGGTGACGCCAGCCGTGGCATTAAGGCACTCGCGCCGGATTTGAAAACCGTCAAAGACCTGGCACGCTACGCGCATCTTTTTAAGGATCCCGAGGATCCCTCAAAGGGACGTCTTTACGGCGCTATTCCAGGCTGGAGCATTGATAAGATACTGTATTTAAAATATGAAGCCTACGGCTTAAACCAAAATTACGTCTACTTCCGTTCCGGCAGCGAGCCGGCGCTGAACAGCGCCTTCCTCGCCGCCTACACTAAGGGCGAACCGATTGTAGGCTACAACTACGAGCCGACCTGGCTCACCGGCAAGCTGGACCTCGTTCTGCTGCAGGACGAGCCCTACAATGAAGTCGGCTTTCAGCGCGGCCTGACGGAAGCACGCTCCGTGCCCGTCTGCATCGTTGCCAACAAACAGCTGCAAAGCAAAGCACCGGAGTTTGTTGCCTTTCTGCAAAAGTATCACACCACCAGCGCACTTACCGCAGAAGCGTTAGCGCACATTGCAGATACCAAATGCACCTATTACGAGGCTGCCATCTGGTTCATGCAGCGCCACCCCGAGCTGCTCGCACAGTGGCTGCCTGAGGATAAGCTGCAAAGCATCAGCAAAGCACTCAAAGGCGATAATGCTGCTGCAGCCAACTGGCTTCTTAGCTTTCCTGAAGAAGTTCAGGTAGACTGGACTAAGCCCATCGACAATTTCGTCAACTACATCAACACCACCTATGCCAGCTTCTTCAATAAGGTGAAGGATATTCTTACCTGGTGTATTCTTTCTATCGAACGATTGCTGAACTTTATTCCCTGGTGGCTGACTATCATCGCTATTGCTGCCTTGGGCAAAGTGCTCACAGGCAAGCTGTCGCGCGGTATTATCTACGGGATAGGACTGTTCGCCATCGGTGCCTTCGGCTACTGGAGCATGATGAACGAAACACTGGCAGTAGTTATTTCCTCGGTTATCATCTCGCTGCTTTTAGGACTGCCCATCGGCATTCTTGTGTCCACCAGCAGGCTGGCAAACCGCCTGCTGCGTCCTTTGCTTGACGCAATGCAGACCATGCCGACCTTTGTTTATATGATTCCCGCAGTTATGCTGCTCGGTCCCGGTAAGGTGCCTGCAGTTCTTGCTACGGTAGTTTATGCCGTTGTGCCCGTCATCCGCTTAACCAGCCACGGTATTCAGCAGGTTGACCCCAACGTTGTCGAAGCCTCCGCTGCCTTCGGCGCTTCGCGTTGGCAAACACTGTTCAAGGTGCAGATTCCGCAGGCCATGCCCACGATTATGACAGGCATCAACCAAACTATGATGATGGCTGTAGCAATGGTTGTTACCTGTGCGATGATCGGTGCCAACGGCCTAGGCATGGAGGTGCTGATTGCCATTAACCGTACAGAATCCGGTCGCGGACTTATCGCCGGTATTTCTATCGTTATTATTGCAATTATCATCGACCGCCTGACGCAAAGCCTGGCAGATAAGAAAAAGGAGGGAAAATAAATGACTGTACCTGTATTGCAGGTAAAAAACCTGTACAAGCTGTTTATTCCTCTGGAGCATTCGCAAAACGAAAAAAAGGCTATGGCCATGCTGGAGCAAGGTGCTTCCCGCACCGAGGTGCAGGAAGCTACCGGTATTACCGCAGGTCTTATTGATATAAACTTTACAGTCAACAAGGGCGAGGTATTTGTCCTCATCGGTCTATCCGGCAGCGGTAAATCCACGCTTATCCGTTGCCTGAATATGTTAAATCAGCCAACCTCAGGCACAGTTTACCTTGAAGGTGATAATATTACCAACTTCAGCAATAAGCAGCTGCAAGAGCTGCGCCGCACTAAGGTAGCTATGGTTTTTCAGAATTTCGGGCTTATCAGCAACCGTAATGTTTTGGAGAATGCCTATTATGGTTTGGAAATACGCGGCGTACCACTGAAGGAACGTACCGAAAAGGCTATGCAGATGTTGGAAATGGTTGGCCTGCAGGGCTGGGAAAAAACGCGCATCAGTGCGCTTTCCGGCGGTATGAAGCAACGCGTAGGCATTGCCCGCGCACTTGCCAACGATCCCGATATCCTGCTGATGGACGAAGCCTTTTCCGCCCTCGACCCCTTGGTACGCAACGATTTACAGTTTGAGCTGCTGCGTATTCAGGAAAAGACCGGCAAAACCATTGTTTTTATCACCCACGATATCAACGAAGCCTTCCGTCTGGGAACACACGTCGGCATTTTGCGCGACGGACGCATGGTACAAATCGGTACGCCGGAGGAAATGATTACCAATCCCGCAGATGACTATGTGCGCAGCTTTATCAACAATTCCGATTCAAGTAAAATTTTTACTGTGCGCAACGTTATGAGCACTCAGACATGTATAGTGCGCAATATCGACGGTGCTGCCGTTGCTCTGCGCAATATGAAAAACAGCGGCGTGTCCAGTGCCTACGTAGTTGATGAGCATCTGCGTTTTATCGGTATTATTACATTGGATAGCGCTATGCAGGTGCTTTCCGGCTATACAACCTTTGAGAAAAGTATTCTGCGCAATGTGCCTGTGATAGATAATCTTGATACACCCGTAGCAGATATTATGCCGCTTTCGGCAAGCACACCCTTTCCTCTGCCCGTAATTGACGAGAACAAACTGTTTTGCGGTATTGTCACCAAAGCTTCCGTTATATCCTCCTTTGTCACCAACTGAACTCTCATCCTCCCGCAAACAGCAAAAAAGCTGATGCTCCGGCAGTTACCTGCCTTAGCATCAGCTTTTTACTTGCATTTATTATTCAACATGCACAACGTTAGTTGCCTGTTCGCCACGGTCACCCTGGATAACGTCAAATTCTACATTCCAGCCTTCTTCTAAGGTTTTAAAGCCTTCGCTTTTAATACCAGAGAAGTGAACGAACAAATCCTTGCCGCCTTCTCTTTGGATAAAACCATAGCCCTTTTCTGCATTAAACCATTTAACTTTGCCTGTCATCTGTAGGCCTCCCTAATTACTATTTGAGCCTCTAAAACTCACTTAGCTTATTATAGCCTATATGTACAGGAAAAGCAAATATTTGTCTGAATCTTTATAATTTTATTCTGCAATGCGAGCTTGCCATGTCTGCAGCAAAGCGAGCTTCTGCTCCCGGCGCAGCTTTTTTATGGCACATTCGCGCCGTAAAGCCGCTTCCTTATCCGGCAGCTCTTCGCTGTAGACCAGCTCCAAAGGACCGCGTCCACGCGTATATTTGGCGCCGCGTCCGCTGTTATGCATTGCCAGACGGTGCTCCAGATCATTGGTCCAGCCTGTATATAAGCTGCCGTCCTTGCAGCGCAGCATATATACAAACGCCGCCATTTATTTTACAACCTCTACCTTTTCCATGGTCACAGCTTCACGCGGACGGTCACGGAAATCAGTCGGTACTACGCCGATAAGACGTACAACATCCATGCCTTCAACAACTTTGCCGAAAATTGCATGGTGGCCGTTCAGCCAGGGAGTCGGTGCCAAAGTGATGAAGAATTGGCTGCCACCGGTGTTCGGGCCTGCATTAGCCATGGACAGAATGCCCTCGTCATCATGCTTCAGGCCTTCACCGAACTCGTCTTTAATCTTGTAGCCGGGGCCGCCCATACCGGTACCGGTCGGGTCGCCGCCCTGAATCATAAAGCCGTCGATTACACGGTGAAAAATAATACCGTCGTAAAAGCCTTTTTCTACCAGCTCGATAAAGTTTTTGGTAGTCAGCGGAGCTTTGTCCTCAAACATTTCGGCAACAAAAATACCTTTATTAGTCGTAAATTTAATTTTTCTGTTTTCACTCATTGATATTTACCTCCAGAATAGCTTTAAAATACTTCATGCTTCAGCAGCGCAACAAACAGATAGATACCGCAGCCTGCCGCAGCACCTACAGCCGGCATCAAAGACGGTACGATAGCGTTGCCATGCAAAAAGGTCAGACTGAACAGCATCATGCAGAAATAACCCTGCATGGTCTGCAGACGCTTCGGCAGCAGACGCTTACCGTTTTTATCACCCTTAGACTTCACGTAATCTGCCACACGGATTTCCGGCAGGAAAAGGATGAAGGCCAGTGCCATAATAATAATATTGCTCATGGACAGCTCATTGGCAACAGTATCATACTTTGCAAAAATCAGGCAAGCAAGAGAAATACCTGCCAGATACAAACTGCGGAAATAACCTGCCTGAATTTGGCTTTCCAAAATATAGGCAGCACCGGTCAGTAGCGGAAATACCCACAAGCCCTGCAGTCCGAGCCAGGCAGCACTGCCAATCATAATAACGTTATCAATCAGACGATGTCTGTCACCGGAGCTGCGGTTCAGCATACGCAGGATAAAGAGCAGCCACAGCATCACCAGGATATTGCCCTCGCCCATAAAATAAGTTGCTATCAGCGTCAGACCGCCGCCGATGAAACCGCCGAGCTGACGGTCAGGGTCAAGCTCCAAAGCCAGCATATAGCTGAAGAGGAAGGATAAAGCATAACCTAAAGCGCTTACAACAGCAGCGCCGGAATCCATACCGGTAGAGCATTTCCACAGCGTTACCACAACAGAAATAGCAACAGCACACATCATAGCAATACGCACCGGCTTTTTATCAAAGTCAATCGGGCGTCCCAGGCCAAGATACTCGCTTACACCTGTAGGATCGTAAGCGGCAGGCTGATCACCTGCATATTTATTACTTTTTTTCGACATATCATCACACCTTATCTGTAAGATTTTAACTATTTTATTATACCACAAGTGCAGTGTCTAGTCATTATGTAAAACATATAAAGGTTGGCAGAAAGTCAGAATATAGCAAAAAAGTTTCCCCGACGTAAATTAAATACGCGGGGAAAGCTTTCAACTCATTATGAAATTTTTATCAGAAGGTTTCTGCCAGCTCCGCCAGTGTCAAAGCAAAGGCTGTCGTTCTGGGAACTGCGGTGTTCAAATCTACAGATTCATGGTCGGTATGCTCATCATAGTTTTCTACGCCCAAAGCATCCAGTGTCGGTACGAACTTCGCTGTTCGGTTGCCGTCGGTGAGGCCGCCTGCTACCCATTCGTTCACCTCAGCGCCGTATTCCTCTTTGACGATGCGCTTATAAACATCAACCATCTTCTGTGCCTGCGCCGTTTTCTGCATCGGTCCGGTAACAATGCCGCCGGTAATCTTAATGCTGGTGCCGGGGATAACAACCTTATCTGCTAACGCCTTAACCTCAGCATCAATGCGCTGCTGTTCTTCAATCGTAAAGCAACGGATATTTACCTCGCAGAAGGCATCACCCGGAATAACGCTGATTTTGTCATTGGTAGAACCGATTACGCCGACATTGACGGTATTCTGCGGAATAAACTGACCTGCATCAACAATGCCGCGCGCCTTCAGCGCTGCTGCCGTATAATCCTCCGGATTCCCCGGCATGGGGCTGGCAAGCTTCTGCAGCTCGGTAATCGTGTATGCCAGCTGGTGAATAGCGTTGGCGCAGGATTGAGATGCGTTACCATGGTGTCCGCCCTTACCGGTAACCTCAACGCGATATTTGGCATTGCCCTTGCGCTGGGTAACAATGCCCCAGTTCGGACGGGCAACGTCCATAATAATCGCAAAGTCGGACTGCTGCGACAGCTCTGCCACAATATCCTCGGCAGTCTTGCTGCCACCTTCTTCTTCACCGTTGGTGTAATAAATAATTTCCTTGAAATTATCAAAGCCTGCAGCCTTCAAGGCTTCCAAGCCATAGATAACCTCTACTACGGTAGCCTTGTCATCGCCTACACCCGGTCCCCAGGCAAAATTATTCTCGTCAACACGGAACGGACGACGTGCAGCTTCACCTTTTTTAAATACTGTATCAACATGGGCAACAAGCAGAATCGTGTATTTGCCTGTTCCCTTTAAGCGGGAAATCAGGTGGCAGGCTCTGTCATTATATCTGAACTCCGTGGTAGCACCGATAGCTGTCATTTTTTCAGCGACAAACTTATTTGCTGCCTCTGTACCTTCTCTGTCACCATTACCGGAGTCAATATTCGTCAAGGCTTCCAAATCCTTCACATAGTCCTCATAATGCTCGGCAATATACTTTTTTACGGCTTCTCTCATTTTATTACCCCTTTCGTATTTGGAATCATATTTATATTTATTCGTTAGAGCGGGTAAAAAATCCTGCACAGGAGATTTTTTTAAGTTGATAAAGTGAAAAGCAACAGCCATTGCTGACTGCTGCTTTGCAAAGCTTTATATATTTTTTAGTGAGTGCCATCTACGATGGTAATGCCTGCTTCCTGCAGCTCATCGATAATCGCTTTAATCTTGGGGCAGAGATGCTTTTCACCGTTAGCATCCTTTTTGTGCGTGCAGTGGCTGATATGCAGCGCATCCAGCTCCAAAGCCTTCATACGCTCTATCTTCTTGCGGATACCTTCCTGGTTTTCCAGCATAGAATCGCCGCAGCCGTTACAGGTCCACATCGCCATCAGGCGCAGCTCTTCATCTCCATACTGGGCAAAGGCTTTATCCTTTTCATAAAAAGCACGCAGACAGCCTGCTCCCGCACAGGAAGCGGAGGTTTTCAGGCAGCGCAGAATTGCTATTTTCTTCATATTCCAGTTTCTCCCATCTGCTTCCCGTTTATGC
>NZ_CAUDZA010000018.1:0-44384 GCF_958453765.1 Phascolarctobacterium succinatutens | reverse complement strand
TGGTAGCTATGCGTGAAACAGAGGGCGGCAATATCTACGGTGATTTTATTTACCGTGCAGATCTGATTGCCGAAAAGCTGGCACAGATTGAGGAGCGTTCTCCTTTAGTTGTGGAAGAATATCAGGCTAAGCTGCAGGAGCGTCTGACTAATCTGCTGGCTGACAATAATATCAAGGTTGAGCCAGAACGTTTGCTGCAGGAGGTAGCAATTTTTGCTGACCGTACCAGCATTACGGAGGAAATTGTCCGCTTGAAGAGCCATATCAAGCAATTTAAGGCCATCATTGCTACAGACCAGCCGGTAGGACGCAAGCTGGACTTCCTTATTCAGGAATTCAACCGTGAAGCAAATACTATTGCTTCCAAAGCCAACGATTATACTATGGCGCAGATTGTTGTAGAAATTAAGGCGGAAATAGAAAAAATCCGTGAGCAGATTCAGAACATCGAATAAAACTGGAGGAAGTTATGGATATAAAGCTAGTTAATATCGGCTTTGGCAATATTGTCGCAGCCAACCGCATTATTTCTATTATCAGTCCGGAATCAGCACCGATTAAACGTATTATCCAGGAGGCCCGTGATAAAGGCATGCTGGTTGATGCAACCTACGGACGTCGTACCCGTGCTGTAGTTGTTGTGGACAGCGGTCACATCATCCTGTCAGCGGTACAGCCGGAAACTGTAGCCAATCGTCTGGTGGCACAAACTGCTGATTCTGAAGAAGAGGAGTAATTGGATCATGAGCAACGATATTGATAATGTTACTCCCAAGGGAGTACTTCTTGTAGTATCCGGTCCGTCGGGAGCAGGCAAAGGAACTATTTGCCAGATGCTGAGAGACCAGCTGCCGGATTTGGGCTATTCTATTTCTGTTACCACACGCGCACCGCGCACGGGTGAGGTTGACGGAGAAAGCTATTTCTTCAAGACAATTCCCGATGTTAAGCAGATGATTGAAAAGGGCGAGCTGCTGGAATATGCCGAAGTATACGGCAATTATTACGGCACACCGCGCAAATACGTGGAAGAGCAGCTGGAATCCGGCCGTGACGTACTGCTGGAGATTGATATCCAGGGCGCTTTGCAGATTAAAAAGCGCTTCCCCGAGGGTGTTTTTGTTTTCATCGTACCGCCTTCCTTGGATGAGCTTTCCGCACGTATTTATAAGCGTGGTACTGACAGCGAGGATGTTATCAAACGCCGTATGGCTTCTGCAGCCAGCGAGCTGACCTACGCTGCAGAATATGATTATATCATCATTAATGATATTGCGGAAAAGGCAGCGCAAAAGGTACTTACAATTATGGAGGCTGAGCGTTACCGCGTAGCCAGAACATATTTTATTGTTGATAAGATTTGTAAAGCTAAAAAATAAATTTACATTATGCAGCAGTCTGCTGTGTGAACCATGAAATACTTAAAGGAGTGATTCTATAATGTCTATGGTAGATCCGTCTATTGACTATTTGGCAGAAAAAGTAGATAGCAAATACACTTTGGTTATTTTGGCAGCAAAAAGAGCACGCGAGCTCACTATTCCCGGCGTAAATTCCGCGGAAAAAGAGGTCAGCGCTGCGCTGAAGGAAATTGCTAACGATACTATTACCTACGAGCGTACTAAAAACGTATAACAGCGGGAGGGTAAAACCTTGTTAAAGGGCAAAAAAATTGTTTTGGGAGTAACCGGTGGTATTGCCGTTTATAAGGCTGTAGATCTTGTCAGCCGTCTGCGTAAGCAGGGCTGCGAGGTACGTGTGGTCATGACTGAGCATGCACAGCAGTTTGTTACTCCGTTAACCTTCAAGGAAATCAGCGGTAATGCTGTTGCTACCAGTATGTGGAACAGCAACCAGGAATTTAATGTCGAGCATATTGCTTTGGCAAATTGGGCTGACGCTTTCTTAGTTGCGCCTGCTACCGCTAATATTCTGGCTAAAATGACATATGGCATTGCGGATGATCTGCTGAGCACTACGCTTTTGGCAGCTCAGGCACCGATAGTTGTTTGCCCCGCAATGAATACCGGTATGTATCTTAATGCTGCAACCCAGGAAAATATCGCTAAGCTGCAAAACCGCGGTATTACTGTAATGCCGCCTGCTTCCGGACATCTTGCCTGCGGCACCAGCGGCCCCGGCCGTCTGCCTGAACCGCAGCAGATTGTGGAGTTTATGAGCAGCTTTTTTGCCGGCCGTGAGGGCGACCTGCGTGGCCTGAAGGTACTCGTTACCGCAGCAGGTACACGTGAACCGATTGACCCTGTCCGCTTTGTCGGCAACCGTTCCAGCGGCAAGATGGGCTATGCCGTAGCTCAGATGGCTGCCGAGCGCGGTGCTGAGGTGCTGCTTATCAGCGGTCCTTCTGCGCTTGCTGTACCGCCTAATGTGAAGGCTGTGCAGGTTGAATCAACAAATGAAATGCTGGAGGCCTGCCTTGCAGCCTACGATGCAGTTGATATCGTTATCAAGGCAGCAGCAGTTGCCGATTACCGTCCGCGTGATGTGGCAGACCAAAAGATTAAGAAGAAAACAGATGACGCTCTGATTGTCGTTATGGATAAAAATCCGGACATCCTCAAAACCTTGGGGGCCAAGAAAACGCATCAGGTTTTGGTTGGCTTTGCCGCAGAAACACAAAATCTGCTGGCTAATGCCCGCGATAAGGTCGTTAAGAAGAATCTTGATATGATTGTAGCCAATGATGTTACCGCTGCCGGTGCCGGTTTCAATTCCGATACCAATATCGTAAAGTTCCTTTACGCTAACGGCGATGTATGCGAGCTGGAGCAGATGCCGAAGGTTGATGTGGCGAACCGTATTTTGGATGAGGCTTTGCGTATTCGTAACGAGCGCGTGTAGTAGAACGCGTATAAGGCCGCATCTGCGTCATGACCGCTCCTCGACGTACTAGAAGTACGCCATCGTCGCAATCATATAGCATCTGCAGACTTCTCCGCGCTCTTTGGAGTAGGGATTGTAAGGTCGCATCTGCGTTATGACTGCTCCTCGACGTACTAGAAGTACGCCGTCGTCGCAATCATATAGCATCTGCAGACTTCTCCGCGCTCTTTGGAGTAGGGATTGCAAGGTCGCATCTGCGTTATGACTGTTTCTCGATGTAGCAGTAGTACGCCGTCGTCGCAATCATATAGCATCTGCAGACTTCTCCGCGCTCTTGGAAGATAGGCTTGCAAGGCTACGTATGCATTATGACTCTATATATAATAGAATTGAATTCTATTTAGCATCAGCAGTTGCAAAAAAGTATTTTCACATATTTTTCGTAAAAAAAGTACTTGTCATTATCTTGATTTTGTTATATAATGGCATCTGTAACCAATTTAATACAACTCATCAAGAGCGATGGAGGGAATGGCCCTGTGAAGTCGCAGCAACCATTGCAGCGTGACAGCTGTAAAACGGTGCTAAGTCCTGCAGTATATCTGTAAGATGAGAATGCTAAGAGTAATAATTTAAGGCGTTCTCATTACGAGAACGCCTTTTCTTATACCATCTAAACACTCTCAACAACGTTTTTTATTTATGAAAGGAGCTACCAATGAGAAAATTATTTACTTCTGAATCCGTTACCGAAGGTCATCCCGATAAAATAGCAGACCAAATTTCCGATGCTGTGCTTGATGCCATCCTGGCTCAAGATCCTAAAGGCCGTGTTGCTTGCGAAACTATCGTTACTACCGGTCAGGTTCACATTTTCGGTGAAATTTCTACCCAATGCTATGTTGATATCGCACACATTGCCCGCGAAACCATCAACAATATCGGCTACAACCGTGCAAAATTCGGTTTTGACGGCAACACCTGTGGTGTGCTGATTTCCATCGACGAGCAGTCCCCTGATATCGCTATGGGCGTTGACAAAGCGCTGGAGGCTAAGGAAGGCCAGGCTGCTGAGGAAGAAACCGGTGCCGGCGACCAGGGCATGATGTTCGGTTATGCAACCAACGAAACCGAAAGCTACATGCCGATGCCTGCATATCTGGCTAACAAGCTGGCTCTGCAGCTGACCAAGGTTCGTAAGGAAGGCGTGCTGCCTTACCTGCGTCCGGACGGCAAAACTCAGGTTACCGTTGAATATGATGACGGCAAACCTGTTCGAGTAGATACTATCGTTATTTCTTCCCAACATGCACCGGAAGTTTCCAACGAGCAGATTCGCAAAGATATTATCGAAAAGGTTATTGCACCGATTGTTCCCGCAGAAATGTTGGATGCGGAAACCAAATACTACATCAACCCGACCGGCCGTTTCGTTATCGGCGGTCCTCAAGGTGACGCTGGTCTGACCGGTCGTAAAATCATCGTTGACACCTATGGCGGTATGGCTCGTCATGGCGGCGGTGCTTTCAGCGGCAAGGACCCCTCTAAGGTTGACCGCAGTGCTGCTTATGCTGCACGTCACGTTGCTAAAAATATCGTTGCCGCAGGTTTGGCAGATAAATGCGAAATCCAATTGGCATACGCTATCGGCGTAGCACATCCGGTTTCCGTTCTGGTTGAAACCTTCGGTACCGGCAAAATCAGCGAGGACAAGATTGCTGAGCTGGTTCGCAAAAACTTCTCCCTGAGCCCGACCGGCATTATCCGTGAGCTGGATTTGCTGCGTCCTATCTACAAGCAAACTTCTGCTTATGGTCATTTCGGCCGTACCGATGTAGATCTGCCGTGGGAGCATACCGAAAAGGCTGCTGCACTGCGCGAGCAGGCAGGCCTGTAAGCTTAACTTAAAACTGTCGAAAGCACGCTGTCCGCAGCGTGCTTTTTCTATGCCTGTCTGCGGCTTTGCACTTGCTAACCTCTCTTGATAAGAGGTATAATATTATTATCTATAACTATAATTTGTCCACGATAAACTCAGCTG
The DNA here is from genome assembly GCF_958453765.1 of Phascolarctobacterium succinatutens. Classification (GTDB taxonomy): domain Bacteria; phylum Bacillota; class Negativicutes; order Acidaminococcales; family Acidaminococcaceae; genus Phascolarctobacterium_A; species Phascolarctobacterium_A succinatutens_B. Next base: position 39,499 of record NZ_CAUDZA010000018.1, on the reverse strand, counting down.
AATTTAAACTTACCCCATTATAATTTACCCCTAAGGGATTGGTGCAGGGAGGAAAGAAAGTGAATTTACAGAATCGCAAGGTTAAGATAGCTCTAGGCCTGCTGCTGGCGGTATGCGTAATTATCGGTTACCGTATTTACAGCAATATCCAGGCTGATAAGGCGCGTGCTGCTAAGCTGTCGCAGGTACGCAATGTGGCGGTCGTTACTGCTCACCCCGTAAGGCAGACGATTGTCCCGAGTCTGAGCTTTTCCGGCAGTCTGGACCCGGAATGGCAGGCAGAGGTTGCCGCTAAGGTGGACGGACGCTTGGAAAAGGTTTATGTCCGTGAAGGCGACCATGTTAGCCGAGGACAGGTACTGGCAATTTTGGAGCAGGCTGATACAGATGCTAATCTGTTAAGTGCCAAGGGCAGCTTTTTGGATGCACAGACAAGCTTGCGCAAGGCGGAAACAGATTTGCAGCGCTATGAAAAGCTATATGCTACGGGTGCGGTTTCGCAGCAAGTGGTAGATGATTACCGCTTTGCGCGCGATAATGCTGCAGCCAAGCTGGAGGCTGCCAGAGGCAGCATGCGGGCGATGGAGTCTAAATCCGAGGGCACGGTGCTGACAGCGCCTGCTGACGGTATTATTGCCAAGCGTTATTATCAGGAGGGCTACTATGCAAAGGCAGGTACGCCTATTTTTGCCGTTGCTGATATCTCTATGCTGAAAACTACGATTCATATTCCCGAAGGCCAGATTGCCGGTGTACATGTCGGCAATGAAGCAAGCATTACTCTGCCTGCTTATCCCGGTAAAAAGCTGATAGGTAAAATTACCCGCATCGCTCCGGTTGCGGATTTGCCGGCGCATACCTTTGCGGCAGAGGTGAGCGTGGATAACAGCGAAGGTCTTTTGGCCGGTATTTATGCTAATGTTATGCTTACCGCTTCGCCTAAATCTAACGTTCTCACCATTCCGGTGCAGGCTATTGTGATGCGTGATGACCAGCAGACGGTATTTGTTGTTGATGATAAAGGCGTTGTACAGCGTCGTGTGCTGAATGTCGGTTATACGAATGATAAGCTGGCTGAAATAGTGAGCGGACTGGATGAAAAGGATACTATTGTTATCGAAGGACATAACAAGCTGCGTGAAGGCAGCAAGATAGATTTGAAAAAGGCTGGTAAATAACGATGATTGGAACATTTATCAAGCGGCCGGTCTTTACTACCATGTTTATTTTGCTGTTGGTAGTGTTCGGTATCCGCTGCTATCCGGAAATCGGCGTTGATCTGAATCCTGATGTTGATTTGCCTATTGTCAGCGTGCGTGTTACCTACAGCGGTGCTTCGCCGCAGGAAATGGAAACGCTGGTTACTAAGCCGATTGAGAACCGCGTCAGCCAGGTTTCTGGTATCAAGACGTTGTCTTCCACTGTGCTTGAAGGCTACAGTGAAACGGTTCTGGAATTTAATATCGGTGTAGACCCGCAGGTGAAGGCCAGTGAGGTACGTGAAAAGGTTGCCAGCGTGCGCAAGGCGCTGCCGGATGATATTGATGAGCCGGTAACACAGACGGTAGACCTCAACTCCCGCGCTATTGTGGCCTATACCTTTGCTTCGCCTTCGCGCAGCCGTGGTGAAATCCGCCGCATTGTGGAGGATAATATCAAGGATGAGCTGCAGATGGTGGAGGGTGTTTCCGAGGTTACCGTTGTCGGTGCCAGCCAGCGTGCTATCCGCATTGTGCTGAAGCCGGAAAAGCTGGCGGAATACGGTATTGCCTATCAGACAGTGCGCAGTAAGCTGAACGCCAACAACTATAATACTCCCGGCGGTAAAGCGAAAAATGACGCTATGGAAATCACTGTGCGTACCTTGGGCAAGTATAACAATATCAATGATATTAAGCAGGTGGTAGTTGCTAATCATAACGGCCGTCCTGTTTATATCAGTGAAATTGCCGATGTGCTTGATTCCTGGGAGGATGAGGATACCTTTGCCAGCGCTAACGGCGTTCCCTGTGTTATGACCTTTGTGCGTAAGCAGTCCAAAACTAATACTGTTGATGTTACCGATAATGTCAATGCCAAGATGGAGGAGCTGAAGCACAGCAATCTGCCGCCCGATATCATTGTTGATAAGGTGCGCGACCAATCTAATTATATTCGTGATAATATTGCGGATGTCTGGAATGCGATTCTTTTCGGCGGTTTTCTGGCGCTTTTGATAACATATCTATTCCTGCGCAATTTCCGTGCGACTATTATCGGAGGCCTGTGTATTCCTACGTCTATTATCGCCACCTTCTTTATGATGAAGGTTATGGGCTTTACACTGAATAATATGTCGCTGATGGCTTTGAGCCTGGCAGTCGGCATTTTGATTGACGATGCGATTGTAGTAATTGAAAATATTTTCCGCCATATAGAGATGGGGCAGACGCCGTTTGTGGCAGCCAGGGAAGCGACAGAGGAGCTGACGCTGGCAATTTTGGCGACGTCCCTGAGCTTAATGGCTGTATTTGTGCCTATCGGCAATATGGGTGAAACCATCGGCCAGTTCTTCAAGCAGTTCGGTCTGACGGTTGCTTTTGCGGTAGCGTTCTCTACTATCGTAGCCTTTTCGCTCACGCCAATGGTTTCGGCGTATTGGATTAAGGCAGAAACCGAGGAGCAGAGCAGCAAGGAGCGCACGCATTTTGTGCAGAGGGCTCTCGATAAATTTGAAGCAGGCTTCCAGTCCGTGCGTGAAATGTATGACAGCTTAATGGCCTGGGCTTTGGAAAGACCTAAGAAGGTTGTTGCCGTAGGTATCATTTCGCTGTTGCTGAATTTGCTGCTGCTTCCATTTGTGGGCACGGAATTCCAGCCTACATATGATTCGGGTGAATTCAGCGTCAATGTTAAAGCGCCCATCGGCACCAGTCTGCAAAAAACGGTAGAGCTGGCTAAGCCGTTGCAGCAGGAGATTTCGCAGCTGCCGGAGGTCAAAATCGTGGCGCTTAATATAGGCAACGGCCGTAATCCTGTTAACCAGGGTTCTCTGGATATCCGCCTGAAGCCAAGCAATGAGCGTGAACGCAGCATGCAGCAGATTATGGATGATTTGCGCGGACGCTTCCAAAATGTTGAAGGCCTGAAGGTTACCGTTGTATCCAACCAGGGCGGCGGCCGTGGTGACAGCCGTCCGGTGCAGATTGGTCTGCGCGGCAGCAATATCAAGGAGCTGAAAAATTACGCTCAACAGCTGGCAGACATGCTGCGTCAGACTGATGGTGCGACCGACGTTGATATATCAGATTCGGAAGAGCAGCCGGAAATCGTGGTCAAGCTGGACCATGCCAAGGCCAGCGAATTCGGTCTTGATGCTACGGAGGTCGGTAAGGTTATCGAAATGGCTATTATGGGCAAAAGCACCAGTAACAGCTATACCATCGGTGACAATGACTATGATATTATTTTGCAGATGGAGCAAAGTCAGCGCACTAATATCAATGATGTTATGAACCTGCGCATTTCTTCTTCCGCAGGTCAGTTTATCCGTCTGGGTGATATCGCAGATGTGCGTTACGGCAGCGGTCCTACACGCATTGAGCGTGAGGATAAGCAGCGTCAGATAGTTGTGTATGCCAACACAGTAGGTATTTCGCCCGGTGATTTAATCAGCAAGGTGCGCAACGAATATATTCCCGAGCTGAATTTGCCGCCGGGATATAACTATAAGATGATTGGTCAGGCCGATAATATGGCACGCTCCTTTAAAGAGGTCTACAAGGCCGTTATTTTGGCTATAGTTGTGGTATATATGGTGTTGGCGGCGCAGTTCGAAAGCTTTTCGCAGCCGCTGATTATCATGGTATCACTGCCGTTTGCGATTATCGGCGCTATTTTGGGCCTTTTGGTCGCAGGACAGACGGCGAATATGATGAGCATGATTGGCTTTACGATGCTTTTGGGCCTGGTTACCAAAAATGCAATTTTGCTGATTGACTATGCCAACCAGGAGCGTGAAAAGGGCATGTCTATCCGCGAGGCGGTGCTCCTGGCCTGCTCGCTGCGTCTGCGTCCTATTCTGATGACTACTTTGTCTACGATACTCGGTATGCTGCCGATTGCTTTGGGCATCGGCGAGGGTGCGGAGCTGCGTCAGTCTATGGGCGTGGTGCTGATTGGTGGCTTAACAACCTCCACCTTGCTGACGCTGGTGGTTGTTCCCCTGATTTATCTGCTCTTTGAGGAGTGGAAGGCGAAAAACTATGTGCAAAGAGGAGAATAGGCGTGAAACAGTTGACACCTAAGGCCTTTGCCGATTATCTGGCAGAGGCTGCAGAAAAAATCCGTCAGGATGGTTTCAGTATTGTTAAGGATAAGCCGATAAATTATGGCCAGCAGATTGCAGTACAGTTTTGCGAGGCCAAGGCATCCGTGAATATATATAACGGCAAAAAAGGACTGACGCATGTTTATAACGGCGACAGTGCTTTAAAGCAAAGATTACTGCTGCTGCTTGAAGGAGTGCAGAATGCGTCTGAGGAGCTGCAGCCTGCAGCCGCTGGAGCAACAGTAAGCAATGGTTTGTGGGCAGGCAGTGATGAATCCGGTAAGGGTGATTTCTTCGGCAGCCTGGTTGTGGCGGCCACGGTAGTGGACAGCACCACCGCAGCGAAGCTGCAGGCTGCAGGCGTGAAGGACTGCAAGCTGCTGACTGATAAAAAAATCCTTGAGCTGGAGGATGTTATCAAGGCTACGGTTGTTGATTACAGTGTGCTGGAGCTGAAGCCGAAGATTTATAATCTGCGCTATGAGCAGGTAGCGGCTGCCAGAGGCAAGCTCAACCAGCTTTTAGGCTACGGACATGTGGCGGCGCTCAGTCAGGTACTGGAGAGGCAAAAGGATTGTCACAGCGCATTGATTGACCAGTTCACCCAGTCAACGGTAAACTTAAAGGCTTTGCAGCAGCGTTTTCCAGGCTGCAGTGTGCGTCAGCAGCCTAAGGCAGAAAGCAATCTGGCGGTTGCTGCTGCCTCGGTGCTGGCCCGCGCCCGCTTCTTGCGGACGATGGACGAGCTGGCGCAGCAGGCCGGCGTAGGCGAGCTGCCGAAGGGCGGCGGCGAGCAGACAACGGCTTGCGCCCGCCGCTTAGCAGAAAAATACGGCAAGGATGCTTTGCGTGAATATGTAAAGCTGCACTTTGCCAATTACAAAAGAGTGTAGAGATTATGAAAAAACTAATTGTTAATGCAGATGATTTCGGTCTGCATCCTTTGATTAACGCAGGTATTATCAAGGGCTATAAGGAGGGCTTTATTACCAGCACCTCGCTGATGCCCAGTGCTCCCTGCTGGCAGGAGGCAGTAAAGCTGGCGCAGGAAAATCCTCAGCTCGGTATAGGTGTGCATCTGACGCTTGTCGGCAGTGTGGCGCCGGTGTTGCCTGCAGCGAAGGTCAGCAGCCTTTTGGATGAGCAGGGACTGTTTTTGCCTGATTACGTTGCCTTTGCCAAGCGCTTTTACAGCGGCAGCGTCAAGCGCAGCGAGCTGGAAGCGGAGCTGCGCGCGCAAATCGAAAGGGCGCTGGAAGCAAAAATAAACATTACGCATATCGACAGTCATCAGCATACCCATGTACTGCCGGGAATTAATGCACTTGTATTAAAGCTCTGTAATGAGTATAATATTATAAGGGTACGTATACCTAAGGAAGCCTATACCTTTACCGGAGGCTTTCATACAGGTATCGGCAGAATGATCGGACGCAGCGGGCTTAGCTTTTGTGCTCAGCTGGCAGCGCAACGCGCCGACAGCCTTGGGCTAAAGCATCCGCAGCATTTCTTCGGCATGCTGGCGGGAGGTCATCTGAATGCGGAGCTGGTAGGCAATATCCTGCGTCAGCTTCCGGATGGCGTAAGCGAGCTGATGACTCATCCCGGTCTTGATTCTGCTGCCTTGGGTAAAATATTTCCCTGGCAATATCATTGGCAGGAGGAAATGCAGGCGTACCTTGACAGCGGCAATAAAAAGCTGCTGGAGCAGGAGCATATTCAGCCTGTTAATTTTACAGCCTGCTAAAGCTCTTGTACTAAAAAATAAGCTCATTTGGAGTCTGCTAGATGAATAAAAAATTATTGTTCCGCCTAGGTCTGCTTTTTGGCTTTGTCCTGCTGATTTCGGCGGCGGTTATTTATTTTACATTTGATATACGGACCTTGGAATACCTGACGATGTTCGAGCCTCGCTGTATTCTGCTGGCTTTGTCATGTCTTGCGATAGGCTTGATTTTTGACGGCCTGCGTCTGATAACCTTGGCTGAGGTGACGGACGAGAAGCTGACCTTTCATCAGATAGTGAATGTAGTTCTGAGCAACTACTTTCTGGCGCTGGTAACGCCCGGTGCCAGCGGCGGCGCTATTGCTCAGGTTATGTTCATGCGTAAGGCCGGGGTACCGGTAGCCAAATCTACGGTAGTAGTTTTGGTGCGCACGGTGATGTCCATTATCTTCCTTATACTGCTGGTGCCTGTGGTGCTGCACAGTGATGAGGATATTGTAAAATGGATGCCTGCGTCGGTGCTGACGATTCTTTCGGTGCTGTTTATATCACTGCCGATAATCGTAATTTCCTTGCTGCAAACACGTTATCCGGAGCGGGCGATTATGTGGTTTACACGTAAGCTGTCTTTTACTACGCAGCGTAATTGCTTTATCTGGTACAACGAATTCAAGAATGCCGTTGTAGTTATGGGCAAGCATCCGAAGATGGTTTTCCGTGCGTTTATTGAATCCGGTGTGAGCCTGCTCTTTATTTATGCCACCGTGCCTGCTTATTTTACCGGTCTGAATATTGATTTTGACCTGGGACAGGTTATGGGACGCATGGTGCTGCTGAATTTAATACTGTATTTTTCACCGACTCCCGGTGGCAGCGGTGTAGCGGAAGCAGGCTTCTTGGTGCTGTTTTCCAATATTCTGCCTAACGGTGTGGAAGGCATTATGGCAGTTCTCTGGCGCTTTACGGCGGAATATCTGCCCTTTATGCTGGGCGCGGTAGTAACAATCAGAGCTTTTGGCAGCGATGTGCTGAATATGGCATCGCTCAAAAGTAAAACTACCGAGGGTAAGAAAAATGAGTAGTTGGCATATGAATTTTGAAATTATTTTGAGGGATGGAAACTGATGAATCAGATTGAAAAAAACAGCCTGCTTATCGTAGCAGGCACTGCGTTATTTATGATTATGTTCGGTATCGGCAGCATTCCGCTGCTGGATCCGGATGAACCCGTATATGCGGAAACAGCAAGAGAGATGCTGGCTGCCGGTGATTTTTTGTCACCGAGAATTTTTGGCAATTTCTGGTATGATAAGCCGCCCATGTATTATTGGCTGGTGGCTTTTGCCCAGTTTCTTTTCGGTGACAGCGAATTTGCGGCCCGCTTTCCTGCGGCATTGATGGCCTGCGGCACCTCTGTGATGATGTATGTAGGTATCACAAGGCTGTTTAATGAACGTGCAGGCTTTTGGTCTGCGATGATTCTTACAAGCTGTGTAGAATTTTTCTATATGGGCAAGGCGGCGGTGACAGATACAACGCTGCTCTTTTTTATGACAGGAGCACTGCTGAGCTTTATTCATAAGCGTTATTGGCTGATGTATGTGTGCATGGCGCTGGCTACTGTTACCAAAGGTCCTATCGGTATCGTATTCCCGGGTGCGATAATTTTTCTGTATCTGGTGGTTATGGGCCAGCTGCGTGAGATTTTGCGCATGCATGTTATCCGTGGTCTGCTGCTGTATTTTCTCATCGCTTCGCCCTGGTATTACGCTATGTATACTGTGCATGGCATGGAATTTATCAATACCTTCCTGGGCTTTCACAATATAACGCGCTTTACGACGGCTGAGCATGCCAACCGCGTTACCTTCTGGTATTATTTTCCTGTAATAATCTTAGGCTTGTTCCCCTGGACCGGTATGCTGTGGCAGGCTGCGAAGGCATCCGTCAGCGAAAGCCGTATAGATGATATGCGTAAGCTGCTGTTCTTCCACGTTTGGTGGATTTTCGTGCTGCTGTTCTTTACAATCTGCAAAACGAAGCTCGTATCCTATATTCTGCCGTTGTTCCCTGCTATGGCGGTAATAATCGGCTGGAATATAGCGAGAATGCAAAGCAGACTGCGCCATAATACAACCTTTTACGGTTGGGCGGCAGGCAGCGGTATTATGTTTGTCCTGCTCGGCATTGGCTGGATTGTCGGTGCGCAGTATCTGCCGGAGGCTGACTTCAGCCTGGTGATGCTGGGCGTGCTGACCATTCTTTTGGGTGCAGCGGCAGTCTTTGCGCTGCTGTATTATCGCGATATCGAGCTGGCATCCTGGCTGCATGTGATGATTGGCGCGGTGACGATGTGCGTGGCCTTTGCTTTTGTTCTGCCTGTGATTGCCGACCGCTTCAGTGTAAAAACTATGAGCAGCGTGTATAAGGAGCAATGTGAGCAGCAGACGCCTATTTATGTCGACAAGTTCCTGCGCCCCGGCTTTATGTATTATGCAGGCAAGCCCGGTATCGAAATGATTCCGCAGACAGGTGCTTTGACAGATGCTTTGCGTGACGGCAGCAAAAAATATCTGCTGGTGCGCGGTTTGGAATACCGTCGCGTGCAGAAGGCCGGTCCGTTGCCGGATAATGTGCGTACAGTAAAGGAAATTAGCGATATCTATCTGCTGGAGCAAAATTGAGTATTAATAATCAACCGTTGTGCTATTTAGCGCAACGGTTTTTTGCCTAAAGGCTCTGAGTCTGATTTTTTAGGATGTTGAAACAAGCAATTGGTTGATGCATACATAAGATTAACGCGTATAATTGAAAAATACGCTTGTAAGGATAGTTGCTTACATTTTGTGTTTTGGTATCATGTAAGTAGCTTGAATTTACAATGTGTGATAGATGAAGTAATTACATAATCATTTGTAATTTTACAAGAACGTTGCTATAATTAGAATATGATTTATAGTAAAAATACAGAATAGAGGGGTAAATATTATGGGAAATACAGCAGACTATATTGAAGTTAAATCCTATGGTGATATTTTGCCAAAGAAGGGGACAAATTCCAGAACTCCCTATGAACATCAAAAGATGGCCATGCAAGCCTTGGATAAAATGAATCAGGAAGCAGCGTTTAGTACACTGGTAGTGATTCCGACAGGTGGCGGCAAAACCTATACGGCATCTATGTGGTTACTTAAAAATGCTATTGATAAGAAAAAGAAGATTTTATGGATTGCTCACCGTCAGATGCTTTTGGATCAGGCAGCAGAGTCTTTTCAGAAATTTGCTTACACAGAGGTTATTCCTCATGTGTCATCGTTCTGCTTCCGCATTGTTTCCGGTGCCTCCACCCATGACCGTACCATTGATATTCGTCCGCATGACAATCTGTTAATTGTCAGCAAAGACAGTCTCGGAAGAAATATGGATAGGCTTGAGAAGTGGATTCATGGTGAAAAAGAACTTTTTTTAATTGTAGATGAAGCGCATCACGCTACTGCGAAGACATATAGAAAAATTATTGATTATGTGAAATCCCAAGTACCCAATTTGAAGATGATTGGCTTAACTGCAACGCCGTTTCGTACATCTGAAAACGAACAAGGACTGTTGGCAAAGATTTTTACAGATGGTATAAAAAATGGTCAGACAGTTCATGGTGATGTTGGTATTACCTATCAGATTGGCTTGAAGGAACTGATTAAGCGTCAAATATTATCGAAACCGATTTTTGAAAGCTATTATACTGACGAAGAATACGGCGCCTCTATGGGAGCAGATGCATGGAATAGTATCCAAAACTTTGATGCATTACCGGATGAGATAGCTTCTCAGATGGCAGACAGTGCTGCCCGTAATCAGTTGATTGTGGAGACATATAAAAATAAGTGTCATGAGTATGGACAAACAATTTTGTTTGCTGTAAATGTAGTACATGCAATTCAGCTAACTGCTCTTTTCAGAAAGGCTGGTATTAAAGCTGATTATATTGTTTCCGCAATTCGTGACTCGATTACCGGTGTAACAATCAGTCGTGAAGATAATCAGAGAAATATCGAAGCGTATCGCAATGGTGAATTGCAGGTGCTTATAAACGTAAATATTTTGACAGAAGGAATTGACTTACCACAGACAAAAACAGTTTTCCTTGCAAGACCTACAGTATCTTCTATTCTGATGACTCAAATGGTAGGTCGTGCTCTGCGAGGACCGGAAGCAGGGGGTACAGCCAGCGCATATATTGTTTCGTTTGTTGATCACTGGAATGAGCATATTGCCTGGGTAAATCCAGAAAGTCTGTTTGATGGAAATAATGACTTCCAGGATAATGATCCGGAGCGTATAAAACGAGAACTGCGCATGATTGCGATTTCTAAGATAGAAGAGTTTGCCTCTATTCTGGATGATTCTGTTGATACGTCAGCATTGGAGAAGGTGCCGTTTGAGCAGAGAATACCGGTAGGAATGTATGCGTTTACCTATCTTGAAGAAAGCGGCATGGACCATGCTTATCAGGTTATGGTCTATGACAGTACACAGGCTGCTTATCAAGATTTGATGGAAGCACTCCCGGCCTTATTTGATAGCTTTGCAATTTCGGAAGAGTATCTGACAGAATCTCAGCTTGCGGAGATGGAAGCACAATGCAGAGATACTTTCTTCTGTGGCGAAATGGTTCCACCATATGAAGAAAGAGATGTGCGAAATATTCTCAAGTATTATGCACAGTATGAAACTGCTCCTCAATTTTATACGTTTGCCGATGTAGACCGCAGTAAGCTGGATGTAGGGAAAATTGCCCAGTATATTTGGGACGAAGATATGGGGCAGAGAAAAAAGACAGAATATGTTGATTCTATCTGGGATTCTAACGATGATAATATGCTCCGTCTTTTCTTTGGAAGAAAGCTGTATTTCTTACGCCAGCTTGATATTGAATTGATGAAGATATCACACTCTAAAGATATTTTTGATGAAGACAATAATGTGAAGCCTGGAACAAGAGCATTGGAAGACCTTCCTCTTTACGAGATTAGAAAGTATAACCCTGAATTGGAAAAAACTCTTCGTGCAAAGGCCTTTGAGAATGCAAAGGATGCAGATGGATTTTACTGCTGTGCAGGATGTGGTAAAAAAAATCGTTCAAAGGTATATTTCCAGGTTGACCACATTATCCCTATGAATGCCGGCGGAAAGAGTGTTGCAGAAAACTTACAGATTCTTTGCAGACAGTGCAATGGAGTAAAGGGAGACAGATAATGCGAGAATTATTTTATAACGCATTAGATGTTGCTGTAATCATCAGCGCTATGGAGTTGAATTGCAGAGATGAAAGTCACTTGATTGATTCTATTTGGGATGGGGAAAAGGTTTTTCTCTATCCGGAATATCGTCGGAATCAGAAAAAATTTATTTTGGATGTCAGGTATTGGCTTAATTACTTTTATGAAAAACCAATTTTGGACAAAGAATTTCCAGCAATACAGAAGGATACCGCAGATACAAAAAGTTCTTTTGACGAAGAAAGTTATGTGAGCGACTTTTCAAATTTGGATTTGTTTTTCAAAAATATTCGTCTACGTATTTTGTACAGTACGGAGAAGGATTATGTCCGCGTAAAGCTTCGAACGCTTTTGAAAGAATACGGTTATAAGCGACGGTCTAAATTATTATTAGAGCATATCAACAGATGTATGCTGTTTTATCATCTAGAAGCTACTCTGCGAGGTGGTGTGTCTTGCTGTATTGAAGAGGTAGGATTGGACAAGATGCTGACATTTAGAGTACTTTGAGGAAAATAGAAATAATAAAGGCTTTGGTTAAATTTTGTGTTTGCTCTATAACATAAGTTTTGGCGATTGGCGCTAGCCTCACAATTTAGTCTTATATTATAAAAATTAGCTGCATTAGCTGGTATATACAAAAACTCCCCATCCGTCTTACCTTGCAGTAAGAAAGATGGGGAGTTGCTTTTTCAGCTTATATAATTCTTTTAGTCCTGACCGGGAACCTTCAGCACAGCGCCGGTAGCAGCGGAGGTAACCAAAGCAGCATAGCGTGCCAGGTAACCGCTCTTAACCTTCGGCGGCGGGCAAACCCAGTTTTTACGGCGTTCAGCCAGCTCTTCGTCGCTCAGCTTAACGTTCAGGGTACGGTTCGGAATATCAATTTCAATGATATCGCCGTTTTCAATCAGAGCGATATTACCGCCTTCGCGTGCTTCCGGAGAAATGTGACCGATGCAGGCACCGCGGGTAGCACCGCTGAAACGTCCGTCGGTAAGCAGAGCAACGTCTTTGTCGTGGCCCATGCCTGCCAGTACAGAGGTAGGATTCAGCATCTCGCGCATGCCGGGGCCGCCCTTCGGGCCTTCGTAGCGGATAACTACAACGTCACCGGAAACAACCTTTTGTGCGCAAATTGCAGCAATAGCTTCGTCCTCGGAATTATAAACCTTAGCCGGACCGCTGAAGACCTTCATGGAAGGATCAACCGCACTTTCCTTGACAACGCTGCATTCCGGAGCGATATTGCCTTTCAGAACAGCGATACCGCCGGTTTTGTTGTACGGATTTTCTACGCTGTGAATAACTTCAGGACGCAGGATTTCCGCATTTTTGATAATCTGGCCGACAGTTTTGCCGCTGACAGTCTGGCAGGATTTTTTAATCAGTTTCAGACGGTCAAGCTCGTGCATTACAGCAGGAATGCCGCCGGCTTCGTTCAAATCAACGATGTGGTGGCTGCCGCCCGGGCTCATCTTAGTGAGGTACGGAGTTTTCTTGGAGATTTTATCGAACAGCTCCAGCGGCAGGTCGATGCCTGCTTCGTGAGCGATAGCCGGCAGATGCAGCGCGGTGTTGGAGCTGCCGCCGATGGCCATGTCAACAGTAATAGCGTTCTTGAAAGCGTTGAGCGTCATGATGTCGCGAGGCAGAACGTTTTCCTCCAGCAGACGCATAACAGCCATGCCTGCGTGCTTAGCCAAAGCAATACGCTTGCCGTTATAAGCAGCGGGGATAGTGCCGTTGCCAGGCAGGCCCATGCCCAAAACCTCAGTCAGGCAGTTCATGGTATTTGCAGTGAACAGACCGGAGCAGCTGCCGCAGCCGGGGCATGCACAATGCTCGATTTCTCTGAGCTCTGCTTTATCAATCTGACCGGACTCAAAACGGCCGGCAGCTTCAAATACAGTAGATACGCTGATATCTCTGCCCTGATAACGACCGGGCAGCATCGGACCGCCGCTGACAACAACGGTCGGGATGTTCAGACGGGCTGCTGCCATCAGCATGCCCGGAACAATTTTATCACAGTTCGGAATCAGGATTAAGCCATCAAACGCATGGCCGTTGGCAACAGCTTCAATGCTGTCCGCAACCAGCTCACGGCTTGCCAGCGGATATTTCATACCGTCATGGCCCATGGCGATGCCATCGCAGATGCCGATAGCCGGGAACTCAATCGGAGTACCACCAGCTTCCAGCACGCCGTATTTGGCTGCCTTGGCGATGGTATCCAGATGCATATGTCCTGGAATGATTTCGTTAGCGGCACAGCAGATGCCGATTAACGGTTTCTTTAATTCTTCTTCAGTATAACCCATTGCATAGAACAGAGAGCGATGGGCTGCGCGGGTTGAACCTTTTTTTACTTGTGTACTGCGCATGTTTCTTTGACCTCTTTCCCTTAAGTAAATAGTACTACCGTACGGGCTGCTGATAAAGCACCGTATACTTCATCAGGTTTCCTCGACGTACAGAATGTACGCCATCGTCAACCTTCTTCGTCTCCGGTACTTTCTGAGCAGCCTGCGTGGTTTTAAATAAAAAAACAACAGTCCCGAAGCCTTTCGGGATACTCATAAAATTTTACAATTTTTATAGCCTGATGTCAAATTTTATGGACAAAAAACTACAATTAAGTGTAAGTTTGCACCTTAAAACTGCATCTTAGTTACATTCTTTACAAACTTGGTAAAGTTTAAAAATAATTCACGATTACTGCGTGGAGAATAGTATATAATAGGCGTGTAAAATTGTTGCGAGGTGATTATCATGAAAACTAAATTAACTGAGCTCTTAGGTATAAAATATCCTGTTATCCAGGGTGGTATGGCGTGGACGAGTGACGCTGTGCTGGCTGCAGCAGTTTCCAACGCCGGTGGTGCCGGTATCATCGGCAGCGGCGGCCGCACTGTGGAATGGACACGTGACGAGGCGCGCAAGGCAAAATCTCTGACCGACAAGCCCTTCGGCGTTAACGTTATGCTGATGGCTCCTAACATTGCGGAAATCATTGCTATGCTGTGCGAAGAAAAGGTAGCCTTTGTTACCTTGGGTGCAGGCAACCCTGTACCGCACATTCCTGCTTTTCATGCTGCAGGCATCAAGGTTATTCCGGTAGTACCTAATGTTAAGCTGGCAAAGCGTATTGAGGCTGCCGGCGCTGACGCTATGGTTATTGAGGGCATGGAGGCCGGCGGTCACATCGGCAAGCAGACTACTATGGCGCTGATGGAAAACGTACTGCCGCAGATTAAATCTGTTCCGGTGCTTGTTGCAGGCGGTATCAGCGACGGCCGTGCGCTGGCTGCAGCTTTGCTGATGGGCGCTGCAGGTGTGCAGATGGGCAGCCGTTTCCTGCTGACTGAGGAATGCCCGGCAAATCCTGCTGCTAAGGAAGCCATTGTCAAAGCAACCGATACTGACAGCGTAGCAACAGGATATAGCCGTAATCTTGGTGTACGCTGCCTGGCGAACGCTTTTACCGATGCTTATACTGCCCGTGAAATTGCCGGTGCTCCCAAAGAGGAGTTGATGGCGATGGGTACAGGCACCAACCGCAGAGGTCTTGTGGAAGGTGATGTTACCAACGGTACCGTTATGTGCGGTCAGAGCCTGAACGTGCTGAATGATATCCTGCCCTGCAAGGATGTTATGGAGCGTATCATTGCGGAAGCCAAAGAGGCTATTGCCAACGTACAGAAAATCGAGCTGTAAAAATTAAAGCAAAAAGCATGCATTGCTGTAAGAAGCGGTGCATGCTTTTTTGCGTTTAAATCTGGTCTGTATTTATTCAGCTTATCTGGTTGCATTCGGGGAACAGGCTGCTTAATCGTTCTATTACCGCGGCAATTTTATCTGCCTCGATGGCAGCGTAATTGATAACGAGCGTGCAGCCGTTATTTTCTTCGGTATTATGACTGTAATCGGAATAGAAGGAAAGGCACATATCTGCTGCCAGTGCTGCCTTGCGCACTTCTGCTTCCGTCAGTCTGGTGTTGATATGCAGTACAAAATGCGTACCGGCGTTGCGTTCGGTAATTTGCGAGACAGCGGCCAGCGGCGAGGAGTGGATGGCAGCCAGAATTTTGTGACGCTGCTCGCGGTAGTAGTTTTTCATTTTGTTGATATGACGTTCAAAATAGCCTTCGGAAATAAAGCGTGCCAGCGTATACTGCTCGAAGCTGGATACGGTGCAGCTGTAAAAGCTCATGGTCTGCTCATAGCGCTCTAAAAGACGCGGCGGCAGCACCATGTAGCTGATGCGCAGTGAGGGCACAAGGCTTTTGGAGAAGGTGTTCATATAGATGACACGGCTTTGCGTATCCTGCGCGTACAGCGGCAGGATGAAGCGACCGGTGTAACGGAATTCGCTGTCGTAATCATCTTCAATGATATAGCGCTTGCGGATGCGGTTAACCCATTCAAACAGCTCCAGCCTGCGCGTTACGGGCATGACAATGCCGGTGGGGAAGTGGTTGGCGGGAGAAAGGTGCACTACGTCGGCACCGCTTTCCTCCAGCTTGTCAATCATCAGACCGTTGTCGTCAATGGGGATGTACTTCCAGGGATTGCCGAAGCTGGCGGAGATGGAGGCGAATTTTTTATAGCCCGGTTCTTCGATGGCAAAGGTGCAGGCATGGCCGAACATCTGCAGCAGGCGGCCGTAAAGATATTCCGTACCGGCGCCGATGATAATCTGCGAAGGATCAACCTGCATAGCACGGTTGTGTGCCAGATAGTCGGCAATAGCCTTGCGCAGCTCGTAGACGCCTTTGTAGGGAACAGTTTTGAGCAGCTCTTCGTTGTGCACGGATAGCGTTTCGCGCATCAGGCGTGTCCAGGTAGCCAGCGGGAAGTTTTGCAGGCTGATGCGGTTGGCCTTGAAGTCGGCAAAGTATTCGCGCTCCGCTGCCTCCGGCAGCATCGCTGCAGCAGCATTGCGGCGCACGCGGTAGCTGCTGACGTCCTCTACAAAGTAACCTTTCTTTTCGCGCGAGGTGATGTAGCCTTCTACCGCCAGCTGGGCGTAGGCGTTGGCCACGGTGATGATGCCTACGCTCAGATGCTGTGCCAGCGTGCGCTTGGAGGGCAGGCGTTCGCCTGCCTGCAGCCTGCCGCTGATGATATCCTGACGGATGCATTGGTATAAGTAATCATAGAGCGGTGTGCTGCCGCGTTTATCTAAGTCATATGTTAACATAGGTGCTACTTCTCCTTGGTTCTAAAATATTTTTGCTTTTTGATTCTTTTAATAGAACCATTTTGATTATACAATAGTGACATCGCAAAAACAAGTCCCGTCACAACGGCGTGAAGGGCAAGAGCCAAATGAGGAGGATTATCATTATTATGGAAAAAGTAAAATTACAAGCACAATATGGTTTATACATTAACGGACAGTGGCGCAACGCATCCGACGGCGCAACCTATAATGCAGAAAGCCCTGCAGACGGCAGCCATCTGGCAGTCTGCGCCCAAGGCAGCCGTGAGGATGTAGAGGCAGCCTCCGCAGCAGCCTGGGAAGCCTTCAAAACTTGGAAAAAGACTACTCCGGCACAGCGTGCCGCTCTGCTGAATAAAATTGCTGATATTATTGATGCTAACAAAGAACATCTGGCGATGGTAGAAAGCATGGATAACGGTAAGCCTATCCGTGAAACTATGAATGTAGATATTCCGATGGCAGCAGAGCATTTCCGTTATTTTGCCGGCTGCATCTTAGCGGAGGAAGGTCAGGCATCCGTACTTAACGAACAGTTCCTGTCCATCATCCTGCGCGAGCCTATCGGTGTAGTAGGCCAGATTATCCCTTGGAACTTCCCGTTCCTGATGGCAGCGTGGAAGCTGGCACCGGTGCTGGCAGCAGGCGATTGCACCGTACTGAAGCCTTCTAAGGAAGCAAGCCTTTCCATTCTGGAATTTGCCCGTCTGATTGACGGCGTACTGCCTGCAGGTGTTTTTAATGTTATTACCGGCGCTGGCAGTAAAACCGGTCAATATATGCTGGAGCACAAGAACTTTGCGAAGCTGGCCTTCACCGGCAGTACCGAGGTTGGCCGCAACGTAGGCCTGGCTGCGGCAGAACGCATTATTCCGGCAACGCTGGAGCTGGGCGGTAAAAGTGCCAACATTTATTTTGATGACTGCGATTTTGATCAGGCCATCGACGGTGCTCAATTAGGTATTCTCTTTAACCAAGGTCAGGTTTGCTGTGCCGGCAGCCGTATCTTCGTGCAGGATACTATTTACGATAAATTCGTACCGGCTTTAGTCAAAGCCTTCAACAAGGTTAAGGTGGGCCTGCCCTGGCATGATGATACTCAGATGGGTTCTCAGATCAACGAAACCCAGATTAAGAAAATCCTGAGCTATGTGGAAATTGCTAAGCAGGAGGGCGCTACTATTGCCTGCGGCGGTGAACGCTTTACCGAGGGCGAGCTGGCCAAGGGTGCTTTTATGAAGCCGACGCTGATTACCAATGTAACCAATGATATGCGTGTAGCGCAGGAGGAAATCTTCGGACCTGTTGCCGTAGTTATCAAATTCCACGATGAGGACGAGGTTGTGGCTATGGCTAATGACAGCGAATACGGGCTCGGTGGCGCTGTTTGGACTAAGGATATCAACAAGGCTATCCGTGTAGCACGCAATGTAGAAACCGGCCGTATGTGGGTGAATACCTACAATCAGATTCCGGAGCATTCTCCTTTCGGCGGCTACAAAACCTCCGGCATCGGCCGTGAAACTCACAAGATGATTTTGAACCACTATACACAAGTGAAAAATATTATGATTAATCTCAGTTATGCTCCTTCTGGGTTTTATCCTCAGGACTGACGATTAATAAACAGGATTATTCCTGATTAGTTGCGCAAAAAAAGCTCCGGCGGTTGCCGGAGCTTTTTTGCTGAGCGGGTTATATTTATTTATCTAATTTTGCATTATCCATAAATGCTGTGCCGAACTGAGTATAGTTCATTTCCGCACCGTGCAGGTCGGCGTATTCCAGCATGGCCTTGTCCAGCAGTGCCTTATCCAGCTTGCTGTTGTTCAGGCTGCTGTGGCCTAGCTTGCTGCTGCGCAGGTCTGCTTCCGTCAGGTCGCTGCGCTCTAGATGGGCACTGTACAGGTTAGTACCATGAAAAACAGCGTTTTTCAGGCTGGCACGGCGCAGCCAGCTGTAGGGCAGGTTGGCAAAACTGAAGTCGGCGTAGTCGGCCTGTACGCCGTCCATAGAAGCCTCCTGCGCTTTGACCTGCTGCAGTTTAGCGTTCAGCAGATGTGCGCCACGCAGTTGGCAGCGGTTAAGATATGCTCCCTGCAGGCTGGCGTTGGTAAAATCGCTGCCGGAGGCATTGGCATAGCGCAGGTTAGCATATGCCAGATTGGCACCGCGCAGACTGGCGTTGGGCAACAGAGCGCTCTGGAAGCAGGCATCCTGCAGCTTGGCTTTGTCCAGCTTGGTAGCATCCAGGCGTGCTTCCGTAAAATCGGTGTTGGTAAAATCGCGGCCGGATAAATCCATTCCCGATAAATCAGCACCGGAAAGGTCGCCGCCAGGGCAGCTTGCTCCGTTCAGTACCGCGTTTAAATCACTGTTGCTGTAGGCAAGGCCTGTGCTGCTTAAGCCGAGAGCCAGGAGAGTAAGCAAAGTCTTGAAAATATTCTTACGCATTTTGCCCTCCTGCATAGTTTTCTGCTTCATCCAGCAGAAGCTCCAGCTGCTTGGGATCATCCGGCAGACAGTCGATTATCTTCCAAGGCTTAACCTCGGCAAAATCCTCGGGCTTATAGCCGGAGCCTTCCAAAATAATCAGGCAGGGAGCGCCGATAGCGTTGGCGCAGCGCACGTCGTTAGGCGTATCGCCGATGAAAATCAGCTCGTTGGGCTTGGCCTGTTCGTTTTGCATATACAGGCGATGGAAGGCAACCTTAGCCAGCATTTCGCGGTTTTCACTGATTTCGCCGAAGACGCTGTGTTCATGGTTAAAATATTGGTCCAAACCGAAATGCTGCAGCTTGAGATGGGCGCCGGTGCTGGTGTTGCCGGTAAGCAGGCAGTTGCAGTAACGGCTATCCGGCCGGCAGAAGTATTGCAGCGTTTTCTCCACGTTTTTCAAAACACGGCCCTTGTGCAGCGGCAGCTGCTTGGGCAACTCCATATGGTAGCGGATAAGCAGGCCTGCTGCTTCCGCGCTGTTGCAGCGTCCGCGCAGACGGGTAACAACGCTTTTGATAATATCCGAGTCAGTGCGTCCTGCCAGGGACTTGTTGAAATCGAAGGCATCCAGAAAATAATAATCCTTGATAACCTTAATCATGGCATCCTTGCCGGCACCGCCGGACAGAATGAGGGTGCCGTCTACATCCCACATTAAATACTTCATGTGAAAAATCTCCTTTGGTTTAAGAAAAAACAGGGGCTGTTCATACAACCCCTGGAAAA
The DNA here is from genome assembly GCF_958453765.1 of Phascolarctobacterium succinatutens. Taxonomy (GTDB): domain Bacteria; phylum Bacillota; class Negativicutes; order Acidaminococcales; family Acidaminococcaceae; genus Phascolarctobacterium_A; species Phascolarctobacterium_A succinatutens_B. Next base: position 19,733 of record NZ_CAUDZA010000018.1, on the reverse strand, counting down.
GTTTATCTTACAGTCCCGTTTAGATGCCACGGGGCTTGAGCATCATTTTTTTCAGTTGAGCGCCGACGTTTTTGGTAACGTTCTGAGTGCGACGGATGAATTTGATATTGGAGCGGTGGTTGGGCTTCATATCGTATTTGCTGCCGAAATCGCCGCGGTCCAGCAGGGTAATCTTGGCTTTGTCGCAGTCAAAGGCGCTGCGCAGATAGCGTGCCATTCCAGCAGGGTCGGCATCATCATAGCAGCTGAAAATATCTGCCGCAATAAAACCGAGCTTAGGATATACATGCAGAGTTACATGACCTTGTTTGCAGAGTGCGGAGATGGAATATTCGCTCTGGCCCTCTTCCTGACAAACAAGCAGCTCGCGGCTGTTCATCTGGTATTCATCGCAGCCTTCCTGCAGCAGAGTCTTTGCTTTTTCAGTGTCGTTGACTTCGTTTACGCCGCAGTTATACATATCTATGGCTATTAATTTTCCTGTAAATTTCTTAGGTTGCATGTGTAAAACTCCTCATGTTTATAATTACAATAATACAAAGCCGGTTCAGGCGCAGGGCGCTGATTTGCCGGAAACAATATATAGTGTATATCTCATTCAATTATAGCGAAAATTATAATACTTGTAAAGTCAAATTGCTATCCTAATTGAGAAAACTATGTTATAATAATAGCTATAGTTAAAACATTTGTTTTGTGTGGCGGTGAGAAAATGGAAAAGCTGGAAGCGATAGTTGATGATATAGTGTTTCAAAGCGATGACGGCATGTTCAGCGTGCTGCGTATGGAAAGCAAGGCGCAGGGACGCTTTACTGCTGTTTATCATGGCAATGCGCCGTATATGGGCGAAAATGTGGCTATGGAGGGCAGCTGGATTGAGCATGCGAGATTCGGCAGACAATTTGATATACAGTCACTGCATGTTTTGCAGCCGACTTCGGTAGCAGGCATTGAACGCTTTCTGGCTTCCGGCGCTGTGAAGGGCGTCGGCCCGGTGACGGCGGCAAGAATTGTGGAGGCCTTCGGAACGGATACGCTGGAAATTTTAGGCAGCTATCCAGAGCGCCTGGCACAGGTGCGCGGCATCAGCGCCAAAAAGGCTGCCGCTATTGGTGAATCCTACAGCCAGCTTTCAGGCCTGCGCGAGCTGATGGTGTTTTTGGAAGCTCACGGCGTGAGCAGCGGTTATGCGGCACGCCTGCAGGCAACCTACGGCGCTACGGCGATTACCCGCATTAAGGAAAATCCCTACAGCCTGGCGGAGGATATTACCGGCATCGGGTTTAAAACTGCGGACAGAATTGCTATGGCTATGGGCATGGAGCATGACTGCGAGGAACGCTTGCGCGCAGGCATTGCTTATGCGCTGACGCAGGCCGCAGGCGTGGGACACACCTGCGTGCCGGAGGAGCTGCTGGTGCGTGAAACGGCGAGAGCATTGGCGGTAGACACTTCCATGGTGCAGGATGTTTTCAGCAGCCTGTTGGAGCAGGATTTACTGCGCACGGAGGAAATGGGCGGTATTCGCCTGATATATCCTGAATATCTGTATACGGCGGAGGTGCAGACCGCACGCCGTCTGCTGAAGCTGCGCGATCAGGCGAAGCCGGTGACGCGCGTGAATGCGGATGAGGTTATTGCCAAATGGGAGCGTGATGCCGGTATTACGCTGGCAGAGGCGCAGCGTCAGGCAATTTATGCTTCGCTGGAGCATGGTGTCTTTGTGCTCACCGGCGGCCCCGGTACAGGTAAAACAACTGTTGTCAAAGGCATTCTGAATGTGCTGGAGCAGGCTGGCTGCCGCATTCTGCTGGCCGCGCCTACCGGACGCGCAGCACGCAGACTGGCGGATTCTGCCGGTCATCCTGCAGCAACGGTGCATCGTCTGCTGGAATATCAGCCTACGGGTGACGGCCTGTGCTTCGGCAAGGATGACAGCGATCCTCTGGATGCGGAAGCGATTATTATCGATGAGGCTTCGATGCTCGATATCAGCCTGACCTATCATCTGCTTAAGGCAATTCCCGGCGGCTGCCGCCTGATTTTCGTCGGTGACGTGGACCAGCTGCCGTCCGTTGGTGCAGGCTCGGTGCTTAAGGATATGATCCGTTCGGGCAGAATGCCTGTTGTACGTCTGGAAAATGTTTTCCGTCAGGCAGAGGTAAGTCCGATTGTCCGCAATGCGCATAAGATTAACCGTGGGCAGATGCCGGAGTTTCTTGCCGGTGCCGACAGCGAGTTTGCGTTGGAGGAGTTTGCCAATGAGCAGGATGCTGCGGAATTTGTAGCACGTACCTATGCCCAGCTTACGTCCGGCGGTGACTGGCGCAGGGTGCAGGTGCTGACACCGATGCACAAGAATCCCTGCGGCGTGCAGAATCTGAATAAGCTGCTGCAAAAATATCTTAATCCGCCGTCTGCTGCCAAGCCCGAGGTAAACATACCGGGTAATGTACTGCGTGTGGGTGACAAGGTTATGCAGATTCGCAATAACTATGAAAAGGATGTTTTCAATGGCGACATCGGCCGTGTAATTAAAATAGACGGAAAAAATGTTACGGTAGCCTTTCCGGAGCGTCCTGAGGGTGATTACGTTACCTACGCTCAGGGTGAGGTGGAGGAGCTGCAGCTTGCCTACGCTATGAGTGTGCATAAGTCGCAGGGCAGCGAATATCCCTATGTTATTTTGCTCATGGTGCAGAGCCATTACATTATGCTGCAGCGCAACCTGCTGTATACGGCTGTGACCAGAGCTAAGGAAAAGGTGCTGATTGTCGGCAGCAAAAACGCGGTGCGTACCGCTGTGGAAAATGACAAGACGAAAAGGCGTTACAGCCTGCTGGCTGAGCGCCTGCAGGAAAGCAGCGAGGTGTTCTGATGCATCGTTGGTTAAGAGATTTTGCTTATTACGGGCGTGTGGCGAAGGAGCTTATCTTTCACCGTCGCTGCGCTGTGTGTGCGACTAATATTGATAACGGCTACGTTTGTGAGCAGTGCCGCAGGGAATATCTGCTGCAGCGTCAGCTGCCCTGCTGTCCGCGCGAGGAATATCTGGCTGGACAGGCAGCACCGTTGCCGACGGACGTTTTATACAGTGCGTTGCTGCTTTATAAATATGAGGGTGTGTTTAAGGATGCGCTGCACAAAATTAAATTTGAGGGTGAGGCAGGCTGGCTGCCGCTGCTGCGTGAGGAAGCGGAGCTTGCGTTGCCCGTGGCCAAAATGCGCTGGCTGCAGCAGTTTGACCTTATTACCTGCGTACCGACTGCGCCTGAGCGACGCAGGCAGCGTGGCTTTGATGTGCCGCAGGAGCTGTTTGCGGGCCTCTTGGAAGGACGCAGCGTGGGCATGGAGGTTTTGCTGGAGCGGGTGCGCCATACTCAGCCCTTGTACGAGCTGAAGCCTGAAGAAAGAAAGCAGGAGCTGGCAGGCTGCTTTGCCCTGCTGCCGCATGCCAAGGTGCGCGGCAAGCATGTACTGCTTTGCGACGATATTTATACTACGGGCAGCACCTTTGCGGAAGCGGCACAGGTGCTGCTGGACGCAGGGGCGGCGCGCGTATCGGCGTTGGCGCTGTGCGCGGCGCAGGCTAACTGGGAGTGACTTTTGGTTGATGCAAAAAATAAAGAATTATTGGCGGCGTGAGCCTGTTTTGTGCATAGCGGTTATTTTGGCTGCCGTAAGCAGCCTTTACAGCAGGCCGCAGCTTGCCTATATAGATTTTGACGTGTTGGCGATACTGCTTTCGCTGATGCTGGTGGTAGCGGAGCTGAAGGAGATACGCTTTCTGGACTGGCTGGCGGTGGAGCTGCTGAACAAATGCCGCAGCAAGCGTCAGCTGGAGCTGGTGCTGTTGGCAGTTACCTATGTCAGCTCGATGTTCGTGACGAATGACGTGGCTTTGCTTACCTTTGTGCCGTTGGCACTGGTTATCGGCAAAACCTTAAAAATGGATATGGAGCGGATTATTATCCTGCAGACGCTGGCTGCCAATCTCGGCAGTATGCTGACGCCGCCCGGTAATCCGCAGAATTTGTTTTTATACGCGCATTATGCTTATACCGCCAGCAGCTTTTTCGCCGTGATGGCTGTGCCGGGAGTGATTTCGCTGGCGTATCTGCTGCTGCTGCTGTTCCATGGCAAGGACAGCGTGCTGAAGCTTGAGCTGCCTAAGCTGCAAAGGCCGCCACAGGGAATATTGCTGCTCTTTTTGGGACTGCTTTTATTAAACATTGGTGCTGTGCTGCATTGGTTCGACAAGCTGTGGGCTCTGCTGCTGACAGCAGGCGTAGTGGCCTTGTGCGACTGGCGTCGCCTGCGTGAGGTGGATTACAGTCTGCTCGTGACCTTCGCCGGTTTCTTTGTATTCATCGGCAACATCAGCCACAGTCCTGCGGTAAGCTATTTGCAGCAGTCGCTGATGGGCAGTGCGGCAGGAACATATTTAACCGGACTGCTGGCAAGCCAGTTCCTCAGCAATGTACCGGCGGCTATGCTGTTGGCAGGCTTGACTAAGGAAGCAGACGCGCTACTTTTGGGTGTTAACATCGGCGGTCTTGGCACGATGATTGCTTCGATGGCTAGCGTGATTTCCTACAAATTATATGCTGCAGAGCATCCTTCGCAGGCAGGAAAGTATGTACGTACCTTTTTGTACTACAATTTTCTGGGCCTGCTGCTGATAGGAGGAGCGGTTTACTTCCTTCTGTGAGCGGGGAAATGCTTTGCGGCATTTCTTTTAGCGTAATGGTAAACCAATAGTATGTAATAAGTTGACTATTTGCATCACTTGCATTATAATAAAGCACGTGAAGCAGATACAAGTAAGCTGCTTAGATGAAAGGAAAATGCAAAAATGTTAGAGCTTGCACATAAGCTGGCGGACAGCGATGCCAAATTCTTCGGCGGCTGGGTGCTGGCAGGAGCAGAGGCACATATTCATCAGCCGGCAGAGGCTATGGCGAATCAGGTGCTGCTGGCGAAGGAACGCAAATCAATCATCCGCGTAGCGGGAACTGCGGCAGACGGCAGTTTGGCTAAGGAGCTGCGGGTATTTTTGGTGCTGCCTAAGCATAAATTAGGCACGAAGCCGCTGGAGCCCGAAGCGATTAAGGGCGATTTGCTGATAAAGCACACCTTTACAACACAGGAAATAGCGGACTATGTTACCTATACCGGTGACGAAAACGTCATCCATAAGGGTGAACATCCCATCGTGCCGGGGCTATGCATGGCTGCCTGGCTGCAGAAGGAACTGGCGCTGACAGAGCTGGACTGGCGCATCAGCTTCCTTGCTCCTGTTTACGCAGGCGACGAGCTGTGTATCTACAGGTCGGAGGGTCAGCTTGCTGCTTATGTGGGAGCAATAAATGTTTTTGTGATTAAAGAATTATAGTAAGGCTGGTGTATGGAAATGACAACTTCTGGTACAGAAATCAATAAGAATCATAGAGGAGCAAGCGTCAACAAGACTGCGGAAATGACTAAGATGGCGCTGATGGTAGCAATGAACTGCGTATCCGCATATATTATTATTCCGCTGCCGTTTTCACTTTCTCCGCTTGCATTGCAAACTTTGATTGTAAATCTTACAGGCTATGTGCTGAACGCTAAGCAGGCCTTTATGACCATGCTGGTTTATCTTCTGGTAGGCTTGGCAGGTGTGCCGGTATTTACCGGCGGCAGTGCGGGACCGGGCAAGCTCTTCGGTCCTACCGGCGGTTATATTATCGGCTTCTTGTTTACCGCTGTTTTCCTGGCATATTTCAGAGGCGAAAAATACAACTTCAAGCGTTACGCTCTGCTTGGCTGCGTTATCGGTATTCCGCTGATTTATGTGTTCGGCGTTGTGCAGCTGAAGCTGATTACCGGTATGCCGTGGGATAAAGCGATTCTGACAGGCGCGCTGCCCTTCATTCCGCTGGATATTGTTAAATGCTTGGCTGCCGCAGTTATCGCAGGACCGATTAACCGTATCTTTACTGATAACAGATAAATAAGATATAATTTAAGAGCTGTCAGCTATTTGCCGGAAGGCAGGTGGCAGGCAGCTTTTTTCGGATATAGAGGTGTTAAGATGGAAAATGCATATATTTTAGGTGGCCTGCGCAGCTACGTAGGCGTAGTCAACGGTATGTATCGTCATATCCCGGCGGAGGTGCTGGGGGCGGAGGTGCTTAAGCAGGTGATGGAAAAATATCAGCTGCGTGAGCCCGATTATATTATTGCCGGCAACGGTGTGGGCGCCGGCGGCAATATTGCGCGCCTGATGGCATTGACGGCAGGAGTAGATATTTCGGTGCCGGCCTTTACGGTGGACGTACAATGCGGCAGCGGGTTGGAAAGCATTGCTGTTGCCGCAGCAAAGATTAACAGCGGCGAGGCTGATGTAATTATTGCCGGTGGCTTTGAAAGCAGCTCTACACAGCCAAGACGTGGCTATAATCCCAATCATCCCGATTATGCGGGAGACGAATGGTACAGCGTAGCTAAATTCATGCCCGGCATTCACCGCGAAACGGTAATGCTGGAGGGGGCGGAGCTTGCTGCCAAGCGCGAAGGCATTACTAAAGAAGAAATGGACAGCTGGGTACTGCGCAGCCATGCGCTCGCAACGCAGGCGCGCGAGCAGGGGTTGCTGCATAATATTATCGCTCCGGTCTGCGGTGCCGTTAAGGATGAAGGCATCAGGCCGCGTATGAGCCAGCGACTGCTTGACAGAATGCCTAAGGTGCTGGAGAGCGGCGAATTTATTACTGCGGCCAATTCCTGCCTGATTAACGACGGTGCGGCCTTTGTGGTGCTGTGCTCGCAAAAATATCTGCAGGAGCACGGCTTAAAGGCGCAGGCCAGAGTGCTGGGCAGCGCAGCTTGCGGCGGCGATCCCTTGGTAAGTCCGCGTACTGCAGTTACCGCACTGCAAAAGCTGTTGGCAAAGCATGGCCTGCAGGAGCAGGATATCGCAGACTTTGAGCTGAACGAAGCTTTCGCTGTAATTGATGTGCTGTTTGCCCGCAGCTTTCCGCACAGCGTTGATAAATACAATGTGTTCGGCGGGGCGTTGGCCTATGGTCATCCCTACGGTGCCAGCGGCGGCATAATTACGCTGCATCTGCTGGAGGCGCTGAAGCAGAAGGGCGGACGCTACGGCGCCGCAAGCGTAGCAGCAGCAGGTGGCGTAGGAACGGCGCTGCTGTTGGAAAGAGTGGAGTGAAGCAGATGGATTACTTAACCTTAATTGCACAACAAAAACAGGATAAGCTCGCTCTTATAGAGGACGAAGAAGAATATACTTATGCCGGATTGGCGAAGGCAGCACGTGAGCTGCGCAATCAGGCGGATTTTAGCGCTCCGGCGGTTTTTATCCATGAAAACAGCATTGCCCGTCAGCTAATTGCCTTTTTGGCCTACAGCGGTACTAAAACAGTGCCTGTTATCGCTACCGAGGTGAGCAAAAAGCAGCAGTTCTGCTGCGACGATATTCCGCAAGCGGCCTGCATGGGCGTTATGACCAGCGGCAGCACCGGCAAAAGCAAGCTGTTGTGGCGCAGCTATCATAGCTGGGCGGACTTTTTCCCGGAGCAGAACCGCATTTTCGGCGTTGATGAAAAGACGGTAATTTTTTCTCAGGGAAGCCTGGCCTTTACCGGCAATCTTAATATTTATATGGGCGTGTTGGCTGCAGGCGGTACACTGGTGGTGACGGAGCGCTTCCGTCCGCGCCATTGGCTGCAGCTGATGCAGCGCTATGCGGTGAACGAAATCTATCTGATTCCGTCTAAGCTTTTACTGTTGCCAAAATTTTTGCATGAGCCTGATTTGCGTGTGCGCAGTATCATCAGTGGCTCGCAGAGCATGGGCAGGCAGGAGGCGGACAAGCTGCTGCAGGTATTCCCCAATGCGGATATTACGCTGTACTACGGTGCCAGCGAGCTGAATTACATTACCTACATCAAGGCTACGGAAATGACGGATGACCGCACACTTATCGGCCGTCCGTTCAAGGGCGTGCAGGTGGGCGTTTGTAATGAAGAAATTTTCATTGATACGCCATATCATGTGGAGGATATTACGCTGCCGTTTTCCCTGAAGGACAGAGGACATCTGGATGCAGAGGGCCGTCTGCACTTTTTGGGGCGCACGGATGATATTGTGAGCGTCAACGGCCGCAAGGTTTCGGCAGTCAAGGTGTGCACCGCGTTGACCGAGCTGGAGGGCATTGAGGAGGCTGCAGTAATCTGCCGTCATGTGGACGATGCCGATGCGCTTATTGCTTTTGTGGGGGCGGCGCGCGAGTACGGCAAGCAGGAGCTGGTTAAGCTGCTGCGGCAAACCTTAGAGGATTACGAGCTGCCCAAGCAGTTTGTTTTTATGGAACAGCTGCCGCATAACGAAAGCGGTAAGGTGGATAAATTGGCGCTGAAAAAAATGTACTTAGAGTGATTTTGGAGATATAAAATAAACCGTCGTCAGAATGTGTTGGATTGCAGGTTCTGACGGCGGTTTTTGTGTTTAAGTTTAATAAAAAGATAAAAATACTGATCAAAAATGCCTTAAAAATTTTTTATAAATGTAAGCAAAGCTGGCAAGATAGACAAAAACTGTCATTTGCATATGCTATAATACGTTATAGCAAGGCTTTAAAAGAAAAAGTGATACCGAATTATAAGCAGTTTTTTATAAATAAAGGATTTTTAAATTTGCTGTAGAATTGATTTAATATACTGTACATGAATTTTTTTGAAATAAACAAAAAAGCTTGCCGAAGCAAGCTTTAGTTCCACACACTGTGGGGTCTTCTGAAGAAGACGATTTGAATAAATCATGTTTTTTGAACTCGTGATGTAACTTCTGATGGTACTCAAGAAGTTATTCATAGTATATTTCATCTGTGGAGGTTTGTCAATATGCAAAAATTAAAGAATTGTGATTATTATATCGGCTTAGATATGGGTGATGCATCTGTTGGCTGGGCTGTTACGGATACAAATTATAATATTTTAAAATTTAATGGCAAAGCATTATGGGGAATCAGACTTTTTGATTCTGCCAATACTGCAGCTTCTACAAGAGTTTTTCGTTCCGGCAGACGCAGAATTGACAGAACAACATGGCGTCTTAAGATGTTACAGGAATTATTTGCGGAGGAAATCGCTAAGGTTGATCCCGGTTTCTTTATGCGATTAGAGGATAGCCGTTTACATTTGGATGATAAGCGGGATAAGGCAGTATATAATTTATTTGTTGATAAAAATTACACAGATAAGGATTTTTATCAGCAATATCCTACAATGTATCATTTGCGTTATGCATTGGCAACGCAGGCGGGACCGTTTGATGTGCGCTTACTTTATCTTGCTGTGCAGCATATTGCTAAGCATCGTGGACATTTTTTGTTTGATAATCTTGATGCTTCCAAAGTAAACGATTTTAATGCGGTTTTCAGTGAGGTTGAGAATTATGTCCGTGATGAGATGGGAATTGAAGATTGGTCATGTCAAAATATAGATGAATTGGCTAAAGTTTTGTGCGATGTAAACTTAGGACGTACTACTAAGCAGAAAGCGATGCAGAGTTTATTACCGGCACAGACAAAACAGCAGAATGCTATTATACAGCTTTTTAGTGGTGGTAAAGCTAAGTTAGCTGAGTTATTTGTTGATGAAGAATTAGATGAATGTGAAAAGAAATCAGTAAGCTTTCAAGATGATGATTTGAATGAATTTGAGCCTGTGCTTACAGCAGCATTAGGGGAGCGTTACGAAGGGTTACTCCGTTTCAAAGCTATTTATGATTGGAGTTTGCTGGCAAAAATATTGCATCTAGATACAAGTAAAAAAGATGAAGATGAACAGCATCTGCTTTCTGAGTGTAAGGTGCAGGTTTATGAAGATCATAAACGGGATTTGGCTGTTTTGAAATCCATGCTTAAAGGTAAGCCTTTATATAATAAGATTTTCAGGCAGGATGGAGATATTTCTTACGAGAAATATGCTAAAGGAATCAAAGGACGTAATCAGATTGATTTTTGCAAGGATTTAAAGAAGCAACTTGAAGGTATTGCAGAATATAAAAAGATAATGCAGGAAATTACGAGTATTGATGATGCCAAAACAGAGGAGGAACGTGTACTGTTTCGCATTACCAATGGATTTGCTTTTCCTAAACAAACAACTAAGGATAATGGCATCATTCCCATCCAGGTGCATTTAGCGGAATTAAAATGCATTCTTGATAATGCTGAGGGCTATTTACCGTTTTTAGGTGAGACTGATAATAACGGTCTTTCTGTGCGTGAAAAAATTGAACAGATTGTTAAGTTCAGAATACCGTATTATGTAGGTCCGCTTGCGGGGACACGTATGTCCAGAGAACAGGGCAGATGTTGGGTTGTACGTAAGAATGAAAAAATTTATCCTTGGAATTTTACTGAAATTGTAAATTTGGAAGAGAGTGCAGAAAAGTTTATAACCAATATGACAGCAAAATGCACGTATCTTGTCGGTGAAGACGTACTTCCTAAGGAATCATTGCTGTATTCGGAGTTTATGGTGCGTAACGCAATTAACAATATTACTGTTGATGGCGAACGCTTACCTGTTGATGTGCTGGAAAAAATCTTTAAGCAGCTTTTCCTTGCGAAAACTTCAAAGGTTACCAAGAAAACATTAGAAAGATTTTTTAGGCAGGAAAATATTTCTTTCCAAAATATCGGAGGCATTGATGACAAGATTAATGCTTCGATGAAATCATATAATGATTTTAGAAGAATTTTCGGTGAAGATTATATTCAACTGCATAGAGATGAAATTGAGAATATTATCAGATGGATAACCTTATTCTGCGACGAGAAAAAAATGTTGGTCACTAAAATAAAAAACACTTATCCGCAGATTTCTGATGATGAAATCAAAGCTATTAAAAAACTGAAATATAAAGATTGGGGCAGATTGTCTGCAACTTTATTGAATAGCAGTACTATTGCTTATGAGGATAAGGCTTTTGGTGAACTTGTCACTATTATTAGTGCTTTGCGTCATACAAATAAGAATTTCATGGAGCTTTTGAGCAGCTATTGTTCTTATGATTTTATTGGCAAGATTAAAGAGTTTAATGGTAGCAGACAAAGCAGTAATGGTAAGCTTACTTACAAAGACGTGGAAGAGCTTTATGTTTCTCCTTCTGTTAAACGTTCTATCTGGCAGACGCTGACGATTTTGGAGGAAATCAAGAAAATCATGGGTTGCGAGCCAAAGCGTATTTTTATTGAGATGGCTAGGAGTAAAGAAGAAAGTAAGAGTACTGACAGTCGTCTGAAAAAGTTGCAGGACTTATATAAACAATGCAGGGAAGAAAATATTGATTTCATGCCTCAGACAGATGAGCTCAACGCATTTAAAATTCAGCTGAGTTCCCAAAAAGAAGATGATTTGCGCATTGATAAGCTCTATCTTTACTATACACAGATGGGACGCTGCATGTATACGGGCGAAACAATAGAACTGGCTTCTTTGTATGATGATAATCTGTATGACATTGATCATATCTATCCGCGTTCCAAAACAAAGGATGATAGCCTTAGCAACAGGGTACTTGTTAAAAAGGAGGTTAATGCCGCCAAAACAGATATTTATCCGCTTGATGCAGCAATTCGCACCAAAATGCATAGCTTCTGGAAGCTGCTGTATGATAAGGGATTCATTGATGAAAGAAAATATGAACGTCTGACACGCAGTACACAGCTGAGAGACGAAGAGCTGGCCGGCTTTATCAGCAGACAGCTTGTGGAGACAAGACAGTCGACAAAAGCTGTTGCTACGATTTTAAAGACAGCGTATAAGCATAGTGAGATTGTATATGTTAAGGCCGGTAATGTATCTGATTTCCGTCAAAAGTTTGAATTTGTAAAATGTAGAGATGTTAACGATTTACATCATGCAAAGGATGCTTATCTGAATATCGTGGTTGGTAATTGCTATTATGTAAAATTTACTGCTAAACCTTTGGATTTTATTAAAAAAAATCAGGATAACAGAAGTTATAGCTTGAAGCCAGAGATTTTTTATAAATTTAGCATTAAACGTGATAGTGAGATTGCCTGGGTTGGCGGTAAAGATGGTACGATTACAACTGTTACCAAGACCATGCATAAGAACAATATTCTCTTTACCAGACAGCCGGTTGAAGGCAAGGGAGAATTATTTAAACAGCAACCGCTTAAAGCCAAGAGTGGACAGTTGCCTTTGAAAGCAGGTTTATCTGTAGAGAAGTATGGCGGGTATGATTCCTTGACTACAGCATATTTTGCTTTAGTTAAATCAGAAGGAAAAAAGGGAGCTGTTCAGTTATCAATAGAAGGAATCCCTTTGGTTTATGCAAAACAAGGAGAAAAAGCTGTGCAAAATTATCTAACTGATGTTTTACAGCTGTGCAAGCCTGAGATTAAGATTCCTAAAATCAAAAAATATAGTTTGTTTAAGATAAATGGCTTTCCTATGCATATTTCTGGGAGACAACTAAAACAACTTCAATTTTATGTTGCTAGTCAATTATGTATAGATGAATATAGTATTGCTTACTTGAAAAAGGCATTTAAATATGAGAATAATTTGGCGGTCAATGACGAGATTATTGCTGATAAGAATGCTGATGAAGAGAAAAAGCAAAAAGCAAGAAAAAGGTTAGATTTTTATGAAAAGACATGGGGAATCGGTAAAGAAAACAATATGCGGATTTATGATATACTGCTTGCAAAGTCTGCTAATAATTTGTATAAAAAGAGACCTGCTTCTCAATCTGCAACCTTGGAAAAACGTAGAGAGAATTTTAAAGGCTTATTTGTATCAAAACAAATTCACGTTTTGAAAGAAATTTTAAATCTGTTTAAGTGTTTAAGTGCGACAGCTGATTTACAACTTCTTGGAGCAGGTAAGAACGTAGGAAAGGTAACATGGAATACCAATATCTCCAATGTTAAACAATGCATTCTGATTAACCAGTCACCGACAGGAATTTTTGAACAGGAAGTGGATCTGATGAAGCTATGAGCTGGCGTGTAATTGTTATAAGTACACGGGCAAAGCTGGATTTACAATTGGGCTATATGGTGGTTCGCGGCGAGCGGACCACCAAGGTCCATCTTGATGAAATTTCAGTACTGCTTATTGAAACAACGCAGGTTTCATTGACAGCAGCTTTGCTTGCGGAAATGATGGATAGAAAAATAAAGGTTATTTTTTGTGACAGCAAAAGAAATCCTTCAGCTGAGCTTATTCCGTATTATGGAGCGCATGATGTAAGTGCAAAAATAAAGCAGCAGATATCCTGGAACGAAAGCACAAAAGGCGATGTTGGTACGGCGATTATATATACCAAAATAAAGATGCAATCTGCATTGTTGAAAAAGCTGGGGTTTGATACAGCTTTTATGCTGGACGAATATGCCACACAGTTACAGTATCTGGATGCCAGCAATAGGGAAGGTCATGCGGCCAAAGTTTATTTTAACTCCATTTTTGGACTTGGCTTTACTAGAGCAGATGATATTGCTGTCAACTCAGCTTTGAATTATGGTTATATGGTCTTACTTTCTGCGTGCAACAGAGAGATAGTTGCCAATGGTTATCTTACACAATTAGGGCTGATTCATGATAATATTTTCAATGCATTTAATTTGGGATCGGATATTATGGAGCCACTGCGACCTTTTGTTGATTATCAGATATATGATATGTTGGTAAAAGAAAAGCTTCATTGCTTTGACAAGGAACAGAAGCACGAGGTTTTGGATGTACTGAATAAAAATGTTGTAAACAACGAAAAGCAGGTTACACTTAATTATGCTATTAAGCTTTATTGCAAGAGTGTTTTTGATGCGTTGAACAGTAATGATGTGAGCGTAATCAAGTGGAGCAGCTTTGTATGATGTATTATGAGCTATAGATTTATGAGAATATTAGTTCTTTTTGATTTGCCTGTTACTACGCTTGATAATAAGCGTTCCTATAGGATCTTTCGTAAATATCTGTTAAAAAATGGGTTTATGATGATGCAGGAATCGGTTTATTGCAAGATTGCACTTAATGCTGTGGCTGCTGACGCTGTTATTAAAAATGTTAAGCTGAATTTGCCGTCAGATGGACTGGTACAGTTGCTTACGGTTACGGAACGCCAGTTTTCACGCATGGAGGTTTTGGTCGGAGAAGCACATAATGATGTTTTGAATAGTGATGAAAGATTGGTAGTATTATGAAACTGGTTTATACAGAGCTGGAGCAGCAGCTTGTTTTTCAGGAAAACAAGGTTAACGTTTTAGTGATTGAGCAAAAAGAGCTTTTTCGAAGAATGATTCAAGAGCTTGATAAGCAGATTAGCGGGGAAGAGGGTGGATTTGTTTTATCTGATAATAATAAAACAATGAAAATAGATAAGGAGATCTGCCTGATTTTAAATCCGTTTGCTTTGGACATCAATTCACGCAAGGCGTTAACCGGTTTATATAATGAGCTTGGCAAGCTGGGACTGAATGAAGAAAATTATTTGAAGACATGCAGTCTAAAGGGGCAGATAGCGGAGTATATTTATGATTTGCTGAATCAGGCAGATTATGCGCTTAAATTTCAGGATGATTTTAATTTGCAAAGTATGTTTAAAGCACTTGAAGTGGAATTTGAAGCTGGAGAAGGAAATTTTTTAGAGGGACTGGTATACTTTTTAGATGTCTGCAGCAAGTTTCAAAAGGTAAAGATATTAACGTTCGTAAATTTGAAAACGTACTTGATGAGTGAAGAGCTGCATGAGTTCTATAAAGAAGCTTTTTACAGAAAAATACAGTTACTGCTACTGGAGAATAATATTGTTGATGAGCTTGCAGAAGAAGCTGTGAGTATAGTTGATGCAGATTTATGTTTGATTAAATGATTTTGACAAAAAAATTTGAGTGATTTATAATGTTTTTGTAAGCACCTGAGGAAATTACGCTATGGTGATGATAGTTTCATTCGTGGACAATCTCTTAATTTGAGGTTTGAGAGTGATGTAATTTCTGATGGTACTCAAACCTGTCCCCCACAATGTATTGAACACTCTGCGTTTGAGAGTGATGTAATTTCTGATGGTACTCAAACTTGAATGAGCGTACTGGCAGTTTCGGCAGGTTTGAGAGTGATGTAATTTCTGATGGTACTCAAACTCTATGTGAAGCTATCTTAATATCGTCATAGTTTGAGAGTGATGTAATTTCTGATGGTACTCAAACAGGGCAAAATTCGGGCATGCCCTAAAGGCGGTTTGAGAGTGATGTAATTTCTGATGGTACTCAAACTGCTTTCCTAACAGGCTATGAAATTGTCAAGTTTGAGAGTGATGTAATTTCTGATGGTACTCAAACGAAAAGGCAGCTGAAATAAATCGGCTACTGGTTTGAGAGTGATGTAATTTCTGATGGTACTCAAACTCAAATTCTGCACATCAGCATGTCTTTTGGGTTTGAGAGTGATGTAATTTCTGATGGTACTCAAACAACAAATTCAGAGGGTAATTTAGGGTATAAGTTTGAGAGTGATGTAATTTCTGATGGTACTCAAACTTGTTGATTTTATTGACATGTTTCGTACCGGTTTGAGAGTGATGTAATTTCTGATGGTACTCAAACGAAGTAGAATTTCGCGCGGAAGCTCTCGCCGTTTGAGAGTGATGTAATTTCTGATGGTACTCAAACCGAGGAGGCGGATAAGATTGAATACCGTTAAGTTTGAGAGTGATGTAATTTCTGATGGTACTCAAACTAGAGAGTTGGCGCTGACGTTTGACGGCGAGTTTGAGAGTGATGTAATTTCTGATGGTACTCAAACACAAATCTACTCTGCAAAAAGGCCCCTTTTTCGTCACTGAAAAACTTTCTCTAAAATTTTTTCAAAAAAACCTCTTGCCAAAACGCAAAACGTATGGTAATATATATAACTGTCAGACACACTGACATTGGCCCGGTGGTTCAGTTGGTTAGAATGCCGCCCTGTCACGGCGGAGGTCGTGGGTTCGAGTCCCATCCGGGTCGCCAATGCGGAAATAGCTCAGTGGTAGAGCACCTCCTTGCCAAGGAGGGGGTCGCGAGTTCGAATCTCGTTTTCCGCTCCATAGGGGCATAGTTCAATGGTAGAGCAACGGTCTCCAAAACCGTCGATCTGGGTTCGAGTCCTAGTGCCCCTGCCATAGCAAGCCTAGCCTGAGAGTTCAGCTCTCAGGCTTTTTTCATGTCTGCGTTTAGCAAGATACTACTTTATTAGCAAATAGTTTATGCAAGGCTTTGTCGCTAATCCCTTTACCTTGCATCTTACAAGCTTTTCTGTAACTTTCAAGACAATTTTATTGACAGTATGACGGAAAAAGCATATAATAAAATAGTTTAGTAATACTGTGAAAGGATGCACTTGACAAGCATCCTTTTTCTTGTCTTTTATGAAGGAGAGAAAAGGAATAATGATTAGAAACGATATTCGTAATATAGCAATTATTGCCCACGTTGACCATGGCAAGACTACCCTGGTTGATGCTATGCTGAAGCAAAGCGGCGTTTTCCGTGCTAACGAGCGCGTTGAAGAACGTGTTATGGACTCCAATGCTCTGGAGCGTGAACGTGGTATCACCATTCTGTCTAAAAACACCGCTGTTATGCACAACGGCGTAAAAATCAACATTCTGGACACCCCAGGCCATGCTGACTTCGGCGGCGAGGTTGAACGCGTACTGACCATGGTTGATGGCGTACTGCTGCTGGTTGATGCTTATGAAGGTCCGATGCCGCAGACCAAATACGTACTGCGTAAAGCATTGGAACAGCACCTGAAACCGATTGTTGTAATCAACAAGATTGACCGCCCCGACCAACGTGTTGATGAAGTTATTGACGAAGTTCTGGACCTGTTCATTGAGCTGGATGCAGATGAAGATCAGCTGGAGTTCCCGGTTGTTCTGGCTTCCGCCCGTAACGGTATTGCCAAACTGTCCATGGACGAGGAAAGCAATTCTCTGGAGCCTTTGTTCAAAGTAATTCTGGAAAACATTCCTGCTCCGGACGTTGACGTTAATGCACCGCTGCAGATGCTGGTTAACACCCTGGACTATGATGATTATGTAGGCCGTATCGTTGTAGGCCGTGTAGTTCGCGGTACCATCCACAACGGCGAAAACATCATTCTGATGGATGAAGCAGGCAACCGTAACGGTAAAATCGGCCGTCTGTACACCTACCAAGGCCTGAAGCGTGTAGAAGTGCCTGAGGTTGAAGCAGGTGATATCGTTGCTCTGATCGGTCTGCAGGACGCTAACATCGGCGACACTATCGCTGACAGCGAAAATCCGGAAGCTCTTAAGGGCATCAAGATTGACGAACCTACCCTGTCTATGATTTTCTACGTTAACAACAGTCCGTTTGCCGGCCGTGAAGGTGAATTTGTTACCAGCCGTCATCTGCGTGACCGTCTGTTCAAAGAGGTTAAGACCAACGTTTCCATGCGTGTTACCGAGACCGAAAGCCCGGATGCTTATGAGGTTGCCGGCCGTGGCGAGCTGCATCTGTCCATTTTGATTGAAACCATGCGTCGTGAAGGCTTTGAGCTGCAGGTTGGTAAACCTAAGGTTATTATGCACCGCGATGCAAACGGTAAGCTGATGGAACCTATGGAAGCATTGACTATCGATGTACCGCAGGACTTCATGGGCGCTGTTATGGAAGGCCTGGGCCTGCGTAAGGCTGAGCTGCAGAACATGACCGAAATGGCAGGCTATCTGCGTATGGAATTCAAGATTCCTGCTCGCGGCCTGATCGGTTTCCGTAACCAGTTCCTCACCGATACTAAAGGTAACGGCATTATGAACCACGTATTTGCCGGTTACGAAGAATATAAGGGTGAAATCCCTGGCCGTACCCGTGGCAGCCTGGTTGCTTTTGAAACTGGCGAAACCACTTCCTATGGTATCGGCAACGCTCAGGAGCGCGGTACCATGTTCGTTGTTCCTGCAGAAAAGATTTACGAAGGCCAGCTGGTTGGCGAAAACAGCCGTGAGGACGACATGGATGTTAACCCCTGCAAGAAGAAACATGTCAGCAACATGCGTGCTTCCGGCAGTGACGACGCTATCCGTCTGATTCCGCCTCAGACTTTCTCTCTGGAGCAGGCTCTGGAGCACATCAATGACGATGAGCTGGTTGAGGTTACTCCGAAGAGCATCCGTATGCGTAAGAAGGTTCTGGACCGTCTGGAGCGCGGTAAGATGCGTGGCCGTATGAAGAATGTTCAGGCATAATTTTTGACAATCTGTTAAAAATCTGCTACAATTAATATTACTAAGCAGGACTTTTGCCTATAGGCAGCGAATAATAGTCTAAATAACTGTTTTGGTTTGGAGGCTGATGGCCATGGGTTTAAAAAATACAGCAATGAAATTCTTTTGGTCTGATGAAATGGAAGAGCAGCAGGAGGAATATACCCGTCCGCGTCTGTTGAAATCCGGACATCTGAATATTATGGTGCGTACACCGAAATCCTTTGCGGACGTGCGTGAATATGCTGATTCGCTGATGAACGGCAGTGCCATTATGGTATGCTTTGATGCAGTTGACGAAGCACTCAGATATCGTATTTTTGATTATCTGAACGGTGTAAGCTACATCATTAATGCCGATGTGAAAAAAATTAATGACGATCTGCTGCTTTATGCGCCTGAACAGGTGCAGGTCAACAAAGAGGAAGCAAGAACTTCTTCTAATGTACGTTCCTGGCTTAGCAAATAAATAACAAAAGTTAGCCGTTGCTTGTCACCTTGCGGGGTGGCCGGCAACGGCTTTTTGTGTGCGGATACAGCAGGTGATATTTGCAAATAACAGCCCGGTGTGCTAAAATTATAAGCAATTTATTAATCCTATAAGCGATGCTGAACAAGAAAGAAGAGGTATATATGAGCGAAAAGAAAATGATGAAAAACGGTAAAAAATTAGGTGTTGTCGGTGGACTTGGCCCTGCAGCAGCTGCAGAGTTCTTGCGTCAGTTTACTATGAGATGCCCGGCTAACTGCGACCAGGAGCATCCTGTTGTATATATGATCGGTGACTGCGATATTCCGGACCGCGGCACAGCAATTTTCGGCAAGGGTGAATCCCCGCTGCCGAAGCTGAAGGCTGATTTGCTGCAGCTGTGCGATATGGGCGCAGATGTGCTTGCTGTTCCTTGCAATACCGCACACTTTTTTATCGACCAGTTTGCTGCCGAGCTGCCGGTGCCGCTGCTGCATATCGTTGACGAAACCGTTAAGGCTGCCAAAGAGCTTTCTCCGGAAAAGGGTGCCTGGATGCTGTCCACCAAGGGTACTCGTGCTTGCGGACTGTATCAGAAATATGCCGAAAAGCGCGGACTGACACTGTACATTCCGAATGAGGAGCAGAGCGATAAATCTCAGGAGGTTATCAACTGCGTTAAGGCTAACCAGCTGGCAAAGGCCGGCGCTATTATGAAAGAGCTGGTAGAGGAGCTGTGGGCTGAGCGTGATATTCCTGTAATGACCGCCTGCACCGAGCTGCCGCTTGGCTATGATGCATCCGGACTGCCGCAGGAGCGCAGCGTTTCCAGCATCGGTGCGCTGGCAGATGCCTGCGTGCGCGCGCTTTATGAAGAAGTAAAATAATAGGTTCTTTGTCAAGTTTTGGGGTATTCAAGACTTTAACATCATAGACCTAGACA
>NZ_CAUDZA010000017.1:0-44504 GCF_958453765.1 Phascolarctobacterium succinatutens | reverse complement strand
ACTAGGTCCACCCACACTCATGTAACAGCCCAACCCCAAAATTTGGACCAATGCCTTTATGTGCCTATGCCACCACTGGTGTATGAGAAAAAAGATTAAGCTCTTAGAATGTGTATTCTACACCTGCAACAAAGTTACGGCCCGGTTGTGAATACCAGCCAACTCCGCCAGGATTACGCATATCATATGTCATATCAGTATACATGCGGTCAAAGAGATTGTTTAACTTAAAGAACACATTCATACCCTTAACAGGCTTGTAGTTCAAAGCAAGATTTGCAGTCCAGATACTCTTATAGGTATCTAAAACCTGCGCCTCATTAGATTTACTGCCGGGACGGTCTACGATACCTTTAATATTCAGGCTGCCGTTAAATTTAGTATCGTCATAGTTAAATGTCAAATCATATTGACCTTTAGGAATGTAGCCATTGCGGTTAGGATTAACAGTTGCAGAGGCTGCCGGAATATATGTATGTGTATATGTAGCAGTAGCGCTGAAGTGATTATCAAAAGCTTTAGTCAGCTGAACATCCCAGCCCTTAATCGTTTCTGCGCCTGCATTGTAATACTTCCAGGTAACATTATTGAAGCCGATAAGATTATCGGAATCTGTACGGAAATAATGAGCAGAGAAGGTAGTCTTGTCATCAATACGTGTGTTAAGACCAATTTCTTTAGTTTCGCCTTCTTCAGGATTCAGCTTCTCACTGCCATAGAACGGATTGTACAGCATCTTCAAATCCAACGGAGCAGCTCTTGGCAAAAGCTATAATAAGCATTTTAATTATATATAAAACCTAAAGCCTAATTGCTCCGTTTATCATTAAGGAGAATTCTAAGGTATATACCTATAGTATAGTCAAGCGATTTTCCAAGAATAGGTGAAGTTATGAATAAATTAGCAGAAAAATATTTCTCCATAGGAAAGTTTGCCTCTCTTTTCTCCCCAACTTCACTATCTGACTAATAAATGTTATAATAAACATAACTATTACGCAACGTATTGTGTTAAAGAACCAAGGTGATACTTTATGAGCAAAAATTCTAAGCTTTACTATACAGCAGGCGAGCTGGCAGGCCTTTTTGAGCTACCTAAGCAGACCTTGCTCTACTACGATAAAATGGGAATTCTGTCGCCGGAATTCATTTCTGAAAACAACTACCGCCATTACTCTCTCAAACAGTATTTGATTTTAGAGGTCATTTTGAACATGCGCAAGCTGGGAATACCTATATCTAAAATCAAGGAATATCTGGAAGAACGCAGCATTGACAGCCTGCAGGCTCTCTTACAAGCTAAAGACCGTGAATGTGAAGAAATTATTGCACATAACGAAAAAATACGCAAAAATATTCACGTTGTTTTTCAGCAGTTGGATAAAATCCGCGAAAGCCGGCTTGATCAGATAACCGTCACCTTCCGCCGTAGCAAGCGATTCCTGCTAAGTCCTGTGCCGCCGGAATGCAGCGGCGACGAAAGTATTAAAATTCTTGCCAGACATAACTTGAATGTTTTTTCCAAAGAGCATTTCAAGGAAAAGGCTGTCGGCTGGCTGGCAGACAAAGATTGCTTTCTGGCAGGTGAATACAGCCGACCGCTGGCCTACTTTTCCAGTGTTAACCCCGATTACCATGGCAAAATGGAGTGCTACACCCGCCCTGCCGGACTCTATATGACACAACGCTTTCAGGGTACCTTCCGTGAGCATGTACAGGAGTTGGCGGAGTTTTTTAAAGCTTATATGCAGCGTAATAAGCTGCACGCCGTAGACAATCTTTATATTATGCCCCTTAAAAATCATTGGATGACACCGAAGCCAGAAGAATATATCTACCAGATTTCCCTACGGGTTGAGCCTGATGAAAATTAAAAGCTGCACTAGCCAGCATCTTATTTGATGCTGATTGGTGCAGTTTTTTAATCTTACACTATTTACTTCACCCTTAAATGCTGTGCCCCCTGCATAGCAAAGGCTTCGCCGTAGGCAGCATGGGCGATTTCCTGTACGCCGAAGACAACATCCTGCGAGCAGTTGTAAATATAACCCTCGTTGGGATAAAACAGCTGCTTGTTTTTGATTGCGCGCATGGTCTGCAGCGATGGATCCTCTAAAAATTCCTGATTATATTTTTTGATATCAAAATTGCCATGGTCGTTATACACCGGCATTATCAGTAAATCCGGATCAATCTTCACCAGCATTTCCTTAGTAATCTGCTGGCCGTTTTTGATTCCTGCAGCTGAAACGCCGTTGATAACACCTGCTTCCTTGCACATGTCGTCAAAAATGCAGCCTTTGCCGCCGTAGGAGCTCATCAGCGAAACAAGAACGATTTTCTTCGGCTGCTGCAGCTTGAGCGCCGCTACCTGCTGCTTAACCTGCGCCAGTCTGCTGTCCATCAGCTTCACCAGCTCTTCTCCCTTACTGTCGGCGTGCATGGCTTTGGCGATAGTGCGCACGTTTTGCCTGATATCCTCAATAGTTGCTGGTCCCTTCAAAACAATGACGTTCATGCCCAGATTGCGCAAATTTTCGACACGGTTCATGTCGCTCCAATCGTAGGCAAAGACTACGTCCGGCTTCAGCGCCAGCACCTCTTCTGCCGAAGGGTTTTTGATTTTGTGCTGAATTTTTTTAGCCTGCTCTACGATGTTGGAGCTTACCGGATCATCGGCCAGATAATTGACGGCAACCAATTTATCTTCCATGCCCAAGCCCATGACTATGCCATCACTGCTGAGCGCCAGCGTCAGTACCTTTTGCGGTGCCTGCTTAAACGTAGTCACTGTTCCATGCTCATCAGTTACAGTGTAGCTGCCGCCTGCGGCAGCGTCTTTTCCGCCGCTGCCTTGTCCGCAGCCTGTGACTAAAAGCAGCAGCAACAGCAGTAAACAAAAAATTTTCTTCATGCTTTATGCCTCTATTCTCATCATTTTACCTTTGCAGTATTGACATATATGCGACAATACAACAATTTATATTATAAAGTATATAGCACTATGATAGTCAAGAACAAAGAAAAGGAAACGCTTGTTTTTATTTTAACTGTATGTTATAATTATTTCAGTTGCATGGGTAGCCGTTTTCCAACGGAGGTCATGCCTGGTTGTGAGAACCAGTGGCGTTTGTCGAGCTTTCGGCAAACGCCTTTTTTTATATCTCTTCCTATTGCAAATTAAGCCAGTCCTACCATCTTATATATTTTTCATTACTTGTGTGTTATAATTAAAGGAGGAAAGTATGAGTTCCAAACAATACCCAGAAAGCCTCATCCGCAATCGCGAAAGGCTTATTGAAAAGGCCAAACAACTGAACCTATTCAGTGATGCAATGGCTAAAATGGTCTTTACTGATTCAGGTGCCTGCGAACATGTTTTACGTATCCTTTCCGGCATCGATTCACTGGTCATTAAGGAAAATCGTACTCAAATGGTCATTAACAAATTTGCATCCAAGGATATTATTATGGATGTTCTTGTAGAAGATGCAAACAATAAGCTCTACGAAATGGAAATTCAAAAAAGCGATGGTAAAATTGACCATGCTAGACGCATGCTGTACTATTCTTCGAGCATCATTGGTAGCTATTTGCCAAAGGGCAAGGACAAAAAATATAAAAGCGTTCCCGATTTATATATGTTTTACATAACCGAGCCTGATATTTGGCATTTAGGTTGTACCTGTTACAATGTAACCAAGCGCCTTAATAACTTACCAATGACATACGATGATGGTCTGCATATGTATTACGTTAACGCAGAAGTTAATGATGGCTCTTCGATTGCCAAACTAATGCAGTATTTTAAGACTGCGGAAGCAGATGACTTAAGTCAGGGAAAATTATCCAAACATGTCAATTATCTAAAGTCTACAAAGGAGGGAAAAGCCGCCATGTGTGAATTTACTGAAAAAATTTATAGTGAAGGTAAAGCTGAAGGCGAAGCTATTGCCAACTACGCTGCAGCAAAACGTATGCTTTTAAAAGGAAATAATTCGCTTCAAGATATTGCGGAATTTACTAACCTGCCTATGAGCAAGATTTTGGAACTGCAAGCAGAGCTTAATAATGCTTAAACATTAAATATACATTTACCTTCACTGCCGTGCGCTAAAGCGCACGGTTTTTTCTTTTGCATTCCCCTCCCACACGTCAAAAAGGCGGCGCCAAGCGCCGCCTTAAGGGTTAAACTGTTATGCTATTAGAATGTGTATTCTGCGCCGATGATGAAGGAACGTCCTGCCATCGGATATCTTGCTTCACCGTTTGTATACAAGCCGCCAAATTCAGCATAGCGTGCATTGGTAAGATTGTAGCCATTAATAAACAGCTTGGCATTATCATTAATCTTATACTGTGCACCAAGATCTAAGGTGAAATAACTGCTGTCTACAAAATTCTTTTCAGATTGTCCGGTAACAGCATTAGCATTCAGGGTAAACAGCCAATCAGCATTCTTATACTTCAAGCCTGCACGATAAATATTCGGCTTAGTAGTCAAATCTTTGGTAAATCCTTTACCTTTATCCTGCTTAACCTGAACATAGGTATAAGAAGCATACGCAGATAAGTTATCATCAAAATCATGATTCAGGCTTAATTCCAAACCACGACGTTTTTCTTTGTTAACGTTAACTGCTAAAGTATAATTTTGTACCGATGTATAATCCCAAGCTATAGCATCTGTTATCTTACTATAAAATACGTTAGCAGATAAACTTGTTTTTTCATTCAACTTGGTATTACCACCAAACGTCCAAACATAACCTTTTTCAGGTTTAAGATTAGGATCACCGTAAGTATAAAAAGTTCCCCACTCACTAGAATCTACCTGATGCCAGAACAGTTCATCTGTAGTAGGTGCATTAAACACACGTCCCCAAGATAAGTAAACATTGCTGTTCTCATCAAACTTTTTGTTTAAAGCAACCTTAGGAGTAACCTCACTGCCATACTTACTGTGATGATCATAACGCAGACCTGTATTTAATTGCCAGCTTGGAGCAAACTCCCATCTGTTTTCCGCAAAGATTGCTTTATTATTAATATCACGCTCACCAGTATATAATGCGTTATTATCAACCGTAGTCTTGTAATATTCCAAACCTGCAGTCATTTCATCAGTATCACTAAATTTAAAGTTCTGCTGCGCCTCTATACCGATTGTAGAATCGGTAAAATTAGATTGCCTACTTGCGACAGGAGATCTGAAATGAGCATGCTGGTAGTTTTTATATACCTGAACATAGCCTTTTTCATCACTGCTTTCGTTCCAGTCATAACGCAAGGCAACGTTATTGCTGATGCGTTTATGGCTGTCGGTTGTTCCAAAGCCGGAAGAATTGAACGGAGAACCGCCTTCGGCATTGATATGCTCAAAGTTAACGCCAATGCGGTTATCCTCGCCAACCTTCTGGTCCAGCTTAACAATAACACCGGTATCATCATAGCCGGAGTTCTTCAGCAGCTGAGATTTGCCGTTAGCATTTTTAAATTTATATTCGCCTCTGCGTTCTTTGGTCGCAGAAACAATAAGACCTAAGCCGCTGTTGTTACTGCCGCTGGCAGAAATTGCATACTGTTCGGCATTCCAGCTGCCGCCTGCAGCCTTAACAGTAACATGATTACCGATGTCACTGCCTTTTTTCATGATAACGTTGATAACACCGCCAACTGCATCGGTACCATACAGAGCAGAACCGCCGCCCTTAAGTACTTCGATACGTTCGATTGCATTAACAGGAGGCAGCCAATCGGCACTGCTGTTACCGCTGCTTCCCAGGTTCATTCTGCGTCCGTCAACCAATACCAAAACTCTTTCATCGCCATTGAGCAGAATCTTGTCCTGACCCATGGAGGAGCCTTTGGCACCGCTGCCTAACACGTTAACACCGGGAATTGCTCTTAAAGCATCAGAAGCACTGGCATAATTCTGATCAGCAATTTCTTCCTTGGTTATTACGCTGATATCAGCAGGTGTATCAACCTTCTGTGTCGGTACACGGCTTGCAGTTACCACCATATCCTCAAGCGCGAACTCCTGCAAATCCTCTGCTGCAAACACTGTGCCCCCCCATACTACAGTTGTACCTGCAAGTAAGGACACTATTACAGCATTACGTAAGCTTTGAACCTTTTTCATACTCTAAACCCACCTTTGAAATAATTTATAGCATACCATCCGCCTCTATACTTTCAAGACAGGCGTACAGCAAAACTAGCTTTCTCTCTCAGCTATCAGTTTATCTTCTTATCACTTACTCGTCAACGGCAAAAATAGGGGTATTATTTCGCCGCAAGCATTTATTTACTTACTTTATATAATGAACATCATAGACAAGCGACTGCACACACTTGGCATCTGCATCATAATCAAAAAGCAGTACCGCAGGCTCACCGCTGTACGCCAGCTTCAGCTCGCCACGGTCAATAACCACGCTCTGCCCCACATTCATATCCATCCACTGCTGGGAACCGGTCTGATTGCAGACAATCACTGTCACATCCGTTACCTTAGATGCATGCAGCCAAGCAGGCAGCGGATTGCCGCACACCTGCGTCGGCGGCCAGGCAGCAACGTCGACAATAATTTCGGCACCCTGCGCCTTCGTCCCCTCGTAATATTCCGGGAACCACAGGTCAGCGCACACCAACACTCCTGTCTGCAAACCGCTGCAGGGAAGCACGGTAAAACTGTCACCCTTGCGCGCCCAGGCCTCTGCTCCCAAGCACTCGCCAAACAACTTGCGGTGACGGCCGATGATTTCACCATCAGGCCCAAAAACAAAACAGCTGTTGAAGTTTTTATCACAGGCAGCATCATATTCACCGCAACCTAAAAAGATGGTAATGCCGTATTCACGGCATAAATTACGCAATGGCTCCAATTCAGGTGATGGTTGTGGCACTACCACAGCATTTTCATCTACGCGATAAAAATAATATCCTTGTACCGCTACCTCAGGTGTCAATACCCAGTCAGCGCCCTGCTCTGCAGCAATGCTCACTGCCTGCTCTAAGAGTTGCAGATTGCGCTCCTGCGGACCGCAGCTGAGCTCTAAATGACATAAAGCAATTTTCATTATATTGCCTCCGAATATTCTAAACAATCATTATTTTTATTTTATTCCATATACTAGGAATATAGTCAAGCTAAAGATGCTCTAAACAAGCTTTAATATATAAAAAAAGCATGTAGAAAAGCATAATTCCATGTCAAAACTAACATGAAGCATGTTAGTTTTAAGAAAAAGAAACGTCAGCAAATCGGATTTGATTGTTACGTACCCGATGCTGACGTTTTTTTACTTTTGTATTCGTTTTATCGCTTCACGCTTCATGCTGCATTCCGCGCCATAGTCAGACTTATCCTCGAAGCCATACCAACGCGCGAAGCAACCGCCGCCGCACAATTTAAAATCATCGCATTGGCGGCAAAAGTCCATAGACTCAGCAATCACCTGCTTAGTTTTTTCTACCAAAGCAGGCTCTAAGCCGTTATATACATTACCAAGGTAAAAATCCGCATTGCCTACCAGCGAAGAGCAGGCGTAAATATCACCCTTGGCATCTACAAAGGCTGCTTCGCCGTTCATAGCATAGCAATGGCCGAAGGTCAGACTGCAATCCTTACACAAAAGTTGCGCTCTCTCCTGCTGCGCAATCGCTATGCGCATTCCTGTGAGCTTCGCCAGCTCATCGCAGCGCGCAAAAACGCGCTGCATAGCCTGCTGCATCGCTGCAGGCGCAGGCGGCTGCAGATTGCGTCCACGTCCCTGCCCGCGCAGAATGTCAAAGCCGATTTTACGGATGTTGCCCAAAAAGTAGGCAAAATCCACAATGCCTTCCAGCGTATCTACGTTTTCCGACGTCACTACACAGGTTACGCCACAGGCAATGTTATTGCGGCGCAAAACCTCAATACCCTTGAGGATTTCGCCGGTCGCACCGTAGCCGTTCTTTTTCAGTCTCAGCTTGTCATTAACCGCCGGTCTGCCGTCAAGACTTACGCCGATGGCTACCTTATTTTTATAGAGGTACTTTGCAATCTTATCAGTAAGCAGAGAACCGTTAGTCTGCAGCTGTAGTACGGCAGGCAGCTTTTCCTTATGCACATAATCTACCACTGCCTTCAGGCAATCAAAGTTCAGCAGCGGCTCGCCGCCGCTGAACTGAATCACAAAGCGTTCACCGCCGTCCGCCGCCAGCTTAACTGCTGCCAACGCTGTTTCCGGTGACATCATACTGCGGTCATGCTCGGCAGCATAGCAGTAACGGCAGGCAAAGTTGCACTGGCCGGTCAGGCTCAGCACTAACATTTTAATGCTCATCTGCTCTGTCCTCCAACTCGCCTTCCATATCCAGATAAAGCTTTTGCAGCTCCTCCTTAGTTTCCGGCTTAGCCTGCCACAGTCCGCGCTGCTCTGCCTCCAGCAGAATTTCCGTCATTCGCTGCAAGGCCCAGGGGTTAACATCACGCAGCCATTCCTGTACTGCCGGGTCAAAGGTGTATTTTTCAGCATATTTTTCGTACATCCAGTCCTCCATAACGGCGCTCGTCGCATCCCATTGGAAGCTGTGCGCAATCATGTTGGCCATATCGGCAGCGCCCTTGTAACCATGCTGCATCATGCCCTTGATAAACTTGGGATTGATAGCTTCGCTACGGAACAGGCGCTTTGCCTCCTCCTGCACGCTGTGCATCGTAACACGCGTCCTGTCAGTGCTATCGCCGCAGTAGGAGCGCGGCGCGCTGCCCTTAATCGAACGCACTGCAGCAATCATGCCGCCATGGTAGGCGTTGTAGTCATCGCTGCTGAGCATATTGGTTTCGTGGTTATCCTCGTTTTTAATCGTAATATCCAAGCTGCCCATACGCTTGCGGAACTGCTGCGGCAGGAATTTGCCCTTGGTTTTGCCGCTGTAGGCATGACCGCCCCAACGTACATAAACATCGGCAATATCGTCAATGGTTTCCCAGTTCTTGCTTTCCAACAGCGCCGCAACGCCTGCGCCATATGTTCCTTGTGCATCGCCGAAGACGCGGAAGGCCGCCTGACGCCATGCAGCAGCGTGCTCCATGCCCTCCTGCTGCTCCAGCTCCCTGGTATCCTCCTGAATATGCTTGCGTACAAAGTTTAAATCATCAGGCTCATCCTGCTCCGCTGCCAACAGCACCGCCTTATCCATCACCTGCATTACTGCAGGCATAGTGTCACGGAAGAGGCCGCTGATACGCGCCGTAACATCAATACGCGGACGTTTGAGCTCCATCAGAGGAATGACCTCTAGGCCGTTGATACGCAGGCTGCCGCTTTGGTACTTGGGACGGATGCCCATGAGATAGAGGAATTCAGCAATGCACTGGCCATGACTGCGCATGTTTGCACCGGACCAGAAGACCATGCCGATATTTTCGGGATAATGGCCTTCCTCCGCAATGAAGCGCTCTACCACCTGGTCGCCCAGCGTCTGGCCAATCTCCCAAGCCGCCGGAGTTGGCAGACAGCGCGGGTCCACACCATAGAAGTTGCGTCCTGTCGGCAGCAAATCGGCACCGCCGCTGGAGGGAGCACCGCTCGGACCAGGCTCGATATATTCGCCTTCAAAGCCACGCAGCATATTGGTGATTTCCTGCTTTGTCAAAAGCAAGTTGGGATATAGCTTATCTACCACATAATTGCAGACAAGCTCCAGCTTTTCTCTGCTTTCCGCCGGTGCCTGCTGCACCCAGGGCAGCTGCAGAGCATCAGCAACCGCTTCCTTGACAAAGTCACGCTGCTGCAGGCAGCGAATCAGCTCGCGGCACTGATTGGCGATACGGTCGATTAGCATACCATAGGTGATATTCAGCGGTTCGTATATCAGGCTGCTGTTTTCCAGCAGATAGTAATAATCAAAGCCATACAGCGCTGCTATTGCTTGCGTCAGGCTGGGGATATTGCCGTTATCAAGACGCAGCAGCAGCCACAGATAATCCTCCAGCTGCTGGTCCTCCGGCGGCTGTCCCATAATATGCAGGCCTGTGTGCACCTCCATATTCTTCAAATCCGTAATGTAATTATGCAGATTCATCACGTATTCGTCGAAGGGCTTTTCTTCATCGTAAGTAACCTCGTCCTGTAGGTTGGCCTCGGCAACCTTCGCCAGCACCAGCTCCTGCAAGCGCGGCAGATTATCCGGCTGCGTGCTGCTGAAGTGTACGTATTCGTCCATGAGCTTTTCCAGCTCCTCCAGCTCGTCGTACACTCCCGCTTGTGTCTGCGGCGCCGGCAAATGCTCAATAAGGCAAGCAGCGCCGCGGCGCTTCGCCTGAATGCCCTCGCCGGTAATAGTAATGTTATAAGGATAAATGTTCGGCAAATCTCCCAGCGCCAAATCCGGGTAGCAGCTGCAATCAAGGCCGGCGTTCTTGCCCGGCAGCCATTCCAGGCTGCCATGCGTACCGATATGCGCAACAGCGTCTGCCTGCCACACATCGCGTACCCAACGGTAGAAGGCCAGATATTGATGCGTCGGTGCAACGTAAGGATCGTGGTAAATTTTCTCTGGGTCCTCGCCAAAGCCACGCGGCGGCTGCACGGTTACGAAAACATTGCCGTTCATCGTTCCAGGCACCAGGATATCGCCGTCATATTCCATGACAGAACCCGGCGCTTCGCCCCAGTCCTTCACCAGCTGCTCCTGCACCTTTTTGTCCATCAATGCAAAGAATTCTTTATATTCTGCTCCCTTCAGCTTATTGGCAGCATCAACCTGCTTTTCCGTCAGCATACTGCGGTCGTTGGTGGCATTGGCTGTCAGCTGTTTGATAAATTCCTTCGTATCCTCAGGAATCCAATCTACCTTATAGCCACGCTCACGCATAGCAGCAAGCACGCGACGGATGCTTTCGATTGTATCTAAGCCGATAGCACTGCCGATATTGGAATTACGCGGCGGATAGTTATGGAAGATAATAGCGATTTTTTTCTCGCTGTTGGCCTTGTGGCGCAGCATCGCCCACTTCTTCGCCTTGGAGGCCATGCGCTTTACACGCTCCATATTAGGCAGATAGCGTACATCGCCGTTTTCCAGAATCTTTTTATGCGCTATAGGCACGCCGTGGATAATGCCATCAAATTCCGGCAAGGAAACGCTGATGGAAACCTCCATGGCATTCATACCTTCAAAGCTGTCCTTCCATTCCTCAAAGGGCGCAATTGTCGTATAGGCAGCCAAAACAGGTACGTTAAGCTTTTTCAGATAATCAAGATTAATCGAACCGCCGGTAGTCATGGAAAATTTCATCACGTTCAGCAGCACGTCAATTGCCGGTACACCGTCCGCAGTGCAGAAAAAGCTGTTGAAAACCTGCGTCAGACTGGGCATGCCCATTTCCTCAAGCGGCATGCCGTTGCTGAAAACGCAGACAGCGTTGACGCCCTGTGCTTCCAGCTCTTCAACCATCGCAGTCTGGTAGGTCAAATCGCCCCACACCCATTCGTCGCGGTAAAAAAGAATGCCCGCTGTCGGACGGCCGCTGACGCAAAAATCACGCTGGTATTCCGCTAAATCGGTATATACCTTTTTCGCCCGCGGGTGATAAATACCGCACCAGTGAATCGGGTTAGGCTCATCGACTGTAATAGTCTCACCTTGCAACAGCTGCTGCAGATATAACCACAGATTGCTATAGTTGATTTCGCCGCCGAACATGCAATATTTTTTGATAACAGCAAGCTGCTCAGGTGTCAGTCCCTGCGCCAGCTCGCCCTCCTTGCTGCCGGCAGCATCAATATAAAAGGGCAGGCGCAGCTGCTTCAGCAGGCTGACGCAGCGCTGCAGAAACGGTGTATCCAGACCTGTACCCATCCATTTCATAATCACCAGCTTAGAGCTGGCAAGCTCCTTGTGCCATTTATCATCCCAAATCGTCGCATCGGTAATCCAACGGCAGGCGCAGGCATTATCCAGCTTGCCTTCCTGCTGCAGCTTTTCCATAGTCTGCTGCATCATACCCATGCGGCGGATAACATTCGTCAAGAAAATAACCTTCATAATTTCTACCTCATCTTAAAAGAACTGCTTCTGCATTCTGCGCAGCAGATACAGGAAATACGGCGTACCTAAGAACGCTGTCATAATACCTACACGCACCTCTGCCGGCGGCATAATAATGCGTCCCAGCGAATCGCAGAATACCAAAAAGGCTGCGCCGCCAAGTGCGCTGGCAGGCAAGAGTACACGATGGTCAGGACCAATCAGCATACGCATCATATGCGGAATAACCAGGCCGACAAACCCGATATTACCGCTGACGCAAACGGAGGTAGCAGTAGTCATAGCTGCTACGAAAAGCAGACCCATGCGGAATGCGGTAACAGGCATACCAACAGCTTTAGCTTCCGTTTCGCCCAGCACCAGAATGTTCAGGTGACGCGCCAGCATGCACATAATTACAATGCCGCACAGCACAGGTCCGACTGCCAGATATACGTGCTCCCAGCGACGGTAATCAAGACCGCCGACCATCCAGAAAAGATATTGCTGCAGCTTCTGCTCGTTCATAAATGTAAGCAGGCCGGAGGTAATAGCACCCAAAAGCATACCCACGGCAACGCCTGCCAAAAGCAGCGTCATAACAGGAATTTTTCCGTTACGCATCGCCAAAAACACTGTTAGGCACACAGCGCAGATACTGCCGCAAAAAGCGAAGGCCGGCATAGCGAACATACTGCCGGAGGCTGCACCCAAAGCAATAGAAAGCACCGCACCGGTAGCAGCACCGGAGGAGATACCGATAAGACCGGGATCTGCCAGCGGGTTGCTGAAGATGCCCTGCATTACAGCGCCGGAAATCCCCAGCGCCGCACCTACAAGCACACCTACCAGCATACGCGGCAGGCGGATATACCAGATAACGGCAAGCTGCTCCCTGCTGTAATCAGCCTCGGTAAAGCCTGGCAGATTCAGCTGAGCGCCAATAACTGCCAGCGCCTTGCCTACAGGCACATCTATCTGGCCGAAGGTCAGAGATACACAGGCAATAACAACTAAGAGAACTGCTAAAAGAATAATAGCCAATGGACTCCGTTCACGTTTAATAATCATCTATAAACACACTTCCTCAAAAAATTTCCGGATATACAGCATGCGCAATGTTTTCAATAGCATCGACAATATGCTGGCTGGCAACATAGCGATATTTGTCCGAAACAAACTTAATCTGCTTGTTGCGTACAGCCTTAACATCGCGATAAGCGGGGTCATTCATTACGGCATAAGCATAACCCTGTACATTCTGTTTATTGTTATAATTCCAAGTCGGCAGCATAAAAATATCAGGATTTATGCGTACCACCTGTTCCTTGCTGATAGCAGGCATACCATGCTCACTCTTGTTTTCATTGGCAACAATAGCCGCGCCGTTGATAACATGCGCCATCGTCAGCATGCTGTCGAGCAAATCGCCCTTCCGCCCCATGGCAGAGGTAAAATTAAAGGCTACAGCAACGCGCCTTTCGCTTGACGGAATCTGACGCAAGCGTTTTTGCAGCTGCTGCAGGTGCGTGTCCATCTTCTGCACCATCAGCTCCCCCTGCTGCTTTTCGCCTACCGCTGCAGCTATACCGCGGATTTTGTCGCACATCTCCTTGTAATTATGCGGACTGCGCGCAATATATACAGGCACGCCCAACCCCTCCAGACTGCGTACCAAGTCGCTGGATGTGGCCGTTGAGGCAACAACAAGATCAGGCTGCAATGCGTAAACAGCTTCCGTATTTTCCGGCACCTTGCGTCCCACAGTATAGGCCTGCTCCTTGGTGATAAAGCTTATTTCGCTATCACCCGCCCAACGGCTGTAGGCCATAATACGTTTTATGTCAACTAAATCGGTAAGGATTTCATCCGTACCATATGTAAGCGAAACAATCCGCTGCGGCTTATGCTCAAAGTGCAGCGTCCTTCCGGCATCGTCCGTAACGCTGTAGGCCACATCCGCCGCCGGCGAAGCAGGAACATCGGCAGCCTGCTGCTTACTGCATCCAGCAGTAAATACCAAAAGCAACAGGCTTATAATCATCAATAGCTTTTTCATAGACCACCTACTCTACTTTATTCTTTTTCCTGCGGATAAAGCAATTCCACAGTCGCTCCAGCATGTAAGCACTGCCCTGCAGGCCTACCATCGGCTGCTTGGTAATAAACACCTCATCATTCGTAGGATAGCAGATATTGCAGGCATCAAAGCTGCACTGCTTTCTGCGATAAAGAACCGAGCTTTCGCTGCTGCTCGTCAGCAGCAGTACATTGTCACAGGTTTTAAAATATTCGCTGATGGCAGCATCGTCCACGCCAACAGTGTAAATAGCCTCTGCCGTGTCGCAGGCAGGCGCATCCTTAAGCTGCTGCTGGCAGATAACAGTCAGCCTGCCGATGTCAGTCCATTCGGTGCGCAGCGTCTGTGCAAGGCACAGCGCCTGCGTCGCAGGCGCGCTGACGAGCACGTTATCAAACCACATGCTGCCCCAAAGCGCAATGGCTTCATTATTACGGCTCAGCAGATAATTATCCTGCGCCTGAGCTTCCGCCGTCACCTTGTCCAACGCAGGAGCAGGCAACTGCGCATTTATCTGCTGCAGCCAGCGCAGCGTTCCCTGTACACCATAAGGCAGGCCGGCAAAAATATACGGCGTGCCGTATTGCTTTTGCAGATATTCCGCCAGCGGCAAACCCAGCTCCGCATTCGTAACAATGTTCAGCGAAGCCTCCGGAAGCTTCTGCAGCTCCTCCAGCGTGCATTCGCAGCCGGGAGTGCACAGCACCTCATAGCCTGCCAGCTGCAGTAAGCGTTTTAATTCCTGCGTATCGGCAGCACCCTGCAGATAAAATTCCGATTGTCCTAAAATATTGACAGCCAAAGGCTTTGCTGTCACAGTCTGCGGCAACAGCTGCGCAAACAGCTTCTTGGCAGCCTTGGCATAGCCTTCAGCAAAACCGCCGACCATACCGCCGCTGTCCAATGTAACCACTGGGAACGGCAGCTCCAGCTTGCGTGCCATGCCTGCCAAATCATCACCGATTAAGCTCAGCGAGCAGCTGCTTTCCAAAAGCAATACCGAAGGCTTATGACCATCCTCCAGCATGCGCCGCAGCTCCTGCGTCA
Source organism: Phascolarctobacterium succinatutens (assembly GCF_958453765.1). Lineage (GTDB taxonomy): Bacteria > Bacillota > Negativicutes > Acidaminococcales > Acidaminococcaceae > Phascolarctobacterium_A > Phascolarctobacterium_A succinatutens_B. The sequence continues at coordinate 29,353 of NZ_CAUDZA010000017.1, read as the reverse complement.
CATATTCCTCGGAGCCGTAAATAACAGCGTTATTATCAGGCTGTGAGCCGTAAAAGCGCGTATACATATCGGGACGTGCCTTTTCCAGATGACGCAAAGCATAAAAATAACACCACAGCGGTCCGTTAATCAAAACCTCACTCTGTGCAATAGCAGCAAAAAAGGCACCTGCACCTGTCAGCGCACAGGTATCCACTCGCTCGCAGATATTGCCCCAGCCTTGCTTTTCAGACATAGCGCACGCCTCCCTTCAGCCTGCTGCACAGGCTCTGATAGATTCCCTGCATCATCTTGACCTCACCGGCAACGGCAACCTGCGGCAGCATCGGCAGGAAAATCTGGCGCGCCTCCTTATTCTGCAGTTCGTGCGTTGTCAGCACAATGTCTGCATCTGCTACCAGCTTTTCACCCTCCGCCGTAGTATAAACAGGCACATCGCTGTTTTCCTGCACAACCTTCAGCATCGCTTCGCGCTCATCACCATCATAGGAATCCAGTAAAATAATGCCGGTAAGATTCAAGCGCAAAAGCCTGATGGTCTGCAGGATATTCCCCGGATGAAAATATCTTAGGATACGGCCGATGCACAGCACTGTTTTCTTGCCTTCTGTTACCGGCAGAAAATGCTGCAGCTGTTCACTTAAGCGTTGCTGCTCCAGCTTCAGCACCTGCTGTGCCAACTGCTCACGCCCCAGCATACGGCCGATGCTGATAATCCAGTCCTGCGTTTCCTGCCAGCCGACAGGATAAATATCGGCCAGATAATGTGTGCCGTATTTTTCCTGCAGCTGCTCTGCAACCTTACGCAAGCCGATATGCGTCTGCCCGCGGCCGCCAAGCACAACCGCATATTCGGCGGCTGCCACCTTTTCCAGCTCATCCATAGCCATATAGCCGGGGAACTGACCGATGACCTCTACGCCGAATTCCTGCAGAATACGGGTAACCTCTTTCGCATAATGGCCCCACGGGCCGCCGTTATCACCTAAAAGCAATACACTGTCCTTTTGCTTGGCGCAAGGCTTCACAAAGCGTTCCAACAGCTTCTGCGTAATTTCAAAATAGCCGTCATAATATTCCGCACCCAAAAAGCCGCAGCATTCCACAGTAAGGATAGGAACATCGTATTCCTCCTCTACCTCGCGTGCCACCGATTCCACATCGTCACCGATAACACCGGCCACGCAGGAATTGGCAATCATCAGGCACTTGGGTTTATATGTTTCAATAGCAAAGCGCAGGCATTTTTCCAAACGTGTCACTCCGCCGAAAATTGCGTCCTTTTCCTGCAGCTGGCTGCTGAGCAGCGGCACGGAGCCCCACTGCTCGCGCTCATTTTCGGACAAAGTACGGTATTGCGAGTTAATATCCATCGTGCGTGCTACATGAGCGCAGGCACGCGGGCTGTGAAAAACTACCACAGCTCCGTTCATATAGGCAACGGCGCGCCACACGCCAGGCATGCTGCAGCTGCAGCTTTTGCGTGCACTGTAAAAGCGTCTTGTTTTAATTGCCATATTCGGCCACCAGCTTTTCAAGCTCCTCAAAGCTCATCGGCGTAGGAATAGCCATGTTTTCATTATGCCAGATATCATGCGCCAGCTTGCGGTAAACACCGGCCTGAGCGCTTTCCGGTGCATATTGCAGCACTGTCTGGCGATTGTTTTCCGCCTTATTGACAATAACGTCACGCGGAATAAAGGCAATCAGCTGAGTGTGCAGGCGTTTGGCGAATTCCTGCAGCAGCTGCTGCTCGTTAGGTGTATTACGACCGTTGCCGATGATACCGCCCAAACGCACACCGCCGCGCATAGCAAAGCGTTTAACGCCCTTGGCGATATTGTTGGCAGCATACAGGCTCATCAGCTCGCCGGAAGAAACAATATATATATCGGTTGCATAGCCCTCGCGGATAGGCACGGCGAAACCGCCGCAGACAACGTCACCTAAAACGTCATACATAATCAAATCCTCGTCCGTCAGCACCTCCAGTGAACGCAGCTTTTCCAAAGCTACGATAATGCCGCGGCCCGCACAGCCTACGCCCGGCTCAGGACCGCCAGCTTCCACACATTTGATGCCGTTATAGCCTGTATGAACAATATCCTCTGCCGCAACCTCATCATTATCGCGCACCATATCAAGCACAGTCTGACTGCAGATACGTCCCAGCAAAAGTCTGGTAGAATCATTTTTCGGATCGCAGCCTATCTGGCAAACCTTAAGACCATCCTCACTGAATGCAGCCGACAGATTTGATGTTGTTGTAGATTTGCCGATACCGCCCTTACCATAAATCGCAATTTTTTTCATTAGATATTGACCTCCATCCTATACTAAAAAACTCCTATTCAAATAGCAAGAAAATATGATATAATTTACTAGATAAAAAGGAGTGATATTACTCCTTTTAATATTAAACTATATACTAGTATTATAGTCAAGCTTATGAGGAATAATTATGATTAATAAAGACAAGCGAAAGTACTTTACTGCCGGCGAATTGGCTGCAATTTTTAATATATCTAAGCAATCATTGCTCTACTATGACAAGGTTAACCTGCTTTCACCGGACTTTGTCAGTGAAAATGGCTACCGCAATTATTCTATCCAGCAATTTCTGGATTTGGAGATAATCGTCAACCTGCGTGCGCTGGATATCAGCATCGCCAATATCAAAAAATATCTGGAGGACCGCAGCAAGGAGCATTTTCTGCAGCTGCTGCAGGAAAAAACAGCGGAATGTCAGGCAATCATCCACAACAATCAGGAAATCTGCGACACCATCGAGCGCATTAAGGAGGATATGCACGTCAAGGAGCTTAATCCTTGCCGTCATCTGACGCTCAGCTGGCAAAATGACCGTCTGCTGCGCCTTACACCGCTTGCGGAAAGTGATGACGGCAAAAGCCGTATTACCAAATTTGCCCGCCATGGGCAAAGGCGCGCGCATCACAAGGGAGCTCTGCCTAATCATGCCGGTTGGGTTTTGGATCAGGAGAGCTTTTTTAAAACGCATGATTTTCTGCATTCGCAGGCATATTTTTCCTGCGTCACCAGCGCCACCAAGCATCGGCAGTCCATCAAAATGACGCTTCCGGCAGGTCTGTATCTGGAAATCATTTTTTCCGGTACCTTCTGCGAAAACGCTGCCAAGCTGTCCAAACGTATAGAACACTTTCTGCAGATCAATGATTTGGAGCCTGTCGGCAATATTTATATCCTTCCTTTGGAAAATCATTGGTTCTCCTGTGACTGTGAGCAGTATGTCAACAAAATCTTTTTGAAGGTTGTGGACAAGGATACTTCCTCTCTGACGTAAAAATTCTCCCGCGTTTTGCTTCAAGCGAAGCATTCGCGTAAATATCCAAGATAGCCTTTACTCCGTCCGCTCCATGTGAGCGGACTTTTTGCATGCAAAAAACGCTAAAGACTTTCGCATGCCTTTAGCGTTTTTTGTTTACGTTCTTCAATTAAGCGTCTCCGCCGCAGCCTCACATCTGCAGCTGACTCAAAAAGTTTAAGCTGTTCAACGGCTTATCTGTCTGAAAGAAGATAAACTTGAAGAGAATTTTTTCCAGCTCCATGAGCGCGCCGCCTCGCACCCTAAAGGGCGCCGGCTGCTCGTAATCGAGCTGCGCCAGCCACTGCCACAGCTCGCGTGTTTCCGCACTGCACGGCTCCAGCCCGTCACCGTTATAGCTGCTTTTGCAGCTGCTGCAGATAAGCCCGCCCTGCAGCGGACTGAACCACGCATCCTCCTGCGCCGTCACAGCCTCACCGCAATGCACGCAATGCGCAAGCTGCGGCGCAAAGCCCGTAGCCGCCAGCAATTTTATAGCGTAGGACAAAACAACAAGACGCGGATTGCGCTGCATCAGCGCCGCCAGGGCAGCGCCCAGCATTTCATAAAGCTCCGGCTGCGGCACTCTGTCCTCCGTCAGCACGGCAGTCAGCTCCGACGCCACCGCAGCATAAGCCATCTGCTGCATATCCATAGACTTGGGCAGCTGCAAAAGCTCACAGCTGCGCAGCTTGTCTATCTTCTGCCCCTGCTGCACCTCAATATGCAGATTGGCAAAGGGCTGCAGCAATCTGCCATGTATATTTTTTTCATAGCGGGCACCATAGGCGATAAAGCGCAGCTTGCCATGCTCCTTCGTAAAGCAGACCGCATATTTATCAGCCGTCTGCCAGTTTTTTACATGTAAAACAAGCGCATCATCTGCCAAAAGCTCCCTTTGCAACTCACTCATCCTGCTGTTCTTCCTTCTGCTTTTGCTCCTGCGGCAGCTTCGTAGCCAGCACGCGCACTACACGGAAGCCCTCTGTGCGCAGTACCTTGAAGCTGTAGCCGGAAATTTCCACAGCATCACCAATCTCAGGCTTGCGCCCAAGCAAACCGAATACATAACCGCCGATGGTATCCTCCTCAGGATCATCAAATACAATCGGCAGCTGCTCTGCCACATCGTCCAGCAGCACCATGCCGTCAAATTCAATCCTGCCATCGGGAAGCTGCAACACGTCCGGCGGCTCCTGCGCTTCATGCTCGTCCTGAATATCACCGACGATTTCCTCCACGAGGTCCTCCATCGTAATCAGGCCTGCAGTACCACCGTACTCATCTGCCACAAGCACCATCTGCACATGACGTTGCTGCATCAGGTGCAAGGCCTTCGGCACCGGCATAGCCTCAGGAATAACAACAATCGGACGCATCAGACGGCGCAGGTCAAAGGTAGTCTGCCCCGGCTTAATCTTCAGCAGGTCGCGCACATGCAGCGTACCCACCACCTGATCCTTGTCCTCCATGCAGAGCGGATAGCGCGTATGATGACTGCTGCGCACAACAGCCATATTTTCTGCCAGCGTATCATCCAAAAACAGGCATACCATATCCTGTCTTGGCACCATGACCTCGCGCGCCACACGGTCGGCAAAGTCAAAAACATTGCCGATCATGCTGCCCTCGACATGGTCAATCTGGCCGTGGCGTTCGCTGGCACTCACCAGCTGGCGCAGCTCGTCCTCACTGCTGGCGCTGCCCTCCTTGTGCCAGGTACCGGTTTTCAGGTAATACCAGGCAATCGGCAGCCTATGCCAGAAATCAATCAGTTTCCGAAAAAAGTTGATAAGTCCTCACTCCTTGTAGCCAAGCTGCTTCAAGGCTTTATCCTTGTTACGCCAGTCAGCCTTAACCTTAACCCATAAATCCAAAAAGACCTTGCAGTACAGCAGATTTTCGATATCAGCACGCGCCTGTTGGCCGATTTTCTTCAGCAGGCTGCCCTTAGCGCCGATAACAATGCCCTTTTGCGATTCACGCTCTACAAAAATTGTTGCTCTGATATAAACGTTTTCTTCGTCGCGCTCCTTGAATTCATCCACCTCAACCGCTACGGAATGGGGAATTTCATCACGCGTCAGGCGCAATACCTTCTCACGGATCATTTCAGCGGCAATCACGCGCTCCGGCTGGTCGGTAATCATATCCTCCGGGAAGTACGCCGGTCCCTCCGGCAGATGCTTAGTGATTTCCTGCACCAGTCCGGGGAATTCACTGTCATTCAATGCGGAAACAGGTACAATCGCCGCAAATTTATACAGCTTGCTATAGCCTTCCATAATTTGGAACAGCTTTTGCTTATCTGCCAGCTTGTCAATTTTATTTACTACCAAAATTACCGGTGTTTTTACCTTCTGCAGCAGGTTCAGGATATAATCCTCGCCTGCGCCGCGTTTTTCGGTTGCATCTACTACGAAGAGGACAACGTCAACCTCCTGCAGGGTGCTTTCAGCCGTGCGTACCATGTATTCGCCCAGCTTGTGCTGCGGCTTATGAATGCCCGGTGTATCAAGAAACATAATCTGCGCATTATCAGTATTCATAATGCACATAATCTTATTGCGTGTAGTCTGCGGTCTGTCGGACATGATAGCGATTTTCTCACCGATCAGACTGTTTGTCAGAGTGGATTTGCCTACGTTCGGGCGGCCCACCATAGCCACAAAGCCGGCATAATGTTTAGCTTCTTCGTTGTTTACCTTCTTTATCTTAATCAGCTCCTGTTATTATAATTCAAAACCATACGGCAGCAGTTCTTCTACCATGGTAATTTTAAAGTCACCCTTCATATTCGCTAAAATCACGGTCTGGATACCAAACTCGCGCATTACCTGTCTGCAGGCACCGCAGGGAGAAACGGGGCCGGAGGTATCTGCAACTACGCACAGCTCTACCATTTCGCGCTCACCGGCGCAGGCAGCGTGGAAAATAGCGTTACGCTCACCGCAGACACAAAGTCCGTAGGAAGCGTTTTCCACGTTACAGCCACCGTAGATTTTTCCGTTGGCACAGCGTACTGCCGCACCTACAGCAAAGTTGGAATAAGGAATGTAAGCATTCTTACGGGCAGCAACCGCTGCATCGTACAATTCGCGCCAAGCCGGGGATAATTCATTCAGTTTTACGTCTTTCATGGAAAGCACCTCCTATGTTTTTTACAGGTTAGTTATAAATAATTGTGCATTAAGCATCAATGAATGCCTGTGGGATGGTCAAAATATTCTTCGGAAAGGTTAATCGCACGCAAAGCTTCCTCCTCTTTCGCACGCATTTCAGCCTTATCCTCCTCCGTCATATGGTCATAGCCCAACAGATGGAACATACCATGCACTGCCAAATACGTCATTTCGCGCTCCAGGCCGTGCCCGTATTCCTCTGCCTGACGCAGTGCTGTTTCCGCCGAAATGATGATATCACCGAAAAGATGCTCCTCCGGTCCGCCAATCAGCTCCGGCTCGTCTTCATCCTCGCAGTCCTCATCCAGCGCAAAGCTCAAAACGTCGGTAGGCTTATCCATACCGCGATACTCACGGTTCAGCGCATGGATTTCCTCATCGTCGACAATAGTTACATCAACTTCGGACTCCTCCGGCAGCTCATTCAAGCGTGCTACTGCCTGCAAGCCCTCCTGGAGGCGCTCCAGCACCTGCGCGGAAAGCTCTAGCTTCTGCTGGTCATTTTCCAAATTAATTATCATGCTTGTTTTTCTCCGTTATATTTTTCTTTTTGTTTTTCAAAGCGTTCATAAGCCTTGATGATGGAACCGACGATTTCGTGGCGCACAACATCCTGCTCGCTGAACTTTATCACGCCGATTCCCGGAACATTTCCCAGAATACGCGCAGCGTCCTTCAGGCCGCTGTTCTTGCCGCCCGGCAAATCTATTTGCGTGATATCGCCGGTAATAACCATCTTACTGCCAAAGCCAAAGCGCGTCAGGAACATTTTCATTTGCTCCGGTGTAGTGTTCTGCGCTTCATCCAAAATAATGAAGGCGTCATTCAGCGTGCGTCCGCGCATGTATGCCAGCGGTGCAACCTCAATCGTACCCTTGGTAAGATACTTTTGGAAGGTTTCCGTGCCCAGCATATCATACAGGCCGTCATAAAGAGGACGCAGATACGGGTCTACCTTATCCTGCATATCACCCGGCAAAAAGCCCAGCTTTTCGCCTGCTTCTACCGCAGGACGCGTCAAGATAATACGCTCTACCTCTTTTTTTTTCAGCGCCGCTACTGCCAGCGCCACTGCCAGGTAGGTTTTGCCTGTGCCTGCAGGTCCGATGCCCAAGGTTATATAGTTATGGCGGATGGTTTCCACATACTGCCACTGTCCCAAGGTTTTAGCCTTTACCTGACGACCGCGGTTGTTGACGATAATCGTGTCAGCGTACATGCGATGCAGACTTTCCAAATTTCCTGCCTTCACCATATACATGCTGTAACGCACATCATGCGTTGTCAGCGGCAATCCCTGACGGTACAAAAACAGCAGCTCCTGCAGCAGCTGTTCCAGCTGCGCCACCTCTTCAGCGCGTCCGCTCATGGTAATTTGATTGCCGCGCGCTACAATTGTACAGTCAAAAGCACTGCGGATTAAACGCAGAAACTCGTCATTACGTCCGCAAATACCAACCATTTCCTGCTGGTCAACGGTTTCCAGTATACCTTGCATTTTTTCTTCTTCACTAGCCAAGCAATTTCCTCCTACCTGTTTTAAAAGGGGTGTTAACGTTTTTCTATCGTAACCTTCTTAATGATTACAGGCTCCAACGGTTTATCATTGGAATCTGTTGCTGTTTTGCCGATTTTATAGACAACATCCATGCCCTTGCTTACCTTGCCGAAAACAGCATGCTTGCCGTCCAACCATTTAGTTTCACGCAGGGTGATAAAGAACTGGCTGCCGCCGGTGTTCGGGCCGCGGTTTGCCATGGAAATTACACCGGGGCCGTCATGCAGCAGCTTACTGCTGAACTCATCCTTAATAGTATAGCCGGGACCACCGGTACCGTTGCCGGCAGGGTCACCGCCTTGAATCATAAAGTTATCGATTACACGGTGAAAGGTAAGGCCATTATAAAAGCCCTTTTCGGCCAGCGTAATAAAATTCTTCGACGTTTCCGGTGCATAGTCTGTTGCCAGCTTCACCTCAAAATCGCCCATGCTTGTGTTAAAAACCGCTGTCGCAGGCTCTGCCTTCGGCGCCTGCTCCTGTTTTTCCTGACCGCAGGCTGTAAGTACCAGCGCGCACACCAGCATCAAGCAGATTATTAACAATTTCTTCATGCTCTTTCCTCCCATAGAAAAGGATATAATTTCTCAAGTATATTATACAACTAACAAGCGCCGCATTTCAAGCGTTTGCCCAGCCAATCACTCAGCAGTGCGCCTGCCTGCTCACTGTACTGCGTAAAGCTGTGGTCACCGCCCTCAAAGATATGCAGCTCTGCCGCCTCGCCGATGGCTGCGGCGTTGCGCTGCGCCTGCTCTGCCAGCACCACCTCATCCGCACTGCAGTGCAGCAAAAGTACAGGTAATGGCTGCGCCTTCTGCAGCAGCGCAGGCAAATCGTATTGGTCAAAGTCCGTCAGAAAATCCGGCGTCAGGGCGCATTCGCCGCGTTCATCGTTAAAGTGCAGCGTTTCGCCGCTATCCAGACGACGATATTCGTCCTCCGTCATCACGTAGCGGAAGGTAAAGCGCAGATTATTCGGCGTTGCCCACAGAATCAGGCCGGCAAGAGCTCCGTCCTGCGCCGCCGTTATGATGGAAGCTGCACCGCCCAAGCTACGTCCCAAAAGAAACAGCCTGCAGCCGGGCTGTCTGCGGCGTACCTCTGCCAGTACGGCGTGCAGCTCCTCTACTTGACGCGAAATTATCTGCGTACCCGTAAAGTTAAAGCGCACTACGGCAGCATGCGCCGCAGCCTGCTGCGCCACGCCCGCAGCACGTCCGCCGCTGTCGCGGCTGCCGCGGAAGCCATGCGCCATAACAAGTACAGCATTATTCTCACTCCGATTCGGTTCTACAACACACTCTATTTCACCTAACGGTCCTTGAAATGTAAAGGTATCCTTCAGCATCTTCACTCACTCTTTTCGTAAAATTTTAACGCGTTACCTGAAGCATTCAGCGACTCGCTGCATAACGCATTTTTTAACGTATCACCTTAAGCTTCTAAGTTCACGTTCAATCCTAAGTCTTTTTCACGCGCAGCACTTAAGCGTTTTTATTGTCAGACATTCTATACAGGCACACGCCCATGCGTCCTGTTTTGCCCTGCTCAGCACGATAGGAGCAAAACATTTCATGGTTATGCTCCGTGCAGACGCCGGCAGTAAGAATATTTTCCGCCTTTAATCCTGCGTCCAGCAGCACTTGACGGTTATAGCCCCACAAATCCAGCAGATACTTGCCCGGCTTTTCCGCTCTGGGCGCAAAGAATTGCTCGTAGCCTGCGGCCTTGCTACGTACAAAGTCGTCCACCTCGTAGCAGCATTGGCCGATAGAAGGACCGATAGCAGCAACGATATCTTCGGGGCGGGAGCGGAAGGATTGCTGCATAGCTTCTACTGTTTTACGGCCGATTTGTGCTACCGTACCGCGCCAGCCTGCGTGCGCCACAGCGCACACGCCTTGGCGCTCGTCGGCAAAAAGCAGCGGCACGCAGTCTGCAAAAAATAGCAGCAGCGGTACATTCGCCAGATTCGTAACCAAAGCATCCGTATCCTTAATCGTATCTGCAAGCGCTGTCGCACCGGCGCCGACCAACGCTTCATCTACCACCGCAACATTGCTGCCATGTACCTGCTCGCAGGTAGTAAATTTTGACGCGTCCAAGCCTAAAGCCTGTGCAAACAGGCGACGGTTCTGCAGTACCAGATCTGCATCGTCACCAACATGCAAAGCCAGATTCAGCGTTCCCGGCACCAGGGAGCTTTCCCCATGTAGACGGCAGCTGCAGGCATTACCGAAGCCGGCCTGCGTCAAACGCGGGAACATTCCCCACCAGATATTATTTTTTTGCGTAATGATAAAATCCTGCATCAAAACCGCTCCTTTTATCTCTAATACCAAAAGAGACGGCTATTGCCGTCTCCTTTTGCAAGTGCCTGCGGCACCCTTTTGCTATTTACTTTTGATATGCTGGCACACCTTCCGGTATATCCAGCACTACGGTGATAATCACCGTGCTGTCGGTAGCCTTGGCTGCTGTATCCATAAACACAACCTTGGCACCATTATCCAGATAATAATTAACCTCTTTCACAGCTCCGTTATTGTTATTGGAAAACGTAAAGAGTCTTTCCTTAGCCAGTGCCGAGCCGCTGAAGCCGGCCACCAGCATAAGAGCCGTTAAAGTAAGCAGTAAATACTTTTTCATATTCCGCACCTCTATTTTGCGTCTTTAGATTTCTGCATAATGCGTTCCAGCTCCTGCATAAAATTGCGCACGTCGGCAAACTGACGATATACGGAAGCAAAGCGTACATAAGCAATCTGATCTGTCTGCTCCAAATACTTCATAACCAGCTCACCGATCTGGGCGCTGGGAATTTCCGCATCCGCACTCATCCGCAGCTCACGCTCGATGCTGTCGGCAATCTCTTTAATCTTTTCATAAGGAACCGGGCGTTTTTCGCAAGCCTTCAAAAGACCTGCCAGCAGCTTTTTACCGTCAAAAAGCTCGCGACGACCATCCTTCTTGCTGACAACAAGCGGAGTTTCCTCATATTTTTCATATGTAGTAAAGCGTTTGCCGCAATTAGGGCATTCACGTCTGCGACGGATAGAACAGCCTTCCTCTACAGCACGGCTGTCGATAACACGGCTGTCTCTGTGGGAGCAAAACGGGCACTTCATATTACTGCCTTCCTTTCAATCAGTGACGCAGCCATGGCGGAATTTCGTTCGGATCGGAGAAATTCTTGATAATACCGCTGTTGTTGCGGTTGATAGATGCCGGACCGCCAACTGTATTTTTGGTAACAGGAGATTTTTTCTCAAAGCCTGTTGCGATAACCGTAACACGGATTTCGTCGTTGAGGCTTTCATCAATAACAGCACCGAAAATAACCACTGCATTGGGATCAGCTGCTTCATTGACAATATTGGCAGCTTCGTTAACGTCAAACAGGGACAGCTCCTTGCCGCCGATAACGTTAATCAGTACGCCGCGGGCACCGTCGATAGATGCCTCCAGCAACGGACTCTTGATTGCAGCTTCGGCTGCAGCCTTGCCGCCGCCTTCACCCTTAGCGGTACCAACGCCCATCAGAGCGCTGCCTGCATTGGACATAACAGTCTTGACATCGGCGAAGTCAACGTTAATCAGACCGGGAACAGCAATCAGGTTGGAAATGCCCTGAACGCCCTGACGCAATACGTCATCGGCCTTTTTGAATGCTTCCAGCATGGAAGTACGTTTTTCGATAATCTGCAGCAAACGGTCGTTAGGAATAGTTACCAGGGTATCAACCTTTTCCTTCAGGTTGACAATGCCTGCCTCAGCCTGCTTCATGCGGCGAGGACCTTCAAAGCCAAAGGGTTTGGTTACAACGCCGACAGTCAGCGCACCGATTTCTTTGGCACATTCCGCAACAACGTGCGCAGCACCGGTACCGGTACCACCGCCCATACCTGCGGTAACAAATACCATATCTGCACCCTTCAGGGATTCCAGAATCTGGTCACGGGATTCTTCGGCAGCTTTTTCGCCGATTTCAGGGTTTGCGCCTGCACCCAGACCTTTAGTCAGCTTTTCGCCGATTTGGATGCGTTTTTCTGCCTTGGAAAGCATCAGGCACTGCTTATCGCAGTTCACTGCAATGAATTCTACGCCGCTCACGCCGGCGTCGATCATACGGTTTACGGCGTTATTGCCGCCACCGCCTACACCAATTACTTTAATATTGGCCAACGGTTCAAAGGTTGTCTCTACGTCATCAAACATATTCTACGTCCCCCTTAGCTTTGGGTAGCTTATTTATAAAAAAATCATTTTTATATTGTTCAACATGAAAGTGCTATTTTCCTGCTTATTAATGAATTTTTTTCTTCATCTTCCGACAGGACACTTATTTGCCCATATAAAGGCGACGGATAATTCCCAAATTCTGGAAAATACGCATACCGAAAATCAGTACCGCTACCAGATATAAATCGATACCGATCAGATTACCTGCATAGCACAAAAAGGCAGCCAGAATACCATTGATAAAGAATCCGGAAATGAATACCTGAGTATCATAATTGCCTTCAAGTGAAGCACGTACACCGCCCAGCACTGCATCCATACCTGCCATAACAGCTACGGCAAGCAGACGTGCGTATTCGGGTGGCACTCTGAAAGGACAGTAAACACCAAGTATAAGACCAAGCAAAAGGCCGGCAAATGCAAATCCAATCATTTCGCTGCCTCCTTGCTTTCCACTGTCTTAGCGTATTCAAAGCTGCGCGGTGCCTTCAGCGCCGGAATATGCAGCTTTTCAACAGTCTTGATTTTTACCTGAATGCCCCAGAACTCAAAGGTTTCTACAACACCGCCACGCAGACGCAGAGCACTGCTCAGAGTTTTAGGAGCGCCTATAGCCTTGATAACATAAGGCGGAGCACTGCGGACATTGTTTACCGAAATAGTAGGTCCTGCACAACGAATCTCGCTCATAGCCACAATGCGCTGATCGTTGACAGAAATTGCTTCCGCACCGGCAGCGCGCAGCTCGTTGAGCACACGCAGCAAATCTTCATCATGAATGATGTACAAATTAGGATTTTCGCCGGACTTTTTGGCAATATTGCTGTCATCCAGCAATATCTCAATGCCTTCGCCCTCTACGTCAGTCGTGCCTGCCATCAGCTTCATACGATCATCAGCAGGATCCTTGGCAGCACCTGCACGCAAGGTTTCCAGCTCTGTCAGCAGCTGCTTGTTCTCGGCTTCCATAACCTTCAGGCGTTCCGACAAATCCTCTACGCGGTCCATACGCACATTACGCTGAAGCTCTGTAGTTTTATACTGTACCGAAAGCATAAATCCCAACACCATGAATACCACGGCAATCAACAGCTTGCCCTTTAAATCCATAGTAAAAATTTCTTTCATTATCTCACCCTCACTGTGACATCAGCTGCAACAGCATTGCAGCTATAACAAGTTAACAGCAATTTATTTTGGCAAAAGCTTGATATATGGCTTACCGAAGGTCAAATCAATATATTCAGCCTTAATATTTTTATCTTTAATCTCGTTGAACACAGTCATAAACACAGAAGCCTTCTGTGATACCTCCTGTACCCTGCCCAAACGCACCGGAAAGCTGCCGCTCAGCTGCAGCTTAACATCCTGCTTATCATCAACGGCAATTTCACCGATACGCTGCAGTGCTTCCGGCGTCAGCTGCTGCAAAAATTGCAGAATCTGCAGCACACCGGCATTGGCAACCTTATCGCCCAGATAAAGATTACCGCATTTTATGCCGGCCAGCACAGGAGCCTTAGCATCCGGAATAGTAGTTGTCACACTAAGAACAACGCCGTTATAATCCACCTTCAGATAGCTGTGATAGGAATTGGCAACATAAAGTGCCGGTTGCCGTTCCTCTACGCTCACCTGCAAGGTTGCCGGAAAGCGGTAAGCCACCTCTGCATTCTTAAAGCGGACATCATGCAGCAAAGCCTCCCGCAGACGGCCGGAGCTGGCATTGAAAAGATTCAATGGTCCCTGCCCGCAGCCTGCAAGCGAGATAACCTCCGCCTCCATCAGCTGACTGCTTCCGTGAATGCTGACGTTGCCAAAGGCAAACGCAGGATTATGCACATAGCGCCAGACATATGTACAGGTTACAGCAAGTATAGCCGTGGATACCAGTAGGCGCACCATGTGCCAGAATTTCCGGCGTCTGCGTTTGCGCAGTTGTTCGCGTATAGTCTGCGATGAATCCATGCTGCACCTCCTTTGGCTCCTTGTAAAACATTTTTATTTAGCGCTCAGTAAAATTTTCTCGCAGAGCTCCGGGAAGCTGATGCCTACAGCAGCAGCAGCCTTCGGAACCAGGCTGGTTGCCGTCATACCGGGAACAGTGTTTGCTTCCAGTACATAAGCAACACCATCCTCATCACCCAGCATAGCATCTACACGCGCTACACCGGAAAGGCCCAGCAGCTTGTAGGTTTCTACGGCAATTTTTTGGATATAGGCAGTAGTTTTCTCATCAAACGGTGCCGGGCAGTGGTAATCCGTAGCACCCTTGGTGTATTTAGAATGGAAGTCATAGGCTCCGGAATGCGGTGCAATCCAGATAACCGGCAACGGCTTAGGCTCGCCGTTCTCTTCCATAATAGAAATCGTCAGCTCCTTGCCCTTGATGCACTTTTCTGCCAGCACATTTTCGGAATACTTGAAGGCTTCCTCCAGTGCAGGCACAACCTCTTGTGCAGTCTTGGGAATTACAACGCCGATGCTGGAGCCCTGAGTTGCTGCCTTAATAACTACGGGCAGACCGAACTCGGAAATAATTTTTTCTGCCAGCGTCTGCAAATCACCTGCATCACGCTTGTTGATAATCATGCAGGGTGCGGTAGGAATGCCTGCAGACTGCAGATAACGCTTCGTAGCGGATTTATCCATAGAAACAGCGCTTGCCAGTACGCCGCAGCCGGTATAAGGAATACCTGCTGCCTCCAGAATACTCTGCAAACGGCCATCCTCACCGTACATACCATGAACGGCGTTAAATACTACCTTAGCGTTCATATCACGCAGCTCGTTAATCAGATTAGACGGATTCAGCTCAACTTCCTTGGCATTATAGCCCTTTTCGCGCAGTGCGTTCGCAATAGCGCCGCCGGTAACACGCGAAATTTCGGCCTCAGAGGAAGGCCCGCCTAAAACAACAGCAACAACATCCTGCTTATTAATCTGCATTTCTTTCCAACTCCCTAACTAATTCTTCTCCAATTTTAAACACATCACCGGCACCGATGGTCATCACCAGATCGCCGGGACGTACAACGCGCTCCAGGTATTCCTCAGCCTTGGTCAGCTTGCCGATATACAGCACCTCCTGACCGGTCGCTGCTTTGATACCCTCTGCCAAATGCATGCTGCTCACGCCGGGAATTGCTTCCTCGCTGGCTGCATAAATGTCAGTCAGAATCAGCTCATCGCAATCCTTAAAGCATTCGCAGAACTCGGAGAACAGCAGCTTGGTACGGGTGTAGCGATGCGGCTGGAACACGCACAGCAGGCGCTCAGGCTTTGTCTGTCTGGCAGCCTTCAGCGTTACGCCGATTTCTGTCGGATGATGCGCATAATCATCAACAACCCAGACACCGTTAACCTTACCCTTGGTTTCAAAACGACGTTTGGCACCGCCGAACTTTTTCAAGGATGCAAGAATCTTGTCGGTAGCGATACCCATCTCATGTGCAGCAGCAAACGCGCCCATAGAATTCAGCACATTATGTCTGCCGGGAACAATCAGATGAACCTCTGTCACAAATTCTCCCTTGTAGTACAGCTTGTAGCTGGTGCCGTCAACACCATAGGAAATGTCACGGGCAATGTAGTCAGCCCCCTCGCCTTCTACGCCGTAGGTAATTACCTCTTTATCGGTTTCGGCAGCCAGCCGGCGTACCTTGGCATTATCAAAGCAAAGGACTGCCTTGCCGCCTTCCTTGATGTTGCCTACAAACTGTTTAAAAGCCTGATATATATTTTCTTCTGTACCGTAATGATCCAGATGGTCATCTTCAATATTAGTTACTACAGCAAGATACGGATACAGCTTGAGGAAGGAGCCGTCGCTTTCATCCGCCTCCGCTACCACAAAGCGACCTGCGCCGTTGCGCGCATTACCGCCAAGGCTGCTTACCTCGCCGCCGATGATAACAGTCGGGTCAATACCGCTTTCTGCCGCAATGCAGGAAATCATCGCACTGGTAGTAGTTTTGCCGTGAGCGCCTGCAACAGCAACGCCGTCGGCAGCATTCATTACCGCAGCCAGCACATCGCTGCGGTGCAGCACGGGAATACCGCGCTTTCTGGCCTCCATCAGCTCCGGATTGTTGGGATGAATCGCTGTAGAAATAACTACAGCCTCGGCATCCTCCACCTGGCTGGCAGCATGGCCCATATAAACCATAGCGCCTTCTTCCGCCAGATGTGCCGACATATGACCGGCATTTAAATCGGAACCGCTTACATCATAGCCGCGCTTAATCAATACATAAGCAATCGCGCTCATGCCGGCGCCGCCGATACCGATAAAATGTATATTATGCAGGTTTGCTAATTTGTTTTCAGCCACTCGAGGCCCTCCCTTATTGTTTAGTCAAGGCCACAGCCTCTTTGGCTATAACCTCTGCAGCCTGCGGTCTGCCAAGTTTTTGGGCCGCCGCATGCATCTGCTGCAATTCCTCTTCATGTACTAATAAATGCTCGATGAACTCCAAAACGGTGTCGCCCGTCAGGTCCTTATCAAGAATAACCTTGGCAGCACCCTGAGCCTCTACCGCTCTGGCATTAAACTCCTGGTGATTTGCCGTAGCATACGGATATGGTACCAGAAGCGACGGCACTCCCTTAGCCATCAGCTCTGCCAGGCCGATTGCACCGGCACGGAATACTGCCAGATCGGCCGCAGCCAACGCTACCGGCATATTATGCAGATAAGGCTTGATAATAATGTTATCTGCCACACCGCCGCGCTTTTTGATTTCCGCCATATAGGCGTCATAATTCACGTCACCGGTCGCATGCAGCACCTGTACCTCGGCTCTACCGGAAAGCGCCAGCTCTGCTTCGAGCATAGCGTTGTTGATGGTGCGTGCACCGCGACTGCCGCCGGAAACGAGAATCGTTTTCTTCGCCGGGTCCAGCCCCAGCTCCTTAACAGCTTCCTCACGCGTATGCTGCAGAATTTCACTGCGGATAGGATTGCCGGTATATTCCAGCTCTGCCTTGCCGTGAAAATATTTGCCGCCCTCTTTATAACCTAAAAATACTTTGCGCACATAACGTGACAAAATTTTATTGGTTACACCTGGCATCGCGTTCTGCTCCTGAATGCAGCAGGGAATTCCCTTTAACGCTGCCATGAAAACAATCGGTCCGCAGACATAACCGCCGGTACCGATTACCAGATCCGGCTTTTCGTTGCTGATAATCTTGTAGGCATCATATAAGCCAGCAAAAAGCTTTGCCGCACTGCGCAGGGTATCCAGGCTCAGGCTGCGCTTAAAGCCTGCTACCTCAATAAACTGCAGCTTGTAGCCGTAGCGGGGAATGATATCCTTCTCCAATCCCTGCCTGGTGCCTACGAAGCTTACCTCCGCCTCAGGCTGCAGCTTTTTTATCTGGTCCGCAATGGTCAGGGCCGGATAAATGTGTCCGCCCGTACCGCCGCCGGAAAGAATTACCTTCACTTAACGTTACCTCCCTCCAGCTCGTGTACCAGCTTTTTAAAATAATTTCCGCGTTCGGGATAATTTTTGAACATATCAAAGGATGAGCAGGCCGGGGAAAGCAGCACTACCTGCGGCTTATGTGCCAGCGCATGTGCCTTGCTCACTGCATTCTCAAAGCTGTCGGCCAGCACAATGTTTGGCACACCGCAGGCAACAGCAGCCTTGTGGAAGCGCTCCTTGGCAGCGCCCAACAGAATCAGGGCGTCCGTCTTTTCCTTCACCAGCTCCATCATCGGCTCCAACGGTGTCAGCTTATCGTGACCGCCTGCCAGCAAAATGATGTGACCGTCCTTAAAGGCCTCCAGCGCTTTAATCGTAGAATCGGTGTTAGTAGCCTTGGAATCATTGTAATACGGTACGCCGTCAATCGTAGCAACGTATTCAATGCGGTGCTCAATGCTGCGGAAGTTACGCAGCACATCAGCCATATCGCTGATGCTCACACCGGCGAAAAAGCCGCAGGCAATGGCTGCCAGCACGTTTTCTTCGTTGTGACCGCCGAACAGATGCAGCTCGCTGATATTGCAGACAGTTTTCTGCTTGCCGTCCCAGCTGATGATAAAATTACCATCCTGCATATAGATGCCCTGCTGCAGTTTTTCCTTACGGCTGAAGTAACACAGGCGGCCTTTAGTTTCCGCACCCCAGGTACGCACGATAGGATCATCGTAATTAAGCACCGTAACCTGCGCCTCACCCTGCTGACGGAAAATATTTTTCTTCGCCTCGCCGTAGGCCTCCATCGTATGATGGCGCTCCAGATGATCCGGAGTCAGGTTCAGCACTACTGCGATATCAGGGCAGAAGTTGCTGACTTTTTCCAGCTGAAAGCTGGAAAGCTCGGCAGCAAGCCAACCATCCTGAGGCAGGCTTTCTACCTCCTTGGACAGTGCCAAACCGATGTTGCCGCCTACTGCAGAAGGCACCGGCAAACGCTTGAGCATCTCACCCACGATAGTGGTGGTAGTGGTTTTGCCGTTAGTACCGGTGATAGCAGCAATGTGACCGCCATACAGCCTGTAGCCAAGCTCAACCTCGCTGATGACCTCCAGTCCGCGCTGCTCTGCGAGCAGCACATTTGCGTTATCGCAGGCAATACCCGGAGAAAGCACCAACACCCCTGCAATATCAAGCAGGCTTTCAAATGCAGCCTGACCGATGGCCAGCCCACCGCGAACGCTCTGCAAAAGCTGCAGCAGCTGCGGCTCTAAAGTGCAGTCCATATCATTATACAAATATACCTGCTGCTTTTTATCTGCCAGCACCTGCGCTGCTCCACGGCCGCTGATGCCTGCGCCGTAAACGATTACAGCATCCTTTTTAGTCATCAAGAAACACCCTCTATTCATAAACATACATAGGCTATAGCCCTTTCACCGCAAAATTTGCGACAAAACGGTTATAGCCGAAGATTTTTTATACAAATGCATTAAGCCACAGGCATAAGCCAACGACAGACAATACGCAGCTTACTGCTGTAAACACACGCACAACCTTAACCTCAGGCCAGCCGCCCAGCTCAAAATGATGATGCAGCGGAGACATGCGGAAAATACGCTTACCGCCGCTGAAGCGGAAATAGGTAACTTGAATAATTACCGACAATGCTTCCGCTACATAGATGCCGCCGACAATAACCAGCAGCAGCTCTGTACGTGTCAAAAGCGCTAAAGCGGCAATAGCACCGCCCAAAGCCAAGGAACCGGTATCACCCATAAATACTCTGGCAGGATGACGGTTAAACAGCAAAAAGCCAAGGCAGGCACCGGTCAGGCCCAGAGCGAAGCCGCTCAGATCCAACATACCCTGCATGTAAGCAATAAAAGCGAAAACCATGGTAACAGGCAGACTGACAAAGGAAACCAGTCCGTCCAGACCATCTGTCAGATTTACGGCATTGGTTGTGCCAACCAAAAGCAAGAAGGCCAGCACATAATAACCCCAGCCTAAATCAATGACAGCATTGATGCCGGGAACCCACAGCTCCGTATTGCGGATATGCGTTTCGGCGAAATATACATAGGCACCGGCCAGCATGAACTGCAGTAAGAATTTCTGCTTGGCAGTCAGGCCCAGATTACGCTTCATTACAACCTTGATGTAATCATCTATAAAGCCTATGACCGCATGGCCTACTGTCAGCACCAGAGCAATAATTACATGGGGAGTAAAGTTGCCCCACAGCAAAGCAACCAGCAACGCTGCCAGCATCATAAGTCCGCCCATCGTCGGTGTGCCGCTTTTCGCCATATGGCTTGCCGGTCCGCACTCGCGGATAGACTGGCCGAACTTCAGCTTATGCAGATAAGGAATCAGCACCGGGCCGATTAAAGCACACACGATAAACGCAGTCACAGGAATTCCGATTAATTTTAACATCTACTAAAATCTCACTCTCTTAAGTTTACTTGAACAGCTCCAGCATTTTGTCAACCTGCATGGAATGACTGCCCTTAAGCAGGATAATATCACCTGCGGAAGCCATCAGACGCAAAGCATCCGCTGCCTCCTGACGGTCAGCGCAATGCTTGCTCTTGCCGCCAAGCTTTGCAGCCTCATCTGCAATATAAGCAGCCTGCGGACCATAGGTCAGTACAAAATCCACACCATTTTCTACAGCCCAGCGGCCCACACGACGATGCGCATCCTCGCTGATATCTCCCAGCTCCAGCATATCTGCCAGCACAGCAATAGTGCGGGCCTGGCCATGCGCTGCCTTCTTGGCCTCCGCCAAGGTTTTCAGTGCCGCTTCCATAGAAGCAGGACTTGCATTATAAGCATCGTTGATAAAGGTGATATCGCCGATATAAACGATTTCCTGACGGCTGCCTGTCAGACGGGCAGTTGCCAGTGCCTGTGCGCTTGCTGCCATCGGCACACCGTAGCAGAAGGCCCCGGCGATAGCGCTCAGTGCGTTATAAACGTTATGCTCGCAAATCAGCTGCAGGCTTACCTTGACAGCTTCGCCCGTAGCCTTATGGGTACAGGTAAAGGTGGTGCCTGCACCGGAGGTCACAATATCACTGCCGCGGAAGTCGCAGTTTTCGCCCAAGCCAAAGTAAACAACCTGTGCCTTGGTCTTGCCTGCTGCCGGCAGTACGTATTCGTTATCGCCGTTGAGCACAGCAAAGCCATCCTCCGGCAGATTAAGTACGATTTCGCTTTTGGCCTTGCCGATGTTTTCCATGCTGCCCAAAAGCTCCATGTGGGTTTCGCCCACGTTGGTAATCAGACCGCTGTCAGGCTCGGCAATGCGGCACAGCTCGGCAATCTGGCCCAGACCGCGCATGCCCATCTCCACAACGGCAATATCGGTATCAGGCTGAATGCTCAACAATGTTTTCGGCAGACCGATTTCATTATTGAAGTTGCCCTGAGTTTTGACAACGTTATATTTGCAGCTCAGGCAGGCAGCCAGCAAATCCTTCGTAGAGGTTTTGCCGTTAGAGCCTGTGATAGCAAAAACCTTCAGTCCCTGCTTACGCTGACGGTAGGCATGCGCAAGCTGCTGATAAGCAAGCAGCGTATCCTCTACCATGAACACAGCAACGCCTGCAGGCAGGCCGCTAACCTCATGGGATACAACAACGCCCGCAGCACCCAGCTCCACAGCCTTGGCGCAATAGTCATGGCCGTCAAAATTATCGCCCTTCAGCGCTACGAATAATTCTCCCGGCTTTACCGCACGGGAATCGGTGGTTACGCCGGTAAACTCAAAATCTGCACAAACAGCCTTAGTGGCTGCTAAAACTTCACTGGCCTTCAGCATTTTTTATCACTCCAGTATTCCATTACAACTTCTTTATCATCAAAGTGAATAGTTCTGTCCTTCAAAATCTGGTAATTTTCATGGCCCTTGCCGGCAATCAGAATAACATCATCGGCAGCAGCCTCTGCCAAAGCATAGCAGATTGCCTCACGTCTGTCGCTCAGACGGGTAACGTGCTTGCCCTCGGGCACATTTTGCAGTGCCGTAAAGATTTCGTCGATAATCAGCTCCGGATCCTCAGTACGCGGATTATCGGAGGTAACAACGATGTTGTCAGCCAGCTCCAATGCCAGCGCACCCATCAGCGGACGCTTTTTGTTGTCACGGTCACCGCCGCAGCCAAACACAACCCACAGCTTACCGCGGGTAATGGAGCGTGCGGTTTTCAGCACGTTCTCCAAGCCGTCGGGAGTATGTGCGTAGTCTACAATAACAGTATAAGGCTGTCCTGCCTCAACGAGCTGGAAGCGTCCGGGGACGCCATCAAAGCCATCAAGTACGGAGCAGATAATATCCTTGTCAATCTTTTCAGCCAGCATTGCACCGATAACACCCATAACATTATAAACATTGAACTCACCAGTAATCTTCAGCTCCAGGTCCATTTCGCCCACCGGAGTGTGCAGCAGCAGCTGCATATGCTTAGGTTCTACCGTAAAGCTCAGCGGATAGATATCATTATCATGGCCTTCACCATAGGTCAGTACATTAGCCTTGGTACGCTCACGGATAATTGCGGAGCTCGGGTCATCCATGTTGAATACAGCGTTTTTATTCGGCTTGCTGCCGTCGGTAAGATGCTCAAAGAGCAGGCTCTTGGCATCGCGGTAATTCTCCATAGTTTTATGGAAGTCCAGGTGATCCTGGGTAATATTCGTCAGCACAGCGCAGTCATATTCAATGCCTGCCACACGCTTCAGCGCCAAAGCATGGCTGGAAACCTCCATTACGCAGTAGTCACAGCCGGCACAGCACATAGCATACAGTGTCTTCTGCAGGTCAACTACATCCGGAGTAGTATTATGAGATTCGGTAATCTCATCGTTAATCATAATATTGATAGTGCCAATCAGGCCAACCTTGTAGCCTGCCTTGCGCAGAATCAGACGGATAATATTAGTTGAAGTTGTTTTGCCGTTAGTACCGGTCACGCCGATCATTCTCAGCTTACGTCCCGGATAATCGTAAAAATACGGCGTTACCAGCTCCATAGCCTCACGCGTATCGGCAACCTTAATAAGAGTAACGCCCTGCGGTACTTCAGCGGGAACATCCTCTACCAGCGCAGCAACAGCGCCCTTTTCGGCAGCCATTGCCAAAAATTTATGTCCGTCTACAGTTGCACCCTTCAGGCAGATAAAAAGACTGCCGGCTACCACCGCACGGGAATCGGCAGTTACATCAGTAATAACTTTATCAGCACTGCCAATGACCTCAGCCTTCGGCAATAAGGCAAGGAGTGAAGCTAATTGCTTTTCCATTTATTAACCCCCCTGTTTTACGTTCCGCCCCTCATGGAGCAAAGCCGTAAATTACTTCTAGTTTAATTATAGTATAGAATTTAAATTGAAACGGCAGCCAAAAGGCTGCCTCCCAAAAACCCATTCAAATTATATCACAATATAAACTGAATGGCTATGTTTATTTGTTATGCACAGCCAAAGAATTGCTGCTTCCGCCAGCCTTAACATAAATATTGCTGCGGGCAACACTCATCCCCAAATACTGTTCTGCCAAACCGATAATACGGTCCGGTCCCTTCAGCTGTTCAACCTCTATTTTCAGCTCGTTGTTTTTTGTGATAAGCTGAGCCTCCTGCTGCTGCAGGCTCACCAGCTCATTACCGTACTGCACCATAGTGTTACTGCGTAAAACAACAATAAAATAAGCTGCCATAATAAGTAAAAATGCTTTAAGAATTCTGTTGCGCAGCACTCTTCTCGGATCAGGTCTATGTACTTTTCTGCGGGCAGGCTGCTGCACCTCATATTGCTCGGCAGGCTGCTCCTGCCAAGCATAATTATCATATTTTCTGGCAAGCATCAAAATCACCCTTCATCAAAACATCAAAATTTATCTCTCAGCTATTATCTGTCAAATTTTAATTGCATAACGCAGGCGCGCACTGCGGCTACGCGGATTTTCTTCTACCTCTGCTTTTGAGGGAACAATATTTCCAGTTTTGCGCAGTAAAGGCTTTTTACCGCATACGCACACCGGCAGCTGCGGCGGGCAAGTACAGCCCTTGGCAAGCGTGGCAAAGGTCTGTTTAATAATTCTGTCCTCCAGCGAATGGAAGGTAATAACACCGATACGGCCGCCGCTCTTTAAGCGGTTCACAGCTCTTTCCATCGTATCTGCCAAAATTCCCAGCTCGTTGTTTACCTCGATGCGGATAGCCTGAAAGGTACGCTTCGCCGGATGCGGACCATCAAGTCTTGCTCCCTTGGGAATAGCCTTCTTGATGACATCCACCAGCTCAAAAGTAGTAGTCAACGGCTTTTCCTTGCGTGCCGCCACAATAAACTGCGCGATACGCTTGGCCCAGCGTTCCTCACCGTAACGGTGAATAATATCCGCCAGCTCTTCTTCCTTGTAGTGGTTGACGATGTACTCTGCATCCAGACTTGCTTCTTTATTCATGCGCATATCCAAAGGTCCGTCATGCATATATGAGAAACCACGCTCCGGTGTGTCCAGCTGATAGCTCGAAACACCAAGGTCAAAAAAGATACCGTCAATTTCATCGATTCCCATGGAATCCAATACCTGGGAAAAATTTTCAAAATTAGACTTGGCAACTGCGGTTTTGCAGGTAAATTTGTTCAGCAAGCGCTCGGAACCAGCAGCAATAGCATCATCATCCTGATCAATGCCAATCAAAAGACCGCCTGCCTCCAGCTGTGCGGCAAACGCACTGCTGTGCCCCGCACCGCCCATAGTGCAGTCCACGTAAATACCGTTTTTATCTGTTATCAGAAAGTCCACGCTCTCAGCGAGCAGAATACTTGTATGCTTAAATTCCATAGCCAACACCAATCTTATATTCCTAAGTCAGCAAGCTGCTCTGCAAGCTCGCTCACATCCTCGGCATTTTCTTCGTTATATTCGTTCCAACGGCCTGCATCCCAAATTTCGGCTCTGCTGCCTACGCCCACAATCACAGCATCCTTTTCCAGACCGGCATGACGACGCAGGTTTGCCGGCAGCAATACTCTGCCCTGCTTGTCGCATTCGCCTTCGCAGGCACCGCCAAAGAGGAAACGGGTAAAATCACGCGCTGTTTTGCGGCTCATCGGCAAGGCTGCCAGTTTCTGTTCCAGCTGATGCCATTGCTCCATGTCGTAAACAAAAAGACAGCCGTCCAGACCTTTGGTAATAATAAACTTACTGCCCAAACTTTCACGCAACTTAGCAGGCACAGCAAGACGACCTTTTGCATCCAGAGTGTGTTCGTATTCACCTAAAAGCATTTTGTCGCCCCCTTTTCACCCACATTACACCACTTTTCTCCATTATATCGTTTATTAGCCGTAAACGCAAGTATTTCACGGCTTAATGTGAAAAAATAATCAAAAAAACGTGAACTCTGTCAAGCTTATTTCGCAAAAAATTTTCAGTAATAAATTTGGCTTTTAGAAGCACAGATGATATAATGAATGAGTACGGATTATGTGTACAATTTTTATAAAAAGGAGACTTATACAATGGTTACTAAAGATACCGGCATTATTGAAGCCGTTCAAAACCATCCTGAAATCATGGAGGTTTTCGCTGAATATGGTCTGGGCTGCATCGGCTGCATGGCTGCTCATTTCGAAACCATCGGTCAGGGCGCAGGCGCTCACGGCATTGATGTTGATGCTCTTATCGAAGATATCAATAAGGTTATTGCCGAAGCAGAAGCAAACAAATAATATAGCGAAGCATGATAAATATTGCACAGGCATATTTATCACCGCATAAAAAATGAGGGAACTATCTCCAGCACAAGTGGGGACAGTTCCCTGTTTTCATAAGGAGGTCTCTGTTATGTTAAAAACTCGTAAGGTTGTAATCGTCGGAGCAGGCCATGTCGGCTCCCATGTTGCTTTAGCGCTCATCCAGTCCGGTGAAGCAGATGATATTGTATTGATTGATATTCTCAAGGAAAAGGCTGCCGCACAGGCGCTGGACTTAGATGACGGCGTCAGCGGCGCACTTTGCGGCCGTGATGCCATCATCCGCGCCGGTGAATACAGCGAGCTGAACGATGCGGATATTCTGGTAATGGCCTTCGGCCGCAGCCGTCGTCCTGGCGAAACACGCCTTGATATGTTTGACGATTCCATTAAAATGGCCAACGAGGTTATCAGCCACCTGAAGCAGGTTGACTTCAAGAAGGGTATTATGATCAGCATTTCTAATCCGGCAGACATTATCTGCGAGCATATCCGCCGCAAGATGAACTGGGAGCCGAATCGTTGCTTCTGCACCGGCACCAGCCTTGAAAGCTACCGCCTGCTGCGCGTGCTCAGCGCCGCTACAGGCTACAGCCGCAAATCTATTCAGGCCTTCTGCATGGGCGAGCATGGTAATTCCAGCTTCGTTGTCTGGTCTGCCATCCGCATCGGCAGCAAGAGCTTTGCCCAACTGCGCGCTGAACGTCCGGAGTTGGCTGCCCTCAGTCTGGACGATTTGCAGCTGCAGGTTAAAAGAGCCGGCGATATTGAAGTCGACGGCAAGGGCTGCACGGAATTTGGCATTGCCAACGCTGCCTGCATGCTGATTAAAGCTATCTTCCATGACGAAAAGCTGATTTGGCCCTGCTCCACCGTACTTAGCGGCGAATATGGCCAGAAGGACGTAGCTGCCGGTGTTCCCTGCGTAATCGGCAAAAACGGTATTGAAGAGATTTTAGAGCTGCCGCTGACGGAAGAAGAGCAGGCTAAGTTCACCGCTTCCTGCGACATTCTGCGCGGATTCCTGGAGAGAGCAGCAAGCCTGTAAGCTTCTACCACCTTCCCAGAGGGGCACAACCCTCAGTCATCGCCTGCGGCGATGCCAGTTCCCTGTCAGGGAGCATATAGAAGTTAAACAGATTTGCGAATATTAGCCTTCCGCAGGTCTGATATATCTTCCCTGAAAGGGAAGGTGGCTGCGAGCTTTGCGAGCAGACGGAAGGGTTGCAGCGCGATATTTAATTGCGCCACTTACATGTAAATAAGCAAAAAAACACCGGCATCCGCCGTACCACAAGTACGGCAGACGTCGGTGTTTTCATGTTTTAGCATATATTAAACTCTTGCAGACTTTAGGCTTAATACTCCCAGCTCAGACCAACAGCCACCAGCTTGCTGGCGTCATCCCCCAGCTTGCCATAGCCAACAGCAGTATGCAGCAGCAAATCCTTCTGCAGGCTCTTGCTGTAGCTCAGCTCCACCTCCTGCAGCCTGCCATCATGCTGCGCCGTCGGCTGCATATCAGCCCAGGTATAGCTAAGTCCCAGCTTGCCGCCATCAGCCAGATAATGGTTAACCTCCGCATAAACGCGTTTCGCATCTGCACCCAGCCAGTCTCCCAAAATAGCATCCTTATATGTCCAGCCATTCTTCAGCACCCAATGGCCATACCAGGCGTCATTAGTTTTGGCAGCCTCCACGCGCAAATCCCAGCTGCCGTCCGGCACCAGCTGCGGAAAGTACATGCCAACATTATAAGCATTTTCACAGGGGAAGGCATGCGCCTGGTCCTCGCCATACAGCGAAGCATAAACCTGCACGCCTGGGAAGCGGTATTTAAAATCAAGGCCCGCAATATCGTTCCAATTATCCTTTTCAGCATCATCTGCATTATCGCCCAGCAGCCAATGCTTGTTGAACTTCTTGAGCATCGACATACGCTCCAGACCAATCGTAAACGCATCCGTCGGCATAATATCTACGCGCACACCCACAAGAGCTGCATGGTCCTTTTCCAGCGCCGAACCGGAACTTGCAACTCTGTTGCCCTCCAGCCTGCTGGCGAAGACGTTGACATTCGCCTTACCCAGGAATTTCAACGCACCGTTGTCAAAGGTGTGCGGCTCCAGCAAATTCAGTTTAATTGCTGTCTGCGGTGTTGCATTGCTGCCAAAGGCCAGCTGTCCTGCACGCCCTACGCCCCAGGACATCGGCTGCCTGCCGGCAGTAATCCCCCACACGCCCAGATGCGTTTTGGCATAGCCCTCAACAAGGCTGGCATCGCCATGCTCGTCCTTGTCCCAGCTGAAGCGTGGCGTAATGCCCACAGCCAGGTCCTTGCTCAGGCTGCCGCTGATGTGCAGCGTGCCCACAGCGTTAAAGCCATCGCCATAAAGATAGCCATTATTATTGTGGTTCAACATCTGCCAATGTGCCTTGGCGTTATTATACTTATACGCAGCACTGTCCTGCTGCAGATAGGAAAGGTCAACGCTCGCACCACGCAGCTTCACATTATTGATTTTCCCTGCACCCTGCAAGTAAGCAATCTCCTCTGACAGTCCCTCTCGCATTGCATCCAGCCTGTTCTGCAGGTATGGCGGCAGCGGTTTGCTCTGGGCAATTGCTTCAGCCTGCAGCACCCATTTGGCCATGTCCAGGCGGCTATAAGGCTTGGTATTGGCAGGCATATCCTGGATATAGCCCATGCCCTCCAGCTTATCAAGATAACCGTAATAGCTGCTGTCCAGCGGCACGTCAGCAGTAACCAGCGGGCTGGCGGCGGCACAGCTGCAGCCCAAGGCTGCAGCAATTGCTATAGCACTAAGTAGTTTCTTCATCAGTTAGCATCTCCTATGCTTATAAATTTGTTCATTGCAAGTGTATATTATATCGCTTGCTTATCGAAAACAGTCTACAGTAATATATTGTAGCAAACTATATTCTATGTTTCAAGATTATTTTATATGCTGATGGCTAAACCTGTATATCGCAGTATTATCTCGTTTGTACGATTTTTCAGAATTTTCGCTTGACTTTTGTTGCCCTCTTATTTATACTTAGCTTAGCTTCACATTTACAACAAAATAAGCAGGGCCTACCGGCTCATGTCGGTAGTATTTAGCAGTACCCACGGTATCCGGAACTTCCGGATGCTATGTGTACTGCTTTTTTTCTTAAGCACCTCATGTTGTATTTTGCTGAAGCAAATATTATAATTAAAGGAGGAAAACAGTATGCCGTTAATATCTTCTTTTTACGGTATGTACATCAAGATGTATTTTCAAAGAAAAGAACACAACCCACCACATTTTCACGTCATATACGGTGAATACACAGGCGAAATCGAAATCAAATCATTAAAAATGTTAGAAGGGGATTTACCACCTAAAGCACTGGAGCTTGTCAAAGAGTGGGCTGCATTGCACCAAACTGCGCTGATGCATATTTGGGAAACACAGGAATTTATTAAACTACCACCATTAAAATAACAGGAGGTGCTACCATGTTTCATAAAGTTCAAGATGTAAAAGCAATGCCAGATTTTATTTTAAAGGTTGACTTTATCAATGGTATTTGCAAGTATTATGATGTAAAACCGCTTTGGAAAATATGGCAGCCCTTTAGAGCTTTAGAATATACCAATGGTCTTTTTAACTTGGTTAAGGTTGATGTTGGTGGTTATGGTATCAGTTGGAATGATGAGCTTGATTTGAGCTGTGAGGAACTTTGGGAAAACGGCTACTGACCAAGCCATGGATATTTTAAAAACACCGCCCGAAGAGCACCAGTACTTCAAGGACCTGTTAGCTAAGGAGCAGTA
>NZ_CAUDZA010000016.1:0-45542 GCF_958453765.1 Phascolarctobacterium succinatutens | reverse complement strand
GGTAAAATTTGTCAGAGAGTAACATTTTGTTACGTACCCTTGTTTCTATGGTTCCAAATGCTCATTCGCTAAAATTGCTATTCCCTACACGATATACCTTTCGCTCAATTTACCAGAGTTCTATGTGTGACAGGCAATCAGCATCCTCCTGCGTACTCACTTCTTGGATGCGCACGCAAGAATGCAACACTTCGATGATTCCGGACACTTATTCGCTGAAATTGCTCTTCCTTGCACGATATATCCCTCGCTCAGTTTACTATGATAACAGCCATCTTACATATTATTAACACTTTGTCAACAGCGTCAAAATTGCATCTGTCGACGTTTAAGGCTATTTGTGTTATAATATAGAGCAGTATTTGAGTAATAGAGATTAACGGATTTCCCGTATTAAAGGAGTAACTAAAATGCGTATTGTAATAGCTGGTGCAGGCAAGCTTGGCTTTAGTATTGCACAGCTTTTAGCTGAAGATCAGTTTGATGTAGTAGTTGTAGAAATCGACCCCAAGCGCAAGGACGTCATCCAAAATACTTTGGACGTACTGGCGATTGAAGGCAACTCCTGCAGCCCTACTACCTTTGCTGATCCTGATATCAGTGCTTCCGATGTGCTTATCGCCTGCACAGATAGTGATGAAGTAAATATGGTGACCTGCCTGATGGCCAAGAATCATGGTATTAAGCATACCGTTGCCCGTATCCGCAACGTGGATTATGCTATCCATTCGCCGGAAATGCTTAAGGATGATATGAAAATTGACCTCGTAATCAACCCTGAGCGTATTACCGCAGGTGAAATCGACCATATTCTGATGACACCCTCTGCATTGAACGTAGATGACTTTGCTGACGGCAAGGTGCGCATGTTCGAAGCTAAGGTGAAGGAGGATTCTCCAATCGTTAATATACCGCTGAAGGATTTGAATATTCCTAAGGATATCCTGATGGCCATGGTTTTCAGACGTCATCAGATGATAATTCCTCATGGTAATGATTACGTAATTCCGGGCGATAACGTTTACTTCGTAGGCAAGCATGAAGCAATCCGTGAGTTTGAAAATTCCTTCTCCAATACTTATGAAAAGCTGGAGAAGGTTCTCATCATCGGTGCAGGCCGCACAGGTCGCTTTTTGGCTCCCATGTTGGAAAAGCAGGGCATTCAGGTAAAGGTTATCGAAAAGGATAAGGACCGTTGCCAGCTTTTAGCTGCTAAGCTGAAGCGAGGTTTGGTTTTGTGCGGTGACGGTACCGATATTGACCTTCTGATTGAAGAGGGCGTTTCGGAAGCAGACGTTGTTATCTGTCTGACCGAAGATGATAAGCTGAACCTTTTGCTGGCACAGCTGGCCAAGCATCTGGGCGCACGTAAGACCATCGTGCGTGTTGCACGTAACGAATATATCGAGCTGATGGAAAAGGTTGGCGTAGACATCGTACTGTCTTCGCGTCTTTTGAGTGCAGGCGAGGTATTGCGTTTCGTCCGCAAGGGTGGTATTGTATCCGTATCACTGTTGGAGGGCGCACAGGCCGAGGCTTTGGAAATCATCGTCGGCGAAAACAGCGATGTAGACGGTGTGGCAGTGCGTGATATGAACCTGCCGCCGGAATGCTTGCTGTGTGCTATTGTGCGTGGTAATGAAGCCTATATTCCTAATGGTAATACTGTCTTGCATGCCAATGACCGCGTAATTCTCTTTATCAAAAGTGAATTTTCCAAGACTACAGTACCGTTATTTGAAGGCCGGGGCGCTTAATTATGGATTCAAGGCTTGTTAACCGTTTATTAGCCAAGCTGACAATAGCATTTTCCTGTATATTGCTGGTGCCACTGATTGCTGCATTACTTGCAGACAGGGAGCATATATGGATTTTTATATTTACGCTGATTACAACGAGCACTATCGCTTCGCTTTTTAACCTCTTTGGCAGCAGAAGACCGCGTCAGCGCCTGCGTGTGCGTGAAGCCATTGCGGTCGTAGGCTGCGGTTGGCTGCTGGTCTGTCTGATGGGAGCACTGCCGTATTTGTTTTTAAATCCGGCGGATCCGATTGCGGCGGTTTTTGAAAGTGTTTCCGGTTTTTCTACTACCGGTGTTACTACCGCACTTTCTTTTAACGATTTTCCGCCTAGCATCCGTGTTTGGCGCTGTCTGACGCACTGGACCGGCGGCATCGGCGTTATCATGCTGTTTATTATCATCATGCCGCAGATGAACAGCGGTACAAGCTATCTGTTCAACGCGGAGCTTCCGGGTGGTACGGCTGAACGTACTTTGCCGAAAATCAAGGAATCTGCCATGATGATTCTCTTAATCTATGTTATTTTAACAGCAGTGGAGGTTGCCTTACTGCTGCTTGCAGGTTTGCCGATATTTCAGGCGCTGAACCTGGCGTTGGCAACTATGGCGACAGGCGGCTTTTCATATTATCACGATAGCCTGATTTCCTTCAGGTCTGTTTATGTTGAGATTATTGCTATTGTTTTTATGCTGATTGCCAGCATGAACTTTTCGTTGTATTATAAAATCTGGCGTGGCGATTGGGCGTCCGTGCGTCAGGACAGCGAACACAGATATTATCTGCTGATACTCACAACAGCGGCTGCACTTATCTGTGGCAATCTGTATTTTTCCGGTTATATGGATTTTAACAGCGCTCTTCGTCACAGTATTTTCCAGGCTGTGTCTATCGGCAGTACGACGGGCTATGCGTCGGACGACTATAACAACTGGCCCAGCTTCAGCCGCAGCGTTCTGCTGATGCTGATGTTCATCGGCGGCTGCAGCGGTTCAACCGCAGGTGGCATTAAGATTACGCGTCTGGTTATCCTGCTGAAGGCAGGCTGGGCAGAGCTGTTGCGTACTCTGCACCCGCGCATCGTTTATTCCATCAGAATGGGTGAGCGCGAAATCAACCCGATTATCGTCGGCAATATTACGCGTTTCTTCTTCCTGTATATTTTGGTGTTTATTGTGCTGACTATCCTGATTTCCCTGTCGGGGATACCGATAATGGAATCAATGGGCTTGATTGCTGCCTGTATGAGCAGTGTAGGTCCGGCCTTCGGCATTGTAGGCCCGACATCTACATATAATTGCCTTTCGGATTGGGCACGCTTTATCAGCATTTGGGCGATGATTTTGGGACGTCTGGAAATTTTTACGCTGCTGGTTATCATGCGCCCGGACTTTTGGCGCGATAAGCAGAACTGGTAACGGCAGGAGGTATAGAAGATGAATGCAAAGGTTATAATATATCTCCTGGGAAAAATTTCTGCCGGCCTGGCAATTGCACAGCTGTTGCCGCTTTTGATGTCTGTTGTTTACGGCGAATATGCTACCTCCAGAACCTTTATCTTTTCCATAGCGGTAGCTGTTATTTTGGCCGGAATCTTTGATTACTATGGTGACGGTAGAGGAGCACGTAATTTATCCGTGCGCGAGGGTATCGGCACGGTATTCTTTTCGTGGCTTCTGGCCGCTGCTTTGGGTGCACTGCCATATTGCTTTGACGGCATTTTGAACCCCGCCGCTGCCTATTTTGAAAGTATGTCCGGACTGACCACTACCGGCGCAACGGCGATTGCCAATCTTGACATAGTATCGCGCAGTTTGCTCTTGTGGCGCACGCTGACGCACTGGATTGGCGGTATCGGCATCATCGTGCTGTTCGTAGCGCTCCTGCCGCAGATTGCCGGCGGTGCTGTGTATCTTTTTAATGCGGAGGTCAGCGGCTTTTCCAACAGCCGTATTCTGCCGCGTATCCGTACAACTGCAGTAGCGTTGTTCTATATCTATCTGCTGTTTACGATTATTCTTACCGGTATGCTGGCAATTTTGGGCATGAGCACCTATGATGCTGTCAACCATGCCTGCTCTGCGATTGCTACCGGCGGTTTTTCTACCTATAATGATAGCATTGCGCATTTTCACAGTGCGGGTATTGAGATTGTTACCGGTCTGTTCATGATTTTGGCGGCAGGTAACTTCGCCTTATACTATCAGGTTACGCAAATCGGTCTGAAGGTTTTGTGGCATGATCTGGAATTCAAAAGCTACATTGTGTTGCTGACTATTTTCACTGTTTTAATCAGCATCAACATCATTATGGTGAATGGCTACAGTGTGGCAGACGGTGTGCGTGAAGCCTTCTTCCAGGTGGCTTCCTTCGGCAGTACTACGGGTTATGTTTCGGCGGACTACGACCAGTGGCCGTCTTTCTCTAAGCTGATTTTGGCTGTAACCTTCCTGACAGGCGGCTGCGCGGGCTCTACTGCCGGCGGTATTAAGGTCTGCCGTTTTATCGTACTGCTGAAAACTGTTATGGCGGAGCTGCGTCGCACTATGCATCCGCAGATGCTGCTCAACGTTTACTACGCTAAAAGACGTCTGCCGACAGAAACGATTATCAACGTCAGCCGTTTCTTCTTTGTTTATGTTCTGGTTATAGCTATTTTGACGATGCTGCTTTGCTTAAGCGGTGTAGATGTAGATGAGGCCGTTTTTGGCGTGGCCTCCTGTATTTCCAGTGTCGGTCCTGCATTTGGCAGTATCGGCGCTACGGGTAACTATGCCGGTGTTACCGGTATGGGACAGCTGACGCTGGCGTTGGCTATGCTCTTGGGACGCTTGGAGCTGTTTACCGTGCTGGCATTGCTGCGTGGTGAATACTGGCGCAGCAGCAAGAGATGGTAAAGTAAATATTGGGGGATGAATAAAGTAAATCTGATATGCTGTAGAAGCGGTGCGTCGGATTTTTTCGCCTAACACCCCCTTCTCCCGGAAAACTGTAATATGCGTTACAATTTTAAGTCAATTTAAAAAATTATGAGAAATTTTTCACAAAAAGCAGGATAAATAGGCAATATCAGCGAAATACTTGTCATAACAAATGCCTGATAAAGGGGGATTTATCATGAAAGAGTACACAGGAGATAAGATTAGAAATGTGGCCATTGTGGGTCACGGTGGAGCAGGAACCACGTCCGTTACCGAAGCCCTGCTGTATCGCAGCGGAGCAATCAGCAGAATGTGCAAGGTTGAAGACGGTGCTACCACCACTGACTATGAACCCGAGGAAATCAAACGTAAGGTCTCCGTTAACGCCACTTTGGCACCTGTTGAATGGCGTGATACCAAGATTAACTTCATCGATACTCCCGGCTTTGCTGACTTCGTTGCCGAGGTTAAAGGAGCTTTTAGAGCAGTAGACAGTGCGTTGATCGTGGTTTGCGCAACCAGCGGTGTACAGGTTGGTACCGAACAATGTTGGAAGCTGGCTGAAGAAGCCGGTTTGCCGCGTATCATTTTTGTCAACAAGATGGATCGTGAGAACGCTGATTTTGATAGCATTTTGGATAACCTGCGCGGTAAGTTCGGTAAGCATGTACTGCCGTTACAGCTGCCTTTGGGCAAGGAGGACAACTTCCAGGGTATTATAGACCTTTACAAAATGAAGGCCTATCGTGCCAACGGTAATGGCTCCGATGAAATAGAGATTCCGGATGAGTATAAAGAGGCTGCTGCTGCTGCTCACGAAAAGATGGTAGAGGCTGCGGTTGAAGCAGATGACGATTGCATGATGCGTTATTTGGAAGGAGAAGAGATTAGCGACGAGGAAATTATGAAATGTCTGATTAAGGGCATTCGTCAGGCTATCATCTATCCTATGCTTTGCGGCAGTGCCTACAAGAACATTGGTCTTGGCCGATTGATGAACGCAATCATCGACTTTACCTATCCGGCAATTTTGAACGACTATATCGTTATGGATAAAGAAACCGGCGAAGAAGAAGTGCGTGACGCCAATGCTCCGATGGCGGCGTTGGTATTTAAGACAACTTCCGACCCCTTTGTTGGCCGTCTAAGTTATTTCCGTGTATTCTCAGGCTCAATTAAAGCAGATAGCGTAGTTTATAACTCCCGTCGTGAAGAAGAAGAGCGTATTGCCAATATCTTCACAATGCGTGGTAAGACTCAGATTCCTATGAAGCAGGTTCCTGCCGGTGATATCGGTGTAGTTGCCAAGCTGCAATATACCTCTACCGGTGACACCCTCTGCGACAAGAATTCTGAGGTTGAATTCCCGCCCATTAACTTCCCGCTGCCGATGTACACCAGAGCAATTTATCCTAAGAAAAAGGGTGATGAGGACAAGATTATGTCCGCTCTGAATCGTCTGATGGATGAAGACCCGACGATTATCGTTACCAAGAACCCTGTTACCAAGGAAACCTTAATCAGCGGTATGGGCGACCAGCACATTGATATAATCATGGAGCGTATGCAGCGTAAATTTGGTGTTGAGGCTATTTTGAAAGCACCGATTATCGAATATCGCGAAACTATTCGTGGCTCTGCCGAGGTAGAAGGCAAGCACAAGAAACAGTCCGGCGGTCATGGCCAGTATGGTCACGTAGTTATTAAAATGGAACCCCTGCCGCCCGGAGGTGGATTTGAGTTTGTAGATAAGATTTTCGGTGGCGCAGTACCTCGCCAATATATCCCTGCTGTTGAAAAGGGCATGCGTGAAGCTATGGAAAAGGGTATCCTTGCAGGTTATCCGGTTGTAGATATGCGTATCACCCTGCTTGATGGTTCGTATCATACTGTCGATTCCTCTGAAATGGCATTTAAAACTGCTTCCAATATCGCCTTCAAGAAGGCCATGGAACAATGCAAGCCGGTGTTGCTTGAGCCTATTTACAGCTTAAACGTAACCTGTGCCGATTCTATGATGGGCGATGTTATCGGCGATTTGAACTCTAAACGCGGTCGCATTCTCGGTATGCAGAGCGTAGAAGATGGCTTGAGCGTAGTTAATGCTCAGGTACCCTATGCAGAGATTTCGGAATATGCCGTAGACCTCCGCGCAATTACCCAAGGTCAAGGAACATTTGAAATGAAGTTTGACCATTACGAAGATGTTCCGCCTAAGATGGCAGAAAAAATTATCGCTGAACATAAGGAAGCATAATTAAACCTGCGACAACTGAATAAAGCGTTTATGGGACTGCCGACTGACGTGAGTCAGCCGGCAGTTTGCTGTTGGACTAAGTTTTGTTTCAGCTTCATTTAAGTTATGCCTGCGACAATAATACTGCAGCCGCTGCTATTGACTAAGCGGAATAAATATGCTAAAATCTACAGTTGAGTACGAAAGATGATCGCGGCTGGCTTTAAGCCAGATGAGGAAAGTCCGAGCTCCACAGGGCAGGATGCCGGATAACGTCCGGCGAGGGTGACCTCAGGGATAGTGCCACAGAAATGTGTACCGCCTGCATTTGCAGGTAAGGGTGGAACGGTGCGGTAAGAGCGCACCAGCGGTCTGGTAACAGGCCGGCTAGGTAAACCCCATCCGGAGCAAGACCAAATAGGGGAGGGATGAAGCTGCCCGCTGAGCCTTCCGGGTTGTGTCGCTTGAGCTTGCAGGTAACTGTAAGACTAGATAAATGATCATCACCGCTTCGCGGAACAGAACTCGGCTTATTGAGTACTCATACCTTGCAAAACGGCTGCCTGATGGCAGCCTTTTTTGTCTGATTTTATTTGAGCAGATTTTTTGGCAGAAGAATAAGTGGTGTAATATAATGAAGAAAAAAGTTTCTTTGGTAGTGCCGGTATTTAATGAAGAAGATAACCTGCACGAATTTCACAAGCATGCTACCGCTGTTATGCAGCAGGAAGCCTATGATTACAATATTATATTTGTCGATGACGGTTCGCGTGACAGCAGCGCGCTGATTCTGGCGGAGCTGGCGGCGCAGGACGAGCATGTAGAGGCCTATCTTTTGAGCCGTAACTACGGCCACCAGATGGCGCTTACCTGTGGCCTTGATCATGCCGACGGTGATGCGGTTATCACCATGGATGGTGATTTGCAGCATCCGCCAGAGCTGATTCCGGAGCTTTTGCGCCTTTGGGAAGCTGGCAATGAGATTGTGCAGACTAAGCGCATTGCTACGGAGGATGCAGGCTTTTTCAAGAACCTGACATCTGCAGCCTACTATAAGATTATCAACACTTTATCTAAAGTAGAAATTACTCCCGGCGGCAGTGACTTCCGTCTGATGGACAGGATTGCGGTTGATGCCTTCAAGTTGTATCGTGAGCGTGCGCGCTTTATACGCGGTCTAGTAAATACACTCGGCTTTCACGTTGCTGTAGTGGAATTTGTAGCACCGCCGCGCTTTGCGGGCCGCTCCAAATTTAATCTGCACAAGATGCTGCACTTTGCACTTGACGGTATTACGGCCTTTTCCAACCTGCCTTTGCGCTGGGCTTTTTACATCGGTATTGTTTTCGGTATGTGCAGTATTCTGCTTTTGGGCCATGTTTTTTATGTGAAATTTGTGACCAAGGATGCCGTTCCGGGGTGGGCAACTACTACAGTCAGTGTTTTGTTTCTTGGAGGAATTCAGCTTGTAGGGATAGGTATCCTTGGCGAATATATTGGGCGTATCTTTGAAGAAATCAAGCATAGACCACTATATTTAGTGGCGCGCCACCTGCAAAAATGTAACAAAATAAACGATAATAAAGCAAAATAAGCGCATTAATATTATAACAAATTAGGATTTTACAGAAACGATATTTTGTGGTATAATAAGTATGTCTTAGAAAAGAAGAAAGGATGTAGGTGCCAGTGGTCAAACGCAAAGTATTAGTTTTCTGTATGACAGTTTTGTTTAGTTTAAGCTGTGCTGTAACAGCTTTAGCTTCCTTCCAACGTGGAGACGATGGGCAGGAAGTAGTGGCAATTCAAAAGAGATTGGTAGAATTAAGTTATTCTATTAATAATATAGATGGTGATTTCGGTCCTGAAACTGAAAGAGCTGTTAAAAACTTCCAAGCTGATAAAGGATTAGAGGTTGATGGTATTGTAGGGTCAGCTACCTATAGAGCGCTGATGAACAGGGAGATGCCTCCTAACCGTAGCAATTCCGTTGTACGCAACGTACTGCGTTCTGCTTACAGTGTCATCGGTACCCCATATGTATTTGGCGGAACTACTCCTTATGGTTTCGACTGCTCCGGCTTTACTCAATATGCATTTGCCAGAGCAGGTGTATATCTGCCGCGTATGGCTGACAGCCAGTTCTACTCCGGCCGTCAGATTTCCATGAGCCAGCTTCGTCCTGGCGATTTGATTTTCTTTTCCACATATGAACCGGGTGCTTCTCATGTTGGTATTTATGTTGGCGACGGCAACTTCATTCATGCAGGCACCAGCACCGGCGTAACTGTTTCTTCCGCATTCACCGGCTATTGGGGCGCACGTTATTACGGCGCTTGCCGTGTTCTCTAAGAGTTTCAAGCAGATAGGCTTCGGCTTATCTGCTTTTTCTTATGCAAAGTATTGGAAATTTTATTTATTTATGATATAATAAAACAGGTTATTGGTGTGGGTGATTCATTCTTAATTGACAAGATGGTTAACTCCTGACGGTCCCGCCGCTGTGAAGGCCTTGTGTCTAAGTCAGCAGTCAGCCCATGCTTTATTCTGAATCCACGGGTGATGGAGGCAGTTGGGTTTGCTAATTGCATGGAATAATTGTCATTAGTTAATTCTGTCTTTATGGCTTTTGTCGGATTCGGCAGAAGTCTTTTTTTATTATTGATAATCCCTACCATATGGGAAAATTAATTGTGAAGGAGCTGCACTTTGGAAGAATATCAGTTTTCGCAAGGAAAGGTTTTGCGTTGTGGTTATACTACCGGCAGCTGTGCAACGGCCGCATCTAAGGCAGCAGCAACAATGCTGCTGACAGGCGAGCGCGTTGAAACTGTGCGCATTGACACTCCCAAGGGTATTGTGCTTGACCTTGAGCCTTTGGATGTAGAGATGACTCCGGATTACGTCAGCTGCGCAATCCGCAAGGATTCCGGTGACGATCCTGATGATACTAACGGTGTACTGGTTTATGCCAGAGCCGAAATGACTGACGGCAGTGGTGTTGAGCTGGAGGGCGGCGTAGGCGTAGGCAGGGTGACCAAGCCCGGTTTGGCGTGTGCTGTCGGCGGACCGGCGATCAATCCCACGCCGCGCAAAATGATTACGCAGGAGGTTGGCAAGGCTATGGAGGCTGCCGGTTATAACGGTGGCATGAAGCTGACGATTTCTATTCCCGCAGGTGTAGAAATTGCCAAGAAAACCTTCAACCCCCGTCTTGGTATTATCGGCGGTTTGTCGGTTTTAGGAACAAGCGGCATTGTAGAGCCGATGAGTGAAAAGGCGCTGATTGAAACGATGTATGTGGAAATCAGAGCGCAGAAGGCACGCGGTAATAAAAATCTGCTGGTGTTCTTTGGCAACTACGGCGAGGACTTTACCCGCGATGAAATGAAGCTTGACCTTGACGGTCATGTTACCTGCAGTAACTTTGTAGGTGAGCTTTTGGATTACGCCGTTTACTGCGGCTTTGAAACCTTGCTGCTTATCGGCCATTCAGGTAAGCTTGTGAAGGTGGCGCAGGGCGTAATGAATACACATTCCAAGTACGCGGACTGCCGCACGGAGCTATTTGCTTTGGAGGCGATGTTCCACGGAGCTTCGGTGGAGGTAGGACGTGAAATTTACGGCTGCCTTACTACCGATGAGGTGACCAAGGTTCTGAAACGGGAGCAAATTTTTGAGCCTGTAATGGACAAGGTTACGGAAAAAATTGATTTTTACATGCAGCATAGAGTGCATGGCAAAATAAAAACGGCTGCTTTGATGTTTTCCAATGTCTATGGCATTTTGGGCAAGACCAAGTACGCAGACGAATTAATCCAGCTACATAAGCAAAAAGGAGTATGAGAGAATGAGAGGCAAACTTTATAGTGTTGGTATCGGTCCCGGAGACCCGGAATTAATGACCCTGAAGGCTGTACGCCTGTTGAAGGAATGTGACGTTGTTGCATTGCCTAAGGGAGATACCGACGTAATGACGGCTAAGGAAATCGTTAATCACGTAGTAGATCTTGATGCAAAACCCCAGCTTATTATTTATATGCCTATGACTAAGGACATGGCAGCAATGGACAAGGCACACCGCGAGGGTGCCGATGCTATTGAAAAGCTGCTTGATGAAGGCAAAAACGTTGTGTTCATCACTCTTGGCTGTCCTACCGTATATGCAACCTGCATTTACGTTCATAAGCTGGTGCTGAAGGATGGCTATGATGCAGAGCTGGTTGCAGGCGTAACCTCTATCTGCGCTGTTGCAGCTAAGCTGAATACTTCCCTGTGCGAAAGAGCGGAACCGCTGATTGTTCTTCCCGGCAGCTATAAACAGTCCGCAGCATTTCTGGACGGCCCCGGCAACAAGGTGCTGATGAAATCCGCAAGTGAAATCGGCCGTGTAGTTGACGAGCTGCGCGAGCGTAAGCTCATTAAAAATTCCGGTATGGTTGAAAGATGCGGCCTGCCGGGTGAAAAAATCTATCGTAACCTTGAAGAAGTAGATCCTAAGAGCAGCTATTTCTCTGTAATATTGGTTAAAGAAAAGGAGTTTGATGAATAATGATCTATTTTATTGGTGCTGGTCCCGGTGCAGCTGATTTAATTACTGTAAAAGGTAAAGAGCTTTTGGAAAAGGCTGACCTGGTTATTTACGCAGGCTCCCTTGTTAACCCGGAACTGCTGAAATACTGCAAACCGGAATGTACTATTATGAACAGTGCAACCATGACCTTGGAAGAGGTTATCGCTGCTATGGTTCCCGCCGCTCAGGCCGGCCAACTGGTTGTACGTCTGCACACCGGCGACCCCAGCGTTTACGGTGCACATCGCGAGCAGATTGACCTGCTGCGCAGCTACAACCTTGACTACGAGGTTGTTCCTGGCGTAAGCTCCTTCTGCGCTGCTGCTGCTTGCCTGAAGGCTGAATACACTCTGCCGAATGTAAGCCAATCTGTTATTATCACCCGTATGGAAGGCCGTACTCCGGTTCCGAGCCATCAGAAGATTGCCGATTATGCTGCCCACAAGGCAACCATGGTTATCTTCCTGAGCAGCGGTATGCTGGAAAAACTGCAAACCGAGCTCGTAAGAGGCGGTTACAGAAACGATACTCCGGCTGCTATTGTTTACAAAGCATCCTGGCCGGATGAAAAGGTTATCCGCTGCACCGTTGGTACCCTGGCAGAAAACGCTGCTAAATACGGCATCAACAAAACTGCGCTGATTACCGTCGGCGGCTTCCTGGGCAACGCTTACGACCGCAGCGAGCTGTACAACCCGACCTTCGCTCACGGCTTCCGTGAAGCAGACCCGACTAAACTGGACGTTAAGCCCGAGGTTAAATAAGCTATGCGCGCGGCTATATTTTCCTTTTCGGCGCGTGGCGCGGAGCTGAGCAAAAAAGTTGCCGAATATCTGCACAGCATCGGTTATGAAACGGAACTGCAGACTGTAGCGAAGTATGCGGAGCAGACGGGTATTTCCCCGATGCTGCCGGACCATAACGGTGCCTGCGCAGCTGTTTTCAACAAATGTCAGGCGTTGGTATACGTCGGCGCTGTGGGTATTGCGGTGCGTACTATCGCACCCTTTATTAAAAGCAAGCTGACGGACCCTGCGGTTATTTCGGTAGATGAGCGCGGCAGCTTTGTTATCCCGCTGCTGGCAGGTCACATCGGCGGAGCCAATGAGCTTTCGCGTTGTCTGGCGGCAGCGCTAGGCGCAACTGCCTGCGTGACCACAGCGACGGATGTCAACGGCCTTTTCGCTGTTGACGAATGGGCGGCCCGCAACCGCATGGTGCTGTGCTCTTTGGCAGCAGCCAAGGATTTTGCCGCAGCACTGGTGGGTGATGAAAGAGTAGGCCTGTATTATGATAAGGAATTTCAGCTTACAGGTTCGTTGCCCAAGCTGGTAGCAGAGGACAGCAGCTTGCCTGTCGGAATGGCTGTTACACTGCAAAAGCATTTGCAGCCGTTTGCTACTACGGTGCGCCTGCTTCCTAAGATTGTGCATCTGGGAATAGGCTGCCGCCGCAATACGCCTTTGGAAAATATTGAAGCTCTGGTGCTGCCGGAGCTGGAAAAGCTGCAGCTGGACAAGCGTTCTGTTGTGGCAATCGCAAGCGTAGATTTGAAAAAAGACGAGCAGGGTTTACTGGCCTTTGCCAAAAAATATAACTTTGCTGCTAATTTCTATTCAGCTGATGAATTGAACAGCGTAGCAGGCGATTTCACGCCGTCGGCCTTTGTGCAGAGCGTAGTTGGTGTAAGCAACGTATGCGAGCGCAGTGCTGTAAAAGACAGTAAGGGCGGCAGGCTGCTGCTGCGCAAGACAAGTCTGAATGGTGTAACTCTGGCTGTTGCAGCCGAAAACCTGGTTTTGGATTTTACCAGAACCGGATTGAAGACTGATTAAGGAGACGAGATAATGGGTAAATTATTTGT
The DNA here is from genome assembly GCF_958453765.1 of Phascolarctobacterium succinatutens. Lineage (GTDB taxonomy): Bacteria > Bacillota > Negativicutes > Acidaminococcales > Acidaminococcaceae > Phascolarctobacterium_A > Phascolarctobacterium_A succinatutens_B. The sequence continues at coordinate 32,149 of NZ_CAUDZA010000016.1, read as the reverse complement.
TGTGGGCCTTGGCCCCGGCGGCGTAGAGCAAATGACCAAAAGAGCTTACGACGCACTGAAGTCCTGCGATGTTATTGCAGGCTACAATGTATACGTTAACCTGATTAAGGAAGATTTCAAGGAGAAGGAATTCCTCTCCAACGGTATGCGTAAAGAGGTTGACCGCTGCAAGCTGGCTTTGGATGAAGCTCTGAAGGGCAAAACTGTTGCTATGATTTCCAGCGGTGACGCAGGTGTTTACGGCATGGCCGGCATTATGTGCCAGGTTGCCAAGGATCATCCCGAAATTGAAATCGAGGTTGTTCCAGGCATTACCGCAGCATGCTCCGGCGCTGCTGTATTGGGTGCACCTTTAATCAGCGACTTCTGCCTGATTTCCCTCAGCGATTTGCTGACTCCGTGGGAAAAAATCGAGAAGCGTCTTGACTGCGCTTCCAAAGGTGATTTCTGCATCTGCCTGTATAACCCTTCCAGCCACAAGCGTCATGATTACCTGCAAAAGGCTTGCGATATCATGCTGAAAAATCAGCCTGGTACTATTCCTGCAGGCATTGTACGCAACATCGGCCGCGATGGTCAGGACTTTGAACTGACTACTCTGGCAGAGCTGCGCGATAAACAGGTAGATATGTTCTCTACCGTTATTATCGGCAACACCCAGACCGAAGTAATCAATGGCCGTATGGTAACCCCGCGTGGTTACAAGCTGGCATGAAACCGGTAATCTGGCTTATTGGCGGTACCAGTGAGGGACGTCGCCTGATTAAGGAGCTGGCTAAGCTGCCGGTGGAGCTGTATGTTTCTGTTGCTACGGATTACGGTGCGTCTTTGATTGAGCCGCAGCCGGGAATGACCGTCATGGCAGAGCGTATGGACCTTGCAGCTATGCGTGCCTTTATTCAGGAGCATCGTCCTGCCTGCGTTATCGACGCTACGCATCCTTATGCTACCGTTGTTACGGCAACGGTGCAGGAGGCCTGCAGCACCGAGCAGGTTGAATATCTGCGCTTGGTGCGTCCGTCGGGCGAGGGCGGCGATTATATTACCGTTCACGATTTTGCGGAAGCAGTTGAGCTTCTGAATCATCTGGACGGCGGCATCTTCCTGACTACCGGAAGCAAGAATCTGCCGGACTTCACCGCTGTGCATGATTACGCCGAGCGTATCGTTTTGCGTATCCTGCCCTTGGAAAGCAGCCTGCAGATTGCCTTGAAGCTTGGTTACAAGCCTGCGCATATTATCTGCATGCAGGGACCGTTCAGCAAGGAGCTGAATGTCGCTATGCTGAAAAAGTATGGCAGCAAGTTTATGGTGACCAAGGATTCCGGTGCTGTCGGCGGCTTTGATGAAAAGGTGGAGGCAGCGGCTGCTGCTGGCGCCAAGCTGATAGTCATCGGCCGTGCACAGGAGGAAACCGGTGCCGGCTATAGTGAGATTGTTGATTACCTAAAGCAGCATTTTGCTGCCGGTAATTGATATAAATAAAAAGGAGGCTTGCTTCCTATGTCGCAAAAATTGCGCGTAAACATCGTCGGTATCGGCCCCGGTAACCCCGATTTGCTGACCGGCGAAGCACGTCAGGCTATTGCTTCAAGTAATATCCTGATTGGTGACAAACGCATGCTGGCTGCTTTTGCAGACAGCAGCAAAACTGTATATGATACAATCAAAACTGCTGCTATTGCTGAGATTGCAGCGCAGGCACAGCCTGATAAGGATGTGCTGGCGGTGCTGGTTTCCGGCGATGTAGGCTTTTTCAGCCTCGCCAAAACCATCAGCGGTAAGCTGCCGGATTGTGAATGTGTCCGCTACTGCGGCATCAGCAGCCTGGTGTATTTTTCCTCTAAGCTGCAGCTGTCCTGGGATGACGCCAAAATCGTCAGCATGCACGGACGCAAACAAAACCTGGTAGCGGCAGTTGCCCGCAACAAAAAAGTATTTTCTTTGACCGGCGGAGAAAATTCTCCGCAAAAGCTGTGCGCACAGCTGTGTGAGCATGGTCTTGGTCAGGTTCAGGTCTATGTAGGTGAAAACCTTTCGTATCCCGAAGAAAAAATCACCAGCGGTACGGCGGAAGAAATTAGTGCCTTGGATTTCCCGTCCTTGTCCGTAATGATGATTTTGAACGAGGATGCGCAGAGCTTTACCTCTACCGTACACGGCCTTGCCGATGACCTGTTCCAACGCAGCAAGGTGCCCATGACCAAACAGGAGGTACGCAGCGTATCTATGTCCAAGCTGCAGCCGAAGGCTACAGATTTGATTTATGACATCGGCGCCGGTACAGGCTCCTGCTCCATTGAGTTGGCTCTGCTGGCCAATCAGGGTAAGGTCTGGGCCTTTGAGCGCAATCCTGTTGCCGTTGAGCTCCTCGGAAAGAACAAGGACTTGTTTGGCGTTGACAATCTGGAGGTTATTGCCGGTGAGGCTTTGGAAAACATTAAAGCCATGCCTGCTCCCGATTGTGTTTTCGTAGGCGGCAGCGGCGGTGACTTGTGTGAAATGCTGGATGTAATTTATGCCAAGAACAGTGAATGCCGTGTTGTTATCAATGCTATTACGGTAGAAACCTTGGCTGAGGTTGCTGCTTATTATAAGGAGCATCCTGCTTACAGTCTGGAAATCGTCAATGTGTTTGTAGCGCGCAGCAAGCATTTGGGCAGCTACAACCTGATGATGGCACAAAACCCTGTATATGTAATGACTGCATTGAAGAAGGAAGATTAACATGGCTGAAGTAAAAGTTCCACGTTTTATGATCAGTGCTCCCGGCAGCGGCAGCGGCAAGACAACTATCGTCTGCGGCCTGCTGAAGGCGCTGATGGAAAAAGGGCTGTCTGTGGCAGCCTTCAAATCAGGACCTGATTATATTGACCCGATGTTCCATTCCCGTGTTATCGGAGCAAAATCCCGCAATCTGGATCTGTTCATGCTGGGGCAGGCTACGAGCCGTTATTTGGTGGCAAAAAATGCACGCCATGCGGATGTAGCTGTCTTTGAAGGTGCGATGGGCTTTTACGACGGTATGGGTAAAACCACGGAAGCCAGTGCTTACGAGCTAGCCTGCACCTGCGATGTTCCGGTAGTATTGGTTGTCAACGGCAAGGGAGCCGCCTTATCCATTGCTGCTACAATCAAGGGCTTTAAGGAATTCCGCAGTGACAGCCATATTGTCGGCGCTATTCTGAACAATGTTAATCCTATGAGCTATCTTTTCTATAAGGATGTAATTGAACGCGAAACCGGTGTGAAGCTGTTAGGCTACTTCCCGGTGATGCAGGATTGTAACTTTGAAAGCCGTCATTTAGGCCTGGTTACAGCCGAGGAAATAGGAGATTTGCAGCAGATAGTTGCCAAGTTGGCAGCTCAGGCAGCCAAATCAGTCGATTTGGACGGCCTGCTGCAGGTAGCGGCTCAAGCCGCACCGCTTGCATATGACGAGGTAAGCCTTGAACCCGTCGGACGTATGCGTGTGGCAGTCGCTATGGACAAAGCCTTCTGTTTCTATTATCAGGACGCACTTGACCTCTTAGCTGAGCTGGGTGCGGAGCTCGTACCCTTCAGCCCGATAGCTGATGCGCATCTCCCGGAGAACATCAGCGGCCTTGTATTGGGCGGAGGCTATCCCGAGCTTTACGCACAGCAATTAGCGGATAACAAAACGCTGCTGCAGGAGCTTAAAACCGCTATCGACGGCGGTATGCCTTGTTTTGCAGAATGCGGCGGCTTCATGTATCTGCTGGAGCATTATCGTGATGGCGATAAGCTGTATAGCTGGGTAGGTGCGCTGAAGGGCGAATCGGCCATGACCAAAAAGCTGACGCGCTTCGGATATGTGCATCTGACGGCGCAGCAGGATAATCTGCTGTGTCCTGCCGGCGGTACGATAAACGGACACGAGTTCCATTACTCCGACAGCACCAACAATGGTGCAAGCTTTATAGCTGCCAAGGCTTCCGGTCGCGGCAGCTGGGAATGCGCGAATACTACGCCGACGCTTTATGCCGGTTATCCGCACATCCACCTGTGGGGCAATCCTGAATTTGCCCGCAACTTTATCAAACAATGTGCAGCGTATGCTGCTAAATAGCAGTCGACAGACTGCTGAAAAGGGGAGTTTGCTTAGATGATGACCTTAGGCGCAATTGTAGCAGGTTTTATTTTAGATTTGATTTTCGGTGACCCGCATTGGTTGCCGCATCCAATCTGCTTAATTGGCAATTTAATAGGATTTCTGGATAAAAAACTGCGGCGTATGCTTGCTCCCGGCGAGACAGCATTACTGCTCGGCGGTGCCTTGATGGTAATAATCGTTCTGGTTCTTACCTTTGCCGTGCCGTTTGCTGTGCTGACGTTGGCGGAACAGGTTAACCCCTGGCTACGTTTTGCTCTGGAAACCGTTATGTGCTACCAGATCTTTGCTACAAAATGTCTGCGTGACGAAAGCATGAAGGTATACACTGCCCTGAAGGATAACGATCTTGTGGATGCAAGACTGAAGCTCTCATGGATCGTTGGGCGTGATACAAAAGAACTTGATGCTGCAGAGGTGACTAAGGGTGCAGTAGAAACCGTTGCGGAAAATACTGCCGACGGCATCATCGCTCCGATGTTCTATATGTTTATCGGCGGCGCTCCTCTGGCCTTTTTGTATAAAGGCATCAATACTATGGATTCCATGGTCGGTTATAAAAATGACACGTATCTTTATTTTGGACGCTGTGCTGCCAAGCTTGATGATTTGGCCAATCTGATTCCCGCGCGTATTACCGGACTGGTAATGATTGTGGCATCTTATTTCCTTAATCTTGATGCCAAGAGAGCGTGGAAGACATTCTGGCGCGACCGCTATCATCATCTCAGTCCTAATTCCGCAATGACGGAATCAGTTACGGCCGGTGCCTTGAACATCCAGCTCGGCGGCGATCATTTTTATTTCGGTAAACTCGTTCATAAGGAAACAATCGGCGACGACATCCGTCCGGTGTGCCCCGAGGATATAGTTACCACCAACAATTTACTTTATATGACGGCTGTTCTCAGCCTGTTGCTGTTTTCTCTGATTTATCTGGTTAACAGTCTTATTTTGAAATGAAGCAGGTAGAAGATGATGTATAAATACGAACACGGCGGAGATATCTATACGGAAAAGCTGACCAAGGATGGTCGTCCCTTTGTAGATTATTCTGCCAATATCAATCCTCTTGGCCTGCCGCTTGGTATAAAGCAGGCCGTTCAACAGGCTTTAAAGCTTTGTATCAACTATCCTGATCCCTTCTGCCGCGAGCTGGCAGAGGTGACCGCAAGCTATCTGCAGCTGCCACAGGAGTATATTTTCTTCGGTAACGGTGCGGCCGATGTGCTGTTCCGTCTGGCGCTGGCCTTGAAGCCCGGACGTGCACTATTATTGGCACCTACCTTTGTCGATTACGAAAAGGCTCTGCGTACGGTAGACTGCAAAATAAGCTATTATAATCTGCAGGAGGCGCGTGATTTTGCTGCTGACAATGATATTGTCGATGCGATTACGCCCGATACAGATCTGGTTGTTATCTGTAATCCCAATAATCCTACCGGCCAGCTGACGAGCCGTGAGCTGCTGGTGCAGATTCTCGACAAATGCCGTCTGGTAGGAGCCCATCTTTTGATAGATGAATGCTTTATGGATTTTGTCAGTGAGGAAAAGGCCTTCAGCATGCGTGATCTGCTGGCGACCTATCCTGAACTGGTTATCCTTAAGGCCTTCACGAAAACCTTTGCGATGCCCGGCATTCGCTTAGGCTACTGCCTCAGCGGCAGCAGTGAGCTGAACACATCGCTGCATCAGAGCGGTCAGGACTGGAACGTTTCCATTCTGGCGCAGGAGGCAGGCAAGGCTGCTTTAAAGGAGCACGAATATCTGGCTAAATCCTTTAAGCTGATTGAGCAGGAGCGCAGCTATCTGCGTAACCAACTTGCGGCTTTGGGTGCCAAGGTATACGGCTCGGAGGCCAACTATATTTTCTTTTATCTGCCGCAGCCGGAAAATCTTCCGGAGCTGTTGCATGAGCGTGGCTATCTGATACGTTCATGCGCCAACTACCACAATCTGCAGGCAGGCTATTACCGTATCGCGGTCAAAACGAGAGTGCAGAACCGCGGTCTAATTAAAGCACTTAAGGAAGCAATAAAAACATGCGCTCTTTATTAGTATTAATTGATGGCTTAGGCGATTCCCCGATTCCTGCATGGCAGGGACAGACTCCCTTTGAGCACGCAGTGCATCCTGCGATGGATGCGCTGGCTGCTTCCGGGACACTTGGGAGCCTCAGCATATGTGAAAATGACATCATTCCCGAAAGCTGCAGCTGTATTCTGCGGCTTCTGGGTGTAGATAAAAAGGATATACCGCACAACCGTGCTTATCTGGAGCTGTTGGCGCACAATCGTGATATTTCCGAATATGAAATGGTGCTGCGCTGCAATCTGGCTGCTGTTGATGCATCCGGCCGTCTTGCTGCCTTTAACGGGCAGGGGCTTACGCCGCTGGAGATGCACCAAGCTGCCAAACAATGTGACGGTATCCTTAAAGATATAGAGTTTATTCATTTATCCGAATACCGTAATCTTTTAGTGATGAACAGGGAAGCAAACGTGCTGGACTGCACAGTACAGCCGCCGCACGAAAGTGTAGGCGAGGATGTAAGCAAGCTGCTGCAGGAGCTGCGTAGCCAATCTCTGTCCATTAACTATTTTTTGCAGGAGGCGGCAAAACGGCTGCAGCCCTTTGCCCGCAACGGCCTGCAGTACATCCTCTATCCCTGGGGCCCTTCAGCCCGTCAGGGACTGCCTTCCTTCAGCGGTCTGCACGGACTGCGCGGCGGGGCAGTGTGCAAGGCGGAGATTGTCATCGGCATTGCCAAAGCCTTGGGCATGGATGTAATAACACCGCCGAATGCAACCGGCGATGTGGACACTGATATTATGGCGAAGGCCGAAGCAACACTTGCTATGCTGCAGCAGGATGATTTCGTTATTGCGCATTTCAACGGCAGTGACGAGGCTGCCCACCGTTATGATTATCAGGGCAAGGCTGATTTTATCAGCAGAATAGATACCCAGTTTTTACAGACAATAGCAGCAAAGTATCATGAACCACTGAAGCTCGTCATCTGCGGCGACCACGTTACCAGTTCGGTAACAGGTAAGCACGGTGACGGCTGCACGCCTGTGATTGCAGGCTATCTTAATACCACAGGTCACAGTATCCGGCTGCAAAGCTACCGTGACATACTGGACTTTTTGATGAAAGAGAGTGATTAAAGTGGCAAAAGCACTTATGATAGTAGGTACCATGTCAAATGCAGGCAAGAGCCTGGTAACAGCAGGTTTATGCCGTGTATTCAATCAGGATGGCTACAAGGTAGCACCGTTCAAATCCCAGAACATGGCGCTGAATTCCTTTATCACCGCCGAGGGTGCGGAAATGGGACGTGCGCAGGTTGTGCAGGCTGAAGCAGCCAATATCGAACCAAGCGTACTGATGAATCCTATTCTGCTGAAGCCTACCAGCGACAGCGGTTCCCAGGTTATTGTCAACGGCGAAGCAATCGGTACCATGAAGGCCGGCGAATATTATGCAATGAAGCATACCTTGCGCCCGGAGGTACAGAAGGCGTTTGATACGCTGGCTTCCAAATTCGATATCGTCTGCATCGAGGGTGCAGGCAGCCCGGCGGAAATCAACATCAAAAAGGACGATTTTGTCAACATGGGCATGGCTAAAATGGCTAAGGCTCCCGTGCTGCTGGTAGCAGATATTGACCGTGGCGGTGTTTTCGCTTCCATCTACGGCACACTGATGCTGCTGGAGGACGACGAAAGAGCCATGGTTAAGGGTGTTATCATCAACAAGTTCCGCGGTGACGTAGAAATCCTGCGCCCCGGCCTGAAGATGATCGAAGATAAAACAGGCGTGCCTATCGTAGGCGTGCTGCCGATGCTGAAGGTTGATATCGAGGATGAGGACAGCCTTTCCGAGCGTATCAGCGGCCGCAGCGAGGTTAAGCTGATTGATATTGCGGTTGTACGTATTCCGCGTATGTCTAACTATACAGACTTCAATGTATTCGAGCTGATTCCCGGCGTATCCCTGCGCTATGTAACAAGTGTACGCGAGCTGGGCCAGCCGGATATGATTATTATCCCCGGTACCAAAAATACCACCGGCGACCTGAAATGGCTGCGCCAGAGCGGTATGGAGGCTGCTATTTTGAAGCATGCTAACAGCGGTACCGTAGTGTTCGGTGTCTGCGGCGGTTATCAGATGCTGGGCAAGCAGATTTCCGACCCGTACGGCGAAGAGGACGGCACAGGCAAGGCTAACGTTACTCCCGGCATGTGCCTGCTGGACATCGAAACAACCTTTATCGAAAAGAAACGTACCATCCAGATGGCCGGCAAATTCGGTCAGGTGCAGGGCATCTTCTCCGCACTGAGCGGTCTGCCGCTTTATGGCTATGAGATTCACTCCGGCGTGACCGAATTCCCTGATGAGAAGGCACTGACCTCTATCAGCCCGATTCACGAAAACGGTGAAATTATGGCCGAGGGCTCTCAGAACACCGAGGGCAAGCTCAATGTTTACGGTACCTATGTACACGGCGTCTTTGACGGCGATGGCATTGCCGTGAAGATTGTGGAAGCGCTGCTGGCCAAGAAGGGTAAAAAGATGGAGGATATCCAGACCATCAACTTTGCGGAATATAAACGTCAGCAATATGATATTCTTGCCGACAGCATCCGTGAAAACCTGGATATGAAGAAAATTTATGAGATTTTGGAAGCAGGTGTCTAAATGAAAGACGGTGGACTGATTCATATTTACTGTGGCGATGGCAAGGGAAAAACTACCGCTGCTATGGGCTTGTCAATCCGCTGCGCAGGCCATGGCAACCATGTGCTGATAGTGCAGTTCCTCAAAAGCAGACCGACAGGCGAGCTTGCGAGCCTGGCACTGCTGCCGAATATTGAGGTAATGCGCGGCAAAGAAACCAAGAAATTCACCTTCCAGATGAACGATGAGGAAAAAGCTGAGGTTAAGCGCGAGCACATGGTGCTTTTCGACAAGGTTAAGCAAAAATGTGCCAACGAGCATATCGATCTGCTGATTTTCGACGAAATCATCGGTGCCTGCAACACCGGCGTTTTTGACCAGGCTGCTTTAGTAGAGTTTCTGAAGAACAAGCCGCAGGAGCTGGAGGTTGTTATGACAGGCCGTAATCCGGCGCCTGAGCTGGTGGAGCTGGCTGATTATGTATCTGAAGTCTGCATGCGCAAGCATCCCTTCAAAAGAGGTATTCCGGCGCGTGTAGGCATTGAAAAATAAGGCTTCGGCCTTGTAGCATATGTTAAGAAAGGTAGTGTAAAATAATGCATTTACAAAATGTTTTACCCGCTGACATTGAAAAACGTAGTATGGAAATTATTGGCGAGGAATTAGGCCAAATTCATATTGATGAGGAGAAAATTGATATCGTTAAGCGTGTTATCCATACCTCCGCTGATTTTGATTATGCCCGCAATATGCTGTTCTCCGACGGCGTAGTAGAGAAGGCGCTGGCTGCACTGCAAAAGGGTGCTACCATCGTTACCGATACCAACATGGCCTGCACCGGCATCAACAAAATGGGCCTGGGCAAGCTGGGCGCAAAGGCCGTCTGCTTCATGGCAGATCCCGATGTTGCAGCACGCGCTAAGGAAGCAGGCTCCACCAGAGCCGCTGCCTGCATGGAAAAGGCCTGCACCATCGAAGGCCCGGTAATTATTGCTGTAGGCAACGCACCGACTGCGCTGGTTCGTCTGGACGAGCTGGTTAAGGAAGGCAAGATTAAACCGGAGCTGGTTATCGGCGTTCCTGTAGGCTTTGTAAATGTTGTGGAATCCAAGGAAATCATCATGAAGACCGGTATTCCTTATATCGTTGCCCGCGGCCGCAAGGGTGGCAGCAACGTTGCCGCAGCAATTTGCAATGCGCTTATCTATAAGCTGACACGTAAATAATTGTAAGTAATTAAGAATGATTATAGCTGAAATCGTAGCTAAAGATACAATTTCAGAGCCAAATTTTGACAAAATAGTAAAATCATTTTCAATTACTTGACAAATCAGTTTATATGTTATAGGATAAATTCTGTAACGTATGACTACTGATTCATTGATGAAACAGTGCTTTTTTAGCACTGTTTTTTTCAAGCGTTGCAAAGCTGTTAGAAAATTAGAAAGAATAGCAATATTAGCTTGATTCTTACGGTTTTGTGTGATAAAATAAAATGAAGGTATTTTTAGATTATGGACACTACAGTTAATAACTATCCGGAAAGGTTTTTAACTTATCTGGAGGTTGAAAAAAATTGTTCTCAGCATACGATTGAAAGCTATCAAAAGGATTTGGCTGCCTTTGCGGAGTTTATGTTGCGCAGAAACAAGCAGAATTTTTTCTGGCAGCAGACAGGTCCTTTGGATGTGCGTGGCTATCTCGCAGAGCTTAATGAAAAGCAGTATGCGCGCAGGACGATTGCCCGCAGGATATCTGCACTGCGTTCCTTTTTTAAATACCTTGTGCGTGAAGCGGTTATTGAGTATAGTCCGCTGACAAAGGTGCGCACGCCAAAGTTGGAAAAAAAGCTGCCGGCTTTTTTAGACGAAATTGAAATCAACGAGCTGTTGGCGATGCCAGATAAAAGTAAGGTATTGGGTGTTCGTGATCAGGCGGTGCTGGAGATGCTTTATGCTACCGGCTGCCGTGTATCTGAGCTGGTAGGGCTTACTCTGGAAAGAGTAGACCTGAGCAACCGGTTTGTGCTTTTGCTCGGCAAGGGTAATAAGGAAAGGGTTGTGCCGGTAGGCCACACCTGCTGTGCTGCGTTAAGCACATATTACCATGTACGACAGCAGCTGATGCTTCAATATCAGCAGGAGCATGACTTCATTTTCGTCAATAACCGTGGTGGTAGGCTCACGGACCGCAGTGTAAGGCGTATTTTAGAGAAATATATAAATATGCTGGCTATCCATAAAAATGTCAGTCCGCATACTATACGCCATTCCTTCGCAACGCATCTTTTAGAGCATGGTGCCGATTTGCGTTCGGTACAGGAGCTTTTAGGACATGCGAATTTATCAACAACGCAAATTTATACGCACGTTTCAAATGAACATGTGACGAATGTTTACAAGAAGACTCATCCAAGAGCATAATTTTTTTTAGGAGGGTAAAATCATGAAATTGTTGGAAAAGACCAGAAAGATTAACAAGCTTTTACAAAAAGGAGATAAGGTTGAGTTTAACGCTATTGCAAAGTTGTTGCGTGACGTTATTGAAGCAAACACCTATATTGTCGGCCGTAAAGGCGGCGTAAAGGGTTATGCGCTGATTCACGAGTTTGAATGCGATATTATGCGTGAGCAGGTTCTTGACGATATGCGTTTCCCTGAGGATTATCTGGGCTTTATTATGAGCGTTAAGGAAACGCTGGCCAACATTCCTCATCAGAATCAGAACTGCTCCTTTGTTGCTGATACAAAATGCATTTTTAACGGTAAGATGACTACTGTTGTACCTATTTACGGCAATGGCGAACGCCTTGGTACCTTGATTGTTGCTAAATATGATGCGGAATTCGATGATGATGATTTGCTGTTGGCTGAATATGCTGCTACTGTTTTGGGGGTTGAAATTCTGCATGACCGCGAAGCAGTTGTTTCCGAAGAAATCCGCAAGAAGGCTACTGTACAGGTTGCTTTCTCTACCTTGTCCTATTCCGAGCTGGAAGCTATTGTAAACATTATGGGCGAGCTGAATGGCAACGAAGGCCTGCTGGTTGCTTCGAAGATTGCTGACCGCGTAGGTATTACCCGTTCCGTTATCGTTAACGCACTGCGTAAATTTGAAAGCGCCGGCCTGATTGAAACCAAATCCTTGGGCATGAAGGGCACCTATATCCGCGTACTGAATCCGATGCTGTTTGAAGAACTGAAGAAGAGATCCTAAGTTTTTTGATAAATTATATATATAATGAAGCCAGTCTGTTGTAACTGTAGTTGCGGCAGACTGGCTTTTCTTATGGAAGTTAAAGCTCCCCGATACGGTAGTATCGAGGAGCTGCTTTTTTAGTGTGCAAGCTTTTGGCCAACAACAAAGGCCAGTGAGTTGTTGACGAACTGGTTCAGGCTGATGCCCTCACGTTCTGATTCTTCGGCCAGCAGGCGGTGCAGTGTTTTAGGTACACGCACTACGAACCTGCCGCTGAAGCGAGGCTTCATATTTGGCTCGTTGATGGGCAAACCGCGGTCGAGCATATCAATAATCCATTCACGTTTAGCATCCTGCAGATTTGTATAAGCTTCTTCGACTGTTTCACCATCGGTCATACAACCAGGGAGCAGTGGAATGCAGGCGAGATAGCCGCCGCCTTCATCTTCGGGAATAACGCTGATTTCAGAAGCATAATTTAAAGATAAGTAGTAATTTAAATCTTTTTTCATGTTAAATCACTCTCCTTTCTGAATATCATCAATTAAATTTGCAATAATACGAGCATAGACTTTTTTGATTTTCCCATTATGGACTGGGATGCTCAAAGATTGCCTGTCTGAATAACGAATTTTAAAATGACTACCACCACCAGTAGGCGGTTTAACTTCGGCTCCTAACTTTTCTAAAAGAGCTATGGTCTGGTCCCAAGGCAAATCCCTGCCGTTGGCCAGAGCGAGGAGTTTTTTCTCGAGGGATGTCATAATATACCTTCTTTCTTTATGATACTATATATAGTATAAAATATCAACAAAAAAATGGCTGTTACGTACTTCATTACGAAATTCGTAACAGCCATTGAACACCTTCAGTGTTTAATGCTTAGAGCATATTTGGTTATTTTGCACCACCGAAGAGATACTTTCTTGATTCCAGGAACAGTGCAATTGCCAGGATGAAGAGTACAGAACCCAATGCAGCGGTAATGATATGAGTTGCCATGTTAGCGAAGATGATTTGTGCCAATGCAACCAAAGTTACACAGAACATAAATGCCATCGGGATGAGAACCATCAGGTTGTCACGGCCAACGCTCTTCAGCCATACACCGACAGCCAACAGGGAGAGGGCAGCCAACAGCTGGTTAGCAGCACCGAAAATCGGCCAGATGGTGAGGTAGGAACCAAGGGACATATAACCGGACAGTACAACGGTAATCAGAGTAGCAACAAACGGGTTGGTGAGAACATTGCCTTGAGCTTCGCCGGTTTTCGGATCAACCTTAGTGAACAGCTCCTGGAAAATAAAGCGGCCCAGACGGGTTGCGGTATCCAGAGTAGTCATAGCGAAAGCGGAGATGGTCAGAGCAACGAAGCCTTTAGCTACGCCGAAGGAGAAGCCAAGCTTGGTCATGAAGGTACCAACGCCATCAGCAAATACGTTTACAGGGCCACCGTTTTTCAGCAGCTCGGTCAGCTTGTCGCCGCCAACATAGCCAACAGCAACAACTGCAACTACAGCCAGAACGCCTTCAAGCAGCATGGAGCCGTAGCCGATGAGCTTAGCATTGCCTTCGCTATCGAGCTGTTTGGAGGTAGTACCGGAGGATACCAGGGAGTGGAAGCCACTGATAGCACCGCAGGCAACGGTTACGAACAGCATCGGGAACATCGGGTTGGTGCCTTTGCCGGAAGGATCAAAGGTGGTGAATGCCGGCAGCTGCATGGAAGGCTGATAAATTGCGATACCAACCAGAGCGAATGCGATGCAGGCATACAGCAGGAAGGAGTTCAGATAGTCACGCGGTTGCAGCAGAATCCAGACAGGAGCGATGGAAGCAACGAAGATGTAAACCATCAGGATGCAAACCCATACGTTTTTGGACAGGTGCAGCGGATACATGTTGCCGATAGCAATTGCAACAACCAGCATGATAACACCGATAACGGTGCCTACGCCGAGGCTCAGGCCACAGCGATATACAGAGAAGCCGAAGATAACAGCCAGCACGATGAACAGCAGAGAAGCGGTTGCAGCCTGCGGGCTTGCTACGAAGGTTGCGGCTACGATGTTAGCGAAAGCAGCGATAACAACCAGCAGAGTTACATATGCGAAAATGGAGAAGAGGAACTTACCGCTCTTGCCCAGAGTTGCATCGATAATCTGGCCGATAGTTTTGCCGTCAAAACGGATGGAGGAGTACAGAGCACCAAAGTCGTGCACGCCGCCGAAGAAGATGCTGCCGATTAAAATCCACAGCATTACAGGAACCCAACCGAATACAGCAGCGGTGATAGGACCAACGATAGGACCGGCACCGGCAATGGAGGAGAAGTGATGGCCCATCAATACAGCGGGCCTGGTCGGCATATAGTCGACGTTATCGCACAATTTCTCAGCCGGAGTTTTACGGGTAGGGTCAACACCCCACTTTTTACACAGCCAGGAACCATAGGTTACGTAGGCAACAAAGAAGATAACCATTGAGCCTACAAGCAACAATAAACCACTCATAAATAACATCCTTTCTTTCCCTTTTGCATCATTGCAAAATAAATAATTTAGAAAATAATAACTACTAGTGCACTCTATATCTCGTGTGCAACATAGAAATAGTATAACACATTTGCTTCTAATGTCAACGAATTGTCACAGAATTATTTATTAACTTAAAAAAAGGAAAAAGCTGTTAAGATTTGTACAGAATGTGCAAATACATAACAGCTGTATACGATTTATTTTTTCCTTGGAGGAATAACTTGTCTAGTGTGAAGCGACAAGCATTAAGCTTTGGCAAACTCAAAGAGCGCCTTTTCCTTAGCGCCTGCTTTGTTGCAATAAAGCCTCTGCGCTGGGATATCTACAATATATAAAGCCAGGTCAGACCAGCCCTTCAGGGTGAAGCAGTAGTCCTTGTGCTGCTTGAGCTTCTGCAGGTCAGCCAAAGCCTTTTCCTCAATGCCTTCTTCACAGATAAGCACGAGGGCATAGATGCTGCTCATGTGCTCGGTAGTGGTTTTGAGCGCCGCCATAGCTTCCTTGGTGAACTGCAGATAGGGCGCAGCCGTTTCTGCAGTGAGCTGCTTGTCGAAGCGTGCTGCATAAAGATATTCGTTGTGCTGCACACTGTAGGTCTTTAAATTAGGTATGATGAAATAGCCTTCGTCCGCAGCGTTCAGCTCTGCCGCCAGGACGAACGCCGGAGCCTTCGGCAAAGGCTTCTTATCGTAATAGTGAGCAAGACGCTGCTCCAATTGCTGTAAATATTCCTGTCCGTTCATTATTGCTTACTTCCTTTGTTATTCATGATCAATATTATCAGCAACCTGCAGGATACAGGCACAAAAACCCTGCTCCGGCTGATAGCAGTAAATGTTGAGCTGTTGGCCTATCTCCGGACTGTAATCGTGGATAATATGTTTTGTTCCGTTGAGGGCCACATCAGCATAGGTCACCAGCCATTTTTTGTCACCATTGCGAAAAACCTCATAGAAAGAACGGTTTAGCATTTCTTCTACGGGAACTCCCTCAATGTGTGCCATTTCCTTATTGCAGTAACGGAAAACAAAGTCTACACCATGGCCATTGGCATCAAAAACAAGCTCGATGATGCAATATGCCAGAGGCATGTCATCAAGCAGGGTGCATTTTTCCAGAAAGCTCATGGGTGTTGCCTGCGGCTGTGCGTCCGGCAGAGCATTGATACCCATTTGCTTGCGCAGCTGGCGGTGGGCGCTGAGGTTGCGTTTGCGTCCCTGAAAGGTTTGCCCGTCAGATATGGTATAGACGCCTTCGCTGCTGATATCTACGATTCGTGCTTTGTTCACAGCAATTCCTTTGTTGATGTTCAGAAAGGCATCCTCCGGGAAGAGCGCTAGAAGTGTATATACGGGAGCGAACAGCTCAAATTCCTCGCCATCCTCCCGATGGATGATGGTTTTGCGGTCACGTCGATAGACATAGAGAATATTATCCGCACAAAGCTCTCTCTTTTTAAGCCACTTATTCCAGTCAGTCATGTTGTTCCTCCGTTTCTAGCATTGGCTGATTTTATTGTTCTAATTATAGCACAGGATGCATGATGAGACAATAAATTATCTTAAAATCAATTTACTATTGAACTTTAGATGATTTAATTGGCCAATCAACGGCCTAATCACTCATATAATAAAAAAACTTATTAAATTATTGACGTTAAGAGAAGATGGCTTTATAATTAAAGTATAAGGTTAAGTATAACCTTATGCTTAACTATATGTTTTGTTCCATTAAATTAATAGAATATATCTTACTGCGAGCAGGTGGTCATAACCTTTAGTTAATTGCTGTTTCGCAGAGGATGCTCTAAGATTAATTCAGAAAATTATTGCTTTTTTATGCATATCGGCTAGGCATTAATAAGGAGGGAAACTAAGATGAAGGTCAATCGTAAGTTCTTGCGTAGCGCAGAAAGGCTCAGCTTGAGCGCTATTGCGAAAGATTCCGCTGCACAGAAAATTGTCAGCGCTGTTACGGCCATTGGCTTTGTAATGCAGCCTGTAGCTGCATTGGCGAGCACGATTACCAGAACTGATAATGGTCCCGGTGTCAGCTTTAATAATGGTGTTGCTGACGTATTTGCCGGCAAAGTAGTCGGAGACGTAGCAATTAACAAGTTTGCTGTGTTCCAGCTGGACGCTAATAATATTGCCAATATGTATTTTGGTGAGAATAAAGACGGCAAGGTTGGTAATCTGGTCAACTTTGTTGATTCACGTATTGATATCAACGGTACAGTCAATGCGATTCAGAACAAAAAGATTGGCGGTAACCTTTTCTTCTTCAGCTCCGACGGTATGGCAGTGGGCAAAACCGGTGTAATTAATGCTGGTGCGCTTTACGTTGCTACGCCGACTAAGACTGCTTTTGATGATTATAAGAAACTTGATACCGAGGATAAGTTTAATACCATAATCAAGGATGAAGGCTTTGCCAAGATTCCCATCAATGCCAGCGGCACCATCAGCGTATTAGGCAAGGTTAATGCTGTTAACGCGGTTAATTTGCGTGCTGCCAAGATTGGCGTGGGCAAAAATGTAAGTGAAAATACTATAGGTGATGTAGCTGCAGGCGCAACGGCAACGGGTGCGTCTATTCGTACTGGAGTTGTTAATTTTAAGGATATTGTTAATACTAATAAAGTTAAATCCGGTCTGTCTGGTACTGCACTTACTGCGAAAAAAACGGGCAGCGGTGATATCGTCCTCGCAGCCTCTAACAATTATAATGATAACTACAAAATGCTTGATGACTTAAGCGAAATTTCCGGCGCTAAGGTGGAAGCCGAGCTTACCGTTGCAAATGGCGCTGAGGTGAAGGCTGCAGGCAATGCCAAGCTGAGCGCGAAGGCATTGAATAATGTTGTAGTTGAAGAATCCGACCAATATAAAGAAAATTATAGTCCCTCCACTACTACCAATTCCCATCTTTATGGGCAGATTGTTACTACTAATGCCACAGTCAATGTTGATGGCAAGGTTGAAGCAAAGCAGGTTGATATTACTGCCGATGCAGTGAACCGTTATGTGAGCGCGGAAAGCAGTGTGCTGAACGCCAGCAACATTACTTCTAATATCGTGGGCGCACTCACAGCAAATCTTGATGCTTCCTATGCAGTTTTGAACAGCAAGGCTGAGGTCAATGTAGGTCAGGACGCTGTTATCAACGCCACCGGCAGTGATACTGTTGGCAGCGAGGGCAAGGTTGTAAAGCCAGCGCTGAATATCCAGGCGAACAGCAGCGTGGAAGCTGGCGCAGGTGCCAGCACTGCTTTACTGAAGGTTATGAACGTGGCAGGCACCAATATCATCCCGGCGGCTGCCGTAACCTACAGCAAAACAAATAATGAGGCAGCAGTAAATATAGACGGCACCCTTAAATCTAAGGGCGGCGCGTCTGTTACTGCCTTGGCCGACAGCAAGGTGAACAGCGAAGCCAAGGCCACCACTATGGATGTTTCTGAAAATCCCAATTTGGGTGATGTAGCTTTGAATATCACTACGGGTGACAACAAGAGCAGTGTTACCATTGGTAAGACTGCGCAGATGACTGAGCTGCAAAAGGACGTTAATATTGAAGCGAAATCTGTGAACAGTGTGATTACCAAGGCAGAGGTAAGCACGGGTGAAAAGGCCGTAGTCGCTACCGCTATCAACGTAACCGATTATGACAGCAAGGCAGATGTCAACATTAATGGCAACGTAAGCAGTAAAGAGGGAAGCCTGTCTGTTAATGCAGAGAATGTTTTGACGGATAATACTGTCATTGCCAACAACGCTATGGGCTCTTCGGCATTTATGAAGAAGCTTGTTACCAATATTAAGGGCTCTCAGACTCTTGACACACTTATCGGCGAAGGCGGAGCTAAGGATAAAGCTTTGGGCGGTATTAAAAACTGGTTGGCTAACGCCAAGTACACGCCGCAAAAGCTGAAGGATAAGCTTAACGCACCATCTACTCCTTCTACGCCGACGGAGCCTAAGCCCTGGGATAAGCTGGCAGATTTCATGAGCACCGGCGTCAGCGTGGGCGTTGCAGTGGAAAGCAATACTGCTGATGTTAAAATTGGGCAAGGTGTTGCGCTCACTGCCAAAAATGATCTTGATATTACTGCCAAAAGCGTTATTCAGGATACCCAGATACAAATTACCGGCAAGAGCAATAACTATGACAAGGATACTAGTAATAAAGCACTTGTTAATGCGTCCGTGCTTTACAGCAAGCTGGATAATACTGCAACCGTGACAGTTGCCGGCGGCGAGGAAGCACATGCTACTAACGTTACGCTTACCGGTGGCAAGGTAAATATTGCGGCCAACAGCAGCTTTGAATATAATCGTATCAATCGCATGGTGCAGGAGGTTAAGGATGCCTGCGCCAAGGTTAAGGCTGCCTACACAGGCACTAACCATGATGATATTAATGCTAAGGCAGATGCTCTTGAAAAAGCGGCAGAAGCATTCTTCACATACGCTAAGGATAACTGCTTCTCTTCCAACGGAGATGAACAGGTAGATTTTATGGATCTGTTCAGTGGGCAAAAGTATAAAGATTTCACTAATGCCTGCAGTGCTTTGACCAGTGCACTGGGCAATGAAGCAACGGATATTGCTGTAGGTCCGCTTAACGTAGTGAGTGCGGCTGCAGCCTTTGCTAATCCCAACAGCTATCTCAACTTTTCGGCTGGCAGTGCTAACGGTGGTAAAAATGGCCCGGGCGAAAACGAGAAGCCTGCTACAATTGCGCTGGCAGGCAGTGCAGTAGCAACGGATATTAGCAATAATGCACGCGTATTAATCGGCAAGAACGCTAACATTACTGCAACGGACAAGCTGGCAATGAAGGCTGCATCGAAGCAGTTTGATGTATCGCTGGCAGGTAAGCTCGGCCTTAATGGCGGTGGTAAAAACGCAGCTGGCGGAACCTTTGCCGTTGGCCTGGCTGATGCCAACAGCCTTGTTGCGGTAGCACAGGGAGCTAAGCTGACTGCAGGTTCTATAGATATAGGCACAGAAAATAAAATTGACCATATTCAGCTGTCGCTTGCTGCAGGTAAAGGCGCAACCAGCGGCGTCAGCGGCATGGTGGGATACCTTGAGGGTGCAAGCAATAGCCTTGTTTCCGTAGATGACGAAGCTGTTATCAACGCAGGCACTGGCGCAGTCAACCTCAATGCTAAGAATGATACTAATGTTTATAGCGCAGCCGGTGCTGTGGCTATGGGCGAAACTGCAGGCATCGGTGTGGCAGCAACGATTACCAATTTTGACCGCTATACCTATGCGGCAATTGGTGATAATGGCTATACTGCTCCTCCGCAGGCTACAACTGAGCAGGGCGAAAGCGGCAGCGATAGCGGTGATAAACTGGGCGAGGACGCAAATGCGGACCGCAGCAAGGAAGCCGAAAAGCTGGCGAATACTGCTGCCGAAAAACGTGCAACTCTGCAGCAGCTGGTGCAGAATGCTTCCGGTCTGCGTCAGGGCACAGATGATGGCAAGAATTATACCGAGCAGGCAGATTTCTTCGGCTCCAAGACGGCCGCTGATACTAAAGGCTCTATCAATGCAGGCTCGTTTAAGGTTAATGCTGAAACCGGCGGCAGAATTATCAACGTAGCTGTTGCCGGTGGCGTGTCTACTGCTGATGACAGTGGTGAAGTTGGTATTTTTGACAAGCTGGGTAATTTCGTAAGCAACAAGACTAATGCTCTTACAAATAAGCTCCATGCACTTGATCATAAGGTAGCAGGCAAAATTAACGGCCTGATGGACCGTCAGACCGAAGCGCAGAAGGTACTGCCTACTGACCAGACACCTAAAGCTACTCCGTCCGGGCAGCAGTCCTCCGTAACTATTGCCGGTGCAGGCAGCGCAGCAATTAATCTGCTGGATGGCGATACCGGTGCGCTTGTGGACAATGTTAAAATCAACATTGCCAAGGATGCTACTAACGGTAAAACTATCACTGTAACTGCCAAGGACACTGCTATGATGGTGGCTGCCGGTGGTGCTGCAGGCATCTCCTGGAAGAAGCTGACTAAGGACAATAATGCGAACAGCCATAATGCAGCCTTTGGCGGTACTGTTGCTGTAAATGATATTGATTCGCAGACCTTGGCGGTAATCAGCAACAGCGAAATTGAAAACGCTGCTGCGATTATCAACAATGCGCAAAAATCCGGCTCGCTGGCAGCTGCAGGCCTGGGCCTGGCGCTGGCGAAGAATTCCGGCGGCAATGGCGGCACTAATATTGCTGCTACTGTCAATGCGTCGGTAAATATTGCAGATAATACTGCTTATGCACTGCTGCAGAATAATAAGGTGAACACCGATACTGTCAGCGGTGAAGACAAGCGTGCAACCTCTATTACCAATACAGCTTTTGATAACGATATCCAGATAACCGGCGGCGTGAACACCAGCCTTTCTATTGGTGGTGATAACGCTTTTGTCGGCGGTGCGACTGTGGCCTACGGTTCGCTGAAGAATGACGTACAGGCGGCCATTTTAGGTGGCACCTACGACAAGATTACTACTGCTGATGTCAAAGCGACTACCAATATGACGCAGGTTGGCGTAGCTGCCAACGTGAGTGTAGCAGGCGGCGCTAAGACCTCCTATGCTTTCTCCGGAAATTCCGCCTACAATAAATTGGATAACTATGCCAATGCAACGGTTGAGGGCGTAACACTGACCGGCGAAAGCCTGAATGTTGCAGCCTATGATACAGCGGAATCTGCTAATACGCAGGCTGAGTATCTCAAAAAACGCGGCCTCGATGCTGATGGCTCTGCCTACCTGGCGCAGGTTAAGGAAGCAGCAGATGAAAGCGGCGACAGCGATAAGCCTACCAATGTTGATATTACCCGCGGCGGCAATGTGATTGTTACAGGCGCGGTAAGCGTAGGCGTTACCACCGGTAACGACGGCGGCAGCGCAGCTGCATCTGTAACTGTCAGCGATATTGACAATGATTATAATGCTAAGATTAAGGACAGCAATATTACGACTACCGGCAAAGGCAGCGGTGATGATTTGGTCGGCACGAACGTTAATGCGGCAAGCCATACTGTACTGGCAGGCTTTGCGGCCGGTGTTGCCGGAACTGCAGGCAGCTTCGGCGTAGGCGGCAGTGCTAACTGGCAGTCGCTGAACAACGATATTACGGCAGCTGTTGAAAACAGCACACTTGTTACGCCTAAAACTGATGTAAAGGCCGAAAGCGGTGCTTTGGCAGTGAATGTTGCAGGACAGATTGGTGTTACTGCCGGTTCCAAATCTAAGGTGGGCGCAGGTTTGGCAGTTGCCTACAATTCCCTGAACAATACCACAGGTGCGTATGTCAAGGGCAGCGAAATCAGCGGCGCGAATGATGATGCTAGCAGTATTCTTACTGTAGATGCAGCCAACAAGGGTAACGTGTACAGCGTCGGCGCAGCAGTTACCGCAGGTACGGCCAATGCTTTGAATGGCGTGGTTGTTGTTAACCGCGGTCGTAATGATGTAGAAGCTGTTATTGACAAATATGACGGCGAAAATGCGAAAACTGATGGTGGACGTACGAAGCTCAATAATATGAGTAAGGTGGCAGTGAAGTCCTCGGATGACAGCAACCAGCTGGCAGTAGTGGGTGCGGTAAGCGTCAGCGCAGGCAGCAATGCTAAATTTGCGGCTGGCGGCAGCGTAGCTTATAACGAAATCGGCAATATCACCGGCAGCGCTGGCGAGAAAAAGCAAACCAACAAGGCTGCTATCAATAATGCTGATATTACCACTACTGAAGATGGCAAGATTAGCGTCAATGCCGTAGATGAATCTACGCTGACGACTATTTCCGTAGGTACCTCCATTACTACCGGTAATGTGGCCTTCAGTGGCGCAGGCTCTGCTGCTATGATCAAGAAGGATACCGATACAGAGCTTGTTAATACCAATATCAATAAGGATAAGAATAATGCAGCGACTGTGCAGGCTACTGCTGACAGCAAGGGTAAGATTACTACCGTTGCCGTTGTTGCTGCTGGTGCTAAAGACGCTGCGATTGGTGCAGGTATTGCGGTTAACCAGCTCGATGCTGATACCAATACTAATGTTACCAATGGTGAATACAAGGTTAAGGGCTTCACAGCTGAAGCTAAATCTGACAGCAGCATTCTTTCTGTCGGCGTAGCTGGCGGTGTTGCCAAAACTGCAGGTATTGCCGGTAATATCGGCGTAAACCTGTTGGCGAACGATACCAAGGCTGCGATTGACGGTGCCAAGATTAATGCAGACGGCACACTGGCCGTAATTGCCAAGAGCAAGGATACCCTGCAGAATTTTGCAGGTGCCTTTGGTGTGGCTGCAGGCGGTCAGGCCGGCGTTGGCATGGGCGTAGCCTACAATGAAATCAGCGGTACTACTGAAAGCATAGTTAATAATGCAGAGCTGACGGCAGCAGGCAATGATGCAGGTGTGGCTGTTAACGAACGCAATAAGGATAATGATAATGTAGTCAGCGATAAAACTCGCAAAGGCGTTATTATTGCGGCTGATGCGGAGCACAAGCTGACGAATGTAGCAATCAGCGGCGGTGTGGCAGTAAGTGCGGACGTTGGCGTGGGCGTAGCAGGTACGGTTACTGTTAACCGTATTTTGGGCGCAACCAATGCCAAGGTAACGGATAGCAGCATTAATGCAGCATTGACCGACCGCAGCAAGGCAGACGTTTATGTAGCAGCAAACGATGCTACCAAGAGCGAAAGCCATGTAGGTTCGCTGGGTGTAGGCGGTGGCGCTGATGGTGGTGCAGGCTTCGGTCTGGCATCTGATACCGGCGTTGTCAGCAGAAATGTAACGGCAATGATTGACGGTGGCAGTGCGAAGAAGCTTGTCAACGGCAATAGCATTGACGTCGCTGCCTTGAATAAGGCGAAAATGTCGACAAACTCCTACGGTATTGCCGCAGCCGGCGGCGCTTATGGCGCCGGAGCCGGCGCAGGCACCGTTTCGGTTGCTAAGCTGGACGCAGAAACTACTGCTGCAGTTAAGAATATCCAGGGTACGAATAATGGTTTGGCAATTACTGCTGACCACGTTAACGATATTACGTTGCGCAGCGCTGCTGCCGCAGCTTCCGGCGCGCTCGTGAGCGCTGCCGGTGGCGCAGGCATTGGCGTAGTAGACGATGACAGCAAGACTGTTGCTGAGCTGAGCGGCAGCAATGTAAAGGCTGAAACAGGTGATATTACTGTCAACGCTGCCAACAAGACTGACGTGACAACGGCAGTCTTTGGCGTAGCTGCCAGCATGGTTGCAGGTGGCCTGAACGTTGCTGTAAATAATCTGGACAATACTGTTTCCACGCTGGTGAAGGATAACAGCAACCTGCAAGCACAACAAGGCACCTTCGCAGCGAAGGCAGATAACAGAGTGAAGACAAGCTTTGTTAACGGTGCAGATGCTGTTGGCGCTGCAGGCGTTGCCGTTGGCGTAGGCGTGAACACGATTGACACAGGCGTTATCACCGAAATCAGCGGCAGCAAGATTACTGCCGGTGCTATCGACGTAGCAGCAACTGAAAAGCTGGACGTTAAGCAGGTGGTGGAAAACGCTGCTCTCGGCGGACATGGCTACAGTGCGAACGTCAGCGTAACCACGATTGGCGCAGCAGCTGCAGACCAGTATGGCGACAGCGAAACTACGGATAGTGATAAAAAGGCAACCTTTAATACGAAAGATATTCTCGATAAAGCGAATGCTGCAATTGCAGGACAGGGAACTGTTGGCACTGTTACTGATAAAGACGGCAAGAGCAGTTCTAACGCTGCAGGTATGACCTTTGATAAATATACCGACAGCAACGGCCAGAAGCTGAGTGCAGGCCCCGGTACTACTGCCAGCAAGGGTAGCAGCAAGGCTGCTGGCGTGCAGGCGAAGGTAAGCAATTCTACGCTGCAGGCAACAGGCGATACGAAGGTTAATGCTAAGCGTACTGTTGACGCCAAGCTGATATCGGCGCAGGTGGCAGCAGGTATTGCAGGCAATGGCATTGCCGCTTCTGTTGCAGTGCTGGATGTAGAACGCAAGACCGGCGTAACCATCAACAATAACAGCAAGCTTAGCGGCAAGAATGTAACGCTTGGCAGTGCGCAGGACGGCACATCCAAGATTGATGCTTATCAGGTAGCAGCAGGCGCTGCTTTCGCAGGCAGTGCTGCCTACGCGCAGAACAGTCTGCATGGCGCTAATGCTATTACTATTAACAGCAGTACGGTTCAGGCTACAGGCGATGCCAGCTCCAGAGGTACGCTGACAGTTAAGGCAGAGGATACCAGCAGTGCAGCAGTACGTACCATCGGCGCAACTGCGGGCGCTGTGGCTGGCGGTGTGCTGGTAACTAATGCTACAAATAATAGCGATAATACTGTAACTATTGGCGGCAGCAAGTTGATTGCCGGCAAAGAGTACAGTTACGGTAATGGATATTATAATATCGGCAAGGTTGACGTTGCTTCTGTCAAAGCCAACAGCATCACCGCCGAAACCTATGGTGGCATGGTTGGCATTGCTGCGGCGCAGGGCATTGTTGCACTCGCTGCGGATGCAGGCAGCAGCAAGGTTAATATAACCGGTGCTTCCGGCTTCTTGGGTAACAGCGTAAGCCTGAATGCAACAAATAAGCCTGCAGTACGCGCAGAGGCACAGGCTTATACCGGCGGTCTGCTGGCGGTAGCAGGCGTGGCAGTATCCAAGGCTAAGGCCAGCGGTACGGTAGAAGCAAAAATTGCGGACGGCAGTAGCTTTGCAGCCGATAACGTAGAGATTACGGCAAACGTAACAACTCAGACTGCCAAGGACAAGAACGATAACGAATATGTTGTAGATAATGTAAGCGCCAAGACAATCGGCGCTACTGCCTCCGGACAATACGCTGCAGGCTTCAACACTGCTTATGCAGAAAATGATATGACAGTTAACGTTGATGTGGGCAAAGAGCAGTATAATGTCAACGCTTTGAAGCTCAAGGCTGATAATGCTTCGGTTATTTCGGCAGATACCCTGGGTGTAACAGTGGGCGGTTATATTGCCAGCGGCAGCAACTGGTCTGATACCAAGACGAACCTGACGACCAGCGTAAAGGCAGCGGGCGTTAAAGAGAATGTATACAACAGCCTGGGCTCTGTAAACATCAGCAGCTCCGGCTACAGTGCAGTAAACAATGATGCCAATGGCTATGGCGGCGGTATTGTAGGCTTCAACCCTGTTGCTGCAAGGTCGCAGAATGAGATTATTACCAATACTACTGCTGATGTGAGCGGCAAATGGCAGGGTGTAGGCTCCCTAAAGGTTGCTGCTAACAATGCGGATAAGCTGGATATTCTGGCGGACTCCCTGACGGCGGCTGTTGTCGGTGCCAGCGGCACAGAAATTAAAAACAAGGTTGCGCATAACGCTAATATCAACGTAACAGGCGATATTACAACCAGTGGCAAGCAGTCCTACATTGCCAACAACACGCTGAACCATGACGTTGACCTGAAGGGCAGCGGTTATGGCGGCGGCAGTGTCAACGTTAATGATATGGACAATGATCTGACATACACTGCTGGCGTAAACATCAACAATGCAACATTGAACGGTACCGGCAGCGCAGGCTCTATTGAGGCGCTTGCTTATACCGACGGCAAGATGAATTACAGTAATACGCTTAAATCTGCCGGCGTTGTTCCTGTTACTATCGCAGCAAGCAAGAATGTTATCACCTATAACAACAGCATCAATGTTACTGGCAGTAATCTGTCGACGGCGAAGGCTGATCAGGATATCACCCTTGCGGCAACCGATGAAACCACTGCAACCTTCGATACTACTGCTGATACCCAGGGCGGTGCTGTGGGTGCAGCTTCTGCCAAAACAGATAACACTCTGAACCGCAGCAACAAGATTACCGTTACTAATGGTAAGATACTCAGTACCAATGATGTAAATATTTACGCAGGTGCAAACCTGGACGGCATCACCTCTTCGCTGACCTACAACGTGCTGGCGGATGCATATAACAAGACGGCAGTTCCTCTGGCTACTGCTCCGAAAGCCAAGAACACGATGACGCAGGAAAATCAGGTAAGCATCAACGGCGATATCGACAGTGTACGTCACGTCAACTTCAAGGCTGGCAAGGGTATGACCACCGTATCGACCTCCGCCCGCGAATACAACTTCTATAAGGGCACGAGCGGTAGCGGTTCTGTTACCTCCACCGCCTTGGGCGAGGTAACTCCGGGCGAAACAGTTGCCAATTATGTGGATATTGCCAGCGGTAAAAGGGTACGCGCAGGCATCCATAATAATCTGGAGCTTACTATAAGTGGCAGCACTAACGTTATACAGCCGCAATATAAGGATGGTAAGGTTGTTAAAGACGGCAGCATAGACTTCAGCGGCATCAAGGTTGAAACTGGTGCAGGTCAGGATTGGTTCAATACCAAGCAGAATGTTGTTGCAGATGTGGTTGATCTGAAAAATGGTCTTTATGCCCGTTTGCAGGAAATTAATGATCTCTTAGGACAATATGCTTCTGATTCTGGCGAATATAATATTTTGAACAGTGAAAGAGAGCGCATCCTCACCCAGATGGAGGAGAATGGCTTTGTCAAGACCAGAGTAGAAGGTGGCAAAACCTACAAGAGTATTTTCGATAAGATTTCTTTGCCGGCAGTTGATGTTAAGGATATCGTTGTTTCTGGTGGCAACATCAACATCGAAGCCGATAAGCTGCAGGGCAGCGGCAACCTGACGGCGCAGGGTGCCAATAACCTGACGATTAATAACAGCAGTGACCTGTACCTGAAGATTAACAACCTGGCTATTAAGGATAAGGGTGGCGTAATCCGCTACAACGATGCCGAGGTAAAGAGTGTTGCTGGCTTCAATGGTACAATGAATACTGCTGCAGGCACTAACGCTGATCCGAAGATTACTGTCAAGAGCACTGGCACATCTACCAACGGACTGACTAAGCCTGATATCGGTATCTTTGGTACTGTGCAGAACAGCGCCGGTGACGTTTTAATCCAAAACAGCAATTACAATATCAACGTAGACGGCAATGCCAATATCAGCGCGCGTAACATCGAGCTGAAGGCTGACAAGGGCTCGGTAACGCAGAACAGCAAGGGCCTGTTGCTTATCGGCGGCGACCCGGTAACCAAGTACCAGTTCAGCAATGCTATTGCCAAAAAGATTCAAAGCTATGTTTCCCAACAGGCTATTGCTGGCAAGACTACGATTGATTGGCTGAGCAATATCAGCAGCTACGATGATTATAAGAAAGCTTTGATTGAGCATAAGACCGAGCTTGGGCTTAGTGATGATGAGGTTAAGCAGATCGAGAATTACCGCGTTAACAAATCCAGCGGTATTGTTGCAGGCAACAACGTTTATGTCAGCGGCCTGAATGTTAACCTGGATGGCCTGGTACAGAGCGGATACAAGGAATTCAAGGTTACGCTTGATAAAAAATCTAATAAAAAAATCAGTAACCTGGATAAGGCCTACGCTCTTAATAAGACTGCGCTTACAGATCAGTATGTTATGTCCAACGAGAAGTATTGCGTAAGCACAAAGGCCGGCGCAGTTTATAACTCAAAAACTGGCGCTTATGACTATACTGTTAAGGTTTACTATAACCCCGCAACTAAGGAGCTGCTGACGGAAGCAATTGAGCCTAACGGCGGTAAGATTTATATTACCGGCGCACTGTCGAGCACTGGCAGCGGCAAGCTGCTGGCAATGGACGGTACTGCCAATATTGCGATTGATACTACGAATGCAGACCGCAATTTGCGGGTGAACAAAATCACTAATAAGGATATCACCGGTTTCATCAGCATTAAGGATACGCAGAAGAATACCTTGACTGAGTACACTACTGATGGGCAGAAGATGTCCGTTAAAACAACCAAGCTTAATAATAAAGGTAACGTGATTTCTAGCAGCACAACGCAGGTTAATGGTGCTACTACTACTTATGCACCGGCTAAAGGCATGACAATCAACTGGACTGGCGGTACCTCCGGCGACAAGAAGATTGTCAAGTGGCAGTATAAGAAGGACTTCGTTTTCTGGGGTCTGATTAAATACGGCACTACCAAGGACTTTGTCGAGAATGAAGAGGTTAAGAATGGTAAGACGGAGGTTTCTTCCACCAGTATCACTGGCGCCGATCCGCTTGGTCAAGGTACTGTTATCAAGGTGAACAATAATGCCAAGGAATATGGTGTAACGACTAAGGAATATAATGATCCTAATGCAACAACTTACACTCCTGTTGTCGAAAACAAGAAATATTCCGGTTTATCAGGCAAAATCTTCGGCTATGGCAATTGCACCTACACCTGGACTGAAACCCAGATGCATTCCACCAGCAGTACCTATACAATTAAGGGCGATAAGCCGATTAACGTTGGCTTCATGACCGGCGGCAGCGGTGACATCAGCGTTTCCAGCGCCAAGGATATGTATCTTGCAGGCAACATCAGCAATGCAACTAAGGCTGACGGCAGCGCAATCGGCAAGGTTACCTTAAACAGCATTGGTGGCGCTATTAGCTCTGTTGGCAGTGCACGCGTTGACGCGGATGACCTGACTGCTAAAGCAGCCAAAGGTATCAGCATCAATCACAGTGCGTTGGGCA
Organism: Phascolarctobacterium succinatutens; assembly: GCF_958453765.1. Classification (GTDB taxonomy): domain Bacteria; phylum Bacillota; class Negativicutes; order Acidaminococcales; family Acidaminococcaceae; genus Phascolarctobacterium_A; species Phascolarctobacterium_A succinatutens_B. The sequence continues at coordinate 2,919 of NZ_CAUDZA010000016.1, read as the reverse complement.
ACATGGCGAAGCTGAATATTGAAGCAACGACTGGTGACGTAAGCATTAATTCCGACCGCGGCAAGCTGCAATTTGTCGGCGGCAATAAGGGAGCTTTAAACGGCAACCTGGTAATCAACGCAGCAGGTGACATTACTACAGCAGATGGCACTGTTTTGAACGGCAACCGCATTGATTTCACCACTCTTGGTGCAATCAACGCAGCGATTGCTCCCGGTCAGACGCTGACCAGCAGTGATACCATGTCTGCAAGCGTAAATGCCAATGCTTATGGCGATATTATACTGACCAACAGCAATGGTGATATGCGTATCGGTCATATTGCCAGCAAGAATGGTGATGTAAGCCTCACAACCAGCGGCAGCTTTATCGACGTAGTAGGCGACAGCACCTTGTCCGACAGCGAAAGCAAGCTGCAAAAGTGGCAGGAGCTGGGACTGATTAACAGTAATGACAAGGCAGAAGAAAGCGCAACATCTGCAGCGGCAGCCAAGAGTGAGCGTGTGCAGGCACTGGAAAACAGGGCAAAGCAGCTGGCTATGGCAGATAAGAAATATACTGAAGACGCGCAGAATGCAGCTTTGGCAGAATACAAGGCATTGGCAGAAGCTTACAAAACTAATGGCGAAGCAGCCTTCGAAGACAAAAACTATAGCCAGGACGTTAAGGACTGGGCTAAGATGTACGCTGAGGTTGATAACAGCACTGCCTATGGTTGGAGTAAAAATGAGCTGCTATACGCTATTCAGGACAGCGTGCTGAATGCAAAACCCGGCCAGGTACTGACGGTAGATAATGCCAACGTTCAGGGCAAGAACATCAGCCTGAGCGCAGGCAAGAACATCGGTATCGACGGCGAAGCAACCAACATTGCCTACAAGGATATGGGCAATTTGGATAATCTTAAGCTTTTGGCACAGGCTAAGGCCGGTGACCTTACCTGGAATGATGCTGACAGCAGAATTGAGGTTCGTCAGCAGCGTCAGATTACTGTAAAGCTGGCAGATGGCGGCAAGCTGAATCTGCAGGCCAACACCAGTAAAACTGAAAATACTGGTAATGTTTATCTGGCAGGCGTTAAGGATACGATGCTGGATATTTCCGGTACGATTAACACGACGCAGGATGTTAAGCTGCTCAGCGATAAGGGCGTTCGCATGAACAACGGCAGCATTGTTGCCAATAACCTTATTATCCAGGGCGGCAAGGGCAATGTAGGCAGCAAGGATGCCTTCATCAAGACTAATATCAGCGGTAATTTGGAAGCTAATACCGATACCGGTTACGGTGTATATCTGCATCAGACGGCTGTAGGCAACAAGCCGGCGCAGGTGCTGACAATTCAGAATGCAGCAACAGGTACGCTGGTGCTCAAGGCAGATAATGGTATGCAGATGACTACGGAAGCAGGCAAGAATACCGGTTATCTGAACGCCAACAGCATTAACCTGCAGGCAGCCAACGGCAATATCGGCAAAGCTGATGACGGTATCCGTATTCTGGAAAATAGCGCTGTGATTAACGCTAAAGCAGATAATGGTTCTGTTTACCTGCAGGGCGCAGGCACGAAGGATGCAGGCCTGGTAGTTGACAGCATTACTGCTAAAGGAAATGCTAAGCTCAATCTGAAGGGCAATGTTAACTTCGATAACGGTGAAACTAGCGGCAGCATCAATGCAGGTGGCGATGTAAATGTTAATGGTAAAAACGTTAACCTGAACGCAGGTACTGTTACCGCAGGCGGCGCAAGCAATATCACTGCAGGTAAAGATGTAAACGTAACAACCGGTAGCATTACATCTAGCGGCGCAGGCAACATCACTGCAGGCGGAGACGTTAACCTGAACGCGGGTACTGTTAAAGCAGGTGGCGCAAGCAATATTAACGCAGGTAAAGATGTGAACGTAACAACCGGTAGCATTACTGCTGATGGTGCAGGCAACATTACTGCAGGCAATGACGTTAACCTGAACGCAGGTACTGTTACTGCAAGCGGTGCAAGCAATATCAACGCAGGTAAAGATGTGAACGTAACAACTGGTAGCATTACTGCTGGCGGCGCAGGCAACATTACTGCAGACAACAACGTAAACCTTAACAGCAGCACGCTGGTATTTGGCGCTGATAGCGTAATTACTTCTACTAATGCCAATATTTCTCTTGGTAGCAGTGGCATTACGGTTAATGGTGCAAATAACAACCTGAAATTGGATGCTGCTGGTACCGTGATGCAGGATGCAGCAGCTACGGGTATTACTGTAGATAATCTTATTGTTGAATCTGGCAAGATGCAGCAACTGCTCAGCCAGCAGAACAATGTGAAGAATCTGAGCATTAAAGGTAAGGATGCAGGCAGTATACTGGTAGTAGATGGCGTAACCAGGTTTAACGGTACGATGGATAATCTGTTGGTTACTGTTGCTGATTCTAATATCAAGGGTGATGTGCTGATAGAGAACTACCAGGCAAATACCGGCAAGATAACCATTAACTCAGCCATCAATACTTCTAAGTACAATGATGCGCATAACGGTAATATTACTGTTAAGGCAGATGGTGATATTACTACGGCTAGTGGCGCTGATTTGAATGCATCTGATAATATAAGCATTAATTCTAAGAAGGGTTCTGTTGTAACCATCGGTAATGTAACTGCCAAGAATGCAGTAGATATCAATGCAGCGCAAGATATTACGGCAGACGGAAATCTCACCTCTAACAATGGTGACATTACTCTGGATGCAGGCGGACGCATTACAACGAATAGCATAGTGAATGCGCTTAACAACGTAATTGCAAACGCTAACGGGAATATTGCAACCAACGGCGACGTTACTGCAGAAACTGGCAAGGCAGCTCTTAATTCTAAGAGTGGCAGCGTAACAATGCAGAACGTAACTGCCAACAACGAGGTAGATA
>NZ_CAUDZA010000015.1:0-48248 GCF_958453765.1 Phascolarctobacterium succinatutens | reverse complement strand
TGATGGTGAAGGTTCAAAGGTTATTTGCAAAGACTAATTTGAAAATTCCAGTTTGATGAAATAAAGCAGATGGCAATTGATGGGGTAACAAGTTGTATGAAAATTCTAGAAGTTGACGAAAATAAAAAGCAGTTTATATCATTGAGGAGGTCGGGGTTGGCTTGACCTTGGAGTGGTAAATAATAACTTACATGTTAGCTGAATTTTGCAAAACGCTTTGAGGATAATTTATCGTGAGGGTGCAATTATGAAAATAAAAAGTATTATAGCTAAAGCGCTGCTGAGTATGTCGTTGTTTGCTGTCTTGCCGTTTATTTTTTCTCAAGATAATTATGCGTATGCTTCGAGAGAAGAGCTGTTGAATCTTGAAGAAGAAAAGTCCGATATAGAGGATGAAATAGCAGAAAGACAGGCTAACGGTGAAAGCTATGACGATTTGGAAGAGCGGCGTAATGATGTGCAGGACGAAATAGAAAATATCAAGGATGAGGGCTGAGGCTTTCGGCAAAATCCGCACATAAGCTTTAAGCTCGCAAGTGCGTAAGTTTTTATCAATGGCAAAAAAAGCGTAGCTGTTATACATGCATAAAGTATGCTGATAGCTGCGCTTTTCTTGTTGCTTGTAATGCAGAAAAAAACGTATTTACTTTTTTATTTTAGAGTGTATTCACTTATTTGACATAGACAAAATCTGTCGTTGGTGTGTGATATACTAAGGATAAATCAGTGCTTAAGTAAAAAAGCAACACTGAATTATCAGCGTATTTTTGGAAATACTGTTTAGCGGAATTGCTGCGGAAGGAGGGTGCTGGCCGTGGCTTTTAATGAGTTAATAAAAAACTTTGATAATATACGGCAGCTGATGCGTGATTTTTATGTCTTTGGCTTTAAGAGCAGAGCTGATTTTGCGGATAAAAGCGCTCGTAGCTATGACAACGAGCGCAGACGCATTGAAAGCTGGCTGGGTGAGTATATGTATTTCCGCCAGAATGCCGGCGGTAAGAACTGCTTTATTTCCGTAGACAGCAGAAAAATCCGGCATAATCCTTTTTATAAAGCATTAAAAGCCAAGAGCTTTACGGCTAATGATATCATGCTGCATTTTTTCCTGCTGGATATTTTGCAGCCTGGTGAAAAATTTACTCTGCGTCAGCTTATGGAAAGGCTGGATGCAGCGTATTTATCTTGTTTTGACGAACCAGTGGCGCTGGATATTTCCACTGTGCGCAAGAAATTGGCAGAATATGCAGAGCTTGGTTTAATAGAAAATGAAAAGTGCGGGCGGGAGTTATATTATGAGCGCAGCAAGGATGAGGTCGATTTAGATGCTTGGCGTGAGGCCGTGAGCTTTTTTGCCGAAACTAATCAGATAGGTGTTGTAGGCAGCTTTATAGAGGATAAGCTTGCTACGGGCAGCAGTGTATTTTCCTATAAGCATCATTATCTGCTGCATGCTTTGGAGAGTGATGTGCTGCTTGATTTACTGGCGGCAATGGAGCGCAGGCAGTGCGTGCGTATTGAAAGCTGTTCTTCCAGAGGCAAGAACATTTCTTTTCGCGTGCTGCCGCTGAAGATTTATGTAAGCACGCAAAGCGGCCGGCGTTATGTGATGTGCTGGTTCTTTAAGGCACATAGGATTATTTTCTGCCGTCTGGATAATCTGGAACGTGTTCTGGAAGCGAAGCCTGTGCACGATTACGACAAGTTTTGCGCCATGGCTGAGCAGATGGAACAGCATTTGTGGGGAGTATCTATGAACAGAGGGCCTGCCGATGCTGATGCCTTGGAGCATGTAGAGCTTGTCGTGCGCATCAGCAGTGACGAGCCGTATATTCTGCAATGTCTGGAGCGGGAAAAGCGCTGCGGACGAGTGGAAAAAACAGATGCCGAGCATTATCGTTTTATTGCCGATGTGCATGATGCAGGCGAAATGCTGCCCTGGCTGCGTACCTTTATCGGTCGTATTGAAAGCTTTTACTGCAGCAATAAGGCTGTGGAAGAAAAGTTTTGGCAGGATTTGGCAGAGGTGTACGCCATGTATGGCGTGAAGAAAGCAGGTGAAGCGTAGATGAGCACAGTGTTCAGCGAGGTTTACGGAACATATTATAATGTTGTGGCGAAGGTGCTGACACAAGCGCTTGACGGAAAACTGTCTGCAGCAAGCATGCAACAGCTTGTCAGCGAGGGTGCTTATGGTGACAGCATGCTGCAGCTTTTGCCTGCACTTGCTGACGGTACATGGAAACTGCTGACGCCGGAACTTGGGACACCGCTGAAAAATAAGCCGACGATGCCTTTGACTGCTCTGCAGAAAAGATGGCTGAAAACCTTGCTCCTTGATGAAAAAATCAGCTTATTCTTTTCTGATGAGGAGATTGCGAGGCAGCAGGCTGCTTTGCAGTCTGTAGAGCCTTTGTACAGGCCTGAGCAGTTTGTCTTTTTCGACCGCTTTGTGGATGGCGATGCTTATACCAATCCTAAATATAGAGCAAACTTCCGGGAAATTCTTCATGCCGTGCGGGAAAAGCGTTATCTGAATGCTTCGTACCGGAGCAATAAGGGAACGATTATTGTCTGGACGGATTTGGTGCCGGTGTCTTTGGAATATTCGGCCAAGGACGATAAGTTTCGCCTGCAGGCAATAGCCGAGCGTAAGCAGGTGACGCTGAATTTAGGCAGAATAATATCCGTAGAAGCGGGAGAGGCAGTTGAGCATATAAAAAACTTGAAGAAGGGAGAGCTTTCCAAGCAGACTCTTGTTCTGGAAATTGAGGATGAACGCAGTACGATGGTGCGCGCATTGATGCATTTTTCCGACCTGGCGAAGGAAACGGAAAAGCTTGACGAGTCGCATTACCTTTTAACAGTGAGGTATGATAAGGGCGATGAAACCGAAATGCTTTTCCGTGTGCTGAGCTTCGGACCGACGGTTAAGGTTCGTGAGCCGGAGGACTTTAAGGAGCTTATCAGGAAAAAGCTAAGAGAGCAAATGCAATGCAGCGCAGAATTTTAAGTGCGCATGTTTTTTTCCATGATTATAGCTTGCTGCTGTGTTAAGATTAACATAGCAACAAGCTATTTTTATAAAACAGAACAGATAATGGAGGAATAAGCATATGGAAAGATTTGTAAGCTATGAGAAAATGTCGAAAAAACAGCAAAAGATAGTCAACGCCTCCAAACGAGGCAACTGGGGAAATGTGAAGCCGATTACTAAGGTCAAGGCTTCGGCAAAAATTTATAATCGTAAGAAGAAGCAGAACTCCGGGGACTATGGCTATAGTTTCGGGAGTTCTGCTTTTTTATAAGGCGGGGAAATGCTATGAGCAAAAGCTTAAACGAATGGGGAAGATTTTTGGCGCTGGTGCTGCGACATAAACCGCAAGCAGTCGGCATTGAGCTGGATGTGCATGGTTGGGCGCAGGTGGAGGCGCTGCTTGTTGCCTTTAATCGTATTGAAGCATTTAATATGCTTATGCTGGAGCATATTGTTGCTGAAGATGATAAGCAACGTTTCGCATTCAGCGAGGATAAGAAGAGAATCAGAGCAAATCAAGGGCATTCCGTGAGGGTTGATGTGGAGCTTCGGGAGGCTGTGCCGCCGGAGCTTTTATATCACGGGACTGGCGTTAAATATGTTGCGAGCATCAACAGACAGGGACTTATCGCCAAGCAAAGGCTGTATGTGCATTTATCGGCGAATGTCGAAACAGCGCATAATGTAGGCAAAAGACATGGAGAGCCGTTTATCTACGAAGTCCTTGCAGGCGATATGGCGAGAGCGGGCTATAAGTTTTACCTTTCGATAAACGGTGTGTGGTTAACAGAATGCGTACCAAGAAAATTTTTACGCGAATGGAAGGAGCTTTAGATAATGAAATTTGATGATTTTGATAAACGGATGCGAGTGTATGAACAGAGCATTGATCAATATATAGTTCCGGGAATGTATATAGCAGCAAGGCTGGACGGACGCAGTTTTACTAAATTAACGCGAGAGATATGCAAATTGAGGCACCCTTTGACTCACGCTTTCGTGATTTGATGGTTGATACGACAAAGCATATTATGAATTGCGGTTTCAAGGTTTTGTACGGTTATACAGAAAGTGATGAAATATCCTTGCTGTTCAGTCCCGATAACAGCGCTTTTGCTAACAAAGTACGCAAAATAAATACTATATTAGCAGGTGAGGCTAGCGGTTACTTTTCCTTGGCACTTGGTAAGGCGGTCTGCTTTGATTGCAGAGTGGTGCCTTTGCCTAATATTGAACTCGTAAAGGATTATTTTTTATGGCGGCAGGAGGACGCAAATCGCAATGCGCTGAACTCCTGGTGTTATTGGACGTTACGTAAGGAAGGCCAGTCGAAAAATGAGGCTACGCAGTATTTGCGGGCGAAAAGTGTTGCCTTCAAAAATGAGCTTCTCTTTGCAAGGAATATAAACTACAACGATGTACCGCAATGGCAGAAAAGAGGCATCGGTGTATACAGCAAGGAGTATATTCGCCAAGGCTATAATCCGGTTTCAGAAAAAGTAGTATCCGTAAAAAGAAAGAGCTTTGAGGCAGACTATGAATTGCCCATAGCTGAAAAATATTCGGCATTTATAGGCAGTTTTTTAGCTGCAAAGTATTAGTTAAGTAAGGTGATTGATATGAGAATTTTATTATTGATGCGTGGTGTGCCTGGCTCTGGCAAGAGCACGTTTATAAAAGAGCAGGGGCTGGAGCCTTATACATTGAGCGCAGATGGGTTACGCCTGTTATATGCTTCGCCGATGCTGGATAATGCAGGCAGATGGTGCATCAGCCCGCATTTTGATAAGCAGATGTGGCCTTTTTTGCTGCAGACGCTGGAGGAGCGCATGAAGCGTGGCTGCTTTACGGTCGTAGATGCCACCAACATCCGTGGCAGAGATATGACTGCGTATAAAAAGCTCGCCAATGAGTATAAATATCGCATTTATGTGGTTGATTTTACTGATATTACATTGGAAGAAGCAAAGAAAAGGAATATGCTGCGTGAGGAATACAAACAGGTTCCGGAAAATGTTATTGAGAGAATGTATGCTCAGCTGGCGGATAATAAGGTTCCGTCCGGTATTACCGTAATTAAACCGGAGGAGCTTTTGAAAATTTGGTACAAGCCACGCGATTTATCTGCCTATAAAAAGGTAATTCATATCGGTGATATTCATGGCTGTTATAAGCCGCTGAAGGAATATCTTGAGGAAATAAATCCGCAGAACTACTATATTTTCCTTGGCGATTATATCGACAGGGGCAGCGAGAATGCCGAGGTTCTGCAATTACTGTTGCAGCTTGCCGCATTAGATAACGTTACGTTGCTGGAAGGTAACCATGAAGCTAATTTGCGGGATTACGGTTTGGCAGATGGCGTTGCTTCGAAGGAGTTCCGCATGCAGACGGCATCGGAGCTGGCGCAAGCAGGACTGAGCAGGAAAGCAGTGTATAATTTTTACAGGAAATTGTCGCAGTGCTTCTGCTATACATATCAGGGAAAAAAGGTTTTGGTCAGTCATGGCGGATTGGCGCGGATGCCGGAGAATTTATCCTTGGTAGCGACAGCGGAGCTGATTTACGGCACTGGCGTGTATGAGGATGCTTTGGATGTTGATATGTCTTTTGCCAAGCACGCAGCTGCAAACGAGTATCAGGTTCACGGACACCGCAATTATGAGGGTGTGCCGGCGGAGGTTAACGAGCATTGCTTTAATCTGGACGGAGCGGTGGAAATGGGCGGTCAGCTGCGGGCGCTGGAGCTTAGCGAGGATGGCTTTGCCGTAGTTACTGTCGGTAACGCTTTAGAGTATCTTGATAAAAAGAAGGGCGCAAAGGACAGCAAAGCAAATGCCAAGATTGAGAATGTGCAGCAGCTTTTGGCCAACTTTGCCGGTAATCCGTTGATTAAAGAGAAGAGTTTCGGTGTAATTTCTTCCTTTAACTTTACCCGTGACGCTTTTTACAACAAGGCATGGGATGATGTTACCTGCAAGGCAAGAGGCTTGTACATCAACAAGCGGACAGAAAAAATTGTCGCACGCAGCTATGATAAATTTTTTAATCTTGATGAGCGCCCGGAAACGAAGCTGAACGCATTGAGGCACAATCTGCAGTTTCCGGTGCAGGCCTATGTGAAGGTCAATGGTTTTCTTGGCATTGTCGGTTATGACAGCGCACAGAAAAAGCTGCTTGTAACCTCTAAGGGTGATATGTACGGCTTATATGCGAAGATTTTCAAAAATACCTTGGCTGCGGAGCTTAAGGAACGCATGCAGCTTTTGGAGAATTTTGTTAAGACTAATAATTGCTCGGTTATCTTTGAGTGCATTGAGCCGGAGATGGACCCGCATATTATCGAATACAGGAAGCCACAGGTCGTACTGCTGGAGATTATTGAAAACGAGCTGAGTTTTGCGCATCGTCCGTATGCGGAGCTGATTGCTTTGGGCGAGCAGCTGCAGGTTGAGGTTAAAGAGCAGGCCTGCACGCTGGCATCTTGGGATGAACTGCAGGTGTGGCTGAAAACGATTATGCAGGAGGATTATCTGTATAACGGTCAGCATATTGAAGGCTTTGTTATCGAGGACGGCAGGCATTTTATGACGAAGCTGAAGCTGGCGTACTATTCGAAGTGGAAAAGATTGCGCCGGGTGGCGGAGGCTACGCTGCGTCATGGCGCTGTAAAGGCCAAGTGGCAGCTGAATGATGAGCTTAGCAGGGAGTTTTATCAGTGGCTGCAGGAGGAGATTTATCCTCTGCGCAAGAGTGATGGGACGTATGCCTTTGCGACGGATATAATTTCTTTGAGAAAGCTGTTTGCAAAGCGCTAGTCCTGCGTATAAAACTTTTAGGCAATCGGAAGTCTGTTTTATAAGATGAGAAAAATAACAAAGGCATAATAAGCTGTGATAATGCAGCTTATTATGCTTTTTTGCGCGCTTTAAATTTGAAGAATAAAAAAGCTTGCGCACAAGTTGCACTTGTATTGTTATAGTGTTAGACTAAATTAAACATATCATGTATATTTTAGAAGCAATTTAATTCATACAGGAGCAAAAAAATGATTGATAAAATGCTTATTCGTGGAGCGAAGGTCCACAATCTGAAAAATATTGATATAGATATTCCCTTGGGGAAAATTGTCGGCATTGCGGGTGTATCCGGATCCGGCAAATCATCCCTGGCGCTTGGCGTGCTGTACGCCGAAGGCTCACGCCGCTATCTGGAGGCGCTTTCGACATATACGCGCCGACGCATGACGCAGGCTGCCAAGGCTTCCGTAGATGAGGTGCTGTATGTTCCTGCTGCCTTGGCGCTGCACCAACGCCCCGGTGTGCCGGGAATCCGCAGTACCTTCGGCACAGGCACGGAGCTGCTGAGCAGCTTGCGTCTGATGTATTCGCGTCTTGCCAGCCATCGCTGTCCCAACGGACATTATTTGGAGCCGACGCTTTTGGTTGCTGCAGGCAAGAAGCTGACCTGCCCGGAGTGCGGCGAACAGTTTTATGCGCCGTCTGCCGAGGAACTGGCCTTCAATTCGCAGGGCGCCTGCAAAACCTGCGGCGGTACCGGCAGCGTCCGTACGGTAGATTTAAGCACGTTGGTGCCGGATGAATCGCTTACAATCGAGCAAGGCGCAGTTGCGCCGTGGAACAGCCTGATGTGGTCACTGATGACGGATGTCTGCAAGGAGATGGGTGTGCGTATAGATGTGCCTTTTCGCGAGCTGACGGAGCAGGAGAAGGATATCGTTTATCACGGTCCTGCTGAAAAGAAGCATATTCTCTACCATCCGAAGAAAAGCAACTCCAACGATTTTGCTGAGCTTGATTTTACCTACTTCAACGCTGTTTATACAGTCGAAAATGCGTTGCCTAAGGTAAAAGATGAAAAGGGCATGAAGCGCGTAGAAAAGTTTTTGAAGGAAGATATCTGCCCCGACTGCCACGGTACGCGTCTTTCCGTAGCTGCGCGTGCGCCGGAGCTGTTGGGGATTTCGCTGGACGAGGCCTGCAGCATGACGTTGGCACAGCTTGTGACATGGGTGCAGCGTGTTCCCGAAAGCCTGCCGGAGGCAATGCATCCGATGGCGGAACGCATCTGCGAAGCATTTACCGGCACAGCAAAGCGGTTAATGGATTTGGGATTAGGTTATCTTACGCTTGACCGCTCCGCTGCTACGCTCTCTACGGGAGAGAGGCAGCGGATGCAGCTGGCGCGTGCTGTCCGCAATCGTACTACCGGAGTTCTTTATGTGCTGGATGAGCCGTCAATCGGTCTGCATCCTTCCAATATCGTGGGACTGACCGGCGTAATGCATGACCTGGTGGCAGACGGTAACTCTGTAATCCTTGTGGACCATGATACGCAGATTTTGCAGGAGGCGGACTGGCTTGTGGAAATGGGAACGCAGGCAGGCGCCGGCGGCGGCCATGTAATTGCGCAGGGAACAATAGCGGAGATAGAAGCAAATCCTGCTTCGCAAATCGGCCCGTTCCTTGCCGGAAAGGCAGCGGCAAAGCGGAAAAGCTGCGCTCGTAAGCAGGAGCTGTTTGCTGACGGCACCATTCATCTTGCTACCGCATCGATACATACCGTTAAACCGTTGAAAATAGATATTCCGAAGGGCAGGCTGACAGTTGTTACCGGCGTATCGGGTTCCGGTAAAACCACAATGGTTTTGGAAAGCCTTGTGCCTGCGCTGGCTGCGGCGATTGACGGCAAGACGCTGCCTGAGCATATCCGTGCCGTTAATGCTGAGGGGATTGAGCACGTTAAGCTAATTGATGCGACACCTATCGGAATCAACGTCCGTTCTACTGTCGCTACCTATGCAGGCATTCATGATGATTTGCGTAAGCTCTACGCCAAATTGCCGGAAGCCAAAGCACATGAATATAAGGCCGGTGCTTTTTCATACAACACAGGCTCACTTCGCTGCCAAGGCTGTGACGGAACAGGCGTTGTCAGTTTGGACGTACAATTTTTGCCGGACGTGGATATACCCTGCCCGGACTGCCGCGGTTCGCGGTACGCGAAGGCGGCCTATGATATCAGGCTGACGAACGAGGCGGGGGAGAGTGCTTCGCTGCCGGAGTTGATGGCTATGGACGTAAATACTGCTCTTGAGTTCTGTAAAAATATGAAAGGCATCAGCCAAAAGCTGAATGTTCTGCGTCAGCTTGGTCTTGGCTATTTAACGCTGGGTGAGGAAACTCCCGGCTTATCGGGCGGTGAAGCGCAGCGCTTGAAGCTGGCCAGCGAAATCGGAAGAACGCAGCATGATTCTGTCTTTGTTTTTGATGAGCCTTCGATTGGTCTGCATCCTTTGAATGTGCAGGTGCTGCTGGAGGTTTTTCAGGCACTTTTGGATAATGGGGCAACGGTTATTGTCATTGAGCATGATTTAGACGTTATTCGTAACGCTGACTATATTATCGATATGGGACCTGGCGGCGGTGATGCAGGCGGACGCATTGTGGCTTGCGGAACGCCGGCGGAGATTAAGGCAAACGCAAACAGCATTACCGGCAGATTTTTGTGAGTAAGATTGGATTGGCAAGAGAATAGTAAAAAATAAGAGCTGACTTTGGCGAATTGCGAAAGTCAGCTCTGTTTTTGTGCGCTAGAAATTACGCTGTCAAGCAGCGTCAGCGCATAGTGACAGAATCGCAGATAGTGCAAGCAAGAGGGCTTTTTTGTGATATAATAAAAGAAAAATCACTTAAGCGGAGCTTTACGCCGAAATAAACGTTATAACAAGCGATAGCAATAGGGAGGTTAAAGACATGATTGAGCTGAGCAGCAAACAAAACTGTACAGGCTGCAGTGCCTGCGCCAATATCTGCCCGCGTGGATGTATAAGAATGACTGCGGACGAGGAAGGCTTTTTGTATCCCAAGATCAACGAAGAAATGTGTATGGATTGCGGTTTATGTGAAAATGTCTGCCCTATGCTGCACAAGCCACAGCAGCATGAGCTGCTTGCTGTGTATGGCGCCAAGAATAACGATGATGCTGTGCGCTTTACCAGCTCCAGCGGAGGAATGTTTACGCTTTTTGCCGAAGAAATCCTGCAGCAGGGAGGCGTTGTGGTCGGCGCTGCGCTGGATGAGCAGCTTAATGTGCAGCATGTGTTGGTGAACAGCCTTGACGAGTTGCCTAAGCTGCGCGGTTCGAAGTATGTACAGAGCAAAATCGGCAAGATTTACAGTGAGGTACGGCAAATTTTACGTGCAGGCAGAAAGGTTCTGTTCAGCGGTACGCCGTGCCAGATTGCCGGTCTGAAAAGATATATGGTAAAGCCGTCGGAGAATCTTTTGACGGTTGATGTTGTTTGTCATGGTGTGCCTAGTCCCAAGGTTTATCAAAAGCATTTGCGGGAGCTGGCGCAGGAGGCAGGCGAGCCTGTTGTGCAGGTGAAATTCCGCGATAAGGCGAAGGGTTGGAAGCAGGGCGAGACCTTGTTCTTTACCGAGCATCAGCGCTTTGGCGCAAGCAAGCGGCAGGAAACCTATATGCGCCTTTTCCTGAATAATATCAGCATACGTCCGTCCTGCGGTGAGTGCGCGTTTAATAATAAGCGCAGCCTGGCGGATATCACGATTGCCGATTATTGGGGCATTGATAAACAGTACCCGGAATTTGATGATGATAAGGGCGTTACGCTGGTGCTGGTGAACAGTGAAGCCGGAGCGGAATTGCTGGCGCAGGTTAAGGACAAGGCGGAGCTTTTGACAACAGACTTTGCCAAGGGAGCAGAATATAACGTGGCGGTGAGCAAGTCGCTACCGCTAAATCCTAAGCGGGCATTTTTCTTTGAGCATCTTGAAGAGTATACGTTGAAAGAGATGGCGGAGAGGTGCTTGGATGATAAAGAAGGAAAGATGAAACCGTTGTTTTAAAATTACAATCCCCCCACAAAGGAGGTTATTCATCATGTACAATAAATATCTTGCAGAGCTGAGCAAAGAACAGCTTTTGGAGCTGATTGAGCTTTATGCGAAAAACTGGCTGGCGCATGACGGCGTTTGGTTCCAGTCGATTGAACGCAAATCAGGCATGGCAGAGGCCATGTACCATGATGAGGAGGCATGGAAGCGCTTTACTGTGATTGAAGCCAAGCGCATCAAGGAGTTTTGCAGCTGCCGGAGAATCCCGGCTTAGAGGGCTTGGAGCAGGCGTTGCACTATCGCTTTTACGGCAATTTGAACGAGCATGAATGCATTCGTGAAGGCAACAGTCTTGTTTACCGCAACCGCGACTGCCGTGTGCAGACGGCGCGCAGCCGCAAGGGTATGCCGTATCATCCTTGCAAATCGGTCGGCATTTACGAATACAGCGGCTTTGCAGCTACGATTGACGCGCGCATTAAATGCCGTTGCCTGAGCTGCTTCCCTGATTGTACGGAAAGTCCTGACGGCTGTGCGTGGGAATTTTATCTGGAAGAAGAGTAGAATATTTGCTGGTGTAAAATTTAAATGGGCATATGTCAAAAATATAATTGACATATGCCCGTTTCGCTTATATAATGGACTTAGAGAGGAGGAAATCAGATGCCTAGAAAAGTGAAATGCAGAAAGGTTTGCCATTATCCGCAAACGCTGGAGTTTTTACCGCAAAACAATAATGCAGAGCAGGAGCCGATTGTTCTTACTGTTGACGAATATGAAACGATTCGCCTGATTGACAGGCGCGGCATGAGTCAGGAGCAGTGCGCGGCCTTTATGCAGATTGCGCGGACGACAGTGCAGCGCATTTACGAAACGGCGCGCAAGAAGCTGGCGGATTTTGTTGTAGAAGGACGGCCGCTGCGTATCGAAGGCGGCGATTTCCGGCTCTGTAACGGCAGCAGTACAGGCTGCGGCTGCGTGGATTGCTTTAAGCAAAAATTATATGAAAAATACAAGGAAAAGGGAGAAGATATCATGAGAATTGCAGTAACCTATGAAAACGGCGAGATTTTTCAACATTTCGGACATACCGAGGAGTTTAAGGTTTATGATGTGCAGGACGGCAAAGTTGTTGCGTCCGAGGTTGTGGATACCAACGGCCAAGGTCATGGTGCTTTGGCAGGTGTATTGGCCGCGCTGAAGGCAGACGTTCTGATTTGCGGCGGTATCGGCGGCGGGGCGCAGATGGCGCTGGCTGCTGCAGGCATTAAGCTGTACGGCGGCGTAAGCGGCAGCGCAGACGCAGCGGTAGAGGCTTTGCTGGCAGGTAATTTGGACTACAACCCCGCTGTTAAATGCAATCACCACGGTGAGCACGGCGAGGGTCACGAGCATGGCTGCGGCGGACATCACTGATATAAGATAAACTACGAAAACTTCATCGCAAAGGAGGCCTGATTTAAATGGCGATTATTGTAAACCCGACGGCTGCAGAGTTCAAGCAGATGCTGGCCGAGAAGAAAACGTTTTTGGCAGATTTTTATGCGACCTGGTGTGGTCCTTGTAAGATGCTCAGTTACGTGCTGGAGGATATTTCTAAGGAGATGGGCGAGCGTATAGACATCGTCAAGATTGATATAGATAAGGAGCCGGAGCTGACGGAGGAAATGGACATAACCATTATTCCCGGTCTGTTCTTTATTAAAAACGGCGAGGTTGCTTCGCGCTATGCCGGCTTTCTGCCGAAGGAGCGCCTGCAGGCAAGACTGGAAAAGCTGTTGGGCAACGAGCCGCCGGTGGAGCAGGCTCCCGATAGAAGCTATGATCTGATTATTATCGGCGGCGGTGCTGCCGGCCTGACGGCAGCTGTTTATGCGCGCCGCGCTGGCTTGAAGACTTTGGTGCTGGAATCCTTCGCTCCCGGCGGCAAGCTGATAAAAACCTTTGAGATTGAAAACTGGCCCGGTATCAAGAACGTCAATGGCTCACAGCTGGCCTACGATATTTATGAGCAGGCGATGGCTTTGGGCACGTCCTATCTTTATGAGAAGGTTGCAGCGCTGGAGATTGAGGGAACGGAACGACGTGTGCGCTGTGAAAGCGGTGCGGAGTTTACGGCGCCTGCTGTGATTATCGCTACCGGTACAGTGGAGCGCTTGCTGAATATTCCCGGTGAGCAGGAGATGATCGGCCGCGGCATCAGTTTCTGTGCTGTCTGCGATGCGGCGTTCTACCGCAATAAGCCGGTGATTATCGTGGGTGCAGGCAATGCTGCCTTTGAGGAATCACTGTATCTTGCGGAATTTGCATCGAAGGTTACGATTCTGGCGCGCCGTGATGTCATCAGCGCAGAGCAGATTACGCAGGATAAGGTGGCTGCTAATCCGAAGATTGAGGTGTTGACATGGCGTGTACCGCAGGAGGTTATTATCGAAAATAATCGCGTTGCGGGCCTCAAGGTGCTCAACAAACAGACGGGAGCAACAGAAACGATGCTTGCAAAAGGCGTATTCCCGTATATCGGCGCGGATCCTGTTACAGAGTTCTGCCGTGATTTGGGTATTACCAATGACAAGGGCTATCTTGTTGTGCACAGCGATATGTCAACTGCAATTCCCGGTGTGTATGGCGCCGGTGACGTGTGCGACAAGGTGCTGCGTCAGGTTGTGACGGCTACTAATGACGGCGCTATTGCGGCTCAGAGCGCGCTTGCGTATTTGCGTTAAAGGACGTGTGGCGTTATGAAAAGATTTGCGTTGGTAAACGAGGACAGATGCGTTTCCTGCGGTGCCTGCACGCAGGTGTGCCCGCGTCAGGCGATAAGTGTATATAAGGGATGCTTCGCAAGGGTAGACAAGGAGCGCTGCGTTGGTTGCGGCCTCTGCGCCAAGACCTGTCCTGCAGGCAGCATCAGGGTGGCAACAGATGGCTAAAAAAACGCAGCATTGGTATGATTATCTTTGGCTATGGCCGATAATTTTTTTTGTCCTGGGCTTTTTCAATATCCTTTTTGCCTGGCTGGGAATGATTGATTTTATGGTGCCTGTTTTGTTGGCACTGTTTGGCGGCAACAAGCTGTTCTGCAACCGTTACTGCGGACGCGGCTTGCTGCTGGCAAAGCTGGGCGGCGAGTGGAAGTGGTCACGTAATCGCGCTACGCCGGAGCTTTTGGTCGCCAAATGGTTCCGCTTCGGCTTTCTGTGCTTCTTTATGGCTATGTTTGGCAACATGCTGTGGCAGACTTATCTTGTAGCAACGCAGGCGCAGTCTCTGCGTGAGGTTGTGACGCTGCTCTGGACGTTTAAGCTTCCTTGGGCGTGGGCCTACACTGCCGGCAGCTCTTCGGCGTGGGTTGCGCAGTATGCCTTTGGCTTTTACAGCGTAATGCTGACCTCTATGCTGCTTGGCTTGGCAGTAATGGCGCTGTTCAAGCCGAGAACCTGGTGTACCTTTTGCCCGATGGGTACTATGACGCAGATGATTTGCAAAATGAAAAAATAGCTTGTGAAAAATTTACAAGCATATGAAAAATGACCTCCTGTAAACAGTTGAAAAAATCTGCTTACAGGAGGTCTTTTTATGCGTAAAAAACGCAGCGGACGCTGAATCTGCTGCGTATTAAAGATTGAATTTGATGTTGTTATAAAGGCTTATTCCTGCCAGCCCTTGCACAAATCTACCCAGCCCTGGCAGTTGGCGCTGTACTGCTCCAATTCGTTCGGAGTAAGCTCAATAGCGCTGTTGTGGCTGCCGCAGGCAGGGAAGAAGGTTACAAAGCGTTTGAGGGAAACGTCAAGATAAACCTTAACGCCGTCGTTGATGCCGAAGGGGCAGACGCCGCCGATAGCGTGGCCGATATCCGGTTCTACCTCGTCAGCAGTCAGCATTTTGGCCTTGCAGCCGAAGAAATGCTTGTACTTGGCGTTATCTACCTTGGCATCGCCTGCAGTAACAATGAGGATAACACTGTCATCATGCAGCTTAAAGGAAAGGGTTTTGGCAATGCGCGCAGGCTCACAGCCTGCTGCCTGTGCTGCCAGCTCTACGGTAGCGCTGGAGGTTGCAAACTCTATGATACGATTATCTGCATTAAATTGTTTCAAGTATGTACGAACCTTTTCTATAGACATGACAAAAGCCTCCCTTTAAAAATGCTTACTGAAAATTATCAGCTAAAAAATCACAGCAATCATCCAGCTCTGCTACATGGCAGTCCGCCAGCTTGCCTGCGTCGCAGGCTGCTGCCAGGGACGGATTAATCGGCAGGCGGGCGAGCACCTTCAGACCGTAGGCGTCAGCAGTTTCTGCCAGATGGCTGGGGCCGAAGATTTCGTAATCCTTACCGTTATCAGGGCAATGGAAGTAAGCGTAGTTTTCAATCAGACCGAGAATCGGAATGTTCATCATGCGTGCCATTTTTACTGCCTTGGCAACAATCATGGAAACAAGCTCCTGCGGAGAGGTTACGATGATGATGCCGTCGACAGGCAGGGATTGGAAGACGGTCAGTGGTACGTCACCGGTTCCCGGCGGCATATCAACAAACATAAAGTCTATATCTGTCCAGATGGCATCGCTCCAGAATTGCTTTACCATGCCGGCGAGCAGAGGCCCGCGCCAAACAACAGGGTCAGAATCATTCTTCAAAAACATATTGGCAGAAAGCACCTCCAGACCGCAGGGAGCAGTCAGAGGCAGAATACCGATTTCGTTGGCTTTGGCCTTGCCGTTCACGCCAAGGTTATGTCCCATGGACGGACCGGTGATATCAGCATCCAAAACAGCACAGCGCTTACCACGGCGCTGCATGCTGCTTGCTAAAAGACCGGTGATGAGGGACTTGCCTACACCGCCCTTGCCGCTGACTACAGCGATAACCTTTTTGACGCTGCTCATCGGATTGAGCTGCGCACGGAAATCAGTTGCCTGTGTTTTTTCAGCAGCTGCTGCGGAAGGACAGCCTTCACAGCTGCTGCGGCCGCAGGAAGATGCATTGCTGCATTGTTGTTCGTTAGACATAAATTACACCTTACTCTCTAATTGATTATGAATAAAATTATTAGTTAGCTTTTCTTACAGCCTTCAGCAGCAGGCCTACAGCGATACCGCCGAAGCAGGGAACAACCCAGCCGAAGCCGATGTCAAACAGCGGCAGGTTCTGCGCTAGGAAGTTATCCAAGGCCATGAAGCGGATGTTGGCAACGCGCAGACCGTCGAAAACAGCGAAAATAGTTGTCAGTATCAGGCAGATGCGGAAGGTCAGCTGATCATCATGGATAATTGCACGACCGATGTTGAGAATTACCAGAGCGATAATAATCGGATAGAGCATGCAGATAACAGGAATGGAGAATTTAATGATGTTTTCCAGACCGAAGTTTGCTACTACCAGGCTGAAAGCAGAGATGAAGAATACCAGTCGCTCGTATTGTATACGATTATTGCTAAGCTCGGAGAAATAACCGGAGATAGCAGTTGTCAGACCGATGCTGGTGGTGAGGCAGGCGAAGAAGATAATCAAGGCCAATACAACCTGACCGCCGAAGCCCATGTAGTAGGTACAGATTTTGCTGAGCAGAGTAGCGCCGTTAGGAATAACACCGAAAACATTGATGCTTAGTGCGCCGGTGTAAGCCAGTGCTGCATAGATGATAGCAAGGAAGAAGGCTGCAATCAGGCCGGCATAAGAGCAGAGCTTGGTCAGAACCTTTTTATCGGTAATGCCCTGAGCCTCAATAGCCTTGATAGTAATAGAACCGAACAGAATTGCTGCCAGAAGGTCCATGGTATTATAGCCTTCCTGGAAGCCGCGGAAGAACGGAGATGCAGCAAAGTCCGGATTAGGCATTTTCAGGCTGCCGGTAGGATTTACGAAAACGCAGACCACGAGAACTGCCAGACAAATCAAAAGCATGGGGGACAAAAATTTACCGATATGACCGATAATTTTTGACGGATTAATAGAAAAGAAATAGGTCAGAACGAAAAAGAACACGGTGTATACCGGCAGGCCGATAGCTTCGCAGGAAGCAGGCAGCAGGCTGTGAATACCGGTGTCAAAGGAAACGGCAGCGGTACGCGGAATAGCGAACAGCGGGCCGATAGCCAGTGCGCAGAGAATGGTAACGGCGCGGGCATACAGGGGATGCATAGGCATAGCAATGGAGTCCGGGTTATCGCTTTGCTTCATAGCCATAGCGAGTACGCCCAAAAGCGGGAAGCCGACGCCGCTCAGGCAGAAGCCGAACATGCCCCAGGAAATGTTTTCGCCTGCCATTTGGCCTAAAACAGGCGGGAAAATTAAGTTGCCGGCACCGAAGAAGAAGGAAAATAACATCAGGCCGATAGGGATGATTAATGAAAGATTGATTTTATCGTTTTGCATTAAGAGCTCCTTATTACTACCTTAATTAAAAGAGTAGTCTGTATTTCGAAATCATAGAAAAAGCCACCTAGTCCGTCAGGAGCATAGATGGCTTTTAAAGGCTTATTTTACCAGCAGACGGAAATATTTCTTTTTACCCTTACGGATTAACAGGCTCTTGTCTGCATCAAACATGTCTGCGCTCAGGCATGCTTCTGCATCCTGCAGGACAGTGTCTGCTACAGTCAGGCCGCCTTGGGCGATTAACTGACGAGCTTCGCGTTTGCTGCTGAAAACTTTAGCGGCAGTCAGTACATCGATAATCTTGGCAGTCATATCTTCCGGGGTAATTTCGATTGCCGGTACGTTGCTCATGTCTTTGGCATTGCCGCCGAAGAGTGCTTCGGTAGCCTCCTGCGCCTGACGCGCTGCTTCTTCGCCATGAACAAGTTTGGTAACCTCATAGGCCAGTACTTTTTTAGCTTCGTTGATAGCTGCATCCTTCAGTGCGCTCAGACGGCGAACCTCATCCATCGGCAGGAATGTCAGCAGGGACAGGCAATTTTCTACGTCGCTGTCGGCAACATTACGCCAGTATTGATAGAAATCATACGGAGAAGTTTTTTCCGGGTCAAGCCACAGAGCACCCTTTTCGGTTTTGCCCATCTTGCGGCCATCGCTGGTGGTCAAAAGCTTGCAGGTCATGCAGTAAGCAGGTTTTTGATCCTTGCGGCGGATTAATTCTACGCCGGCAAGCATGTTGGACCATTGGTCGTCGCCACCCAGCTCCATAATGCAGTTATGGTCATGGTGCAGCTTCCAGAAGTCGTAGCCCTGCATAATCATATAGTTGAATTCAAAGAAGGTCAGGCCTTTTTCCCAACGCTTCTTGAAGCATTCGGCAGCCAGCATACGGTTAACGGTAAAGTGTACGCCAACCTCGCGCAGCAGCTGAACATAGTTAAGGTCTAACAGCCAGTCGGCATTGTTTACAATGATAGCCTTGTCTTCACCGAAATCAATGAAACGGCTCATCTGCTTTTTGAAGCAGGCAATATTGTGAGCGATGAATTCCGGAGTGAGCATTTTACGCATTTCGTCCTTGCCGCTCGGGTCGCCTACCATGCCGGTGCCGCCGCCCAAAAGTACGATAGGACGATGGCCTGCGCGTTGCATATGGCTCATCATCATCAGGGCGATGAAATGGCCTACATGCAGGCTGTCCGCGGTGGGGTCAAAACCGATATAAAAGGTGATTTTTTCCTTCTCTAATAATTCTTTAATCTCGTCTTCATGGGACATTTGCTTAATAAAGCCACGTTCCATAAGCACGTCATAAACAGACATCAGATAACCTCCTTACAATTTAAGCTGTAAAAAACAGCCTAGGCGATATATATAATCTACATTATACAATATAAGCTTGTTTTTAGCAAATGAAAAAGACTTTATAAAAGTGAAAATGGCTGATATGCAGGAAAAAATCCCGAATATCAGCCGAAAGTGTAAACTGTTATTCCAAATGAGATGTGCAGTGCGGGCAACGGGTTGCGTCGTCGGCAATCTCGGATTTGCAGTAAGGGCACAGACGCGGCTCCGGTGCAGGCGCCGGTTCCGGAGTGAGCTTGTTGATCTGGCGAATCATCAGGAAGATGACAAAAGCGAGAATCAGAAAATCAAGTACGGAATTAATGAAGCTGCCGTAAGCGAGCACAGGCGCACCAGCCTTTTTTGCTGCCTCCAGCGTAGCATATTCCTTGCCGTTGAGGCTGATAAACAGATTGGAAAAATCCATCTTGCCAAGCGCCATGCCTAATGGAGGCATAACGACATCGTTTACCAGAGAGCTGACGATTTTGCCGAAAGCACCGCCGATAATAACGCCGACGGCCATATCCATAACATTACCGCGCATAGCAAATTTTTTAAAATCTTCTTTCATAGACATATATGAACACCCCTCGTCAAATGTATTTTTTATAGTATTCTCGTTTAATGCTGAATTTCCTGCTGCTTGACGAAAAAGTGCTTGTGACATATAATAAAAGGGAATAAATTCTGCGTTATGCAGGTTCATTTAGTTAGATATAGAGATGGAGGAAGAATTATGCGTGACGATTTAGTAGTACCTGGCGAAGGCGAGGAGAATTATGTCCTGGCCCGTGATGCCAGAGTTGTGACTGTACCGTTCTCTCCCTTGGAAGAACGTATGCAGAAGGAAAAACCGGAGGTTTTTGCACGTCTGCAAAAGCTGAAGGAAATTATCGGTGAGGAAACCTTCAAGCGCCTTGTAAGCAAGGTGCACAACATCAACTATGCTGATACCCGTATCATGCTTGTTGCTGAAAACGAGCTGCACCGTACCAACATTGAAAGAGAGATTTTGCCGGCTATTGCTGAGGCTTTTGAGGTTACCAGCATCCGCGTTGTTACCCAAGGATAAAATTTTTCAAAAAAAGTGTTGACAAAAGCTTAAAGATGCTTTATAATTACATTCGTTGCTGATGAACAGCAACAACAAATGTCGGGGCGTGGCGCAGTTTGGTAGCGCGCTTGTTTCGGGTACAAGAGGCCGTGAGTTCGAATCTCGCCGCCCCGACCAAATTTAAAACTTCAGGAACCGCATGAGAATGCGGTTCTTTTTGTATGCTGAAGCTTTAAAGGACGAAAGGAAAATGAGAAAAATACTGCTTTGTCCAATATTTGTTCCAACTGCCTATTTAAAACACTTTAGAATGCATTAGAAAAAGCCTGCTTTTCAACTCAATGAAATAGCAGGCTTTATTTATGGCATTCTCGTATTACTCCATGGTAGTTTATTCTTCAGTTGGAAAATATAATGTTGAATGTTGCTGTATAAATTAAAAAGCAGCAAAAAAGCCCCCCTGTAAATCGCAAGAGCAAGAAGCGTAAATAAAGAGGGCGGCAGGTAGGACGAGCAATCGTCCTCCTGCCTATATTCTACCACGTTTTAACAAAAATAAAAATACTAATTTGGTTATTCACTATTAGCATCCTAGTTGAAGCTGTAAGAAATTTTCCCCAAATGAGCCTACATGAGTGGGTTATATGGGCTCATGGTTTAGCTAGTGGTATATTGATTTTATACTGGTGGATAAGAAGAAGCTGACAACGGAGAGAAAAATAGTGCGGTACTCGTGCTGTGGCGTGCTTGAAGGTGTGGGAAGACAGTGAAGATTGGCGCAAGTTGCGTGGTTATGCTGGGCTGCGGGAAGCGGAGAGCAGGCTGCAAACATTTGAAAGAAGTTATTCTCATGGAGTGGGAAGCCCAGTTTGTAATTTAGAATACATTAACTCTACCGATTATAAGAGAAAGTTTGATGCTTTGTCTGATGATAGGACGCTAAATAGAGCTGTATATGAGCGTTGCAAGGCTATGCTTATACATTAAAGTGGAAAATACAGTGAAGATTTATGTGTTATGACTGCTGATGGAAAGCAGTTGGTGGGCTTAACTACTAATTCTGAAGATGGTTTAACGAAATATACCGATAAACTAAAAGATGAAATCAAAAAACATAAGAGAAATGCACTTATATCAATTCATAATCACGCTACAAACATTCCGCCGACTAGCGCAGATTTTGCTACAGCTGGTTATCGAGGGTATAAATTTGGAGTTGTAGCTTGCCATAATGGAAGAGTATATCTATTCGACAGAAAATGCTCTACCGTTTTCTGCTACTGGATATGACAAAATGGTTGAAAAATATCAAGATGTGCCATATAATTTAGATAGTGAGAAGGCTATTTTGAAAACAATGGAGATTTTTAGCAAAAGCCACGGTATAATGTAGAGAGAATTAAAATGACAGTTACTTATGTAAAGGATTATATCAATCCTGATTACTTAAAGCTTACACCTGAACAATTAGAGAAAGACATTCAAGAAGAACTCGAAAAATCTAAAGAGTTAAAAGAATGGCCATATCCTCATGATTGTATGTTTGAAGCAGAAGAATAGTATCGATATTAAGCAGTTATTCGGGAAATCCGAACAGCTGCTTTTTTGTTAGACTAATTTAACATCGTTAATCAAGCACGTGTAACAGCGTGCTTTTTTCTCATCCCACTAATTTCCCCAATAAAAAGGATTTTCCCTTCGTTTTGTAGAATTATAAAATATAACTGAAAATACTACTTGCAGAATGGAGGCTTTGCGATGAAAATAACTTTTTTAGGTGCAACGCGCACCGTTACCGGTTCCTGCTATCTGCTGGAGGTCGGCGGACACAAGTTTTTGGTAGACTGCGGCATGTTCCAAGGCTCCAAGCTGATAAAAGCGCTGAACGAAAAGGACTTTTTATTTCATCCGGGAGAGATTGAGGCTGTTGTATTGACGCACGCCCATGTTGACCACAGCGGTCTGTTGCCGAAGCTGGTCAAGGAAGGCTTCCGCGGCCCCATCTATTGCACTAAATCGACAGAGGAGCTGTGCTCGATTTTGCTGCCGGACAGTGCGCACATTCAGGAGGGTGAGGCGGAATACGCCAACCGCAAGGGCATGCGTGCCGGCAAAAAAATTGTCGAGCCGCTGTTTACTGTTGATGATGCTGCCAGAGCCTTGCATTTGTTCAAGCTGCGCAGCTTTGGTGAAGCCTTTAATGTTGTTCCCGGTGTTACCGTCACCTTCAGCGTTGCAGGACACATTCTTGGTTCTGCTTTCGTAGAAATGTCTGTTAACGAAGGCGATAAAAAGACGCGCTTGATTTTTACCGGCGATATCGGCCAGCCCAACCAGCCGATTATTGAGGACCCGGCGGCAGCAGGCGGTGCCGATTTTATTGTTACGGAATCTACCTATGGCAACCGCATCCATGAAGCCTACGATAAAGAGGGCGAGTTGGCGAATATTATCAACGATACTGTCGAGCGTGGCGGTAACGTTATCATTCCTGCGTTTGCTGTAGGGCGTACGCAGGTACTGCTGTACTATTTCCAAAAGCTGCAGGCGGAAGGCAAAATTCCGGAGATTCCGATTTATGTAGATAGTCCTATGGCCAACAGAGCTACGCAGATTACTATGACGAATCCCGAGGAATATGATGAGGAAGCGCGGGCGCTTTACGCAATGCAGGGACGCAGGCTGGTGTCTATGCATAATTTGCGCTTTACCGCCACGGTGCAGGAATCCATGGCGATTAACGAAATTCCGGGCAGCAAGATTGTTATTTCGGCCAGTGGCATGGCAGATGCCGGTCGTATTCTGCATCACCTGAAGCATAATCTGTGGCGTGAGGACAGCAGCATAGTTTTTGCCGGCTATCAGGCGGAGGGCACTATCGGACGCAGGCTGATAGAAGGTATTAAGCGCATTAAGATTATGGGCGAGGATATCAGAGTCAACGCCAAAATTTACAATATGAAGGGTTTTTCCGCTCATGCGGATAAGCAGCAGCTGTTAGCCTGGTATAGCAGCATGAAGGAGGTGCCCAAGGCCTTTTTCGTTACACACGGCGAGCTTGATGCAGCTATGGAGCTGGCAGATTCTTTGGGACGCAATCTGGGAACGGCAACCTACATCCCGCACTTTGGTGACTGCGCCGAAATCAATGGTACCGAGTGGCAGATGCATGAATCCGAAATGGTTCAGGTTGAGCCTGCTGCTATCGACCTGCGTGCTTACATGCGTGGTATGGAACACGATTATCTGCTGCAGCGCAGCAAAATCGAACAGATTGTGGCGCGTAACCCGGATAAGGCGGTTATGGTACGCAAGAAGCTGGAAAAGCTGCATAAGTACATGGATGATATCCTGAAGGATTTGTAAGAAAAAATGATATACGCTTTGCATAAATAAAAAATGCACCATTCCTTGACAGTAGGGAATGGTGCATTTTAGTTTTTAAATCGTTATAGCTTACAGTCTGTTGCTGCTGTTGAGTACGTCACGCATTTTGTGAGCAACCATATCTTGGATAGCCTGACGTGCGGGTTTCAGGTATTGGCGAGGATCGAAGTCGCCGGGGTTTTCTACCAGGTGCTTACGGATGGAAGCGGTCATTGCCAGGCGCAGGTCGGTATCGATGTTGATTTTGCAAACACCAAATTTGCCTGCTTGCAGCAGCATGTCTTCAGGTACGCCCTGAGCGCCGTCCAGCTTGCCGCCGTACTTGTTGCATTCTTCAACAAAGGACGGGATAACGGTGGAAGCACCGTGCAGAACCAGAGGATAACCAGGCAGCAAGTTGGTGATTTTTTCCAGACGTGCGAAGTCCAGTTCCGGTTTGCCTTTGAATTTGTAAGCGCCATGACTGGTGCCGATAGCGATTGCCAGGCTGTCGCAGCCGGTGCGTTCAACGAATTCTACAGCCTGATCGGGATCGGTGTAGGTAGCGTCCTTGGTGTTAACCTTAACAGCGTCTTCTACACCTGCCAGTCGGCCAAGCTCTGCCTCAACTACAACGCCTCTTTCGTGTGCATATTCAACAACACGACGAGTCATTTCGATATTTTCTTCAAAAGGATGCTTGCTGCCGTCAATCATAACGGAGGTGAAGCCGCCGTCGACGCAGGCTTTGCAGATGTCAAAATCTTCGCCGTGGTCCAGATGCAGGCAGATAGGCAGACCGGTGTCTTCGATTGCTGCTTCAACCAGCTTCATCAGGTAGATGTGGTTAGCGTATTTGCGGGCGCCGGCACTTACCTGCAGAATCAGCGGGGATTTTTCCTGTTGTGCTGCGGCAACGATACCTTGGATGATTTCCATGTTGTTGACGTTGAAGGCACCAACAGCATAGTGGCCTTCGTAAGCTTTTTTGAACATTTCAGTAGATGTAACTAAGGGCATTTGTCTATTCCTCCTTATTCAGGGTAGCCTTACAGCTACTCTGTCTTTACATTAGTATACACTAATTATATCATGGTCTGCTTATTTAGTACAGAAGTTTCTGTAAATCCTCCGGCAAAGCGCGGGTAATTTCTAAAAATACATCGCTTACCGGATGCTTAAAGGCCAGACGATAGGCATGCAGCGCATGGCGCGCTTGGGGGCCGGGAGTGCCGTAAAGGTTGTCGTTTACGAGCGGATGGCCGATGGAGGCAAGGTGCACGCGTATCTGGTGCGTGCGTCCGGTAAAAAGACGAACCTTGAGCAGCGTGCAGCTGCTGTAGGCTGCTAAAACTTCATAGGCTGTTTTGGCGTATTTGCCGCGTTCGTAATCAACGCAGCGTTCGATGATGCTGCCCTCCTTGCGGGCGATAGGCGCTTCGATAATACCTTTGCTGTTTTCAAAGCGTCCGCAGGCCAGTGCCAGATATTCCTTTTCAACCTGCTGCTGGCTCAGCCAGTGTTGGACTACAGGCTCCTTGGCGAAAATGACGAGGCCGGAGGTGTTGCGGTCCAGACGCGACACGGGATGTATACCGGCATTAATGCCGTTGGCTTCATAATACGCCTTTACGTAATCGTAAAGCGTAGTACCGCGCTCGCTGACAGTGGGGTGTACCAGCATGCCTGCAGGCTTATCGATAATCAGCAGAAAATCGTCCTCGTAGGCCAGCATGGATGGCGATAGGATAGCAGCCATCAGTGCAGCTGATTTTTATCCGGCAGCTCGTCGACTACCTCGATGTTATCGAGCTGTGCCTTCAGCTGGCTGCGGATGTTGGAAAGATATTCCTTGTACAGCTCCTTTTGTTCTGCCAGCTCCTCCGGGGTCAGACCGGAAGTTTTCTTCTTTTTGGCTAATGCATTTATGCGGTTAATCATTGCATTGATTTCCATAATATATTACTCCTTTTTTTATAACATGCTTATTCATTTTATTATACTATTATGAGCGCTTCTTAGCAACTTTCATTGACTACACTTCTGATTTGTGCTATTATGAGGGCGATATTATTAAGCTTTTTTTATCAGAGAGTTATATATATTGCCAAAGCTTGGGACTTGGGCAATGTAAGTTGAGTATGAGGTGATTAACATGATCTTGAAAAAAATTGCTTGTGGTCTATTATGTGCGGCTATGCTGCTTGCTGCCGGTTGCGGCGGTGTAGGAACGCAGACTGGCGGTGACAAGGCTTATCTGCAGCTTACCGATGCTGCAGGCAGACAGGTTTCGCTTGCCAAAAAGCCTGAAAGAGTGGTAAGCCTCAGCCCTTCATATTTGAGTATGATTGAGGCTGTCGGCGGCACCGTAGTCGGTCGCGCCAGCTCCAAGGTAGGCAAAATTCCCGAATCTATGAAGTCTGTGCCGGAGGTAGGCATGGTCTACAATATTAATATGGAAGCGCTTGTGGGCCTGAAGCCTGATCTGGTTCTGGCCAGCAAAAATCAGCATGATAAATTTATTCCCATGCTGCAATCCAACAAAATCAACGTAGTGGAGTTTGATACCCAAACCTTTGAGGATGTAAAGGGTACCATCAAAACATTGGGCGATATTTATGGTACGCAGGATAAGGCCAAAAAGGAAAATGAGCTGTTGGATAAACAGGTTGCCGCCGTTACCGGTAAGCTGCCTAAGGAAAAGAAACGCATCGTTATTATGCATGCAACAGCCAGCGCCGTTACGGTAGAAGGCTCGCACAGCATTGCCGGCTGTGTAAGCGACATCCTGGGCTTTGAAAATGTTGCAGCCGCAGCGCTCAAGGGAAAATCCAATAAAACTCCTTACAGCATGGAAACACTGGTTGAGCAGAACCCGGAAATTATCTTTATTACCTCTATGGGTAAGCCTGAGGAAATTGAAAACCGTCTGCGCACCGACTTTAAAAATAACCCCGCATGGAACAGTCTGCCGGCTGTAAAAGCAGGCAGAGTATATGTGCTGCCGGAAAAACTGTTCTTGATTAACCCAGGCCTGCGCTATCCTGAGGCTGTAAAGTTTATGGCACAGCAGGTTTATCCGGAGGTCTTTACTAATGGAAAATAAGCAGTCTGCAGAGCAGACGGAGCATTTTGGTATCGGCCGTACTAAATGGCGTATTACTATTCTTGTAATATTTTTGTTCTTGGCAGTATTGGGCAGCTTTTTGAGCTTAACAAAAGGCTCCAGCATTATCAACATTAAGGAGATTACCGATATTCTGCTTAATCCCGGTAATGATCCGCGCAGTCAGATTATCTGGAACATCCGTATGCCGCGCACCATCGTCGGTGCCTTGGTCGGCATCAACCTGTCGCTTTCCGGTGCAATTCTGCAGGCGATTATGCGTAATCCGCTGGCAGACCCGCATATTATCGGCATCAGCTCCGGCGCAGGACTGGCAGGTGTTGTAATTATGATTTTGTTCCCGGCGATGGAATATCTGATTACGCCTGTTGCCTTCATCGGTGCAATGCTGGCTGCTGTCTGCATTTATATTCTGGCGTGGAAAAACGGCATCAAGCCGGTGCGTATTATTTTGGCCGGTGTTGCGGTATCTGCCTTTTTGGGTGCAGGTATCAGCGGCCTGATGATTTTTTACAGCGACAGAGTGCATGGCGCTTTAATGTGGATGGTAGGCGGTCTTGCCGCACGCAGCTGGCCGCATGTAAATATTATTTTGCCGTATGCTGTTATCGGCCTGATTCTGGCGCTTGCCAGTGCCGCTTATTTGAATATCCTGCAGCTGGGCGATGAGATGGCGCGCGGTCTTGGCGTCAATGTTGAGGTAACGCGCATTATTCTTACGGCTATTGCAGCCTTGCTCGCAGCCAGCGCTGTCAGCGTTGTCGGCCTGCTTGGCTTTGTCGGCCTTGTGGTGCCGCATGCGGCGCGACTGCTGATAGGCAGCGACTACCGCTTTCTGCTGCCTGCTTCCGCACTTTTGGGCATTGCCATTGTTACGCTCAGTGATACCTTTGCGCGTGTAATTTTTGCGCCGATTGAACTGCCTGTTGGTATTATTATGGCCTTTTTGGGCGCGCCCTTCTTCTTGTTCCTGTTAAGGAGGGAAATCTGATGACACAAAATAATGCAGCGCCCTTTAAAGCTGTTTTAGAGGCAACGCATATTGATATAGCAATTAACAAAAAAACAATCATCCATGATTTGTCGCTGGCGATACCCGAGGGCAAGATTACCGCTATCATCGGCCCCAACGGCTGCGGTAAAAGTACAACGCTTAAGGCTATTGCCCGCATCTTGCCGTGCGCTAAGGGCAGCATCAGCTTCCTGGGCAAGGATATTCATAGCCTGTCGCACCGTGAATTTGCCCGCTGCCTGGCAATTTTGACGCAGTCACCGGTTGCGCCTACGGATTTGACGGTGCAGGATTTGGTTGAAATGGGACGCTTTCCGCATCGCAGCTTTTTGGGCCGCGGTGATAAGGATGATGCACAGCACGTTGCCTGGGCACTGGAGCAGACCAATATGACGTCGATGAGCCACCGCCTTTTGCACACGTTGAGCGGCGGCGAGCGTCAGCGCGCCTGGATAGCGATGGCGCTTGCGCAAAGACCGCAGGTGCTGCTGCTCGATGAGCCCACGACCTATCTTGATATCTGTCACCAGCTGGAGGTTATGCAGCTGCTTGATAAGCTCAACAAAGAGCTGGGACTGACTGTAGTAATGGTTATCCATGATTTGAACCATGCTATTCAATACGCCGATTACGTTGCCGTTATCAAGGCGGGACGCCTCGTAGTCAGCGGTGAGCCGAAGAAAATTGTTACGTCCAAGCTGCTGGCGGATGTGTTCCGCGTGCAGGCGGATGAGTTTGCGTGCAGTAATGGACTTCCTGCACTTGTACCAATTACAGTCTGTCGCTAAAGTCCTGTTTTATTAAAACTGTCGCTAAAGCCTTGTCTGCGTCATGGCGCATATTCAACAACAAACTCCCGAAAGCATAGTGCTTGCGGGAGTTTATTATTTCTGCAGTATGGATACGGAAAAATTTTCATATCTTTCTTGCCAAAATTTTTGATTGATGATATACTAATTATACTATAAATAGTAGAGATTACTATTACACAGCTTTCGTCAGATAAAGAAAGCAAGACAATAAAAACTTAATATGCTTTGAGCAGAAGGAAAACCAGTGCAAATCTGGTACTGTACCGCAACTGTAATGTGAGCTTGGCAGCGCATATCCTCACAAGATGCTGCCCTGGCGATGAGCTTAGTCAGAGTGCCTATGCCCAAAAGTTTTTTCCGCAAGCTTGCGATGTACAGGTGAAAGGAAGGATGGTAAAACCATCTTTAGTATTTCAGTAGTGCTGCTTGCGTGAGCTAAATTATGACTGCAGCGTTACCGCCGCAGTTTTTTTATGAAACAAGAAACAAGAATTTCAAGCTATTTGCCGGTAGCACATTTAAAGCAAGGTTTACGCTAAGAGCGTTCAGTATGTAGCAAAGAAGGGTGAGAAATGACTAAGCATCTTATTAACTATTGTCCGATTGATTGGTATGAAGATGAATTGAAGCGTAAGGGGATGACCTTAGCCGGTTTAGTGCAGCAGCTGGGGGTTGACGGTATTGAACAGTTTGTTTACAGAGATCCGGAAACATTCCCTGATTACAAGGAGCTGACTATTGGCGCACATTTGAATTATTGGCCGTACTGGATGGATTTCTGGCTGAGAAAGGCTAAACGTCTGCAGCAGCAATTCCGCAGTATCCACGAACGCCAGACATATTTTAAGACAGCCATGAGCTGTGATGAATGGCTGGCTGTAATCCGCCGTAATATCTGCGCTGCTATTTCGCAGAAGCCGGAATATCTGGTGTGGCATGTAGCAGAGGCTGATACAGAAACAATATTTACCTTTGATTTCCATTATGATGACCGTGAGGTATTGGCTGCTTCGGCAGATGTTTTTAATGCTGTGGCAGATGAGATTCCTGCCAATGTTACGGTGCTGTTTGAGAATTTGTGGTGGCCCGGTCTGCGCCTGACGGATGCGCGCAAGGTGAAGTTTTTCTTTGAGCGCATTGAACGCAAAAACGTCGGCATTATGCTTGATACCGGTCACCTGATGAATACAAATCCGCGTCTGCGCACAGAGGCGGAGGCAGCGGATTTTGTCTGCCGCACGGTGGACAAGCTCGGTCCGTATGCTGAGCTGATAAAGGGCGTGCATCTTTCCTGCTCGCTTTCCGGCAAGTATTTGCGCAGCTTTGAACGCAAGGTGCCGGCTAATTGTGATTCGGAGCTTATTTGGCGCCATATTGCGGCGATTGACCGGCATAAGCCTTTTACTACCACGGCAGCCAAGCAGATTCTGCAGTGCGTTCAGCCGCAGTATGTAAATCATGAGCTGGCATATGAAACCATAGAGGATATGATTCCGCTGATGCAGCAGCAGCTTTCTGTTGCCAGATAAGCGACGGCCTGAGTGCGTCAAGCTATAACGAAAATATCATAAAAAATTAATCCCCTACATAAGCAGAGGCTTGTGCAGGGGATTTTTCGTTACACTGTTTATTTTTCAAAGGTGCCTTTGACAAGCGCTTCGCCTGCTGCCACCATGATTTGGCCTTTGGCGATTACGGTATCTACGTCATAGCTGTTGCTGTAAATAATCAGATCGGCATCACTGTCGGCCTGCAGGCAGCCCTTTTGCGGATACAGACCGTTGGCCTGCGCCGGATTGCTGCTGACAACCTTTGCCACAACCTCCGGGGGAACGCCTGCAAGCAGAGCATCCTTAACCTCCTCCTGGAAGGAATCCGGCGAAACGGCAAGTTGCTTTTGGCTGCCGTCGGGAAGCGTTACGCTCATGCAGCCGTTGGCATCCGAGCTCATGGTGACTCTGTCCATCGGCACGCCTTCTTCATAAAGGATTTTAATGGCGTCACTGGGCTTGACGCAGGCTGGGAAGCCGTCCTGCTCCCTGATGCCGGAGGTGATGTCTATATAGCCGCCCAGACGGGCAAATTCCTTGGCCTGTTCAAAAAGATGAAAGGCACGATTAACATGGGTAGGGATAAAATGACGGGCGGGGATTTCCGTTTCGCGTACAATCGCCAGAAGGACATCCATGCCACGCTTGCCTACGCCCATGTGGAACTGTACAACGCCGGCCTTGCCGGAAAGCATACCGCCCAGGCGAGCCTGCGTAAGCACCTTTTCCAGCTCCTCGCGTGTAGGCTGCGAGCTTCTGTGGTCGGATAAGGCAACCTCGCCGATGCCAAGGCATTCGTTAATCAGGATGATGTCGCGGCGCACATCGCCGGTCATGTTGTGCAGGGGGATTTCGTAGGAGCCGGTGAGCATGTACGCGGTGATGCCTTCATGCGTCAGGCCTCTGGCCTTCGCCAGCAGGCTTTCGTTGTGTCTGGAGGTGCCGTCTGTACCCAAAACGCCAACTACGGTAGTAATGCCGACCTTGGTCAGCTCGCTCAGGTTGATTTCCGGAGTACGGCTGTAGGGGCCTGATTCACCGCCGCCACCGATGATGTGCACGTGCTGGTCAACATAACCGGGGACAACCTTGCGCTTTTGGGCATCAAGAATTTGGCAGTTTAAGCCTTGCGGAGCTGTAAGCTGTGGGCCTATTTTGGCGATTTTGTCATTGATGATCAGGATGTCGACTATTCCGAGGGGCTGCGGAGCGTATATGTCCGCGTTTTTAATGAGTAAGCATTTCATGTGAGGATTCTCCGTTTCTGAAAAATTATTTATGCTTTAATTATACACTGAATTATTGAAAATGGTATATGAGGCAAGAAAGTTTTCGGGTTTTAATGATATAATAGAGATAATGAAAATGAATTGTCGTGTTATGATAGTGTGGAGAGATTGGAAGAGGGATGAAGTGTGATGAAAAAATACTCTGTGTTGACAAAATATATCAACCTTTTGAAAAATGATATTGTTGGTGAATGGAGTTGTGATAAGGAAAATGATGGTTCTTCGGAAAGACCGATGCACCTTCCTTTCGTCATTTATTCTATAACGGTTAAGAAGTTGGCAGATGATATCTATAAATTTGCCAAAGAAAGTGATGAGATAGTACCGAGTAAATATGCAGATATTCTTAATGCTAATGGCATAGAATGGGGTTATGATTCCATGATGAAAGCCGATGCTTCTGGATTAGATGCTCAATGCATATTGGCTTTACTGATAGCTTCTCTTAGGGCAGAGCGCTTTTGTGATGGTGCGTTATTAGAATTTATCGAAAGTGGCGCTGTTGCAAGATGGCTGAAACGCTTGCAGGAGCTTGATGAGGCATAAAAATATATCCTTCCTCCCCCCAATTCCCTCTCGCCCTACCCGAATTCACGCTTTCGGGTGGGGCGCTTTTCTTATTTTCAAGTTAAAATATAATCAGGAAAACAACTGCCCGTAACGCAGATGGCAGGAATAGGAGGGATGGATATGCAAAAGAAAATATTCTTAAGCGCAGCGCTTGGTCTGGCAATATTTGCCAACACTGCCTTTGCCGAGGTTAATACAGATTATTTGGCCAACGAGCTCAGGTCTTATCCCGGATGGCCGCTGGAGGTATATTGCAACACAACCGATGTTAATGTCAGAACACAGCCTAACACCGATTGTGATGTTATCACCATGCTGCAAAGGGGAGATAAATTTTATGTAAGCAGAGTTGTGGATGTAGTAAACAGTGAATACAAATGGCTTCTTGGTACTACTGAAAAGGGCCATGTTGGTTTTATGGCAAGCAAATATCTTGATGTAACACCGAAAGCTGCCAGCGCAGAAGGACGCTTTAATGCTGCCCTCGAAGCAGATTGGATTATGGATCCGGAAATTTTTGCTTCGAATGCCTATTACTTGGGGCGTATGGAAAAGAATACGGATGATACTATCACCTATGCTGATAAAAAGCTGCAGGTCGGACCGCGCTTGTTCTATATAGATTCGTCAAAAAACAGAGTTAGTGAGGTGAAAATCAATAAGCTTCATGGCATGATGGCAGGCTATGCTGTCGGCCAGCTGCTTAATACTGACAGCCAGATTCGTTTGGACGGGTACCTGAAAATGAACGGCTGGGAGTATGATTATATGAGCAGAGGCCGTTCTGATACGCATTATATGATCGGCTGGTTGAAATATGCCTATAACGCAAGAGGGCAAAAATTCCTGCACAAGAGCTTTTATGTGAAATTGGATTCTAAAGAGGTGATTTCGGAAATTATTTACTGCGAGCATGACGTTCATTAAGCAAAGTAAAGGACAAAGAAATTTTTGCTAAAACATCTTTTGACAGGAGGTGGCGTAATGAAGCGGAAGCTGTTTAAGAGCATGTGTCTGGCAATGCTT
Organism: Phascolarctobacterium succinatutens; assembly: GCF_958453765.1. Lineage (GTDB taxonomy): Bacteria > Bacillota > Negativicutes > Acidaminococcales > Acidaminococcaceae > Phascolarctobacterium_A > Phascolarctobacterium_A succinatutens_B. The sequence continues at coordinate 15,790 of NZ_CAUDZA010000015.1, read as the reverse complement.
CTGGTGGCGTTTGCCGGTTACGGCACAGAGAAAAATGCCGTAGTACCGCAGATGAATCTGCCTAAGACGGAGGCCGCTGCCAAAGCTGTACCATTCTACGAGCAGGAATATGCGAATGTTGTGGACAGCGTTTATGAATTTATCGCCAATGGTAATAGTGATAACCTGCCTGAGCAGGGCAGAACAGGCATCTGTGAGGTGCGGGATTTCGCCAAGCGTGAGGCGGCCCTGCAGCAGCTTGGCTACACGCTGCAGGATATCAGCGGCGACGGTGTTCCGGAGCTGCTTATCGGTTGGATTAGCCAAAAACGCGGCGCGGGGCATTACGGTAAGGAGATTTATGCGATTTACACCTTTGCGGATAGCAGAGTGAAATACGTTGCGGAGGGCTGGAGCCGCAGCAGTCTGCAGCTTATGGCAAATAACAATCTGGTGACACGAGGCGGCACCGGCATTTCGCATCAGGTGCTTGCTGTTGAGCATTTGCAGCCTGGCGGCAACCTTGGATGCTATGAGCTTTATTTTACCTGGCCGAAGGATGACGGTCTTGGCGTTTACCGCAACATGACCTGCAGAAGCGAGGCAGATGCTTCGCAGGAAACGGACATGACTGTGGAAGAGTTCAATGAAATGAGGTCTGAATATGCTAATCACAGTGTTGAGATTGAATTTTTGCCGTTGAAGGACTTCAAAAAGCAGGGCTTTAAGGGTCTGATGAGGCAGTATCTTTCTGCAGGAAGGTGAATAAAAGCGCTGCTGCGCAGAGCCGAAAATAATTATGGCAGTCGGAATTTAACCGGCTGCCATTTTTTAGAGGTGAAATAAGGCGAAATATATAGTATAATATACATAACTGTTACTGATATACGCTTATGCAGGCTTTATATCAAAAATTTTTATGAGGTGATTTAATAATGAGCAATGAATTAACCGGACGTAATGTAGGAAAAACCTGTCGCGTACACTATAAAGGTACCTTTAATGACGGCAAGCAATTTGATTCTTCTTATGACCGCGGCGAGCCGCTGGAATTTGTTTGCGGCGCAGGCCAGATGATTAAAGGCTTTGATGCAGCTGTTGCTGACCTGGAGGTCGGCGCTGAGGTTGACATCCATCTGCTGCCGGCAGAAGCATATGGCGAGGCTGACCCGAAGGCTATCTTCACCATGCCGATTACCCAGCTGCCGGGTTCCGAAAACCTGACCGTTGGCCAGAGAGTTTACCTGCAGAACCAATTTGGTCAGCCCGTACCTGTACTGGTAACCGAAAAGGATGATACCAATATCACCTTTGATGCTAACCATGAAATGGCTGGTAAGGAACTGAACTTCCATATTGAGCTGGTAGAGGTAAAATAAAGCTTTAGCCTTGTTTACAATAAAATATTACTTGCTCTTATGGTCTATGGAACTTGCTATATGAATATATTATAATAACATATGTACAATAGCATATTATAGGTGCAACTAATATTTGGGAGTGTATATTTTGGATTATAAAATTGTTATGCCCAGTGGTATTGTTTTTGACTTCAGCAATATGGTTGGAGCGGGCAGACTGCAAGCGCAGGAAGTGGAGCAGGCACTGCAGCAGCAGGGAGCCGTAGCCGAGAAGGCTGTGTGCGAGCTGCGCCGTACCGGTTTTTCCAAGAAGCATTTATCTAAGGACGGCACGCCGGAGCATGTTTACTTTCCGCGGATGCCATATATTGCTGACGGCAACCCCAATACGGAGCAGTCGATTATTAAGCTGATGCGCTACAGCAAGCATCTGCGCAGTAAAGATGTCGTAATCTTTTTGGGCGTTGGCGGCTCCTACTTGGGCAACAAGGTGCTGTTTGATGCCTTTGGCGGTTATCATTGGAATACCAGTGCAACACTGCGCCAAGGCCAGCCCTGCATTTATTTTTCCGGCAATAATCTTGATCCGGTGGACTGCAACAGCTTGCTGTTCAAGATGCGCCGTATGGCTGGAGTAAGTGCGCAAGAAGGCAAGAAGCTAAAGATTATGCTGGTGCCGATTTCTAAATCCGGTACTACGCTGGAAACAATTTCTGCCTTTACGTATTTCTATGATAATCTGTCTAAAAACGCAGATATCGACCTTGACTGCACGGTAGTTACTGATTTAAAGGCTCCGGTGGAAAATGCGCCGCTTTTGCAGCTGGCGGAAAAATTTGGCTGGGAGCGCTTTGACATCAAGGAGGGCATTGGAGGACGCTTCTGCATTATGACTGACCCGGGACTCGTAACGATGGCTGCCTTGGGCGGAGATATCGAAGAGTTTTTGCGCGGTGCGCGTGATATGGATATCTATTGCCAGCAGGCAGAGCTTGCGGAGAATCCTGCGCTGCTCAACGCTTTGCTGAAATTCATGGCCTATGAGCGCGGACGTGATATTGAAGTGTTCATGCCGTACAGCATGCGCCTGAAATCGTTGAGCGAATGGTATGTGCAGCTGCTGGCGGAATCGCTTGGCAAGCGCCGTAACCGTGAGGGTGCAACTGTTTACTACGGAAGAACGCCGATTGTTGCTGTCGGCACAACGGATATGCATGCACAGACACAGCAGCATCAGGACGGCCGTCTGAATAAGGTGGTGCAGTTCCTGGAGGTTGCCAATCCTGAGGTTGAGGCAGTTTTGCACAATCCTTTTGCCGATGTACCGTTCTTTGATAAATACGAGGGCATGGATATGGCGAAGGCGCTCAAGGCGGCACTGAATGCCAATGAAGCGGCGCTGACGGGTGATAACCGTTACAATGCGCGCTTTACACTGCCGAAGCTGAATGAGTATTATCTTGGTCAGCTGATGTACTTTTTGATGCTGACGATTGCCTATGAGGGCGAGCTGGCGGATGTGGATGCATTTGACCAGCCCGGCGTTGAGGTATATAAGAAATTAATGAAGGCTCAGCTGTAAAATTTAAAATGGCAAAAAAAGTAGACGTTGTATGCTTGAAAAAGCACGCAACGTCTTTTTGCTTTGTATTAAACTCACCGTTTGCCAGTAAACAGCAGCTTTAAGGTACTTGCATTAGCAAACACCTTTGTCAGCAGGATGCTGAGGGCCAGCGAGCCGAGCACCAGCAATACGTAGGAAAGGGCTACCTTTTTAACGGTCATGATGATGCCGAAATGGTTATAGGCGCTGCTGAGCCAGTCCAAAAGCAACGGATGCACAAAGTAGATGAGCATAGAATAAGCGGAGAGGATGCTGATGGCTTTATAGAGGAGGTTGGCGAGGGAACCCCTCTCAGTCACCTTGCGGTGACAGCTCCCCGACGCTAAGACCCAGCTTGTCGTGAGCTTGCGCGGCGACAAGCTGTTGGTCGTGCTAATGTCGCTTGCGACGACAAGGGGAGCCTCAGTATGCGATGTTGCTTGATGTATATCTAGTGCATTGGGAGCCTCTGTATGTGCTTTTGCCTGCGCCTTGCGCTCCAGCCAATCCAGTGCCAGGCAGAAGAAGAGCAGTGAGCCTACGGTGTAGCAGAGTCCCTGCGGGCTGAGCTGGTGATAGGTGTTGGCCAGATCAATCAGCGTGTAGCCTTTGACCGTAACTGCTTCGTAACAGCTTTGTACGTCCCAGGCAACGCTTGCAGCAAAAATTATGCATACCATGGCGCTGTATCTGCGCAGGAGGGCGATGAATTTTTCCCAATAGCAGGCTGCCAGGCCGCCGCTTATAAAAATAAGTAAATAATGCAAGGGAAGATAGTTGAGGCGATAATCAAAGAAATTTTTAGCCAAGACGCTCCAACCCGCTGTATTCAAGCCCGGATGCGTTGTCCACCAGTTGAAAGCAAGCTGGAAAATGAATAAAAGCACTAGCATGAACGGCATGCTTTGATGTATAATTATACGCAGAAGCCGGCGCCAGAGCGGATAGCTTGCATAAAACCACAGCAGGATGACCATAAAATACAAATGGTAGCAGCCCAGGCCGAAGAATAAAACATAGGCCACATGCAGCGGATTCCAGCTGACGAAGCCCGGTGGCAGAATCAGCCAGAAGTAGAGCATGTAAAAAAACGACCAGCTGAGATAGGGCAGGCCTGCTCCCCGCAGACGCTTCTTCATAAAGTCGATATAGTTCAGCCGGCTGCCGCTTAAAAGGCCTTTATCCGTACAGGCCAGACCGTAGCCGGAGATAAAGAAAAAGGAGGGGACACTGTAACGGCTTAAAATCTCCAGTAATAAGTAAAGAGTAAAGTTGTTGGGGGCAAGTGCCAGGCTGCCGATATGAATACCGATGACGCCAAGCATGCAGATGCCACGCAGATTATCTATAATGGTGTTTCGCATAATTACCTCGCTAATTTTTAATCTTCTTTATTATACTATAAGTAAAAAAATCCTGCCAAGATTTTACCTCGAAATATTTGACGTATTCTTCATTAAGGTGTAAAATATATACAATCAATTTGCACCTTTAAATTGGTCCTGTGAGACTGCAAGGTATAAGTTATTATGAAACCTAAGGCCTTTTTGCACCATCATGGGATGAGAAGGCCTTTTATTATGCAATTTTATTATAAAAAACAGGAGGTAAAGCTAATGGCTAAATCAAATGTATCTCTGGGTGGCAGAGATATACTGGATCTGGAAAGCCTCAGCGTTGAGGAAATCGAGCTGGTTTTGAAAACAGCTGAGGAAATGAAGAAGATTATGAAGAGGGATATCAAAAAGGTGCCCTCACTGCGCGGTAAATCTATCATCAATCTGTTCTATGAGCCCAGTACACGTACCCGTACATCCTTCGAGCTGGCAGGCAAATATCTGGGTGCCGATGTAGTAAACATCACTACATCCTCTTCCAGTGTTGTCAAAGGTGAATGCCTGCGCGACACCATCCTGACTGTACAATCCATGGCTTGTGATGCGATTGTTATGCGTCACCCCATTGAAGGCGCTGCAGCTTATGCTGCTAAGGTTGCAGACCCTGTAATCATCAACGCCGGCGATGGCGCACACGCACATCCTTCTCAAGGCTTCCTGGATATGTTTACTATCCGTGAGCAGGGCAAAAACCTGAAGGGCTTGAAAATGGCAATTATCGGCGATATTCTCTACAGCCGTGTTGCCCGCACCAATATTGCTGCCTGGACTAAAATGGGCGCTGAGGTACACGTTGCAGGTCCTATGACTCTGCTGCCGCATGACATCGCTTCTCTGGGCGTTACCGTACACAAACGCGTTGAAGAAGCAATCGAAGGCGCTGACGTAATCGATATCCTGCGTATTCAGCTGGAGCGTCAGCAAAAGGGCCTGTTCCCGTCTCCGCGTGAATATGCACGTATCTTCGGTATTAACGAAAACCGCCTGAAGCTGGCTAAGCCTGACGTAACCGTGCTGCATCCCGGCCCGATGAACCGTGGTCTGGAAATCTCCTGGGAGGTTGGTTACTGCGATAACGCCGCAATCCGTACTGAGGTACAAAACGGCGTAGCTGTACGTATGGCACTCTTATTCTTGACTTTGACAGGAGGTAAACACATTGAAAACGTTGATTAAAAACGGCAGGGTAGTAGATCCCAGCCAAAAATTAGATGCTGTAATGGATATCCTCGTTGAGGATGGCAAAATTAAAGCTTTGGGCAAGAATATTGCCGAAGCTGCTGACGAGGTTTTTGATGCAACCGGCCTCGTAGTAACTCCCGGTCTGATTGACGTACACACTCATATGCGTGAGCCCGGCCTGGAAGCTAAGGAAGATATTATCAGCGGTACCAAGGCTGCTGCTGCCGGCGGTGTAACCACCGTTGCCTGCATGCCGAATACCAAGCCTGTTATTGATACCTCCATCGTAGTAAGCGGTATTAAAGAACGCGCTCGCGAGGAAAGCTACGCTAACGTTGAAGTTATCGGCGCAATCAGTAAGGGCGAAAAGGGCGAAGAGCTGGCAGAGATGGGCGACATGGCAGAAAAAGGCGCTATGGGCTTCTCTGATGACGGCCACTATGTAAAGAGCTCCCGCCTGATGGTGCTGGCTGCCAAATATGTAACTGCTTTTGACAAACCGCTGCTGTGCCATGCAATTGATCCTGAGCTGGATTCCGAAGGCTACATGCATGAAGGCGCTGTTTCCGCACGTATCGGCGTACCGGGCGTACCGGCAATCAGCGAGGATATCGCTGTTGCACGTGACTGCATCATCGCTGAATACACCGGCGCACATGTACATATCTGCCACGTTGCCTCCAAGGGTGCAATCGACATCATCCGCCAGGCTAAAAAACGCGGCGTAAATGTTACCAGTGAAGTAACCGTACATCATCTGACTCTGACTGATGAGGCTTGCGCTGATTACAATTCCGCAACCCGCGTTAACCCGCCGCTGCGCAGTGCAGACCACGTACAGGCTATGCGTGAGGCTGTTCTGGACGGCACTGTTGACGCAATCGTTACCGACCACTCCCCGCACGCTCCGGAAGAAAAGGATGTTGAATTCCGTTATGCTCCGAACGGCTTCTGCGGTCTGGAAACCTCTCTGGCAGTAATGCTGACTGACTTATATCACACCCATGTATTTGATTTGAATACTATTATCAGCAAAATGAGCTGCGAGCCTGCTAAGCTGTTCAAGCTTGCCGGCGGTACTCTGAAAGAGGGCAGTGTTGCTGATATCACTATTATGGACCTGAATAAAAAATGGACTGTTGACAGCTCCAAATTCTATACCCGCGGCAAATTCACCCCGTACGAAGGTAAGGCTTGCACCGGCAAGGCTGTTGCCACTATGCTGCACGGTAATTTTGTAATGAGGGATGGTGTAGTATGCACGAAAAAGTAAGGAAAGGAAAATTAGTTTTAAAAGATGGCAGCGTTTTTGAAGGCACTCTGTATGGTGGCAAACGCAATGCTGTAGGTGAGGTTGTATTCACCACCGGCATGAGCGGTTACCAGGAGACCTTGACCGACCCGTCCTTCTGCGGTCAGATTGTAGTAATGACCTATCCGCTGGTAGGCAACTATGGCTGCAACCCGCTGTTTAACCAAGGCAAGAAATGCTTCTTCCAGGGATTCGTTATCGGCGAGCTGTGCGATTGCCCCAGCAACTGGCGCAATGAGCAGAGCCTGGAGGACTTCCTGATTGAACAGGATATCCCGACCTTAGCAGGTGTAGATACACGTGCTATCACCCGTAAAATCCGTAATCACGGCGTACTGCAGGGCGTAATCGTTCCGGCAGAAATGCCTGATGATGAAGTACAGAAGCTGCTGGATTTACCGGCAGTACACAACCAGGTTGAGCAGGTTACTACTCACGAGGTTTACACTATGGGCGAGGGCAAGCTCCATGTAGCTGTTATGGACTTCGGTATTAAACGCAATATCCTGAAATCCATTGAAGCTTTTGGCTGCCGCCTGACAGTATTCCCTGCTTCCGCTACCGCAGAAGAGGTACTGGCATGTGATCCGGACGGTATCTTCCTGTCCAACGGCCCCGGCGACCCGAAGGATTTGCCTGAGGTTATTGAAAACATTAAGAAATTAATCGGCAAGAAACCGATTTTCGGTATCTGCCTCGGTCATCAGCTCATGGCTTTGGCTAACGGTGCTGATACCTATAAAATGAAATTCGGCCATCGCGGTATCAACCAACCGGTAAAATACCTGACAACCGGCCGCATCTACATCAGCGCCCAAAACCACGGTTATGCTGTAGATGAAAAATCTCTGGAAGGCAAGGGCATCAACATCAGCCACATTTCCATGAACGACGGTACTATCGAAGGCCTGGAATACACCAAGCATCCTACATTCACCGTTCAATATCATCCGGAAGCCTGCCCTGGCCCTGGTGATCATGATTATTTGTTTAAACATTTTGTTGATATGATGGAGGGTCGTTAATTATGCCGAAACTTAAAGATGTTAAAAAGGTTCTCGTTATCGGCTCCGGCCCTATTATTATCGGTCAGGCAGCAGAGTTTGACTATGCAGGCACCCAGGCTTGCCGTGCTCTGAAGGAAGAAGGCCTGGAGGTTGTACTGATTAACAGTAACCCTGCAACCATTATGACTGATGTGCATGTGGCTGACCGTGTATATGTTGAACCTATCAGCGTTGAATTCATTGAAAAAATTATCAAACGTGAGCATCCTGATTCCCTGTTGGCAACACTTGGCGGTCAGGTTGGCCTGAACATGGCTATGAAACTGGAAGAGCAAGGCATTCTGAGCAAATACAACGTTCGTCTGCTGGGCACTCAGATCAGCGCTATCAAACGTGGTGAAGACCGCGAAATGTTCAAGGAAACTATGGAGAAAATCCATCAGCCGATTCCTGAAAGCACTATCGTAGAAACCATTAAGGATGCTTGCGACTTCGGCAAGGAAATCGGTTATCCGCTGATTGTCCGTCCTGCGTATACCCTCGGCGGTACCGGCGGCGGCATTGCTGAAAACGAGGAAGAGCTGATTGACATCGTGCAAAAGGGCCTGGGCTACAGCCCTATCGGTCAATGCCTGATTGAACGCAGCATCGCCGGCTGGAAGGAAATCGAATACGAAGTAATCCGCGACGCTGCTGATAACTGCATCACTGTCTGCTCTATGGAAAACCTGGATCCTGTTGGCGTACACACCGGTGACTCCATCGTTGTGGCTCCAGCACAGACTCTGAGCGATAAAGAAGTACAGCTGCTGCGTCAGGCTTCTATCGATATCGTGCGTGAGCTGGGCGTAGTTGGCGGCTGTAACGTACAGCTGGCTCTCGACCCGTACTCCGAAAACTATTATGTAATCGAAGTTAACCCGCGTGTAAGCCGTTCTTCCGCACTGGCTTCCAAAGCTACCGGTTATCCGATTGCTAAGGTTACCAGCAAAATTGCTGTCGGCTACAACCTGGACGAAATCGAAAACGCTGTTACCAAAAAGACTAAGGCTTGCTTCGAGCCTACCATTGACTATATCGTACTGAAATTCCCGCGTTGGCCGTTCGATAAATTCGTAACCGCTGACCGCACCCTGGGTACTCAGATGAAGGCTACCGGTGAGGTTATGGCAATTGAGCGCAGCTTTGAAGCTTCCATGCTGAAAGCAGTTCGTTGCCTGGAAATCGGTCTCAATCATCTGGAAATGCCTGAGCTGAAGGCTTTGAGCGATGAAGAGATCCATGACCGCATCAAACGCATTGATGACGAGCGCTGCTTCGTTGTTGCTGAGGCTATCCGCCGCGGTATTACTCTGGAAGAGATTCACGATATCACCAAGATTGACCTGTGGTTCCTTTCCAAAATCCAAAACATCATTAAAATGGAAAAAGCTTTGGAAACTCACGAGCTGACTCCGAGCCTGCTGCGTAAGGCTAAGAGAATGGGTTTTGCCGATGCTGTTATCGGTAAACGCGTAGGCAAGACTGAATTTGAAATCCGCGATATGCGTAAGGCTAACGGCATTCTGCCGACCTACAAAATGGTTGATACCTGCGCTGCGGAATTTGAAGCTGCAACCCCGTACTACTATTCCTGCTACGAAACCGAGGATGAGGTTGAAGTAAGCGACAGAAAGAGAGTAGTTGTACTCGGCTCCGGTCCTATCCGTATCGGTCAGGGCGTAGAATTTGACTACTGCTCCGTACACTGCGTATGGGCGTTGAAGGAAATGGGCTATGAAACCATTATCATCAACAACAACCCGGAAACCGTTTCCACTGACTTCGATATTTCCGATAAGCTGTACTTTGAGCCGCTGACTGTTGAGGATGTTCTCAACGTTATCGACAAAGAAAAACCGGAAGGTGTTATCGTTCAATTCGGTGGTCAGACCGCTATCAACCTGGCAGGCCCGCTCTCCCGCGCAGGCGTGAAGATTCTGGGCTCCTCCGTTGACAGCATCGACCGCGCTGAGGACCGTGAACGTTTCGATGAGCTGCTGACAAGCTGCAATATTCCGCGTCCGCAGGGCCACACCGTATTCGATACCGAGGGTGCGCTGGTTGCTGCCCACAAGGTTGGCTATCCGACCATGGTTCGTCCTTCCTACGTACTGGGCGGCCGTGCTATGGAAATCGTTTATAACGATGACGAGCTGCGCAACTACATGACCTATGCCGTTAAGGCTTCTCATGAGCATCCGGTACTGGTTGACCATTACCTGCAGGGCACTGAGGTAGAGGTTGACGCTATCTGTGACGGTAAGGAAGTATTAATCCCCGGCATCATGGAACACGTTGAACGTGCAGGTGTACACAGCGGTGACTCCATCGCCGTATATCCGCCGCGTAGCCTGAGCGAGAGTGTTATCCGTACCATTATCGAATACACCAACAAGATGGCTTTGGGTCTGGAAGTTAAGGGCATGATCAACATTCAGTACATCGTTCGTGACGAGCATGTCTATGTAATCGAGGTTAACCCGCGTTCCTCCAGAACTGTACCGTTCCTGAGCAAGATTACCGGCATATCCATGGTAGATGTTGCTACCAGATGCGCAATGGGCATGAGCCTCAAAGAGCAGGGACTGCAAGCAGGCCTGCGCTTCTTCCCGGACTACTATGCTGTTAAAGCTCCTGTATTCAGCTTCAATAAGATGAGCAACGTAGATATCACCCTTGGACCTGAAATGAAATCCACCGGTGAGGTTATGGCCTGCGACTATCAGTATAGCCGTGCGCTGTATAAGGCCTGCATCGCTTCCGGTATCAATGTACCGCACGAGGGTGCCATCCTGATTACCGTTGCTGATATGGATAAGCCTGAGGCAGTTGCTATTGCCCGTGGCTTTGAAGAGCTGGGCTACACTGTTATCGCAACCGACGGGACTGCGGAATATCTGCAGCAATACGGTGTAACTGTTGAGGTTGCTACCAAAGTAAGCGAAGGTCATCCGAACCTGATTGATGATATCAAGAGCGGCCGCATCGGTATGGTTATCAACACCACCAACCACGGCCGTGACGCTGAACGTGACGGCTTCAAAATCCGCCGTTCTACCGTAGAGCATGCAATTGCCTGCCTGACCTCTATGGATACTGCACGTGAGCTGCTGAACGTTATGAGCGCAATGCGTCGTCGCAGCGTTGTACGCGTTACCGCTCTGCAGGACCTGACCTGGGAGGATTGATTATGTCTAAAACTATTGCGAGTGCCAAGGTAATTGGTCAACGAGTTTTAAATAGTACGACAAAATTAATAAATGTTTATGCACCGGAAATCGCTGCCGAGGCTGTCCCCGGACAGTTCGTCAACGTGAAGGTGTGCAAGAATACTGCTCCGCTGCTGCGCCGTCCCTTCGGCGTAGCAGGAGTTAACAAGGCTGAAGGCAGCATCACCATGATCTACCGTATCATTGGTGAAGCTACTCATATTCTGGCTGACGTTTGCAGCGGCGACGAGCTGAGCATCGTCGGTCCGCTGGGACACGGCTTTGATATGAGCGCCAAAAAACCGCTGCTGGTTGGTGGCGGCTTGGGCCTGGCTCCGCTGCTGTTTTTGGCAGAGGGCTTCGGTGAGGGCAATACCGATATCCTGATGGGCGGCCGCAGTGCCGAGGAATTGTTCTGGACCAAGCTTTATGAAAGCCTCAGCAAAAATATTTACCTGACCACCGATGACGGCAGTGTCGGCACTAAGGGTACTGTAATGGCCCTGCTGCCGCAGCTGTTGAAAGAGGGTGGCTATGACTGCGTATACGTTTGCGGTCCTGTACCGATGATGCGCGCAGTTGCTAATGCCTGCTTAGAAGCTGGCGTAAAATGTCAGGTATCTCTGGAAAAATACATGGCCTGCGGTCTTGGTGCGTGCCTGTCCTGTGCCTGCGAAGGCATCGGCAAGCGCATCAAGGTCTGCAAGGACGGCCCGGTATTCTGGGCAGAGGAGGTAGGAGAATGGTAAAAGCATTGTATGATGGCCGTCTGGCAGTTGATATTGCCGGACTGAAAATGGCTACTCCTGTTACTACCGGCTCCGGCACCTTTGGCTTTGGCCTGGAATTTACCGATTTTCTTGACCTGGAAAAGGTTGGCGCTGTTACCGTAAAGGGTACTTCCTTAGAGCCTGCGGCAGGCAATAAGGGCCAGCGTGCGGTAGAAACCCCGTCAGGTATGCTGAACTGCATCGGTCTGGAAAACCCCGGCAGCGAGTACTTCTTGGAGCACACTCTGCCTGAGCTGAAAAAATATAACGTACCTGTGATTGTCAACATCTACGGCCATACCCCCGAGGAATACGGCGCTGTTGCCAAAAAGCTGGATGTAGACGGTGTTGATGCAGTAGAAATCAACATCTCCTGTCCGAACGTAAAAGAGGGCGGTATTGTTTTCGGCACTGTGCCGGAAGCAGCTGCTGAGGTTGTACGTGCTGTTAAGGCCAACACCGGCAAAATGGTTATCGCCAAGCTTTCTCCGAACGTAACTGATATTGTGGTGATGGCGAAGGCTGTAGAAGCAGCAGGTGCGGATGCAATTTCCATGATTAACACGCTGCTCGGTACCAAGATTGATATTGAGCGTCAGCGTCCTGTACTCGGCAACGTAACCGGCGGCCTCAGCGGTCCTGCTGTACGTCCGGTAGCAGTGCGCCTGGTTTACCAGGTGGCGCAGGCTGTGCATATCCCCATCATTGGCATGGGCGGCATCATGTGTGCCGAGGATGCAATTGAGTTCATGCTGGCAGGCGCAAGTGCGGTAGCAGTTGGCACCGCAAACTTTGTACAGCCTGATATCGCTGAAACCATTGCTCATGGTATGCTGGCATATCTGGACAGACACAACGCGCAGAATATTTCTGAAATTGTCGGGTTGGCATTACCGAATGGCAAGGCAAGCATGCCGTTGTTTAACGAAGCTGAATAACGACGATTTATAACGTTATTCTCCGGCGTCCTGAAAAAATATATTTGATAGGGAGATTTTCTCATGCAACATGATGATAGATTAATAGTCGCACTCGACTTTCCTACATTGGAACAGGCTAAGGCTTGCGTTGTCGAATTGGGTGACGCAGTAAGCTACTACAAGGTTGGCATGGAGCTTTATTATGCAGTAGGCAGCGAAATTATCCGCTTCTTGAAGGAACAGGGCAAGCATGTTTTCCTGGACCTCAAGCTGCAGGATATTCCTAACACTGTTGCTCATGCACTTACCGTACTCAGCGATTTGGGTGCAGACATGATGAACGTTCATGCTGTCGGCGGCAAAAAGATGATGGCAGAGGCTGTTAAGGCTGTGCATGAGGCTGCTGAGGCAGCAGGCCGTCCGGCACCGAAGCTGATTGCTGTAACCATTCTTACCAGCATGGATGATGAACAGTTTGCTGATTTGAATTATAAAAATACCATTGCCGAGCAAGTTATCAGCCTGGCTAAGCTGGCTAAGGAAGCAGGCATGGACGGCGTTGTTGCTTCTCCTAAGGAAGCTGCAGCTATCCGTGAGGCTTGCGGCCCCGAGTTCCTGATTGTTACCCCGGGCGTGCGTCCTGCGGGCAGCTCTTTGGATGACCAGAAGCGCGTAGCAACACCGGCAGGCGCTCTGCAAAACGGCAGCAGTCACATCGTAGTAGGCAGACCTATTACTAAGGCTGAAGCAAGACAAGCAGCAGCATTGGCAATTGTAGAAGAGATTAAAGGAGTGTAAGCAAATGGCAGTTTTAGAAGAAAAAGATGTTATGAAAATGCTCGAGGAAACCGAAGCAGTTCTCCATGGTCACTTTTTGCTGACCAGCGGTCTGCACAGCCCTATGTATGTTGAAAAATTCAACGTACTGCAGCATCCTAAATATACCGAGCGCCTGTGCCAGGAAATCGCACGTCGTTATGAAAACGACAATGTTGAACTGGTAGTTGGCCCGATGACCGGCGGTATCCTGCTGGCTCACGAGGTTGGCAAGGCTCTGGGCACCCGTGCTATCTTCACCGAGCGTGAAAACGGCAAAATGACTCTGCGTCGTGGCTTCCAAATTCCGGCAGGCACCCGCGTACTGGTTGTTGAAGATATCGTAACCACTGGCGGCAGTGTTAAAGAGGTTATGGAAGTAGTTAAAGAGCATGGCGGCGAGCTCGTAGGCGTTGGCCTGCTGGTTGACCGCAGCGGCGGCAAGGTAGACTTCGGCGTTCGCACCGAAGCTCTGCTGCACCTGAACGTAGAAACCTTTGATCCGGCAACCTGCCCGCTGTGCGCTAAAGGCATACCGTTCACCAAACGTGGCAGAACTGGTAAATGAGACACAGTTTGTCGCAAGCGTAGCGACGCGAGAAACTGAATGTCGAATTATCCTCGCTTGCGACCGAACAGGGAGCAAGAAAGAGGATAAATGACACCCGATTTGTCGCGAGTGTAACGAAGCGAGAAATCGAAATGGCCGCGCTGTCCTCGCTTGCGACCGAATAGGGAGCAAGAAAGAGGGCAAGTAAGCTCCAATTTGTCACGAGCTTTGCGAAGTGAGAATTTGTTGAGCGCGCTATCCTCGAAGAGGGCGAGTAAGCTAATCTAACATAAATTTCAAAGCACCTGTTTATCGGTTCTATAATAAGTGTTGGGGTCTTGGTCTAAAATAAGATTGAGACCACCAGCACTTATTTTTTATTAAAGACAAAAAAATAAAGCATAAGTGCTGGAAATGTAGTAAAATAATCATTGGCTAAAATAATCACAACTACAAAGGAGAACCAGTCAGCTTATGCTTCAAGACAATTATACACAAGATTTACCGATTTTTAAAGGGGTTACTGTAAAATATTTTAGAGAAAGTGAGGACAATAATAGCTACGAGGCTTTTATCGAAATGCCGGTAAAAGAACATCATTGCCCTCATTGCGGTTATATAACTACTTATATCAAAGATTACAGGTTACAGAAAGTCAAAGATTTATCTCTAGCTGGAAAGCCGTTAAAAGTTACTATCAGCAAACGCCGCTACATCTGTAAAAACTGTAACTCTACTTTTACAGAAAACAATCCGTATATCAAAAGATACTGTCATTTCCCTCAAAGGTTTTATTTTGAAGCCATCAAAGAAACCTTCAATCTACAAAGCTTTTCTGCTATAGCCAGAAGGTTTGGAACATCTGTAACAAGCATTATCAGATGGTTCGACAATATCAATTATCCTAAAGCAGAATTACCAAGCTGTATAGCTATCGACGAGTTTAAAGGTAATACTGGCGGCAAAAAATTTCAATGCAATCTTTCTAACCCCGTTGAACATAAAATCATAGATATATTACCCAACAGAGATTCAGCAGATTTGTGTAAATATTTCTTGGACTATCCTTATGAAAAACGAGCTAAAGTTAAGAAAGTGGTTATGGATCTAAGTACATTATTTCGTTCTGTAGCTAAAAAGATCTTCCCTGAAGCCAAGATAATAGCGGATAAGTTCCATGTTATCAGGGTAGTAACAAACAGCCTCGAAAACACTAGAAAACGTATTCAGAAAGAATTTCATAATGCTAAGAGGAAATGGTTTAAGAGAAGCCGCCGACTGCTTCTTAAACCTGAATATAAATTGACAGACGAGGATAAAATAGAATTAAATAGAATGTTAAATTCTTCACGCGAGCTTGAAAAAGCTTGGTTGTTGAAAGAATTATTCCATGAAATTTTTAAAGAAAAGGAGCGCAAAGCAGCTAAACGTCAGTTAAGAGATTGGCTGTTATTGGCTGCCGAACTTTCTGTTCCCGAATTCAAACATTGTATTATTACTTTCACTAATTGGAGCACAGAAATAGCTAACATTGTTAGTGAGAATATTTCAAATGGCTTTATTGAAGGCAGTAATAACAAAATAAAAGTGCATTAGTCCATTACTTGTGGTTGGGTCGACCTAGTCCAATTTTTGTGCTCGA
>NZ_CAUDZA010000014.1:0-56683 GCF_958453765.1 Phascolarctobacterium succinatutens | reverse complement strand
GCTTTGTCTGCTGCTTGCCGGCTGCGGACCGCAGGAAAAAAATACCGCAGACAGCGGTAAGGTTTTGTACACGGTGACGGATGCAACAGGCACTAAGCTGAGCTTCAGCGAAAAGCCGCAGCGCATTGTGAGCCTGAACGTATCTGCCGATGAAATTTTGCTGGATATGGTTGACAGTAAGCGCTTGGCAGCCTTGTCGCTGCTGGCTGACGATTCCGGTATCTGCAGTGCTGGTGATAAGGTCAAATCCGTCAAGGGCAGAGCGCAGGGCAGCAATCTGGAAAGCGTGTTGGCCATGCAGCCCGATCTGGTTATTATCCCGGATTATACCGTGGAGCCGATTCAGGGACTGCGCAGTGCCGGACTGAAGGTTTATGTCTGCCATACGCCGAACAATGTGCAGGATATTTTTAAGTTTATCAAGGAAATAGGCTCTGCCGTTGGCGAGGAAGCCAAGGGCGAGGAGATGGCGAAAAATATGGAGTCGCAGCTGGAGGCGGTGCGTAAGCAGGCGCTGCAGGCTGCAGGCGATAAGCCGCTTAATGTACTGGCACTCTCCTTTACCGGACCGCTGGGCATGAGGGGTACCTTCAGCGGCCTGTGCTATTATGCAGGCGTACATAACGCGCTGGACGGCATGGATATTCCGTATCAGGGGAACCTGTCGGAGGAAAAAATGCTTGAGCTTAACCCGGAGCTGATTATTACTCCGAGCTGGGATTACAGTAAAAAAGGCGACCCGGAGCAATTCCGTCAGCGCATTTTACAAAATCCGGCCTATAAAAGCATTAAGGCTGTAAAAAACGGCCGCGTACAAAGCCTGCATGACAATTATTTATACAGTACTTCGCAATATACTGTTAAGGCTGTGCAGGAGCTGGCACATGCCGCTTACGGAATTTAGTTAGGAGATGTAGTGGCAATGAGATTGCTCAAAACAATTGGTCTGACACTTTTATTGGCAGTGGGAATGCAGCTGTGTGCTGCTGCCGAGAAGCAGGAAGCGTTTTATACGGGTGAAAAAATCAAGGGATATGACAAGGGCAGCTTTGTGGTTCTGGAAGAGGATGATATTAATTTCCGCAGCGCCGCCGAGGACGGCAATGTTTTGAAGGTGCTGCCGCATCATTCGCTGCTGCGTGTTATCCGCCAAAGCGGTGACTGGCTGGAGGCCGAATCGGACGGTGTGGACGGCTTTATCTACGCGCCATATACCGTTGCCGGAAGCAGGGACGAGCTGACGCAGGAGGATTTTGCTCTTGGCTATGCCGCACTCGGACAGAAGTTTGACGAGCAGGAGGCCGAGGAGCGCCTGGGTGCCGTCAAGCAGGAGAAAATAGATAAAAAGCGTAAGCAGATAAACTATACATTTGAGGGCGCCGTAATCAGTGTTGCCCGCAAAAAACAGGCTGTGGAGGCAATCCGCGTAGTCAATCCCAAATATATTACAATGCGCGGCGTAAGCATCGGTGACAGTGCCGGCAGAGCTGTCGGACAGTACGGCTTGCCTGATGCGGTTGTTTATGCTGCCGATAATACGACCTACGAATATTTTTGGCAGGACGACAAGGAGCAGCCGCTGCGTTTTGCGCTGGAGATTGACAAGCAGAGCCGTGTGACAGCCTTTATCTTGGAGAAGCTGAAGGAAAAATAACAGTCTGCCGTCAGTCTTTGCGGACTAAATACAATCAGGCCTTAAATGAGCATGTATACACTAAAAATCCTGCTTTATAAGCAGGATTTTTTTGTATGCTGGCAGAATTATAACAGTTATAATATATTAAAATTTATACTACTAAAGGAGTTGAGCTGAATGCCGTTTTTAATCTTAGTTATAATTATTTGTATGATAGTAGCATTGTTTGCCGTGCAGAATGCGGTAGCAGTATCGTTGAACTTTGTTTTCTGGAGCTTCAGCGCTTCACTGGTGCTGGTAATTCTCGGAGCGTTTTTAATGGGCGTGCTGGTTGCCACCTGCTTCTTGCTGACGATGAAGGCCAAGCATTATCTGAAGGATAAAAAAATGCGTGAGGAAATGCAGCAGCTGCAGGCAGAAAACAAACGCCTGCAGGAGCGTGTTGCCATGCTGCAGCACACCCAGCTGCTGCACAACGAGGCGGCACAGGCCGAGGCTGCAAAAAAGGCAGAGCCGACTGCAGCAGACAAGACTGCTGGCGAGAGCGGTAGCCGCCAATGATGCACAAGGAACGAATTTGGGATATAAAAGAATATAACAGTCAGATGGCAGACTATTTGGCGGAGGAGCTGAATATTTCGCCGATGGTCACCGGTATTTTATTGGAGCGCGGTCTGCAGGATGCAGCTTCGATGCGTGATTTTCTCTACGGCAGCGCTACGCCCTTTCATGATCCGTTTTTGCTGAAGGATATGCAGCGCTCGGTTGAGCGTATTGAGCGGGCCTTGGCGGTAGGCGAGCAGATTACGGTTTACGGCGACTATGATGTGGACGGAATCAGTGCCTCCTCCTTGTTGTATCTTTATCTGAAGCAGCGCGAAGGTAAGGTTGCCACCTACATTCCGCAGCGTAAAAGCGAGGGCTACGGCCTTAATGACGAAGCATTGAAAAATATTGCGGAGAAGGGTACGACACTGGTTATTACCGTGGACTGCGGCATTAGCGGTCTGCGCGAGGTAGCCAATGCGCCGAAATCTCTGGATATTATTATTACGGACCACCATACGGTGCCGGAGCTTCTGCCTCCTGCCTACGCAATTATCAACGCCAAGCAGCGTGACTGCGGCTATCCGTTTAAGGATTTGAGCGGTGTAGGTATTGCCTTCAAGCTGTGTCAGGCGCTGGAGCAGCGCGAGCCGGGCAGGCTGCCGGAGTGGCAGGAACTTACAGAGCTGGCGGCGCTGGGAACGGTGGCGGATATTGTGCCGCTGGTCGGCGAAAACCGCGAGCTGGTGCGCCGTGGCCTGAAGGCTATGGAAACAACGAAGCTGGTGGGATTGCGTGCTTTGATTAAGGCCAGCGGCTGTCCGGAAACGGGCATTGCTTCCGATAACATCGGCTTTGGTCTGGCACCGCGCCTGAACGCTGTGGGCAGGCTGGAGCATGCGCAGCTGGCGGTGGAGCTTTTGGTAACCGACGATAGCGTTAAGGCGGAGAGAATTGCCGCCGAGCTTAACCGTGAAAATACGCTGCGGCAGGAAATCAGCCGTAAGATTATGGAAGAGGCAGAAGCACAGCTGGCGCAGGAAAAGCATATAGATACGGCAATCGTGCTGGCCTCCGAAGGCTGGCATCAGGGCGTTATCGGTATCGTAGCATCGCGCCTGGTAGACAAGTACCACCTGCCGACGATTCTGATAAGCCTGAACAACGGCGTTGCCAAGGGCAGCTGCCGCAGTATTCCGGCGCTCAATCTTTACGAGGCGATAGATGCCGAGCGTGATTTGCTGACGCAGTACGGTGGTCACCATCAGGCTGCGGGCCTGACGCTGCCGGCAGAGCTGTTGCCGGAATTCAAGCGCCGCTTCCGCGAATACGTTGCGCAAAAGCTGCGTCCGGAGGATTATCTGCCGCATCAGGCAATTGACTGCGTGTTAAGCGGCAGCAGTGAAATCAGTATCAGGGATTTGGAGCAGCTGGCACTGCTGGAGCCCTGCGGCTGCGAAAACCAGGCACCTGTATTTGCCTTCCGTCAGGCGCTGCTGCACAATCAGCGCGCTATGGGCAAGGAGCGCAATCATTTGCAGTTTGTGCTGGATAAGGGCTATAATTCCTATCGCGGCCTGATGTGGAACAATGCGGATTTACTGCCGTATATGTTTGAAAATATGGTGGCTGATGTTGCCTTTCAGCCGAAAATAAATGTCTGGAGTAACGAAACGAGCGTGCAGCTGCAGGCCGTAAGCATTCATCAGCAGGTGACGCTGGGGGATATGCGTCAGGCTGCCGATGATAAATGGCGTCTGCTGCTGGGCTTGGCCAAGGTGCATAACAAGGTGCTTGCTTATACCGAAGATAAGCAGTCGCTGCCCGCCGAGGTGCTGCAGACTGCGGGGGATTATCTGGAGCTGGCTTCTTATGAGGAGGCTGCCGGGATGAGCAAGGAAAGGCTGCAGCAGGCCGAAGAAATAGTGCTGTTGGATTTGCCTGCTTATCCGCTGGCGGATATTATGCGCAGATTGCGGCAGCAGGGAGCAAAACATGTAACGCTGCTCTTTAATCAGCCGGATTTGCAGGAGCGCTTGCAGCGACTGGCTTTGACGCATCCGGACAGGGATGCGATGATGCAGGCCTATAAGCTGGTGATGAATGCACTTAAAATGCGGACAACTGTGAGCATCAAAGAGCTTTTGTCTGCTCATGCGGAACAAATAAGTGAACAAGCTGTAAAAATTATGGAAGAGCTTGGCTTTATCCGCTATAATAATGGTATAATAGAAAAAGCTGCTATTAAACGCTGCTCGCTGGAGGATGCACCCCTATATGTAACCCTGCAGCAGGAAAGAGAGCGTTTGGAGCACATTTATAAAGAAAATTACCGCCTGAGTCAGCACGAGTTGTTGCGTTGCTGATGAAGTGCAGATGGGAGTGGGGAGAATGCCCTCAACAAACGCAATAACTAATATTACTGATATAGATGAATTGTTTGCGCGTATAGAAGAATATCTTACGCCGGAGCAGGTAGCTTTTGTCCGTAAGGCCTATGAGCTGGCAGCCAAGGCACACGCTGCGCAGACACGTAAATCCGGTGAACCGTATATCATCCATCCGATTGGCGTTGTCAGCATCCTTGTGGGACTGCAGATGGATGACAAAACATTGGCAGCTGCCTTTTTGCACGATGTGGTTGAGGATACGGATTATAAGCTGGACTATATCAAAGAGCAGTTCGGCACCGTGGTAGCAAATCTGGTAGACGGTGTTACCAAGCTGGGCAAAATCGAATATATTTCCAAGGAAGACCGCCAGATTGAAAACTACCGCAAAATGTTTTTGGCAATGGCGCGCGATATCCGTGTCGTACTGATAAAGCTGGCTGACCGTCTGCATAATATGCGCACGATGAAGTATATGCCTGTGCATAAGCAGCAGTCTATTTCCCGGGAAACATTGGAAATTTATGCGCCGTTGGCACATCGTCTTGGTATCTATACCATTAAATGGGAGCTGGAGGATCTGGCCTTCCGTTATATGGAGCCGGATATTTATTACGACCTGGTAGAGCAGGTAAAAATAAAACGCCGTGAGCGCGAGGATATGATTAACGAGGCTATGACAACGTTGAAGGACGCTGTCGAGAAGGCCGGTATCCGCTGCGAAATTCAGGGCAGACCGAAAAACTTTTACAGCATTCATAAGAAAATGCTGCGTGACCACAAGCAGCTGAGCGAGATTTATGATCTGCTGGCTATCCGTGTGCTGGTAGACACCGTGAAGGACTGCTATGGCACGCTGGGTATCGTACACAGCATGTGGCGTCCTATTCCGGGCCGCTTCAAGGACTATGTAGCGGTGCCGAAATCCAATATGTATCAGTCCTTGCATACGACTGTGCTTTCTAATGGCGGTCAGCCGCTGGAAATCCAAATCCGCACCTTTGAAATGCACCGCATCAGCGAATACGGTATCGCTGCGCACTGGCGCTATAAGGAAAGCGGCGGCAGCAAGCCGTCTGCCGGCGGTGACAAGGGCTTTGATGCCAAGCTGAGCTGGCTGCGTCAGCTGCTGGAATGGCACAAGGATATGAATGATTCGCGCGACTTTGTCAACACGGTCAAGATGGATATCTTTGCCGATGAGGTCTTTGTCTTTACGCCGCGCGGTGATGTTATTGACCTGCCTGTAGGCAGTGTGCCAATTGACTTCGCTTATCGCATCCATACGGATGTAGGCAACCGCTGCGTAGGTGCTAAGGTCAACGGACGCATTGTACCGCTTGACTATCAGCTGAAGAACGGCGATATCGTAGAGGTTATCACCTCTAAGCAGTCCAACGGCCCGAGCCGTGACTGGATTAATGTTGTAGGCTCTTCCGATACACGCAACAAAATCAAAAGCTGGTTCAAGAAGGAGCGCCGTGAGGAAAATATCGTCAAGGGCCGTGAAATGCTGGAGCGTGAGGTTAAACGCCTCGGCTACGAGCCTAAGGTGCTGATGTCTCCGGAAAAACTGAAGGAAGCAGGCAGCAAAATCCGCATCGATACGGATGAAAATCTGCTGGCAACACTGGGCTACGGCGGTGTTACACTGAACACTGTTATGTCCAAGCTGGTGGAAATCTATAAAAAAGAGCAGAAGCTGGAAACCACCAAGGACCTGGCGCAGGTACTGGCAGAGCTGAAGCCGCGCAAGTCTAAGGCTAAGGCCAGCCACGGCATTCTCGTTAAGGGCGAAGAAGGCATCATGGTTAAGCTGGCGCGCTGCTGCAACCCGATTCCCGGCGACCCGGTTATCGGCTATATTACACGCGGCAGCGGTATTTCCGTACACCGTGCGGACTGCCCTAATATCCTGACCAATAATCCCGAGGAGCAGCGTCGCTTAATTGAGGTTGCCTGGGATGTAGGCATTGATGATGTCTATAAGGTTAACATCGTGATTACATCCGTAGACAGGACCGGACTGATGAGCGATATTATGAATGTGACTAGCGAAACGAAGATTAATATTTTCTCGCTTGCATGTCATACAGATAAGAATAAAATTGCTACCATGCACATGGGACTTGATATCATGAGCCTGGAGCAGCTGGAGTATTTTATGAACCGTATCCGCCGCATGAAGGGTGTTTATTCTGTTGAACGCCTGATTTCTACGGCGAACGGCAGCGGAGGCAAGAAGAAATGAGAGCAGTTGTGCAGCGTGTAGACCACGCCAGTGTTACTGTAGATGAAAAGATTACCGGCGAGGTACAGAAGGGCCTTCTGGTGCTTTTGGGTGTGGCCGAGGGCGATACCGATAAGGATCTGGCCTATATTATCGACAAGGTGTGCGGTATGCGTATTTTTGAGGATGAGGCAGGCAAGATGAACCTGTCGGTGAAGGATGTAGGCGGTGCGATTCTGGCGGTTTCTCAGTTTACTCTGTGCGGTGACTGCCGCCACGGCAAGCGTCCGTCCTTTACGGCTGCTGCAGCGCCCGATGTGGCCAACGCTTACTATGAGCGCTTTGTAGACGGCTGCCGCAAGGCAGGGTTGCCAGTAGAAACAGGCATCTTTCGCGCGCATATGCTGGTAGAGCTGGTGAACAACGGTCCGGTAACTATTTTGCTGGACAGCACGAAGCTGTTATAATTATATTGTGCATAGATTTATCAACGGAGGTTGAAGAATGAAGATTTATCATGTTGAAGCAGGTATGCTTGCTACCAACTGTTATTTTGCCGTAAATGAAGCTATCGGTGAAGGCGTTATTTTCGATCCGGGCGGAGATTACCCGACCATTAATAGGATGATTGAGCAGGCTAAGGCCAAGGTTGTCGCTATTGTGCTGACTCACGGTCACAGCGACCATATCGGTGCGCTGGCAGAGCTGCGCAAGGCTACAGGTGCGCCGGTGTATATCGGCGAGGATGATGCTGACTGCCTGACACAGCCGAACAGAAACCTTTCCTTCTTTATCGGTGAAGAATTGAAAAATGAGCCTGCGGACCACCTTGTACATGACGGGGATGTGCTGGAGCTGGCGGGCATGAAGTTTGAAGCCTTTGCTACGCCGGGACATACCAAAGGCGGCTTCTGTTATTACTACGCGCCGGGCAAGGTAGTATTTGCCGGTGATACTATTTTCTGTGAATCCATCGGACGCACCGATTTGCCGGGAGGCAGCTATCGCGCACTCATCCAGTCCATCAAAACAAAGCTGATGGTGCTTGAGGACGACGTTAAGCTGCTGCCGGGCCACGGACCTACTACTACCGTGGGTTGGGAGCGTCGCAGGAATCCTTTCCTGCAATAAAACATCATGCTGAAATATTGGCCTCAAATACGTAAAAGCACCTTCTTTAAGCTGGGTGTTGTTACGGCAATCTCTTATGTTTTATATTTAATGGCGGGCTTCCTGCTGCCGCTGCTGCTGGCAGTAGGCCTGGCCTTCGCACTTTATCCGCTGGTTAATGCTATCGCGCAGGTGCGCATGGCGCACGGCATGATTAAGCTGTCGCGCGTAGTGGCGATTATCCTGGCATTGCTGGCCTTTTGTATCTTTATTGTTATGATTATCGGCTTCATCATTCTGCCGCTCTTCGGGCAGATGAACGAGTTCCTGCAAAAGCTGCCGGCATTGGCCGCCAAATCCAATATCCAGGATTTGGACAGCATGCTTAAGGACCCGTCTACCATTCCGCTCTTGCCGTCCGATTTCAATATGCTGGTCAACGGTCTGCTGAACTGGGCGATGGGCTTTGTAGGAAAGGTGCTGCGTAATCTTGTCCAGTCCAGTCTGGGGATTGTACAGAGCTTGATAGGCCTGATTATCGTGCCCTTCCTTGCCTTTTATTTTCTTAAGGACTGGCGTGAGCTGCGCTTGATGGTGATTAATCTGTTCAACTACGACGCGCAGGACAAAGCGGCGGAGGTTGTGGACGAAATCGGCAGAACCATGAGCGCCTATGTGCGCGGTATGGGCAAGCTGAGCCTGATTTCCGGCTTCGTTATTACCATCGGCACGGCTTTTTTGGGTATTGACTTTCCGCTGGTGCTCGGCTTTTGGGCCATCCTTGCCGAAACGGTACCGGTAGTCGGCCCGCTGATGGGCGCTGTGCCTGCTGTGTTTATTGCCTACGGTCAGGCGCCGGAGGCTGCCTTCCATGTAGCGCTTTTTTATCTGGTATATTATCAGCTGGATGCCAATTTTATTATGCCTAAGCTCATGGGACAAAAGATTGATTTGCATCCTGTAGTTTTGATTATCAGCCTGCTCATCGGTGCTAAGCTGTTCGGTATTCTGGGTATGGTTTTTGCCGTGCCGGTAGCAGCAATCTACAGAGTGCTGTACAAGCAGCTGTGGCATGCCGGTGAAGGACGGGAGAATTAAATGTTTTTTTGCTTACGTAATACATTGGAGCTGGATGTTACGCGGCCTGTGAGCGACATGGCCGCATTTTTTGGCTATCAGCCGGCACCGTCCGCTGCGCTTACGCTGACGCTTGCGCGTGAGCACGGCTGCGTCAGCGCCTGTCTGCAAGGTGCGGAGCAAAGCTTTACAGCGAGCGAGCATTGCAGCGAAGCTGCTGCGATCGGCGAGGTAACGCGTTGCGTGAAGCTTGTCGTGCTGAAGGTTTTTGCCGAGCTTACCGGTCTGCAGCCTAAGCTGCCGTGGGGCATTCTCACAGGTGTGCGCCCGACGAAGCTGGCGCATAAGCTGCTGGACAGCGGCGTAGAGGCTGCAGCATTGCCGGAATATCTGAACGAAAATTATTTGCTGCCAATGGCGCAGGGAAGGCTGCTTACGGACATTGCTCTGAAGCAGAAGCATATCCTCAGCGACAGTACGCGCCTTACGGATACCGGTATTTATATCGGCGTGCCGTATTGTCCTTCGCGCTGCAGCTATTGCTCGTTTCCGGCGGGAATTGTGCCGCAGGATGAAGAATCTCAGCAAAACTTTGTAAATATGATTGAACAAGACCTGCAAAATGTGGTACAATTAATAGGTATGCATAGCTTGCGTGTCAAATCACTTTATATTGGCGGTGGCACACCCACGAGCTTGAGTGATAAGGTATTTGCACGTCTGCTGCATGCAGTGGAACGAAAACTGCTGCAAAGCAACTGCGAAGGCTTGCAGCATCTGCGCGAGTTCACGGTAGAGGCCGGTCGCCCGGACTGCTTCAGTGCCGCTAAATTGGCGGCGATGGAGGCGGCGGGGGTGAACCGCATCAGCGTCAATCCACAGAGCTTCCATGATAAAACGCTGCAGCTGATTGGCAGGCGTCATAGCGTCAGGGATTTTTACAATGCCTATGAGCTTGTGCGCAAAAGCCGGATTCCTGTTGTGAATGTTGATCTGATTGTCGGTCTGCCGCAGGAAACGGAGCAGGAGATTGCATATTCTCTGGAGCAGGCAGTGAAGCTGTCACCGGAGAACTTGACAGTGCATACGCTTACGCTGAAGCGCAGCGCACCGCTCTTTCAAAAGCAGGAGCAGGCAGTGCTGACTACGCAGGCAGCGGAAAAAATGGTGCAGCGGGCCGCTGAGATGGCTGCTGCGATAGGGTTAGAGCCTTACTATCTGTACCGCCAGCATTATATGTTGGGGCATCTGGCAAATATCGGTTATGCTAAGCCCGGTACGGAAAGTATCTATAATATCCAGATGATGGAGGAACGTCATCCGGTGATTGGTGTGGGACCTGCATCTGCCAGCAAGGTGCCTTTGCCTGACGGACACCATCTGCATAAACTGAATATGCCGAAAAATGTGGCAGTGTATGGGGCGCACCTGCAGGAGCTGGCAGAGCGTCGCCGTGATTTGTTTAATATAGAAGGCACAGACCTGTAAAAGGGCCTGAGTGCCGTTAGGAGAGGATAGACTATGCTGACAACAGCACCCAGAGGTACGAAGGATATTATGCCTTCCGACGTTAACGCATGGCGTTATCTGGAAGAAACCATGCGCAAGATTTGCGCACAATATGGCTACAAAGAAATCAGAACTCCTGTGTTTGAGCATACAGAGCTGTTCCAACGCGGTATCGGTGATACCACCGACGTTGTTGAAAAGGAAATGTATACCTTTACCGACCGCGGTAACCGCAGCATTACCCTGCGTCCGGAAAACACCGCCAGTGCTGTCCGCGCTTACGTTGAGCATAAGCTGAGCAAGGATGACGCTGCCACGAAGTTCTATTACATCGGACCTATGTTCCGTTATGACCGTCCGCAGGCAGGCCGTCTGCGTGAGTTCCACCAGTTCGGTGTGGAAGCTTTGGGCGTAACCGGCCCGAATGTCGATGCGGAAATCATTCTGCTGGCTGTGCAGGTACTGCAAAGCCTGGGCCTGAAGGACTTGAAGCTGAAAATCAATTCCGTAGGCTGCCCAAAATGCCGTCCGCAGCACAGAGAAAAGCTGCAGGCTTTCTTCAAGCCTAACTTTGACGAGCTGTGCAAGGATTGCCAAGGCCGCTTCGACCGCAATCCGTTGCGTCTTTTGGACTGCAAAAATCCGCATTGCCATGAGCTGGGCGAGGGTGCACCGAGCCTGGAGGAATGCCTGTGCGATGAATGCAAGGAACACTTTGAAGGCCTGAAGCAGCTTTTGACTGCCGCAGGTGTTGAATATGAGGTTGACCACAATCTTGTGCGTGGCCTTGATTATTATACAAAAACTGCTTTTGAAATCCAGTACGCTCCGCTGGGCGCACAAAGCGCTGTTTGCGGCGGCGGCCGTTACGACGGACTGGTACAGGAAATCAGCGGTGACGAAGCCCGCCCCGGCATCGGCTTTGCTATGGGTATGGAGCGCGTGCTGCTGGCTCTGGAGAAGCAGAATCTGCTGCCTGAATTTGATGAAAGCATTGACGCATATGTTGTCTGCCCCAAGCAGGAAAACTTTGCGCTGGCCTTCAAAACCGCCATCGAGCTGCGTCGCAACGGCTTTAAGGTTGAATACGACTTTAACGGCCGCAGCATGAAGTCCCAGATGAAGCAGGCCAACAAATTCCAGGCTAAGCAAGTGTTAATATTTGGCGAGGATGAGCTCAGCCGTAATGCCGTTACTGTGCGTAACATGGCAACAAGCGAGCAACATGAAATCGCTGTTAATGATATTATTAGTTATTTCAATACTTTATAAGTAGAGGTGCTAAAGATGATTAATGAAAAACGCAGCCATCATTGTGGTGTGCTGACCAAGGAGCAAGCCGGCGAACAGGTTGTACTGTGCGGCTGGGTTGCTAAACGACGTGATCACGGCGGATTGATTTTTATCGATTTGCGTGACCGCAGCGGTATCGTGCAGGTTGTTGCCGATCCCGAAAGCGCCGGCAGCAGCTTCAAAACTGCCGAGGACATCCGTAACGAATATGTTATCAAAGTAATTGGTAATGTACGTCTGCGTGATGAGGACACCATCAACGAAAACATTCCTACCGGTACTATCGAAGTACTGGCACATGATATCGAAGTGCTGAACGGTGCTAAAACTCCTCCGTTCTACATCAAAGACGGCATTGACACCGATGAAAACCTGCGTCTGAAATACCGTTATCTGGACCTGCGCCGTCCGGAAATGCAACGCAATCTGATTCTGCGTCACAAAGTTGCTAAACTGATGCGCGACTATCTTGATGATAACCATTTCCTCGAGATTGAAACTCCGATGTTGTGCAAATCCACTCCGGAGGGTGCTCGTGACTACCTCGTTCCGAGCCGTGTAAACCCCGGCAAGTTCTATGCACTGCCGCAATCTCCGCAAATCTTCAAACAGCTGCTGATGGTAGCCGGTATGGAGCGTTATTTCCAAATTGCCCGCTGCTTCCGTGATGAGGACCTGCGTGCAGACCGTCAGCCGGAATTCACCCAGCTGGACATGGAAATGTCCTTCATGGAAGTTGACGAAATCCTGGAGCTGATGGAAGGCTTAATTCACCACATCTTCAAGGGTGCTCTGGGCAAGGATATCCAGATTCCTTTCCAACGTCTGACCTGGGACGATGCTATGGATCGTTTCGGCAGCGATAAACCGGACCTGCGCTTCGGCATGGAGCTGAAAAATGTCAGCGAAGCTGTTCAAGGCTGCACCTTCCAGGTATTCAACAATGTTATTGCTAACGGCGGTCAGGTAAAATGCATTAACGTAAAAGGCTATGCAGATATTCCCCGTCGTCAGCTGGACGAGCTCGTTAAATTCTGCGGCATCTACGGTGCTAAGGGTATGGCTTGGCTGCAATTCCCGGCAGAAGGCGGCGTAAAATCCTCCATCGCTAAATTCTTCAGCGATGAAAACATCGAAGCAATCAAAAAAGCTGCTGAAGTTGAAGCAGGTGACCTGCTGCTCTTCGTTGCCGATAAACCGTCTGTAGTTGCTGCTTCTCTGGGCGCACTGCGTATCGAAATGGCTAAACGCCGTGGTCTGATTGATCCGGATAAGCTGGCCTTCACCTGGGTAGTTGACTTCCCGATGTTCGAGTACAACGAGGAAGAAAAACGTTATGTTGCAATGCACCATCCGTTCACCGCTCCGCGTGACGAGGACCTGCCGCTGCTGCTGACCAACCCCGGCAAGGTATATGCTAAGGCTTATGATATGGTTCTGAATGGCACCGAAATCGGCGGCGGTTCCATCCGTATCCATCGCCGCGACGTACAGAAGAAGGTATTCGAAGCTATCGGCCTGTCCGATGAGGAAGCACAAGAGAAGTTTGGCTTCATGATGAACGCATTCGAATACGGTGCTCCGCCACACGGTGGTCTGGCATTCGGTCTTGACCGTCTGATCATGATTATGGCTCAGCGCGATTCTATCCGCGACGTAATTGCTTTCCCGAAAACTCAGAGCGCATCCGATCTGATGACTCAGGCTCCTAACGATGTTGATGAAAAACAGCTGCGTGAGCTGCACATCAAAACCAGCCTGCTGATGAAGAAGGATAAAGAAGACAAATAAGCACTTTAGCCCGCTTCTGTCAAGAGGATAAAGCAAAATAAATATTCAAAAATTTTTAATGGAAGCGTTGAAAAACGCTTCCATTTTTGGTATTATATGTATGTCGATAGAAGTTAAAGACAATTGAAGAATAGTTGTTAATTATACCCCTGCGATGTTCGTTACATTGCTCCAAAGGTTTTGAGCCAACACTCTAACCTAGGGAGCCTGATACTCCTTCTTTCAAAAACATGCCTCCTTTGAGTGGACGTTTGCGATTGTTAGGGAAGGCACCCACCTGCACATGCAGGTTCAAAACACGGAGCTGGACGGCATTGTGGGGATTAATTTTTGCCAAAAATCAATGTATTGCGTTTTGCAATACATTGATGCTATAATGAGTGTGAAAGGTGGGATTACTATGGTAAAAAATTTGGTTAAAGGTGCAGTGGTGTTTACTTTGCTTGCTTGTTGTGCAATATGCAACCTTGTATTAGCGTTTAGTAGCGATGAATGGATACCTACTGAAAAAGAGAAGAATACAATAACATTTTATGCTCAAATGGATCCCATATATTCTACACTAATACAAAATGGTAGCAGTTTATATAACGATAAAATGTTAAAATATAAATCAAATCCTGATTTTAATGCTTATGAATATTTGAAAAAAAAGGGCTTTACCAATCTTGTTAATTTAAAAACGTCAGAAGGGATACATAAGATAAATCAAATTATATTGCAAAATCGAAAAAAATCTTCTATTGTTCAAACAAAAGATATTAATGGCGATATTACATATGGATTTGGAATGGACTACAAGACGCGAACTATTGCAGAAAAAATTGGAGAGATATGTTCATCTCACGAATTTGAAACAAATGAAATAGTGAGTGAAATCAAGGAGCTTCAGCGGAGTAATCCCCAAAAATTCTCAAAAAACTTAAAAAAATATATTCTTGCTAACGATGAAAGAATTGCTAAATTAATCAATGAATATCAGAAGTGGAAAAATGATATGACGTTAGTTAACGTAGCAATATTAGATATTGTTTATGCATCTACTACTATGCCAAAGTCGCTTGAAGAAAATATTGAGGATATAAACAATATGATAGATCAAGGATATTTAACGGCTGAACAAGTTAGTGTAACGAAGAGAGTGGGGGGAAAATTGTTGGATGTTAGTTTTACGTCACTAGAGGATTTTAAGTATTCATCAGGTATTGGAACTACAGTTGTTTTGGAATCAGTTAAATAAGTATTTTGTGCTACTTTGGTATGATAATGAGTGTGAAAGGTGGGATTACTATGGTAGCCAAAAGTGCAAATGTAAGTGTAAGAGTTGAACCTGATATTAAAGCTCAGGCAGAGGCTATTTTAGAGCAATTAGGTATCTCTGCATCATCGTTTATTAACATGACATATAGACAGGTTATCCTAAAACGTGGTATACCTTTTGCTGTTACTATACCGCGAAGTTTACCTACACGCGATTCTATGAGTGATGAAGAATTTGAGCAAATGATTAGTGCCAGCTTGGAACAGGCTAAAAGAGGAGAGAGTATTCCTTTAGAGAATCTGGATTTGAAATAAAATAGAGAGTGACGATCATGGAAAATCTATTCGGTAATTTATTTGAAACTGAAAAGCGACAGACGAAGCCTTTGGCTGACCGCATGCGTCCTGAACGCCTCAGCGACTTTGTAGGGCAGGAGAGCGCCGTGGGCGCAGGCAGTCCGCTGCGTCGCATGATTGAGCGTGATGTACTGCAGTCCGTACTCTTTTACGGACCTCCGGGAACAGGCAAAACAACGTTGGCGAAGGTCATCGCGCATGTTACCGGTGAAAAGTTTGAGGCCATCAATGCCGTTTCCAGCGGTGTGCCCGAGCTGCGCAAGCTCATCGCCAAGGCGCAGGAGGACAGACGCAACGGACGCGGCCGTACTATCGTGTTTATCGACGAGATTCATCGCTTCAACAAGGCGCAGCAGGATGTGCTGCTTCCCTATGTGGAAAACGGCACGATAGTGCTCATCGGTGCTACTACCGAAAACCCTTTTTTTGAAATCAATTCGCCATTGCTTTCGCGTATGAAGGTGGTGCGTTTGGAAAAGCTGCAGGCACCGCAGATTCAGCAGATTTTGGAGCGAGCGATTGCCGACACTGAGCGTGGTTTTGGCAACAGCTTTAAAGCAGAGCCTGAGGCGCTGAGGATTATTGCCGATTTTGCAGCAGGTGATGCCCGCAGTGCGCTGAACATTCTGGAGCAGGCAGAGTTCATGCTGCCGGAGGAGGGCGAGCGTGTGCTGACGGTAGCAACGCTGCGCAGTGTTATCGGTACGGCGCTGCAGCGTTACGATAAAAAGGGCGACCAGCATTATGATATCATCAGCGCTTTTATCAAGAGCATGCGCGGCAGCGATGCGGATGCAGCGCTGCATTACTTGGCGCGCATGATTGAGGGCGGCGAGGACGTGCGCTTTGTGGCGCGTCGCGTTGTTATCTGTGCGGCAGAAGATGTAGGCCTGGCGGACCCGCAGGCGCTGGTGGTAGCCAACGCTGCGGCACAAGCTGCTGATTTTGTCGGCTGGCCTGAGGCGCAGATACCGTTGGCGGAGGCGGTGTGTTATATTGCCAACGCACCCAAGAGCAACACAGCCTATATGGGCATTGCCAAGGCGCGTGCGGATGTGCGCAGCCGTAACTGCGGCAGTGTGCCCAAGCATTTGCGTGATGCGCATTATCCCGGTGCTGCCAAGCTGGGACACGGTATAGATTACAAATATCCGCACAACTTCCCTGGAGGCTGGGTGGAGCAGCAGTATCTGCCGGATGAGCTGATGGGAACGCGCTATTACATTCCCAGCGGTCATGGTCAGGACAAGGGGCGCAGATAAAAATAACACAATTAGAAATTTAAGCTATACAGCTAAATTTTGCAGAAATTATTTGTGTCGCAATCTAGCATTTTTTCTGTTAATAGTGTATACTATACCTATATTATAGACTATTGTATTAGACAGAAAGGGTGTGAAGATCATAGCTTTAAGCAACAGGCAGAAGCAAATTGCTGAAATTGTACGTCTGGACGGACCTATTACCGGCGAGCATATAGCCGAAAGGCTGAATGTAACCCGCGCTGCCTTACGCAGTGATCTGGCAATCCTTGTTATGGGCGGTATTCTTGATGCGAGACCGAAGGTTGGTTATTTTTATACCGGTAAAAATACTTTGGGTATGCTGATGGAAGAAATTTCTGCTATTACTGTGCAGGATCTGCAGTCGGTACCGGTAGCGATTAAACATGACAAGAGCGCCTACGAAGCAGTTGTTACCATGTTCCTTGAGGATGTCGGAACGGTGTTCGTGCTGGATGAGGAAGGCATGCTGAACGGCATTTTGTCGCGAAAGGATTTACTAAAGGCTGCTATCAATAATAATGATTTGCGTGATATTCCCGTGGTCATGGTAATGACGCCGATTTCCAAAATCATCGTAGCTACTCCGGATGAGCCTGCCGCTTCGGCAGCTCGCAGACTGATTGACAATGAAATCGACTGTCTGCCGGTAGTAAAAATCATTGATGAAAAGAAGCGCATGTACCAAGTGCTGGGACGTATCACAAAAACTAATTTTACTCGTCTGCTGGTAGATCTGGCTGAGGGTAAGGGGGGTAATTATCATAATAACGAAGCTTAATCCGGTTATTTATGCTGTATCTGATTCTATTGGTGAAACTGCGGAGTCCGTAGTTAAGGCAACCACCAGTCAGTTCGTAGAAGAAAAATTTGATGTTATCCGTGTTCCTTACGTAAAGGACAAGGAACAGATTGATAAAATTGTAGAAGAGGCTGCAACAAATAATGCGGTTATCTGCTATACTATCGTATCGCCGGAGCTGCGCGAGCATATGGCGGACAAGGCTATGAGCAGTGATGTTGAGGTAGTCGATGTTTTGGGACCGATGCTGAAATCCATTGAAAAGTCTACCGGTCTGCTGCCGAAAAATCAGGCCGGTCTGATTCATTCTCTGGACCACGAATACTTCAAGCGTGTTGAGGCTGTGGAATTTGCTGTTAAATACGATGATGGCAAAAATCCTCTGGGCCTTTTGAAGGCGGACGTTGTTATTATCGGTGTTTCCCGTACCTCCAAAACTCCGCTGAGCATGTATTTGGCACATAAGCAGATTAAGGTTGCCAACGTGCCGCTGGTACCGGAGCTGGCTCCGCCTGAAGAGCTTTTCAAGGTGCCTCCGT
The DNA here is from genome assembly GCF_958453765.1 of Phascolarctobacterium succinatutens. Classification (GTDB taxonomy): domain Bacteria; phylum Bacillota; class Negativicutes; order Acidaminococcales; family Acidaminococcaceae; genus Phascolarctobacterium_A; species Phascolarctobacterium_A succinatutens_B. The sequence goes on along the minus strand of NZ_CAUDZA010000014.1, from coordinate 38,860 downwards.
ATAAGATTATCGGCCTGTTGATTGACCCGTTCAAGCTGAACGAAATCCGCAGCGAGCGTCTGAAAACCATGGGCCTTTCCGATACTGCGACTTATGCCGATATGAAGCGTATTGATGATGAACTGGCTTATGCTAAGGGCATTATGCGCCGTCTGCACTGCCAGATTATTAACGTTTCCAACCGTGCGATTGAAGAAACCGCCGGTATTATCATGGAGTATGTGCGCAAGAACAAGGAACGCCATCACGAAAACTAAATCAGTGTAGCTCTGAGCTGCTGTTGCAGTGAGTCAGAAAATCAACGGCCATTGGCAGCAAAGCGTCTGCCGGTGGCCGTTTTTGGATAAAGAGGGTTGAAGGAGGTGCCTTAGTGCACAGATATGTTTTTCATATTCCCTGCGCTGTTTATGAGAACGGTGCTTTGAAGTCTGCTCCGTGGCAGCAGGTGATAGATGAGTTTGCTGAGGTGCTGTATAAGCATACGGACGGCTTTTTCGTACAGGACGCCGTTGGCTATTATAAGGGACGCAGCTATGCGGAAAAGCTGCTGGTGGCTTATACTGATGCCGATGTGGCTGATGATTTTGTGCGTATTGCCCGCATTTTGCAGCAGGAATGCTATGCCTACGAGCGTGATGGAGAGCTTTTTATCGCGAAGTGATGTCTGCGCTTTCAACGGATTGTGTTTTTATGCAGCCTCGGTAGGAGGGAATAGCTGTTGCAGGCAGTAGCACAAAGCTTTGCAAATATGCTATAATAATATATTATGATTTAGATTTAGAGGTGCAAAAAACTATGGCACGCTTTGCTGTAAAGACATTAGAATTTGATAAAGTAAAAAATATGCTGGCCTCCAAGGCCGCAACCTTTTTGGGCAAGCAGGCAATAATTTCCCTGCAGATTGAAAGTGAATTCAGTAAGGTTAAGCGCCTGCAGGAGGAAACTACGGAAGCGCTGCGCATTCTGGATGAAGGCAGACGTTTCCCCTTCGACGGTGCGTTCAATATTACGGCCGACGTGAAGCGCGCGGAGCTTGGCAGTGTGCTGGAGCCGGAGGAGCTGCAGCATATCCAGACAACGGTGCAGGCCTTTGCTTCGATGAAGGATTTCACTACGGAAAATGCGGAAACAGCGCCTAATCTGGCCGAATACGGTGCGGAGCTGACGCAATTTTCCCGTCTGGAAAAGCAGATTGGCAGTGCGATTGATGAGCATGGCGAAATAAAGGACAACGCTTCCCCGAAGCTTGGCGGTCTGCGTACTGCGATTCAGATTGCCAAAAACCGCGTGAAGGAAAAGCTAGACAGCATCCTGCATGACCCCAATAACCAGAAGTACTTCATGGATAACATCGTGACGATGCGCGGTGACCGCTATGTTATCCCTGTAAAGCAGGAATATAAGATGAACTTCCCCGGCATTGTGCACGACCAGAGCGGTACGGGTGCAACGCTGTTTATCGAGCCGTTGGCTGTTGTCAACCTGAACAATGATATCAAGCGTTATGTTGCAGAGGAGCACGAAGAAATCGAGCGTATTCTGCGTCAGCTCACGCAGAACGTGGGCGCGGAGGCGAAGGCGTTGCTGGCTTCGCTGGAAATCTTTACTACGCTGGACGTTATCTGTGCCAGAGCTTTACTGGCGCAGGAGCAGCATGCGGTACGACCGATGCTGGTGCTGAGCGGCGGTGTGGAAATTGCGCAGGGACGTCACCCGCTGCTGCCGAAGGATACGGTAGTGCCTTTGGATGTACAGCTTGGTGATAAATTTACGATGCTGCTGATTACCGGCCCCAACACCGGCGGTAAAACGGTAGCACTGAAGGCTGTAGGCCTCTTTGCGCTGATGGCGCAAATCGGTCTGTTTATCCCCGCAAGCAGTGCCAAGCTGCCGGTGTTCCGTGCGGTTTATGCGGATATCGGTGATGAGCAGAGCATTGAGCAGAGCCTGTCAACCTTCTCCGCACATATGACGAATTTAATCAGTATTTTAAACGAGGTCAAAGCAGGAGATTTGGTGCTGATTGACGAAATCTGTGCCGGTACGGACCCGAACGAGGGCGCTGCGCTGGCTATGGCGATGCTGGAGCACCTGCATGAGCAGGGCGTGCTGACGATGGTAACAACCCACTACAGCGAGCTGAAAACCTTTGCCTACGGTCACGAGGGTATGGAAAATGCCAGCGTGGAATTTGACCCCGTGTCGCTGCGTCCTACCTATCGCTTGCTGATGGGCGTGCCGGGAAGCAGTAATGCCTTCAATATCAGCCGCCGTCTGGGTTTGGCTGAGGATATTATCCAAAATGCCGGCGAGCTGCTGAACCAGGAGCATGTGCATATGGAAAATGTACTGCAGGAGCTGGACAGCGAACGTCGCCGTTATGAAAGCGGCAGCAAGGAGATTGAGGACCTGCGCCGCGAAAGCGAGCAGCTGCGCAACGCGTTGGCTTACTCCAAGAGTGAGTTTGAGCGCCGCAAGAATGAAATGCTGCGCAAGGCGCGTGAGCAGGCAGACGAGATTTATCGCCGCAGCCGCCGTGAATCCGAAGCAGTGCTGAAGGAGCTGCGCTCCATGAAGGCTGACTTCGATACGAAGCGCCTGGAGCAGGCGGCAGAGGAAGCGCGCAAGAAGCTCAACAAGACGCTGAGCGAGGACGCACCGTTGCCGGAGGGCGCACCGTTATCAGCCAAGACAGCCAAGAAGGGTCTGAATGTCTTTGTTGTTTCCTTAGGAAAGAACGGCATTATCACCGATGTCAACGGCAATGATGTGACTGTACAGGTAGGTATCCTGAAAATGACTGTGCCGGCAAAAAAATGCCTGCTGACCAAGGCACAGCCTGCGCATACCGATGCTGCGCCTAAAAAGCGCAAGGGCTTCAGCAAGAATGCTGCTGCCAATTACGCACACCAGATGTTCATTGCCAAATCAGGCAGTGCCAAACAGGAAATTGATTTGCGCGGGATGACGCTTGATGAAGCAATTCCCGTTGTAGATAAAGCTATTGATGATGCACTGATTGCCGGTATCGGCCAGCTGCGCCTCATCCATGGCAAGGGAACCGGTGCCTTGCGCGCCGGACTGACAGCGTATTTGTCGACTAACCGCTTTGTCAAGAAGCTGGAAACGGCGGCGCTGGAGGCCGGTGGCAGTGGCGCTACGGTAATTGATTTGTAATTTTGAAAGGAGTAGTTAACTATGACTATGAGTATTGCTGCAAAACACGCTAAGGGTAAATCTGCCCAAGATAAAATTTTCGGTGCTAACGCTGCTGCAGTGGCAGCTGCTGCCAAATACGGCAAAGATGCCGTTACCAACGCTACCATCGGCGCTATTCTGGATGAGGATGAAAAGCTCGTCTGCCTGCCGACCGTAGAAGAGGTTTTCCGTGGTCTTTCCACCAACGAAATGATTGCTTACGCACCTATCAGCGGTCTGCCTGAATATCTGGACTGCGTTTTGACTGCTGCCTTCGGCAACTCCCGTCCGGAAGGCTACATTTCTGCAGTTGCAACCGCAGGCGGCACCGGTGCTATCCACCATGCTATCTGGAACTACACCGAAACCGGTGACACCGTGCTCTGCTCCGACTGGTACTGGGGCGCTTACAAAGTACTGTGCCAGGATATGGGCCGCAATTTCACCACCTATAAAATGCTGGACGAAAACAATAAGTTCAACCTGCCTGCATTGAAGGAAAAGGTTGACGAGCTGCTCGCTAAGCAGGATAACCTGCTGTATCTGCTGAATACTCCGGCACACAATCCTACCGGCTACAGCCTGAGCGGCGAGGATATGGACGGAGTGCTGGCAATTCTGAAGGAGGCTGCCGTACCGGGCAAAAACATCGTTTTCTTCCTGGACGTTGCTTATATCGATTATGCCGGCGAAAAAGAAGAGGTTCGCAAAATCTTCAAAAAGCTCTCCGGTCTGCCTGCCAACATTCTCTGCATTGTCGGCTACAGCATGTCCAAAGGCTTCACCATGTACGGTCAGCGTACCGGTGCTATGATTGGCGTTTCCTCCGACAAGAGCGTTATTGACGAGTTCGCTGCTATCAACCAATACACCAGCCGTGCAACCTGGTCCAACATCAACCGTCCGGCAATGCGCACTCTGGCAACTATTTACAGCGATCCCGAGCTGCTGGCCAAGGTTTGCGCCGAGCGTGATTACTATTATCAGATGATTAAGGCACGTGCCGACCTGTTTACCAAGGAAGCGGAAGAATGCGGTCTGCCGATGCTGCCGTATGTAGCAGGCTTCTTCCTGTCTATTCCTGCTAAAAACCCGGATGCAATCTGCGACAAGCTGCATGAGGACAACATTTTTGCAGTTCCTCTGGCTGCAGGTGTGCGTATCGCTGTTTGCGCCGTACCTCTGAAGAAAATCAAAGGCATGGCTGCTAAGGTCAACGCTGCAATGCAAGCCGTTGGCGAATAAAATGCTTAAGCTGCAGTTGTCCAATGGACAAATTATCGAAGTAGAGGAGGGCAGCACTCTGCTGCCTTTAGCTCAAAAATTGAGCGATAAATATGCTTCTCCCATCGTTATGGGACTCTATAACGGTGAGGAATGTGACCTGCAGCGTCCGCTTACTGCCGACGGCACTGTTGATTTCGTGGAAGTCAACAATTCCGTAGGCATGCGTGTTTATGTGCGCACGCTGCTGTTTATGCTGATTGCGGCAACCAAAAAGCTTTATCCCGATGTACATCTGGAGGTGCGCAATTCCCTGGGAAGCGCGCTCTACTGCAAGGATAACAGCGAGCGTAAGCTCACCGCTGAAGATATTCGCAGCATTGAAGAATATATGCATAAAATGGCAGAACGCAGGGAGCCTATTAAGCTGCTGCGTCTGCCTAAATCAGAGGCTATTGATATGGCCTGCGCCATCTGCAGCGATGATAACCTGGCGCTGCTGGCTCAGGTGCCGGATGACACCGTGCTGACGATTAACATTCTGGAGGGCGTACCCGGTTATCTCTTCGGCCCCATGTGCCCCGATGCCGGCTATGTGCCTTACTTTGAGCTGCTGCCATATGCTGACGGTGTGATTATCAATTATCCTGACGACGGCAACTGGCAGGTGCTGCCGCCATTTGTAGACCAGCCGCGCCTTAACGATGCCTATCAGGAAGCAGAAGAATGGTCTGCCATGATTCATTGCAATACTGTTGGCAAGCTCAATAAAATTATTGATTTAGGCTATGCCGAAAAGATTATTCAGGTAGCGGAAGCGCTGCATGAAAAGAAGCTGGCTAATATTGCCGATATTCTGGCAAGTCACCATGAGCTGAAGCTGGTGCTGATCGCAGGTCCGTCCTCTTCCGGCAAGACCTCTACGGCACAGCGTTTGAGCATTCAGATGGCAGTTAACGGCCTGCGTCCGATTGCCATTTCTATGGATGACTATTATAAAAACCGTGTCGATTCGCCGCGTAAGGCTGACGGCAGCTATGACTTTGAATGCCTGGAGGCTATCGACTTGGAGCTGTTCAACGAGCATCTGCAGCGTCTGCTGGCAGGTGAAAAGGTTAAAATGCCTAAGTATAACTTCCGCACCGGCTGCCGTGAATATCGCGGCAATGAGCTGCAGCTGCAGGAAAATTCCGTGCTGGTTATCGAAGGCATTCATGGCCTGAACGAAAAGCTGACGCCGTCCGTACCGGCGGAACATAAAATAAAAATTTACGTCAGTGCGCTGACGCCCATGTCCTTTGACGAGTACAACCGTATCCGTACTACCGATATGCGTCTGCTGCGCCGCATGGTGCGCGACAGCCAGTTCCGTTCGCATGATGCGGAAACTACGCTGAGGACCTGGTCCGACGTGCGTGAGGGTGAAGAAAAATACATTTTCCCGTACCAGAGCAGTGCCGATATCATTTTCAACACCACGCTGATTTACGAATTTGCTGTACTGAAAAAATATGCGGAGCCGCTACTGCGTGCTGTACCGCAGTCCGCAGGCATGGCCTATACTACTGCGCGCCGTCTGCTGAACATTTTAAGCTACGTTAAGCCGTTGGAGGATGAGGTTATTCCCAATAATTCTATCCTGCGCGAATTTATCGGCGGCAGTGTGTTTAAGGACGCACTGTGATTTTAACAACAAAATATTGTGGTAATTTGTCTGCTGCCCAAGTTAGGGCAGCAGGTGGACGCAAATAAAAAAGCTGTTGTACGTTTGCTTGCGTACAACAGCTTTTGTGTTAGCGGAAAAAATTATTTGCGGAACATTTTATCGAAGCGCTCCAGCAGACCGGCCTTGAAGCAAAGCACCAGGCCGCCGACAGCGCCGACTGCTGCCTGCAGAATCTGGTAGGGCAGTTTGATATAAGCGTAGTGCGGTGTGCTGTAAATAAAAGCACGTCCCAGAGAATAGCCCACAACCATGATAACAGCGCCTAAAATTACGCCGAGAGCAGCGCCCTTGAAGCTTACTTTGCCGCCGCGGTGTGCCAAGAGGCAGATGACAACAGCCTGAATGCCGTGAGTAACCAGAGAAACGAACATCGGTGTCGGGTAGAAGAATAAATCGCCCAAGAAGGCACCAACGCCGCCGACGATGAAGGCAGCCTTGGGGTCGTCCAGCAGAATTGCTGCCGTGCAGATGATAACATCATTGAGATATAAATGGCCGCCCGGTACCGGCAGACCGAAAGAGCTCATCATAATATTGAGCGCCATAAACAGTGCGGTGATGCAGATTGCCAGAGTGGCGTTACTTTTTTGTGCGTTACGTTCTATATGTTCCATATAAACATTCCCCTCTTTATAAGATGATAAAAACTATTATATCGCTGTTTGGTTATAATAATATTGCCAGAACAGAAAAATTATCTATGGTCAGATTAGCCGGGGAATTTCTTTCGCTAATTCTTCATAAAATTTTTGGTAGAATAAAGCAGGTATTTTTGGTATAATTATTGAATAGAGTATAGGAATAAGTAAAAAAATGGGAGGTCGCTATCGTGACAGAACTTAAGAAATTCAAACGTGTAGTTTTAAAGCTTAGTGGTGAAGCCCTGGCCGGTGAAAAAGGCTTTGGCATTGATCCGACAGTAGTATATGCCTTGGCCAAGCAAATCAAGGCTGTAGTTGAGACAGGGGTAGAGGTTGCTATCGTTAACGGCGGCGGTAACTTCTGGCGCGGACTCAGCGGCAGCAACAAGGGCATGGACCGTGCTACTGCTGACTACATGGGAATGCTGGCAACCGTTATCAACTCTTTGGCGTTGCAGGATGCTTTGGAAAACTTAGAGGTTCCGACCCGTGTGCAGACCGCTATTGAAATGCGTCAGATTGCAGAACCCTACATCCGTCGCCGTGCTATCCGTCATATGGAAAAAGCAAGAGTTGTAATTTTTGCCGCTGGTACCGGTAACCCCTATTTCTCCACCGATACCACCGCTGCTCTGCGTGCTGCGGAAATCGAAGCAGATGCTATCCTGATGGCTAAAAAAGGTGTAGATGGTGTTTATGACAGCGACCCGGCAGTTAATCCGGATGCGAAGAAATTTGATGAGCTGCCTTACATCGAGGTTATCAAACGTCATCTCAGCGTAATGGATTCCACTGCAATCAGCCTGTGCATGGATAACAACATTCCTATTGTAGTATTTAATATTGATGAACCGGGTAACATTCTGCGTGCTGCTGCAGGCGAAAAAATTGGTACCCTGGTAGGAGGTAAGGAATAATGGCAACAGTTAATGAAATTATCAGCGGTATCGAGAGCAAGATGGAAAAATCCGTTGCTGCTCTGCGTGTAGATCTGGCAAGCCTGCGTGCTGGCCGTGCAACTCCCTCTCTGCTGGAGAAGGTTATGGTTGATTACTATGGTTCCCCGACACCTGTAACTCAGGTTGCAAGCGTAACCGTACCGGAACCGCGTATGATTGTTATTCAACCTTGGGAGAAAAACATTCTGAAGGATATTGAAAAAGCAATTATGAAATCCGACCTCGGTCTGAACCCGAACAGCGACGGTATCTGCATTCGTCTGAACCTGCCGCAACTGACCGAAGAGCGTCGTAAGGACCTGGTTAAGGTTGTACATAAAAAAGCCGAGGAATACCGTGTTGTAGTCCGCAACCTGCGCCGTGATGCCAACGATGCTATCAAAAAGACCGAAAAGGCTAAGGAAATCACCGAGGATGAGGCTAAGAAGGGTACCGAGAAGGTACAGAAGCTGACTGATAAGGTTATGAAAGAAATCGACGCTGCAGCTGCTAACAAAGAAAAAGAAGTAATGGAAGTATAATGGAAATTCCACAGGTTTTGGCACTGCCTCTCAAGGAGGCTGTCCGTCGCCTGGAGGCCGCAGGCTGCACCTATGAGGTGCAGCTTCTGCTGCCGCCGCGTGCAAGCGAGGCAGACTTTGAAGGGCGCGAGGTGCGCAGATATGTAGTAAGACAACAGCAGTTGTCTGCTAATAGATTAGCTCTTACCATTGTGTATAGATAAGGAAGGAGGTGCGACGAATGGCTCTGAAAATTGATAAGGATTCTTGCGTAGGCTGCGGTACTTGTGCTGCTACCTGCCCCGTTGGCGCTATTACTGAAGTTGACGGTAAATACGAAATCGGTGAAGACTGCGTAGAATGCGGCGCTTGCGCTGCTAGCTGCCCGGTTGGCGCTATTGAGTAATTCAAGACTGCAATGCAAAATCAGGAAGGCGGCCTCCCGCAAGGGGGAGGCGCGCCTCTTCTTTAATCAGGGGAAAAGTAAAGAAAACTAAAAGCAAGTTACAAATTTTAGCGAAGGGCTTGATGCTTGTGTTTAGAGGCTTGTTTCAAACAAAAAATAAGACTAAGAATAATATCGTAATGCATACTGAGGATCTGGATATGCAGAATATTCCTCAGCATATTGCTATTATTATGGACGGTAACGGTCGCTGGGCTAAGGCTCAGGGCAAGGTGCGCACCTTTGGCCATCAGGCCGGAGCGGAAACACTGAAAACTATTGTCCGTGCAGCTGATAAGCTGGGAGTTAAGGTTATCAGTGCTTATGCATTTTCAACCGAAAACTGGAAGCGTCCGATGACGGAGGTAAACTTCATCATGGAGCTTTTGAGCCGTTATCTGACCAACGAAATTGATGAATTTAACGAAAATAACGTACAGGTGCGTTTTATCGGCTCGCGTAAAGGTCTGCCTGAGATTGTGCAGCAGAAGATGGAGCACGCAATAGAGGCAACGAAAAACAACACCGGTATTATTTTGAATTTGGCTATAAACTACGGCGGACAGGCAGAAATCCTGCATGCTGTGCGTACTATTGCGGCGGAAGCTGCCAACGGTACTCTGGCCGTAGACGATATAGATAATAATGTAATTGAAAACCATTTGTATACCAAGGGCCTGCCTGCGCCGGATCTGCTTATCCGTCCGGGCGGTGATTTGCGTATCAGCAATTTTTTGCTCTGGCAGATTGCTTATGCGGAAATCTGGACGACCAAGGTGTTCTGGCCAGAGTTTACACCGGATCATCTGGTGGAGGCGATTTTGGCTTATCAAGGGCGCGAGCGCCGTTTCGGCGGTTTAGTCAGCCAGTAAGACGCCGTATACGTCGTCAGGGCTCCAATCAATTTTATAATTCAAAGAAGGATGTATTTTAACTATGTTAACACGTATTATTACCGGTGTAATCGGTATTATTGCGGCAGTCGGCATTATCACAAAGGGTGGTATGCTTTTTAATGTGGCTGTTACTGTTTTGGCTGCTGTGGCCTGGTACGAATACCACAAGATGGTAGAGAACAAGGGCTATCATGCCTACACGCTGACCGGTGGCGTTGGTGCACTGCTGATGGTGCTGGTTGCCGGTGCAGGCTATTATTTTGAGCTGGAGGGCGTTTATACGCTGGCATTTATTGTGATGCTCACAGCGCTGTTCTTCATTTTCAGCACGATTGAAGGCCTGTGGCTGCATTGCAACAGAGGCGAGCAGCATTGGGCAGAAAACAGTGCGCTTACTGCCTGGGGCATGCTGTACTGCGGTCTTTTGTTTGCGCACATTATTCTGTTGCGCAGTTTTGACGGCGGTCCGCATATCGATTTGGGCTTCCGTGTATTTGAGTACGGCGAAATCTGCCTGTGGATTGTGCTTTTGGGCACCTGGGCCAGCGACACCTTCGCATATTTCTTCGGCCGTGCCTTCGGTAAGACACCGTTCTGCAGCGTCAGCCCGAAGAAATCCTTTGAAGGCGCTGTCTGCGGCTTTGTCGGCTGCTTTGTGACTGTACTGTTTCTGTGCATTATCTGCTTGGGCATTGCCCTGTGGCATGCTGTGGCAGTGGCGCTGGCGGTGGCAATTTTTGCTCCGGTCGGCGATTTGATCGAATCCATTGTCAAACGCAGCTTTGATATTAAGGATTCCGGTAAGATTTTCCCCGGTCACGGCGGTGTGCTGGATCGTTTTGACAGCCTGCTGTTTACGGCACCGGTTGTGTATTATCTGCTGATGATTATCAGCGCTTTATCTATGTTTCAAGAATAGAGGATAGCAAATGAAGAATATTTCTATTTTGGGCAGTACGGGCTCTATCGGTCGTCAGACCTTGGAGGTTGCTGCTGCTAATCCTGAAAAGCTGAAGGTACGTGCATTGGCTGCGCATAAAAGCGATGAGCTTTTGGAGCAGCAGATTAAGCAGTTTGAGCCTGATATTGCCGTTTTGACGGATAAGGACGCTGCTAAACGTTTGGCTGACCGCTATCACGGCAAGACAGAAATCTTAGCCGGGGAGGAAGGTCTTCTGGCTGCCGCTACCTACGAGGGAGCGGATACGGTGCTTGGTTCTATGGTAGGCTATGCTGGCCTGCGCCCGACGTTGGCTGCTATTGCCTGCGGCAAGAACATTGCGCTAGCCAATAAGGAAACGCTTGTTGCTGCCGGCAGCATTGTTATGGAGGCTGTGCGTAAGCACGGTGTAAGCCTGACTCCTGTGGACAGTGAGCACAGCGCTATTTTCCAATCCTTGCGCGGAGGCACGGAAAAGGAAGTCAAGCGTCTGATTATTACGGCGAGCGGCGGTCCCTTCCGCGGCAAAAAACGCAGTGAGCTGAAAAATGTAACTTTGGCGCAATGCCTCAATCACCCAAACTGGAGCATGGGGCAGAAGGTAACGCTTGATTCCTCTACACTGGCCAACAAGGGCCTGGAGGTTATGGAGGCACATTGGCTGTTTGATATGCCATATGATAAAATTGCGGTTGTTGTACATCCGCAGAGCATTGTACACAGTCTGGTAGAATTCTGCGACGGCAGTGTGATTGCCCAACTGGGTGTGCCTGATATGCGTTTGCCGATTCAGTTCGCTTTGAGCTGGCCGGAGCGCTATAATTACAGCTTTGAACAGCTTGATCTTGTTGCTGCGGGTAATCTTACCTTTGAAGCACCTGATTTAGAAGCATTTCCTTCCTTGAAGATTGCTATTGACTGCGGTAAGGCCGGTGGCACTCTGCCCTGTGCCTTCAATGCTGCCAACGAGGAGGCTGTATATGCCTTTTTGGCAGGCAAAATTAAATATCTGGATATCCCTTATATCACTGCTACGGTTACAGCGCAGCACAACAATGTTCTGCGTCCGCAGCTGGAGGATATTGAAGCAACGGATGCCTGGGCGCGTGCTGCTGCCAAAGGGGTTATTGCTAAATTATAGACTGAAGGCCGGCAAAGCTTGCCGACTATCGTAAGGAGGTAAAATGCTAACAATATTAGCCGCTGTTTTTGTTTTTGGTGTGCTGGTTACGGTACATGAATTCGGTCATTTTATTACGGCGAAGCTCACAGGTATGCGTGTCGATGAATTTGCCATCGGCTTCGGTCCCAAGCTGTATCAGCAAAAGGACGGCGATACTCTGTACAGCCTGCGGGCTATTCCGTTGGGTGGCTATAATAAAATCGCAGGTATGGATCCTGACGATCCGCCTGAACCGGGAACCTTTAAATCCAAGCCTATTCCCTCCAGAATGCTGGTTATTCTGGCAGGTGCGCTGATGAATTTCCTGTTGCCTATTATTCTTTTCAGCGGTATTTTTATGCTGGAGGGCAGACAGGAGCTGGTGAATGAGCCAATCCTGGGCACTGTTGTAGACGGCATGGCTGCGGAAAGAGCAGGCCTGCGTAACGGCGACCGCATTCTGACGATTAACAATAAGCCTGTTGCTACCTGGACGGAGGTTGTTACTAACCTGCGTGCGAGCGGTACTAATCCTGTAACGCTTACTGCCGAGAGTCAGGGAGCTGTAAAAAGCTACACTATGACTCCGGTGTATGACAGGGAGGCAGGCCGTCCCTTAATCGGCATCAGCCCTAAGTTCAACAAGGTAAGCCTGGGCTTTTTCGGCTCGATTAAAGAGGGCTGCGTCTATACCAAAAATATTATCGTTTCCATGCTTAATGGTCTGTACAAGATAGTTTCCGGTAATGCTCCGGCCGAGGTTGCCGGTCCTATCGGTGTGGCGCAGATGGCCGGTCAGGTGGCGGAAAAGGGCATGCTGCCGTTGATTACCTTTGTTGCCTTTTTGAGCATCAACCTGGGCGTTATCAACCTGCTGCCGCTGCCGGCACTTGACGGCGGACACTTTGTGCTGCTGCTTTTGGAAGGCCTGCGCGGCAAACCGCTCGGCAGCAAGGCTATGACTAACATCCAGATGGTTGGTATTGCGCTGATTTTAGCGCTGACAGTATTTTCCACCTTTAAGGATATAACACGTTAAGAGGTGAACGAAAGTGATAGAACGTAGAAAAAACCGCCAGTTGCATGTAGGCAGCGTGGCTGTGGGCGGCGATGCTCCGATTGCCGTTCAGTCTATGACTAACACACATACAGACGATGCTGCTGCAACCTTGGAGCAGATTCAGCGTCTGGCAGATGCAGGCTGCGATATTATCCGCTGTGCTGTGCCTGATATGGCAGCGGCGGAGGGCCTGAAAACAATTTGTAAGGAAAGTCCGATTCCTGTCATTGCCGATATTCATTTTGATTATAAGCTAGCTTTGGCAGCGATTGAAGCAGGCGTTGACGGCCTGCGCTTAAACCCCGGCAATATCGGCGGTGAGGAGAAGGTGCGCGCTGTGGTGGAAGCAGCGAAGGAACGCAATATTCCTATCCGCATCGGTGTTAACGCCGGCTCCCTGCCGAAGGATTTGCTGGAAAAATACGGCCATCCCACCGCGGAGGCTCTTGTGGAGGCGGCTTGGCGCCACGTCCGCATTCTCGAAGCGATGGATTACCGTAGCATTAAGATTTCACTCAAAGCGCATGATGTGCCGCTGACACTGGAGGCTTATCGTCTGATGGCAGCGCAGTGTGATTATCCGCTGCATGTCGGCATTACGGAGGCAGGCACCGTCAACAGCGGTATTATCAAATCCGCAGTAGGCATCGGTACGCTGCTGGCCGAGGGCATCGGCGATACTATTCGCGTTTCGCTGACCGGCGACCCGGTGAACGAGGTGCGTGTGGCCTATGACATTCTGAAATCCCTTGGTCTGCGTGAGCACGGACCGACGTTAATTAGCTGTCCTACCTGCGGACGCACCCGCATCAGTCTGGAAAAGCTGGCGCTGGAGGTTGAACGCCGTCTGGCGGATGTTGAAGAACCCATTACGGTTGCCGTTATGGGATGTGTGGTCAACGGACCCGGTGAAGCACGTGAGGCTGACGTCGGCATTGCCGGCGGCATCGGCGAGGGACTTGTTTTCCGCAAGGGTGAAATCCTGCGGAAGGTTCCCGAAGAGCAGCTTGTAAGCGAGCTTTTTGCTGAAATAGATAAAATTTTACTTGAGAGGAAGGTATCCCGTTAATGAAAGTTTCTAAAATGTATGCACCCACTCTGCGTGAGGTTCCGTCCGAGGCTGAAATCCCGAGCCATCAGCTGCTGCTGCGTGCCGGTTTTATGCGTAAATCCACCAATGGCATGTACACCTATCTGCCGCTGGCTTGGCGTGTTATTAAAAAAATCGAAAATATTATCCGCGAAGAGATGGACCATGCAGGCTGTCAGGAAATCATGATGCCGATTATGCAGCCGGCAGAAATATGGAAGGAAAGCGGCCGTTGGGACGCTTACGGCGCAGAAATGGTACGCTTGAAGGACCGTCACGGCCATGAATACTGCCTTGGTCCTACCCACGAGGAAATGGTTACTACCCTGGTTAAGAACGATGTGCGTTCCTATCGTCAGCTGCCGCTGAACCTGTATCAGATTCAGGACAAATTCCGTGACGAACGTCGTCCGCGCTTCGGCCTGATGCGCAGCCGTGACTTCATCATGAAGGATGGCTATTCCTTCGACCGTGATGAAGCAGGTCTGGACGTTTCCTATAAGGCTATGTATGATGCTTATGACAAAATCTTTACCCGCTGCGGTCTGAACTTCCGTCCGGTAGAAGCAGACAGCGGTGCTATCGGCGGTACCGGCAGCCATGAGTTCATGGTGCTGGCAGACAGCGGTGAAGCAGAAATTACCTACTGCACCAAATGCGATTACGCTGCCGATATCGAAAAGGCAGAGCTGTATCCGCTGGAAGCTCCGGCAGAAGAAATGCAGGAGCTGAGCGAGGTTGAAACTCCAAACTGCAAGACCATTGCCGACGTTTGCGCTTTTCTCAACGCTCCGATTGAAAAATCTGTAAAGGCTGTTGCTTACCAATGCGAAAAAGGCCTGGTACTGTGCTTTGTTCGCGGTGACCACGAGGTTAACGAAACCAAAGTACAAAACACTGTAGGCGCAGTTGAGCTGGAAATGGCAGAGGCAGAGCTGCTGGCTAAAGCCGGCACTGTCGGTGGTTACATGGGCCCTGTAGGCCTTGACCCTGAAAAGGTTATTATCGTTTGCGATGCAACCGTTATGAATATGCACAATGTTTGCTGTGGTGCTAACCATGAAGGCTTCCACTACATCAACGCTAACCCGGGACGTGACTTCACTCCGACCTACGTTGCCGATATCCGTCTGATGGCTGAAGGAGATCCCTGCCCGCACTGCGGCGCTCCGATTGCTAAGGCTCGCGGTATCGAAGCAGGTCAGGTATTCAAGCTGCACACCAAATACAGTGCAGCTATGAAATGCACCTATCTGGATGAAAACGGCAAGGAGCAGCCGATGGTAATGGGCTGTTACGGTATCGGCGTAGGCCGTACTATGGCTGCCTGCGTTGAACAGAGCCATGATGCCGACGGTATGATCTGGCCTGTTGCTATTGCTCCGTATGAAGTGCTTGTTGTACCTGTAAACGTAAAGGATGAAGCATCCTTTGCCAAGGCTGAGGAAATCTATAACGAGCTGCACAAGGCAGGCGTTGAGGTTGTTATCGACGACCGCAAGGAGCGTCCGGGCGTAAAATTCAAGGACGCAGATTTAATCGGCTATCCGCTGCGCGTAGTTGTAGGTCCTAAAACTCTGCAGACCGGCGAGCTGGAAGTAAAAGTTCGTAAGACCGGCGAAGTAAGCATGCTGCCGTTGGATAGTGACTATATCGCTGCTATCAAGGAGATGCTGCAAAAGCTGTAAAAATAAGTCAGTTCCCCTGTCTGCGCCCGGCGCAGGCAGAGGGAACGGAAGCTGTGAGGTGATACTGGCATGGATTTGATTAATACTTCTTTTTTGCATAACAAAGAGGTTGTTATGGTTATCAGGCTGGTTGTTGCTGCAATTCTCGGCGGTATTGTCGGTATAGAAAGAGGCAGTGGCGACCGTCCTGCCGGTTTCCGTACACATATTCTTGTGTGCGTGGGCTCGGCGCTGTTTATGCTTGTTTCGCTTTACGGCTTTGATGATGTTTATCCTCAAACTGCCAAGCTGGAGGAGGATATCGGCCAACGCCGTGACTCGGCGCGTATCGCAGCCCAGGTTGTCAGCGGCATAGGCTTTCTCGGTGCAGGCACCATTCTGCACGAGGGTTTAACTATCCGCGGCCTGACAACTGCTGCCAGCTTGTGGATGGTTTCCGCAATCGGTCTTGCTGCCGGCAGCGGTATGTACTTCCTCAGCAGTGTGGCAACCATTATCACCATGATAACTTTGGTTACCTTTCATACCTGGGAAAAGCGTTTTGCTGCCAACAACCGCAGCGACCGCCAGTTTGTCCGCATCATTACTACCAATCGCTCCGGTGCTATAACCGATGTTACCGGTTATCTGTCCCTTAACGGCGTACAGGTAAAATCGCTGAACGTAAAGCGCGATAAGGAAAAGAATCGTCTGGTGCTGGAGGTATTTCTGAAGCTTGGCAAAACTGCGCCCGATGGCGGAGATTTGGTAAGAGGGTTGCAGGGGATTGAGGGTGTGGTTGGTGTCGAAAACATGCGATAAGAGAGATAAGCTATAGCACGTCATCTGCGTTGTTGCGTCGCCTTGACGTACTAAAAGTACGCCGTCGGCATCCGCGCCTAGCATCTGACGCACTCTAGCTTATCTCAAAAGATAGAGGAAGACAGTACGCCATCTGTGTTATTGCGTCGCTTCGACGTACATCTTAATCCAACAACTTCTCCCGTCATTATTAGGAAAGGATTTAATGTGAATAAAAAATATTGCCTGATTCCTGATGAAGAAAAATTTTATAGTTTTTTGGCTTCGCTGACCTTTTCTCCGGTGGAATTGATGCAGCTGAAGCTGATGCATATTAATCAGATTTGTGTAGACGAGTCTGCCTGTCAGTGGGAGGTGCACTTCAGCTGTGCCGCCCATCTTACCGGCGGCTTGCTGCAGAAGGCGGCGCAGCAGCTTGCAGCCGCTTTTTCTTTGCAAAGCGTAGATATGATTTGCGACGGCGATGGCTCCAAATGCCAGATGATGCAGCGTGAGCCGCAGACAGAGGTAGAAATTACCGACTGCACCGGTGAGCCGCTGCCGGAGGAAATTCCTCTGCCGCCGGAGCCGCCTGATATTGAAATCGGCGAAACCCTGCCGCCGGAGCCTCCCTGTGAAACGTCCTACAACAATCCGGAGGAGGATCCGGATTATTTGCAGGCGATGGCTGCCTTATACGGTGAAAAGAAGGCTGACGGCCAGCTGTGGGGCAAAAAAATCAAGGGCACACCACGTAAGCTTGATACTGTTACAGAGGAAGAGCGCAACGTTGTTATCGAAGGCACCTTTGTTAAAAGCTTGGATAAGGACGGTGCGCTGCAGACCTTTATTGATAAGGAAACGCGCGTTGGCTCCATTGTGCTTACCTTTAACGTGAGCGATGATACCGGCGGTATTTTCGTCAAGCTGCGCTTTGACAAGCGTGATGGCGGTGACCCGCGTAAGGAATGCAATGAGTTTAAAAATCTGCTGAAGCCCGGTATGCGTCTGCGTCTGCAGGGTGATGTTGCACCCGACCGCTTTGCCTTTGACGAGATGTGCATGGTGCCTCGCGGCATTATGAAGCTCGATGCCAAGGAGGAGCGCATGGATAATGCTGAGGTCAAGAGGGTTGAGCTGCATTGCCATACGAAGATGAGTAAGCTTGACGGACTGACGCCGATGGAGGGCCTGGTCAAGCAGGCTATCCGTTGGGGCCACAAGGCTTTGGCGATTACCGACCATGGTGTAGTGCAGGCCTTTCCGTTCTGCTTTGATGCGGCGGAGGGCAGTGACCTGAAGCTGATTTTCGGCATGGAGGGTTATCTTATCAGCGACCGCAAGACGAAGGACGATGCTGTTGATACGGAAAATCCCGATGCTACGACTAAGGGTAAAAGCAAAATCAGCAGCCATCATATTATTATTTTGGCGAAAAATGAGGTTGGTCTGCGTAATCTGTACCAGCTCGTTACTATCAGCCACTTGCGTTATCTGAATAAGCGTCCGCTTCTGCCGCGCGCTGTTATCGAGGAGCATCGCGAGGGCCTGATTTTGGGTTCGGCCTGCGAGGCGGGCGAGCTTTATCGTGCGGTGCGCTTAGGTGCGAGCGATGAGGAGCTGGAGGAAATCGCCGGCTTCTATGATTATCTGGAGATTCAGCCTACGGGCAATAACCAGTTCCTGGTGCGTGAAAACTATTGCACGGAGGAAGATTTGCGTGAGCATAACCGCAAAATCTACGAGCTGGGCAAGCGCTTGGGCAAGCTTACTGTAGCAACCTGCGACGTGCATTTCCTCAATCCGGAGGATGCGCAGCTGCGTGCGATTCTGCAGGCCGGTCAGGGTTACAAGGATGCTGATTTGCAGCCGCCGCTGTACTTGCACACTACGGAGGAGATGCTCGAGGAGTTCTCTTATTTGGGTGAGGAGGCAGCCTACGAGGTTGTTGTTACCAATACCAATAAGATTGCGGATATGATTGAGCGTATTAAGCCTGTTCCCGACCGCGACCAGCTGTATTCGCCGTCGATTCCCGGTGCGGAGGATGCCGTGCGTGATTTGTCCTATGCCAAAGCGCATGAATGGTATGGCGAAAAGCTGCCGCAGATTGTTGAGGACCGCTTGAAGATGGAGCTGGATGCTATTATCGGCCACGGCTTCTCCGTATTGTATTACATTGCGCATAAGCTGGTTAAACATTCTATCGACCGCGGTTATCTGGTAGGCTCGCGTGGCAGCGTAGGCTCGTCCTTTGTTGCTACGATGCTGGATATTACCGAGGTTAATGCGCTGAAGCCGCATTATCGCTGTCCGCATTGCCGTCACAGCGAATTCTTTATGAACAATGAGGTTGACAGCGGCTTTGACCTGCCGCCGAAGGATTGCCCCGAATGCGGCACCAGAATGCTGCGCGACGGTCACGATATCCCGTTCGCAGTTTTCCTGGGCTTCCACGGTGATAAGGTTCCTGATATTGATTTGAACTTCTCCGGCGGTATTGATCCAGATGATCCGTCCGCAATGTCTGACCAGAGCGTAGCGCACAAGTACACCGAGGAGCTTTTCGGCCGCGATAACGTTTGCCGTGCCGGTACGATTGCTACTATCGCCAACAAAACGGCGATAGGCTTTATCAGAAAATATTACGAGAGCAAGAATCTGCATGTGCATCCGGCGCATGTGGCAGCGCTTGTCGAAGGCTTTGCCGGCATCAAGCGCACTACGGGCCAGCATCCCGGCGGCATCATGGTTGTGCCGCGTAATATGGATATCCATTATATTACGCCGATGAACCGTCCTGCCGATGATAAGGACGGCACTACGATTACTACTCACTACGATTATCACAGCATCAATGACCGTCTGGTTAAGCTGGATATTCTGGGCCACGATGATCCGATGGTTCTGAAGATGCTGGAAAAATATCTGCAGGAGGATGTGGATCCTAACTTTGATCCCAAGAAGATTCCTGTGGGCGATGAGGCAACAATGCGTATCTTCCAGGATACAAGCTCGCTTGGCGTTACACCGGAGCAGATTGACAGTGCTGTCGGCACCTTCGGTATCCCTGAATGCGGTACCAAATTTGTACGACAGATGATCAGCGACGTACAGCCGAAAAAATTCAGTGAGGTTGTGCGTGTATCCGGTTATTCGCATGGTACGGACGTATGGCTGAACAATGCGCAGGATTTGATTAAGGAAGGCAAGCCTGTTGCCGAAACCATCTCCACGCGTGACGACGTTATGACGCACCTTATTTCCAAAGGTGTGGAGCCCAGTCTGGCGTTTAAGACGATGGAGCACGTGCGTAAGGGTAAGGCGGCGAAAAAAGGTCTGGAGCCGAAGATGCTCGAGGCCATGCGCGCGGTAAATATTCCCGAATGGTATATCAAGTCCTGCGAAAAGGTACAGTACCTGTTCCCGAAGGCGCACGCTGTGGCGTACGTTCTTATGGCCTACCGTATTGCCTATTGCAAGGTGCATTATCCCAAGGAATTTTATGCGGCGTACTTTACTGTGCGTGCCAAGGATTTTGACTACACCCATGTTTCCAAGGGTAAGAGCTATGTAAAGAATTTTATCAAGAATGTTTACCAGCAGGGCTTCAAGGCTTCGCCTTTGGATAAAACGACTGTCACCTATCTGGAGCTGGTAAATGAGATGCTGGAGCGCGGTCTGAGCTTTGATAAGATGGATTTATACAAGTCGGACCCGATTAAATTCCTGGTTACAGAAAACGGCCTGCGTCCGCCTTTGGCTGCCTTGGGCGGTGTAGGTGAAAATGCTGCCAAGAGTATTGCTGCGGCAAGGGACATCAACCGGCCGTTTATCTCTCAGGAGGATTTGCGCCAGCGTTCCGGTGTCAACAAGAGTGTTATCGAAAAACTGGCAGACATGGGCGTTTTGGGCGATTTGCCGGAAAATAACCAGATTGATTTGTTTGCCTGAGATAGGAGAATCATATGCAAAAAATAATTTTGGCCTATAATTTTACACCTGAGCGTTTGCAGGCGCTGAAGCTGATTTGCATGATGCTGCGTACGCAGCTGCGCGCCGTAAAACGTGAGGAGCTGCTGCAGCCTGTAGGCTATCTGGCAGGCTTGCCCGAGGTGGCGTCTGTAGAAGAGCTTTACAGCGGTGACGATGGGCAGGAGGAAATGCTGCTCATGTGCGGCTTCAGCCGTCAGGATTTGGACAGACTGCTGGCTGCTATAAAAAAGGGCAAGCTGCGTCAGGTGGCGCTGAAGGCGATGCTGACACCCACCAACTGTACCTGGAGCGGCCTGCAGCTTTTGCAGGAGCTTAGCCAGGAGCATGCTTATATGCATGGTAAAAATGCAGGTAAATAAGCAAAATTGCCGCTGCCGGTAGTTTTACTGGCGTTAAAGCGCTTTCTTTGATATAATTAGGCATGATAAACTTTAGCTATATTTAGGAGGATAATAATAATGGCAAAAGATAGTTCCTTTGACGTTGTTTCCCAAGTTGATATGCAGGAGATGGATAACGCTGTTAATCAGGTTAAGAAAGAGATTGACCAACGTTATGATTTCCGCGGCAGCAATGCTTCCATCGAGCTCGGTGAGAAGGAAGTAAAAATTGCAGCTGAGGACGAGTACAAGCTGGGCGCAATTTTAGATATGCTGCGCCAAAAAATGGCTAAACGCGGTATTCCTCTGCGTTGCCTGGTTCCGGGCAAAATTGAACCCGCTGCTAAAGGCACCGTTCGCCAATCTCTGGAAATCCAACAGGGTATTTCTAAGGAGAACGGCAAAAAAATCGTGGCAGCTATCAAAACTTCCAAGCTGAAGGTAACTGCTCAGATTCAGGATGACCAGGTACGTGTTGCCGGTGCGAAAAAGGATGACCTGCAGGCTGTTATCCAGCTGCTGAAGGCCGGCGATTTCGGCGTTGATCTGCAATTCATCAACATGCGCTAAGCATTCGTCCACGGTTTGGAAAAGAGTGGAGCAAAATGACAGAACACAAAGACTTTGACAAAAAGAAAATCAATGACGGCGAGCTGCAGAAGTATTCCGGAAGCTACAGCGAGGAAGGCCTGCTGCATAAAATCAGCCGCTACGGTGCCCACATCGGCATCGAGCTGCTTTACAAGGCCGTGCAGCTGTGGTGCGTACTGCAGAAGCCGGAGGTTCCTGCGAAGGAAAAGGCGTTGATTATGGGCGCCTTGGGATATTTAATCACTCCCCTGGATTTTCTGCCGGATTTGACGCCGGTGCTGGGCTACAGCGATGATCTTGTGGCAATTACCTTTGCTCTGCTGAAGGTGCAGGGGTATATTGATGAAGAGGTTGATGCCAGAGCTAAGGAGCTGTTGGCGAAGGTTTTTGATAAGGATGTCGTTGCGAAGCTTTAATTACAAGCAAAAGAGGCGCTGCCGAAAGGCAGCGCTTTTTTTTTGCGCCAGCTTCCGGTGATGCAATGATTAATGCAACAGTTTGGTTGGCGTGCCCATATTATGCTTGCTGTAAAAAATATATAGAGCAATGGTAAAGCTTTGGCTGCGGCTAAGGCTTTTTTGTTGTGCAAAAGCAGGCTCAGCTACACTTCTTATAAAAAGATATTGGCTATTATCTTTCTTCCTCTTTCGTAAAATAAAAAACTTTCTTAGCGTGCCGTTTGGCAACAAAAATCGCAGATATAAACAGTGAAAGTAAAAGCAAGCAAGTCTGCATATCCTAATATCCTTGAGCACGCACCTTTTTTTCAATGATATTTTAAATCCTTCAAAGTATAATCATGTTGAAATAAAAATATCACAAAAGCAATGATAGACAGAAACTGTCACTGTCACTTGCTATACTGATATCAGCAAACAGAAAGGAGGAAGACATGCGACAAAAAGATATCTGTTTTATGCCCTTGGGAGGCGCTCAAAGCGTAGGCCGCAGCTGCTACTACCTGCGTCTGGGACAGAGTAACATCCTGCTAGATTGTGGACTTCAGCGCATCAACGGAGCAACTTGTTCCCCGGATTTTCGCAGCCTGCTTACCTCGCAATTCATGGAAAGCATGCAGCAGCTTGACCACGTTTACATTTCTCATGCGCACACCGACCATGTCGGCTACCTGCCGCAGCTCATGCAGATGGCACCTCAGGCTTCCGTTTACATGACACTGCAGACCAAGCAGCTTGCCGAATACCGTCTGATTGCCAATAGCAGTCAGCAGGGAGCAGCCGAAGCTTCGCGTTTGTTAAGCAACGTTGCGCCTGTCAATTACCTGCAAAAAATCAAGCAGCGTGATTACACAGTCACCTTTTTCCCGGCGGGGCATATCCCCGGCGCTATGATGACACTGTTTGAATATGCAGGCCGCAAAATTCTCTACACTGGCGACTACTCATTGCAATCAGCCTTCGGCCTTGATGGCTGCTGGTTGCCAGATGACCTGGAGGTGGACGTATTGCTGATGTGTGCACTGCATGCCAAGCAGCCTTACAGTGTTCGTGAAAAGAACACACTTCCACAGCGCATCAGTGAGGTTATGAGTAACCTGCGCTATGGGCAATCTGTTTATCTGCAGGCCTTTGACCCCGGCAGAGTGCTGGAGCTCTTAATGGCGCTCAACCGTGAGATGGAGCAGAGCGGACAGGTTTATCCAATCTATCTTGAGCCGGAGGCCATGGCCGCTGTGCACGTGATGGAAAGCCTGCAGCTGCCGGTACTGCAGCAAAACAACTACAGCAGCTTTTATGCCGGTGCAGCACATCCGCACGTTGTTATCTGTACCAAGCGCAAGGAGCAGGTAAGCTGGCGTTATCGTATTTTTGGCAATGCCTATACGTTGCATGAGGACTATGGGGAAATGCTCAGCTTCATTCGCAGGCTGAACCCGCGCCAGGCCTATCTGGTGCATTGTGCCGAGGGTTATTATGGTCACACCGTGGAGCAGGAGCTCATGCGTGATGCCCAATGCCGTACTCAGGTAGTTTTTCCTGAGGAAGGCGACATTTATACAATTTAAGAATTAGGAGGAAGCATAATGCTGGAAACAAAAAGTATTAAGGTACAGGGAATTTTAAAGGAGATTCATGAGAAGGTGCAGCAAAAGGCCGGGCGCTTCGAAAAAATTTCGGAGGATATTGTTTTGGAGAATCTGACCTTGCAGGCTCTGTGCGCCAATCTTCATATGTCGCCTGCTGCCTGTGCAGATTTCGTACAAAATAATTATGACTGCAGCTGCAGTGTTGACGATATGATCAGAATCTATCGCGACTTCAAGATTAACACCGAAGAAAAACGCCTGGAGGTTTTTGAAAATGCTACCGGCGTTACCATCATGTTGGAAAAAAGCATGAACGGTGACCAGCAGGCTTATGAGCTGTATCGCAGCACCCGGGAAAAATTCATGGAAAAAAAGCCTAAGCATTACTATAAAATTCTTTTGGCTGTGATTTTTCACAATATTAAGCAACTGCAGCAGGAAAATGATCAGCAGATGATTACCAGCTTTGGCAATACACTGTGCAAATATCTGCTTTTTGATATAGAAAACGCCATTACTTATGCCTATGGCTTCAATAAGCACCGCAGTAGTGCACCAGCCACCAATAATAATGCGAAAAAAGTTCATAGTCCTGAGCAGGAGCGTTTGCTGCAAAAGCTGGCAAGTCTTGAAAGCGCGCTGGAGCAATCCGATATGCTGCTCAGAGACCTGCAAAGTGAATTTGACGAACGCCTGGAGGCTGTTAAGCTGCAGGAAATGACAGAGTTCTTCGGTAAGCTCAATTCTGATAAATATGGCTGTATTTTGGACGAGCTGCTGATGCTGCGTAAGGGCATTGACGCTGTGAAAAAGAGCGGTTATGTGCTGCCGTTGGAGATCAATGGTTTGCTGATTATGGTGCGCAAGCTGGTACAATTTTTGCGTGACAGCCATATTAATCCCATGCTGAAGCCTGAATCGTTGCGCATTGTAAAGGCTGGCGATGTTGAATTCTGGAACTACGAGGGAACTCCTTTTACCTGTGCTGAGGAAGAAAAGCAGGTTAAGGTAATTTCTCCTGGTTGGATTTATAGCGAAAAACAGGTACAAATTTCTCGTCCGAAGGTTAAGGAGGTTGTAGATAATGTTGATTAATAATGAAGAACACAATGATTTATGCGTAGGCATTGACCTGGGAACCACCAACTCTGTTTTGGCTACAGTTAATCTTAAGGCTAATGGCGATATCGTCAGCAAGGTAGTAGACCTGCCGCGTGCTGTAGATGTTTACAACAGCGCAGCAGGCAAGGCGCGCCTGAACACGCAGAAGAAGCCGCTGCTGCCGTCCTGCGTGTATTACCGTGAGGAATACGGCTATGAGCCGCTGGTAGGCGATTTTGCCAAAAACCAGTATGCGCTGCGCCCGCATCTGGTAGCAAAATCTATTAAAAGCCAGATGGGAAGTGCGCATGCCGAAGGCTTGGCTGATGAGATTATGGATAAAACTCCGGCGCAGGTTTCGGCACGTATCCTGCAGCACATGCTGCGGGAGGCCAGCAAAATTTATCGCACGGAAATCAAGGACGCGGTAATTACCGTACCTGCTAACTTTGACTCCGTAATGTGCCAGGCAACACGTGATGCTGCCGCGTTAGCCGGTATTCAGGTTACCAATAAGGATGGCAGCGAAAGACCAGTGCTGCTTTCTGAGCCGAATGCCGTTATCTATGATTTAATTAACCAGGTACAAAATGGTGAGATTTCTAATCATATTATTGACCTCAGCAGCGAGAAGAACGTGCTGGTGTTTGACCTGGGTGGCGGCACCCTGGATATTACGATGCATAAGATTAAACGTCGTGAGGACTGTCCCGACGTTTTAAAGGTAGATGAAATTGCTACCAACAGATACACTCTTTTAGGCGGCGATGACTTTGATCAGGCCATTGCTGATGTAATGTTTGAGCATTACCAAAAACAGTATTCTACTAGTCCTATGGTTGTGCGCAAGCTGCAGCAGGAAAAGAAGGCCATCATGCCTCAACTGCTGAACTATGCAGAGGAGCTGAAGCTGGAGCTGAGCGAGCGCCGTCAGGCAGAAAGCAGCTATGCTGCCGATGACAGTTTTGGCTGGGATGATGAGGAGGATGCCGAAGAATTTTTCGTAGGCGGTAACATGGGCGGCATCGGTTACGCCTATGACGACAGCTTCACTCAAGAGGCTGTGGAAAAGATTCTGCAGCCGTTTATGGGAAAAAATCTGCAGCTTGCCGACTACAAGAAAATAGACAGTCTGCAGGATACGAAGAATATTATCTATCCTATTCTTGACGTTTTGCAAAAGAGTGCCGCTAAGCTGGGTGATGAAGTGAAGGTAGATGCCGTAATTGTCAATGGCGGTATGAGCAAATTCTATATGGTTACGGACCGCCTGCGCGAATTCTTCGGCCTGGAGCCGATTGTGGCGCTGGACCCGGACCAGGCTGTAGCAAGAGGTGCAGCAGTATATCATTATTACCTGCACAAATATGCGAAACAAATGCAGGAGGATATGCGCATGGTAGGCGCAGAAGCGCCTGCTCTGCAGCCCTTGCCCGGCAAGGCTGCAGCTCCGAAGGCTGCTGCCGCAGCCGTACAGCAGCGTGCTGCAATTGAATGGGGTAAAAATATTCTTAATGACAGCCTGTATCTTGGTATGCGCGATGGTGCTGTACAGGAGCTTGTTGCCGGCGGCACGGATCTGCCGTACCAGTCCGACTATATTAAGGGCTTTCAGCTGCTTCCAGACAAGGCAGAGATTGCCATCCCTATTAAAAGACGTACCTTTGGCGACACTTACCAGACCATCGGCAATGGTCATCTGAAGCTGGAGCATGGTTATAAGGATGGTGCTTACGTTGCGATTCGCGTGCTCATGGGCAGCAACAAGGTGCTGAGCATGGAGATGCTTTTGAGCAGTGATGTGGATATGCACCAGATTCTGGAGCAGAAAACTGCTGAAATCGTTATCGGCGGCGATAATCCTGATGCACATGCTACTAAGCTGAAATTCAATCCTCCCGCCGGTACTAAGCTGAACGTGCATAATGAGCTGCATGGCCTGCAGACCTTGTGTGAACGCAAGAGTACTGCCAAGGGCAATGTGCCAAAGGATGTCATCAACAAGCTGAGCCAGCGCACCAGCAGTATTGCTGCTGCCGGTAATAAGGCAGAATTTGCCAGACCGCTGCTGGAGATGCTGTGCTATACCAATAATGATGAGCTGCGCCTGCGTCTTTTCACCATTGCCCGCAAGCATGTTGCTTATTGGACTGAGCAGCAGCGCCAAAGCTTAGCAAGAGAGTGTTTGAACCAACTGCAGGGTGTACTGCAGGGCTTCCCATGCTATGGTCTCAAAATTAATGTCAACATTCAGGCCATCTATACCCTTGGCTGCTGCGGCAGTAAGGAGCAGGTTGCCAAAGTGCAGCCGCTGGCAGCTGAAAACCGTTATTATACAGCAAGCCTGTACGCGTTGGGCAAGAGCCGCGTTGCTGGCAGCTTTGTGCAAGAGGTATTCCAGCGTGATGCTTACTGCGAAAGCAACAAGTGTAACCTGCAGGTTACAGCACATGCCCTGGGCATGGCGCTGCGCCTGGAGGATGGCGGCAGAGCGGCAGGCCTTGATGTGGACAAGGCAGTGGAGGACCTTTGCTTCATTATCAACAACCGCACTGTTCTTGATGTAAACTACAGCAGCGAGATTGTCTGCTGCCTGATTGCCCTGGCCTATGCCTGCGACCAGCGTTTTGGGGGAAATACTGTGTCTTCTGCTTCTATGGAGCTGGCAAGACAGACTTTGGCAAATCTCAACCGCAACTACAGCACGGAGGTTATGATGCGTCTGGCCAAGGCTGCTGGCGTTGCCTACAAAATGCTTGATGGTGAAAGCCTGTCTGAGGATGAAGAAGAGTTCCTGCTGAAGAAGCTGGAAATTTAAAACGGAAATAATAATTAAGTGAAGTTCAAAAGGACTGTCCCTGGCGATGATGTATCGCCTGTGGGGGCGGTCCTTTTTGATTTTATGTTGATGATGGAGATATCATATCTGTTGCGTATTTTTTTACGCAAAAATTAGCAAAGATATAATTTTTTAAAGTTTACTTATACCTATCTGAACCTTAACTGTTAAAATCTCTTCAACTAAATGTAACGTATTTAAGAGTTAATGAAAATTTTTACGCCGAATGTAGCGTGTTCATGGATAAGAGTTTGACTGGGGGGGGACATAGTGCTATAATTGCTATTAATAAGATAGGTAATTTATAAAAGTAAGTGTATTTCTAATCGCATATATTTTAGAAAAAATATTCATGGATAAAACTTATCTGGAAACAATAATCCTTATAAAGTGAGTGCTTGTGAATTGCAATATAAATTGATGCAGGTTTTTGCTAAAGCTAAAATATTTGCAAAAACATCAAGAAAAATGTTTTCTGAAGCTTAAAAAAGGGCAGTTTACGATAATATTAATAAAGAGTAAAATAATCGAGAGAGAAAAAGATACTCGTTGTTCATACTTTCTGTGATGTAAGTGTATAACAGTTGCGATAATATTAAATATTTCAGTCGATAGTGGTTATATTGACTGATTTTAATCGGTAGTGTTGTGCGAAAAATTACCTGCTGTTTCAGTTTACTGTCTGCAGGTACTGCTACTTCCTTTATTAAGAATATTTCATACCATAAATAAATAATGTACGTGAACAATTGAGAATTTATATATTAACAATTCAAGTGGTGTGCTTTTTGGAGAAAATTAAGAGAATGGAGCTGAATATAATGAACAAAAAGCTGATAGCAGCAGCTGTTATGTGCTCACTGATGAGCACAACGGCATTAGCTGCAAACCCCATACCTACCTTTGATAAGGAGGCTGTAACGACACATCCTTACAACAGAACAGGTCAACAGGAGCAACAGGTGGAAGGCATGCAAGGTGCAGGCGAGCTTTATAAGCCTGGCAATACAGGCACGGAGGCTCATCCGGCGTTTTTTGTTGCCAAGGTTAAACTGACAGGCTTCACGCTGCCTGATAAGAACGGCAAGCTGGCAGCTATCTGCAAAGAGTATGAAGGACGCAGCCTGCAGATGGCAGAGCTGCAGCAGCTCATCAGCAGAATTAATGAATATGCGCGCACCTGCGGCTATACTGTAGCGCAGGCTATTGTGCCGCCGCAGGAGGTAAAGCAGGGCGAGCTGGAAATTGCAGTTTACGTTGCCAAATACGATGATATTGAGATTATCAGCAATGAATCGGACGTAGCTGACAGAGTGCTGGCTGGTTATATTCATAAGAATCTGCAAAGCGGTGCTTATATCATGGATAAGCCGCTGGAAATGACGATGAACAACATCAACGATTTGCCGGGGGTTGTTGCCAGAGCGATTTTAGCACCGGGCAGCAAGCCTGGCACCACGAAGGTAAAGGTGCAGGTGCTGCGTCGTCCCGTCTGGAACAACTACGTATTTACTGATAATGCCGGCGGCTACTACAGCGGCCGTTATCGCTACGGCTTTAATACCGAAATAAATAACCCCGGTCATCAGGGTGACAAAATCATTTTGAACGGCATGCTCACCAACCATGATACCAAAAACTATGGTGCACGCTATGAAGCGCCTGTCGGACGTGACGGCACGCGCTGGGGCATTGGCTGGAGCCAGAGCAGTTACGACCTTAATACAAACAGCTTTTATAATTCTCTCGGTCAGTCGCGTGGCTTCAGCTTCTATGGTCTGACGCCTGTATACCGCGACCGCATGAACCGTGTAACGGCGATTTATGGCTATGACCACCGCAAAATTAAGGATAGACTGCAGTTGAAGGCTGCAGGATTGGCAGGAATAGAGCTGACCACGGAGAAAATGGCCAATGTTTACCATGCAGGCATCAGCGGCAGCAAGTATCTGCCGAACCGCTTCAGCCAGTATAGCCTGATTTACTGGTATGGTAATTTGAGTGGCGGTGGCAAATCCCTGGATGGTGACTACCATAAGCTGACAAGTGACCTGCTGCACGTTATTTATGATGGTAAAACAAACTACCGCGTACAGCTCAGCGGCCAAATTGCCAACCGCAACCTGGACGGCAGCGAAATGTTCTACCTGGGCGGTATGAACGGCGTGCGTGCTTATGGTGCCAGTGAAGGCAGCGGCGATATTGGCTTTACTGCTACTGCCGAGGTTCGCCGTCAGACGGGCATCAAGGGATTGGAGGCTGCAGCCTTTATTGACACAGGCGCAGTAAAATCGCATAATGCTGCTCTTATCGAGCATCTTTCCGGCTGGGGTGTGGGCATGCGCTATAATTTGGATAATTCTTGGCATGCTCAATTGGATTATGCCCGCAAAATCAATGCGCAAAAAGACAGGGTTGAACCACGTGACCATAGCGGCCATATGTGGTTCCAGCTTTATAAAATGTTTTAAGTGATCTTGTCTGGTGCTTTTCTGCGTCTTAAGGGAGAAGGTGCGGACAAGCAAGCTCATAAAATAAATTGATAATTGAATATGCAGCTTAAATGAAGGGAGAAAAAATGAAACAAAAGGATAGTTTAAATAAACGTTTAAATACGCGTCTGGCCAGTCTTGTAATGCTTTCTGTGCTTTCAGTGCCATGGGTTGCCAGCGCCGCAGGCAACAGCGTTGTTGCCAACAACATGCTTCCCGGTAATGGGAAACAAGGTGACGTAATTGCCGGTAATATTGAAGGTGGTTTTAACGGCAGCTGGACGCAGGGCAACCAGATGAATTTGCACCAGATGACGCAAAATGCCATTGTCACCTGGGACAGCTTTTCCATTGGTGCCAATGCTACCGTAACTATCCGTGGTGACCACGATAACTTTAATATGCTGAACTATGTTACTGGTAGCGAAAGCTCGCAGATTTACGGCAAGCTGAATTCCTATGTCGGTGGTAAGCAGGGCGGCAATATCTATCTTGTAAACCCTAACGGCGTGCAGATTGGTAACAGTGCGGAAATTAATGTCGGCAGCCTGCATATTGCCAACAAAAAAATAAATAATATCGACACTTGGAAAGAAGATACTGATATCGCCAACGCGCTGAAGCAGAACAGGGAAATGACCGACGCCGAGCTGATGAGCCTGGGTTATATCAACGCCAATAAGCTGGTCTTTGAGGGTGAACGTGTAGTTATTGATATGGACCGCCTCAGTGGTCTTGATACCACTAAGGCTGATGCCTTGACTATTGTCAGCAAGCCTTATGATAACAAGAGTGTTGGTGATAACCGCAAGTATGATATTGTACTTGGCAGCAGTACGCCGGAAAAGGCCGCTGAATGGGGCAAATATATGGTGTTCACTGATGTCAGCGATAATGGCGGTACTATGGATACAACAACAAGCACCAGCTGGCATGGCACGACTAATGTTGGCAATCCTGATGCACCGAACCAGACAATTGCCGAATTCTTTACCTACCGTTGGATTAAGGACGGCAAGGAATTGGCAAAAATCGGCAAAGCGGATGGTTGGGGAATGGGGGACCATTATGCCCTGCGTTATTCTATTGACCTGACGGGCAGTGACCAGACTCCTATTGGCACTACTGAGAATAATGCCTTCAAGGGCAAGTTTGATGGTCTTTATAATTCTATCTTTGGCCTGAGCATTAAGAACAGTGATGGCAGCAAGGGCGATGCCACTGGCCTGTTTGGCTTTACTGACGGCGCAATTATGGGCAATGTAACGCTGATTGCCGGTACTGATGGCATTTCCGTGCAGGGCGGCGATAACACCGGTGCCTTTATCGGTCATGCGGTGAACACCACAGTCAAGGGTGTCAACAGTACGCTGAAGGTCAGCGGTAAAAATAATGTCGGTGGTATCATCGGTTATGCTAAGGATGATACAGGGCGTACCTATAGCTTTGCTGATGCTGCTGGTTCTGTTCAGCCGGACAGCCGCAGCAGTGAGCTGTCGAACCTGACTAATACTGGTAATGTCAGCGGTGTTAGCAATGTTGGCGGCCTGGTTGGCTATATGGAGGGCGGCAAGCTGTCCAATGATGAGGAAAACCGTGTCCAGTACAAGGGCTCCTATAACCTTGGTAAAATTACCGGTATAGATAATGGCTCTAACAATATCGGCGGCATGATTGGTAGAGCAGAAAATGCGACTGTTGGTGGCACGAAGAATACGCTGATTAACTATAATACTGTTGAGGGTGGCTATAATGTTGGCGGTATCGTTGGCAGTATTTCCAATACAACTGTTGATAATGCCTCTAACGAAGGCATTATCAAGGCCAATGGCTATACTACTGACAGCTATATTTATCATACAGATTACCAAAAAGATAATTGGCAGAATAATGACAGTGTGCTTACCGGTACCCATAAGGCTGATGTGCGTGCAGCAAATGTCGGCGGCATTGTTGGCAGCAGCAGTGCTGGCAGCAAGCTGAAGGATGTAACCAACAAAGCGGATGTAAGCTCCGCGTTGGTAAAGAAAACTGCTGATAGTGGCGATAATCCTGATGGCTACGACCATTATGCAGCAGGTAACGTAGGCGGTATTGTCGGCCGTGCCGAGGACAGCTATATCACCAATGCCAATAACGTAGAAAGCAATATCCGCGGTGCGATGAACGTAGGCGGTATTGCCGGTTATTTTGGTTCCACCGATGTCAATGATGTATATAAAAATGATTACCGCATTCTGAACGCTATTAACAACGGCGGTGACATTATGGCTACCGGTGGCATCAAAAGCGATGGCGATTTTACTTACGAAATCACCCGCAGTGATTACAACCCCAACCAAGATAAAGAAAAATATATCACCGGTAATATTGGCGGTATAGCAGGCTATCTGTACGGTGCGGCGGTGCGTATTGAAGCTGGTGGCAACCGCGGCGATGTGCATACTGCGGCAGAGGATAGGTTGAAGCTGACGGCACAGGCTGCCAATGTAGGCGGCATTGTCGGTAAAATTGACATGCCGAAGGCAACGGATAGCAATGGTAAAGTTCTGACTGATAAAGAACAACTTGATATTATCAAAAATGATACCAGTGCTGCCAGTAGTAGTGCCCATGCCAACGCAGTAGTTTCCAGCAGCTATAATACAGGTAATGTTAAGGGTTATACCAATATTGGCGGTATTGGCGGCTTTGCCTACAATGGCAGTATTGCTGCCTCCTATAACGTAGGCGATATTCATACAACACGTGCTGATGCAAGTGGTACGACGCCGATTAATATGGGTGGTATCCTGGGTGACAGTACCGAACAGGCCAGCGGCCGTGTTATCATTTACGATACTTATAACAAGGGTACGATTGGCGACAGCGGCTTCGGGACTTTTGGACGCCATGTCGGTGGCATCGTCGGCCGTTTGAGCGGCATTGTTGAAAAAAGCTATAACAATGGTGATATTTACAATGGCTTAAACGTTGTCGGCGGCATTGCCGGTTATTGGTACAGTGGTTATCTGAAAAACGTTTTCAACACCGGTAATATTACGGTAAATAACAAGAACAGTACGGATAGCCAGGTAGGTGGCATTGTTGGTGGCGTAGACTTGAACGGCGGCAATAAAAGCAGTGGCGACATTGATGATATGAGTATTGCCAATGCTTATAACCTTGGTTCCTTACGCTCCTTTAAGGATGCTGGCGGTGCTAATGTAGTTGGTGGCATTTTGGGAGCTATATATAGGTGGCCAAGTAGTTTTCAACCTGGTAGTAACTACAAGTTGAAGATAAGCAATGTCTATACCATGGGTAATCTGTATGTTAATAGCGGTAGGCTTGGTGATATATTAGGTTTCTACGGCCGTAATACAAATCAAAATTCTGTCACATTCGATAAGGTTTATTACATCCGTCCGCAGGATGATAATGGTTACCTTGATTTAACATTAAATCCTGCCAATCTTGAGCTGCTAAAAAAGGCCAATGTCATTGAATATGATAAGTTGAAAGATAAGACCCAGTGGGGGGACTTTAGCTTTTCCAAACAGGAGAATGGCACAATAACAGAAGCAACGGATGATAACTGGCGTATGAGCGATGGCAGCCTGCCGATGCTGAACGCCTTCCTGTCAGGCTCGCATAAATACTTCAGCCAGGAAAGCAACTGGCAGGAGTTCATTAAGGATAATAAAGGTGCGAATGTGCAGTATGGCACGGCCTATGATCCGCTGCTGACGATTATCAACACCAAAAAGGATTTAAGCTTCAATTGGAGCGATATGGACCTGAAGAACAATGGCTCCCTGGCAGTTTTTGGCTTGCCCAATGCTGATAATACCCTTCGTTATACTCCTGGCCTGACGCTGAATAATGTAGAAATTACCAACAGCACGCATGTTTTTGGTGGCACCATTTACAGCGATGGCTTGCTGGAGCTCAACGCCAAGGATAACCTGCAGGGTGGACTGCGCTTTGGTATGGACAGCATGCTTTACGGCAGTGATGTTGTGTTAAATACCAACAGCTCCATGGAGCTGAGCGGCAGCGTTATATCGACCGGCAATCATAATGCGCTTTCCAGCTTTAATCCGGAAAAATCGCTTCAGCATGGCATTACCATCAACGCCGGCGATTTAACTGTCTATGGCAAGCTGATTACCATGGGCAACGAGAAAGAAGGCACCAATGTTATTGTTCCTGGTATTAACTATGGTTATGTTGATTCCCAGAAACCTGATAAGGATAATGTGTCAGACAAAACTAAGGCAATGACCTCTCAAGGCATGGCACATGCTTATCAGCTACATACTGCAACTGCCAAAACAGGCGATATCACCATCAGCACCATGGAAAATACCCTGGCTGATGGCACGTACATGAGCGGTAGCGCCAACCTGCTGTATGGCAACTATAAAAAAGGCAAGATTGTAACTAAGGGTAACCTGACTGTCAGCAGCAGCGGCGATATCCTTGTCGACAGCGACCTTGATATCGCAGGCAGCATTAACCTGAGCGGTGCTGATGTACCTGACGAACCGGGCACTGTTTATGTAAACGATATTACCCTGGACCTTTCCAATATCGGTGGCGAGCTGACGGGTAATGATAAGGTGAAGGCGCTGCATAAATTTATTGATGCGCATACGACAAAAGCAACCGGCATTTATGGCAGCAATAACAGTGAGCTGACAGATG
The DNA here is from genome assembly GCF_958453765.1 of Phascolarctobacterium succinatutens. GTDB lineage: Bacteria > Bacillota > Negativicutes > Acidaminococcales > Acidaminococcaceae > Phascolarctobacterium_A > Phascolarctobacterium_A succinatutens_B. The sequence goes on along the minus strand of NZ_CAUDZA010000014.1, from coordinate 4,416 downwards.
ATAAGCACTCCATGAAAATCACCTTCGATTTATGGGATGATAATTATACGTTTGGCGGCGTTACGGGAAATCTGAACTTTGCCAAGAATGACCTTAAAGAAAACGATACTACCGTCAAAGTGTCAGATAAACTGCAAAACCTGTATGTGGAATCAGCAGGTGAGAATTATAAAGGTGATAAAATCCGCAATGTTATTTATACCTGGATAAGCAATGCCGAGGAGCTGAACTCCTTGCAGCGTGTTGCTCAAAATATGACTGACAGAGATGCGTTAAGCTATAATTATGTCCTGAAAAATGATATAGATGCCAGCGGCCTGGTGAATGCAGAAGGCAAGAGCACCTATAACACTATCGGCGGTGGCACTACAGCTTTTACAGGCACGTTTGATGGTGATGGTCACACAATTGTCGGCTTGCAGGCTAAAGGCGGTATTTTTGGCAAGCTGGGCAGTGGCGCGGTAGTTAAAAACATCAACATCGCTTCTTCCGTATTCACCGGTAATGATACTGGTGACAGTGTTGGCGCTGTAGCAGCAGAAAATAATGGTGGCAAAATCAGCGGCATTTCCGGCTATGGCAATACCGTAAAAGGCAGCAGCGGTTATATCGGTGGCCTTGTAGGCAAAAACTACGGCGGTATTACTAACAGCGATGACCAGAGTACAGTTATCGCCGGGGCGAATACTGTAGCAGGCGGCATTGCAGGCGTTAATGGCGGTACTTTTGACTGGAGTAATTTTGAAGCGAAAATCGGTTATATTGATAATGTTCAAAGCAACAGTGCGGTGACAACTGCTGGTCTGTCTGCAGATCAGTATGCATCTAATTTGGGAGGTATTGTCGGTATCAACGAAAAACATGAACTTAGTGTTTTGGGACCTGAGATGGATACTGATATTGATAATGTTTCCGCTCATGGTGTTACTGGTAAAGCTGGCAGCACTAAAATTTCTGGTGGCATTGTTGGCACGAACAACGGCAAGCTTACCAATGTCTACAATGAAAGTATTATCCACGGCTCTGAGGCTATAGGTGGTATTGCCGGCACCAATGTGATGGATGATCCAGATGGCTTTTTCGCTTCACAGCCAACGCTGGAAAATATTGCCAATGCTGTAGAGATTATTGGTGATGCAGGCAGCCAAAATGTTGGTGGCCTGGTAGGTATGCAGGACCATGCTGCTACAAACCAGGGACGCAATACCGGTGCGATTACCGGCTGCACCAATGTCGGCGGCATGGTAGGCTACAATACAGCGGGCTCCTACCTCAACAATCTGGAAAATTCTCCGCAGGCTACCATTACCGGTATTAAGAATGTAGGCGGTATTGCCGGTGTTAACGAGGGTGTAATTTCCGCGGATGACCAGCTGAACTTGCTGAACAGCGGTAAAATCTACGGCTGGGAAAATGTCGGCGGCATTGCCGGTAAAAACAGCGGCACAATTGATAATGTCAATTCCAATATCAACCTGTATGTGATTGATGACGCGACACGAACTGCTTTAAAGGGAAGCACGGAAATTGTAGCTAATGCGCAGTTCTTCGGCGGCGTTACCGGTGAAAACATTGGCATCATCACCAATGCGACCAACAGGGCCAGAGTGGATGCTGCGCAGGCTTCCTATGTCGGCGGCATTGTCGGCAGAAACACAAGCGAAGACGGCAAAGTTGGCCAGCTCCTGGGCATGGGCAACAGTAATGAAGGCTTTGTTATCGGCAATAACTATGTCGGCGGTGTTATCGGCAAAAATGAAGTGGATATTACCGGTACTTCAGAACAAAGCGTAGGTATTGTCAACTCCGGTACCGTTATTGCTTTAGCTGGTGGTGCTGGCGGCATCATTGGTGAAAACAGTGCGAATATTACTTACGTCAACATGACAAATGAGGGCGAAGTGCATGGCAGTGCTTCTGCTGACGGTACCATGGAGGAAAACGGCACCGGCGGTATTATCGGTGTAAATGCCGTTGGCGCGAATATCAGCAATTCCTCCCTGATGAACAGAGTAAATGGTAATGTCAGCGGTGTAGCAAATGTCGGTGGCATCATTGGTATTAACCATGGTGTTATCACCGGTGGTCGCGATGATAAGAACAATTATTACAAATACCAGATTTACAACAATGGCACGATTCAGGCAGGCTCCTACGATGCAACAAACGGTACTATTACAGCAGTTGATGGCGAAAACATCGGCGGTCTGCTTGGCAATAACAGCGGCAAGCTGACGGCAGGCTATAACACCGGTGTGGTCGATGCAGGACAAAGCAGCAACGTTGGCGGTATCGCCGGTACTAACAGCGGCACGCTGAACCAGGTGTTCAACAGCGTAGTAACAGTAACCAAGACCGAAACCGGAGCAACTGATGCTGATGGCAGAAAGCTTTATAATTATACCTATACTGATGGCGGTGCAATCAGCGGCGCTAGCAATGTCGGCGGTATCGTTGGCAGTAATACGGCTGGAGGCCAACTGAGCAACGCTTATAGCACTACTGCGGTAGCAGGCAATAGCAATGTGGCAAATATTGTAGGCAGCAATGCAGGCCAGGTAAGCAATATTTATGGCTATGCAGCAAATGGCAACACCAACGTAAATGGTGGCACTGTCAGAAACAGCTATATCATCAAGAAAGACGGAACGCTGAAAGAAAACGGCAAGGATGCCAAGAAGCTGGACAGCTATACTTTTGATTATAAGGATACAACCTGGAAGCTTTACGATAAACGCACTAACCCGCTGCTGAAGGTGTTCCTGACCAAGGTTACGGTAGATGGCGACCTGCAGAAAGGTTGGGTTTATGATGCGACAAATCATCTTGATATCCACGGCTGGATTGAAAACGGCAAGCTTAAAACAAATGATGCGGCCAACGATGCTTTTGCGGCTTATAAGAACAACAACAGCCTGCTGCAGGGCGAAGCTCTGAAGAACGTCGGTGATTATAGCAGCTGGCTGTGGTCCGGACAGATTGCCAGCGGTGGCGAAGTAGGCCCCAACAACCTGGGCTATGACTTTACCGTGAGTGATATTACGGTTACCAAAAAGGTGCTGAATGTTATCGGTAATACTGTTAACAGAACGTATGGCAGTTTGCTGAAAGACCATGATTATGCATTGAGCATTGATGGACTTGACAGCTTCAATAGCGCTATGAAGGCAGAGCTGGATGGTAAGGTGATTATCACTGATTTGCAGGATACAATCCAAAACAGCAAGGATACAGGTATTATTACTGTTGGGGATGAAAAGCGTACTAATAATAAGGGAACCTATGAGTGGCAGGCAGGCGTTAAGCTTGATGGCAGCCTTACAGGCAATTATGAATTCCAAAATGATGGTGTAAGCAGCACAACAACGACAGTTCATGGCAAATCTAATGTTTTGGCGCGCAAGGTTTACCTGAATAATATTAATGCTAATCTGACCTACGGTAGCAGTGATGCTATTAATAACCATATCAATGGCGTGGTAAGCATTAAGGATTTGGCAAATGCTATTGTTTATGGTGATAATGTCAAGCTGGCTGATGGTGCCGTCGTTAATTTGAAGGATGGCAGCAGCTATGCGACTAATAAGGGCGGGCGCAATACTGCGGACGCTGATACATATGCTGACAGCCTGAAAATTGATCATGCAAAGCTTACCGGCGATGCAAATAAGTTGGGCAACTATGAGCTTGTTAATGACGCTACAGGCAGCATTACCGTTGACCAGGAAACAATGCATGTTAAGCTGAACGATGTTGAGCGCACCTATGGTAATACAGCGCTGATTAATGGTACAGCATACGGCGTTAACGGATTGACTGGTAATGTCAACGGCGATAATTATGGTGTCGGCAATGTAACTATGGGCGCTGTTACCGGCGATGGCGCGGTTGATGGCGTAAGCGGCAGCAAGGTAACCAATGATGCTGGTGATACTTATAAGTGGAATGCTAATGTAGTTGCAGCGAACGATAAGCTTAAGCAAAACTACAAGCTGGTTGTTGATGGTGGTGCTTCCGTGGTTAAGCAGGCAACCTTGCAGGTAAGCTTGAACGATGTAGTACGCACCTACGGTAATGCAGCGATTACCAGCGGTAGCTACAGTGCAAGTAATATCACTGGTCTGGTAAACGGCGACAGCTATAATGCCGGCGATGTTAAGGTAACAGTTACTGGCGACGGCGCAACTGATGAAGTAAGCGGCAGCAAGGTAACGAACGATGCAGGTAACTATGAGTGGACAGGAAGCGCAAGCACTACAAATGCAGGCTTGGGTAAGAACTATAATCTTGTAGTAACTGCAAATGGCAAGTCTAAAGTAGAAAAGGCAACGCTGAATGTTGGCCTGAACGACGTAGTACGCACCTATGGTAATGCAACGATTACTAGCGGCGGTTACAGCGCAAGTAATATCACTG
>NZ_CAUDZA010000013.1:0-57564 GCF_958453765.1 Phascolarctobacterium succinatutens | reverse complement strand
AACAGATTCTAAATTCTGCTGCGTAATAAAAGTCTAACTTTTTGGGGTCACTACATCAAGTAAATTTCCACTGGTTTTTTAGTACACAAATCTTAGAGAATACTTAAATTTTAGCTATCCATTAGTTTGAGATGCTATATTATAGTCTTAGTCTCCAAACATCAATTAACGGTTTTCTGCACACCTCCAACAATTAGATGACGGTTTTTTGCACACTTTTTACGGTTTTTTGCACACCTTAATCACGCGCAAACCCAGCAACAATAGGCTTTTGCGGCATGCCTATAATATTATAACTAGAGCTCGCGATGGTCTCGCTCTAGTCTTTCTCCCCATACTTTCGCACCAATATTTTACAATGTTTGCAGAAAGGGAGACAAAAAGGTAGACAAATCCCCTATTTTTTCGCACGAAAAAAGCACCCTACGGCTTAAAAACCGCATGGGTGCTTGATTTTTTAATGGAGCTACTGACGGGATTTGAACCTGCGACCTACTGATTACGAATCAGTTGCTCTACCAGCTGAGCTACAGTAGCACATAAGCTATATTAAATTTCCATCTGCATTGCAGCTTCTTCAGCTGCCTTAGCTGCTGCCATCTCTGCCTTAGTACGGCGCTTTCTGACCTTCTTGGCACTGTTAATACCGGCCTTCTTGATGACCTTTGCTAATTCAGAAATAATATGCAGTTCATCTACGGAACAATCCTTAACCAGGTCAGCCAGCTCATTGCAGTAAATCTGCTCACTATGATGAATGTTGTCACACAGCAGCTCGTCCACAGAAACATCCAGTACATTAGCCAGATGAATAATTGTAGGCAGGCCAAGCTTAGTATTACCGGTTTCTATATTGCTGATATGCGGAGTTGACAGACCAGTTAGATTAGCTATATTTCCCTGAGTTAATCCTTTTCTGGCACGAGCGGCCTTTATCCTCAGTCCTATAGCCTTATAATCAATATCTAACTTCACAAACGTTCTCCCCTTCTACTTAATCACATACTAATAACATTACAATTATATATGATATCATCGTAAAAGGCAAGAGTCATTTATTTTTTTATAAAATTTTATTTTTTCAACACAGGCACTGTCAGACTGCCCTGCGGCATCAGTAAAACCTTATAATCTTTGCCGACATATTTTTCTGCCAGCTTCATAGCCGCATCTACATCATCCACAGATTCAAACAGCAATTTTTTGGCAAGCTCTTTATCCAAAGCGGAAACAAGTATAAAATGTGCCTTCTTCATCAGGCGGGTGATAGCAAAAGCCTTATGCGCACCGATGACAAAATTCTTTTCCAGCTCCGCCTTAATAGCATCTGGAGAAGGATTTTCTTCCAATGCCTTTTCCAGAGCGGCACTGCCGCTGCCCTCCTCGCATTCACCGAGAATAATGATTACGCCGTCATCCTTAACAGCACACCAGGCATTATCCATCGTCTTTTGCAGCTGATAAATATTGATATCCTTAGGATAACCGCCGCAGCTGGCAATAACTACATCCGCAGGCTCGCTAATAGGTACGCCGTAAACCTGCTCAACAAATTTGCAGGCCTCAAGATGTGCTTCATACCAGTCACCGGCAAAAATCTTCAGAAATTGCTTTTGCGCATCCAAAATAGAATGGAACAGGAACATCTTATGCTCCTTGGCAAAAAGACGCACGCCCTCTACCTGATCATCGTATACAGGATTGCCATGCAGCTTGCCTAATTTTGCCTCCGGACTCATCATAAGGCTATGGTTCTTGCGAACTGTTTCCATAGCGGCAACACCGGGCAGCACAGCCTTGCGTCCGCCGCCAAAGCCGCTGAAGAAGTGATAAACAACGGTACCAGTCAAAATAACCAGGTCAGCATCGCAAACATGCTTATTGAGCCATACAGGAGTACCATGCTCTGTTTCGCCGAAATACTCAAAGTCGTCCTGCACATGACAGTCACTGTTATACATTTTCAGACGTTTGGCAACATCCTCGCCAACCTGCTCCACCATTTCCTCGTGGCTCATGCAGCGATGTGTACCCAAAGCAAAAACAATATGCATATCCTCATCCTTAACGCCCAGTTTATTCATTTCGTTAACCAAAATGGGCATAAAGGAATGCGTGTTGGCAACACGTGTTGAATCGTTACAGATAAAGGCAATTTTCATTCCGGGCTGCACCAGCTCATCAATCGGTGCGCTGGCGATAGGATGATACAAAGCATCCAGAACAGCTGCTTTTAAATTCTCCAACGGCGGCATCTGCTTCATTTTCAGTTCGCCCAGAACATGCTTCTCCGGCAGAGAAAACTCCTTGTAGCCATGACCATATTTGTACTTATAATCAGTCATCTCCGTACCTCCTCCTGCTTAGCTTAAGCTATTTTACTTAATTCTATTCTATCATATCTGCTATGAAAAATGTTTATTTTTTTGGCAGTGAAAGTAATAAAACCGTAAAAATAATGCACGCCATACCAATATAATCAGCCATTGCCAATTTTGTGTTCAGCAGCAAAACTACGGAGATAATAGAAGCCAAAGGCTCGGCGCAGGAAATCAGGCTCGCCTTGGTAGGGCCGACAATTTTCAAACCTGCCAGATAAAATGCATAGCTCGCAATAGTCGCACCCAACAGCAGATACGCAAAAGCCAAATAACCGCTCATATCCCAATGACCTGCAGGCGTAAAGGGATTACGCCAGATAATCAATGCCACGCCGCTGATAAGCTGGCCCCAGCCGATAAGCGTTGCCGCAGTATATTTTTTGAGCATTTCTCCGGGCTTAATGCTGTAATATGCATATGAAATTGCAGACAGTGTGCCGATTGTCAATGCCAAAGGCGAAATTGCCAGGCTGTCCAGACTGCCGTGCGTTGCGATAAGAAATACGCCTACAAGTGCACCGACAATACCTATCAGCTCGCGTCCATCTGGCATTTTACGGGACTTATAGCTCATCCACAGCATAACGTAGACCGGTGCCATATACTGCAAAACCGTCGCAGTCGCAGCGTTGCACAGGCTGATTGTATAATAAAAGCCCAGCTGCGCACCTAAAATAGCTAAAAACGAAAACTCGATAATATCCAGAGGCTTATCCTTGATAATTGTAAAGATATTTTGCTTTTGCACCGTTGCCGCAAAAAGCAGGAACATACAGCCTGCCAGAATCTGACGTACCATACAAAGCCAGACCATATCCGCATCGTGATACTGATACAAATACTGTCCTGCTACGCCGCCCATGCCCCAGCAGGTTGCAGCACCTATAATTAAAAATATACCCTTAAGCATACCGATAACCTCTTTCATATATGATGATTATCAATAATATAACACCTGATAAGAATATTTACAAGACAAATAAATTATACTTTAAAAAACTACATAAAAGAGCTGCCGCACCTGCGTGCGACAGCTCTTAAAAGCATTTTATAATGTTGCAATGAAGTAAGCAATGCTGCTTACCAGCACCGTTAAGGTAATCATCATCGGGTCAGCGATAGATGTACGGTAGTTTTCCGGGTTATAATGCGTGCGTTTACGGAACGGTTTGGCATCGAGGAAATCCATCGGATTGCTCGTAAGGTCCATAAACTTTTCGTACAGTACGCCCCAAGCACTGCCTAGGCCGCCGCTGATTGCACACAGCAGCATGCTGATGCGGACGATGACAAAATCAATCGGCTTACGGTAGAACCAGTCTGTATCGATGCTGAGTGCTGTATGAGGCTCCATACGCGGCAGGAACATCATAAACGGCACCATTGTTACGACAAGAATTTCTACGTAGCTCAGCATATGTGCTGCAGTGAACGGCTGATAATCGGGATAACCGAACGGCAGATAACGATACAGCAAGTCCGGATATACGCCGTACAGGAAGCAGAGCGCTGCGCCGAAGCCCATGCCGAGATACATATTCTTCGGCAGAGGATTTTTAATTTCTACATTCTTGTCGGCATCACGCAGGAAGATGAAGTAACCCATCTTCAAGGTAATGGACAGGAAGGTACCTATGCTAGCAAGCTCAAGCAGTGTATATACCCAATCATAACCGGCAGCGGATGCAGCGGCAATCGTAATCGTTTTGCTGATGAAGCCGTTGAAGAACGGTACACCGGAAATGGAGAACGCCGCTACGAAGAAGCATACAGCCACGAACGGCATCTTTTTCGCCATACCGCTGAGCTGGTTAATCTTGCGGATACCGGTTGCATAGATAATAGCACCGGCACACATGAAAAGCAGGGATTTATACAGGATGTGCGAGAAGGCATGGGCCGCAGCACCATTCAGTGCCATCGCCGTGCCGACGCCTACACCGGCAACCATGAAGCCGACCTGGCTGATAATATGGTAACCGAGCAGACGGCGCATATCGTTTTCCATAATCGCATAGGCAGCACCGTAAAGCGCCATGAAGCAGCCAAAGCCCATCAGGAAATCTGTTCCGGCAAAGATACGGATTAAAGCGTAAACAGCGACCTTCGTAGTAAAGGAGCTTAAGAATACGCTGCCTGTAATCGTGCCTTCGGGATAAGCATCAACCAGCCAGGCATTAACCGGCGGAATTGCCGCATTGACAGCAACACCGATTAAAATTGCCCAGAAAGCAAGGTCATGCGGAGCCTTAGACAGATTAGCAATCAGAGAATCACCGCTGCCAACCTTCAGGAAGATACCGAGCAGCAGCAGATTGCCGCCGAGCATGTGCACCAAAAGATAACGCAGGCCTGCGCGACGGGACTGAGGAGTATTGCGGCACCAGATCAAGAACAGAGAGGTTACGGCAAGTGCTTCCCAGAAGAAAATCAGTGTCAGCCAATCCTTAGCCAAGGTTACACCAAGAGCGCAGCCGGCGTAGGACATGGAGCAAAATGCTTCCATGCGGTTCTCGTTATGACAGGAATAAATGCCGCCGATGCAAGCCATCAGCGCAAAAATCATGCAGAATACATAGCTGAGCTTATCTACAAACATGTAACCCAAGTGATAGCCTGTACCAAAAAACTCAATGCTCAAATCTGTGCCAACCGGCATAGAAAGTGCAGCAAAGAGGGCAAAGAACGGACCTATAGCCAAAATAAACTTACGCAGCATTTTCGGCACAAGTACCGCAAGAACGCCCACGGCAATGAGGATCAGACCGGGATGAAGCAGATTACTCATCGTCCTCACCTCCCTTAGGATCATCATAGTAGGTTTCATCACGCTGCAGCAGCGGCGTCATGATAATTTTTGCCAGAATAATCAGCAGCCAGCAACCGAAAAAGCCGAAGAAAATATCATAGCCAAACGGCAGCGGCCACCACGCAGGACTGTGCAGATGTACACTGCAAAGCTCTCCGATTGCGGAAAGCACGAGCACGGCAGCAGCTATCATGTAAACAGTTTTCTTGCTCATTACATCCAACCTCCGTTCCAGCCTGCGCAAATAGCGTTGGAGGCCATTGTTGCCAGCTCATAGAAGTGCGGATAAATATCCGGCACGATACCGAGGACAACAGCGATAATAGTTGTAACGCAGATAGGTATCAGCATCGAGTAGCTGATATCGCCATATTCACGGAACTCCTCCTGCGGATCCTTGCGGAAGTATGCCATCTGTACAACAGGCATCAGATAGCCGGCAGCCAGAAGCGCACTGGCAACCCAGACGAGAATGTACAGAGGCTTGCCTGCCTGCAAAGCGCCAAGTGCCAGATTCCATTTGCTGACAAAGCCAACGAGGAACGGCGTACCGGCGATACCAAGAGAAGCAATCGTGAAGCAGGCCATTGTTACCGGCAGCTTCTTGCCTATGCCATACAGCTCACTGATATTGTTTCTGTGTGTACGCGCGATAATCAGACCAGCGCACATAAAGAGGGTAATCTTCATAACAGCATGAGCTACCAGATGCAGGTAAGCACCCTTGATGCTCAGCGGAGAAATAAGCGCAGCACCTAACACGATGTAGGAAAGCTGGCCGATAGTGGAGAACGCCAGACGACGTTTCAGATGATCCTGACGCAGAGCGATAAGCGAGGAAATAATAATGCTCGCCGCAGCAGCCCACGCCAATACATCAACGACACCGATTTCCGCCAGCAGCTTCGGGCCAAAGACGAAGCCGATGATACGCAGTACGGCAAAAACACCGGTTTTAACAACGGCAACGGCATGCAGTAATGCAGATACCGGAGTCGGCGCAATCATTGCTGCCGGCAGCCAGCCATGCAGCGGCATAACAGCAGCCTTTACGGAGCCTGCCAAAATCATCAGTACGAAGATAGCCTGTAGCACCCATCTCGGAGCCATGTCCGTAGTCAGGAAGCCGCCGGGAGTAAAGTCCATCGTACCGCTGATGCAGTAAACGGCGATAACGCCGGCCAGGAAAAGCTGACCGGAAATCAAGGTATAAATCAAATACTTACGGCTGGCCATCAAAGCTTCCTGGTTACGCTTATGCAGTACCAACGGATAGCTTGCCAGAGTCAGCAGCTCGTAAAAGATGAAGAAGGTCAACAGGTTTTCGGCCATCGCAATGCCCATTACGGCACTCATGCAGATAGCAAAAGCGGCAAAATAACCGGTCTGCTCGCTTTCGTTATTGCAGCGCATATAGCCTATGGAATAGAAGTTCATCGGTACCCACAGCATCGAAGCGAGCACCGCAAAAATCATGCCGGCCGGATCGGTACGCAGCGTCAGTCCCACGGTATCGGTAATCTGGCACAGCGTCCACTGATACTGATTGCCATCGAGAACAGCGGGCAACATCGACAGAATGATACCGAATTTAAGTACGGAAGCGATAACGCTCCAGGTTTCACGCAGGTTAGGCCAGCGTCTGCTGAACGCGATAAGTACAGCAGCTATAAAAGATACACCAACCGCCAGAAATGGTCTGCAATCTATAATAGTCATCTCAGAAACACCTCCGGCAACCCTAACTTAACAACATCGGTAACGATGTCAACACTGTAGAAGCCAAGTACCAGAATCATGATACCGCCGACGAGAATCGGGATAACCATGGAAAGCGGTAAGCCCAGCTTGCCCTTATGCGGATGTACCTCAGTCAGTGAAGCTTCACGCTGTATAAACATCTGCTCAATAATACGGAAGAAATAAATTGCATTCAGCAGAGAGCTGATAACAAGTACAGCGATGTAGAAGTACTGCGCGCCGGTGTAGGCACCAAGCATAAGATACCATTTACTGAAGAAGCCGCAAGTCGGAGGCAGACCGATCATAGACAAAGAAGCCAGCAGCACGGTAATCGTACTGATAGTCATCTTTTTGTTCATGCCGCCTAAGCGGTACAGATTGACCTCACCGAAGCGATACTCAATACCGCCGATAACCAGGAAGAGGCTGCTCTTCATAAAAGCATGGTTGATAGCGTGCAGTACAGCGCCGATGAAGCCGTACATATTGCCCATTGCCAGACCGATAGCGATATAACCGATCTGTGCCACAGAGGAATATGCCAGCATACGGCGGAAGTCATACTGAGCCATCGCCATAATAGAACCGATAAGAATACCTGCTACACCGAGAATGCCCAAAACGTTGAGCGCACTCTGAACTACAGGGTTATCAACCTTAAAGATATAATATACAAAACGAATTAAAGCATATGCCGGAGCCTTACTCATGCAGCCTGCAATAAAAGCAGCAGCGCCCGGATGAGCGAAGGTGTAGGCATCAGGCTGCCAGCCATGCAGCGGGAACAGCGCCATCTTGATACCGAAGCCGATGATAAAGCAGGCTACAGCAATCGCAAACAGCGGCGAATTCAGGTGCGGCACTACGCGTGCAGCAAGGTCAGCCATGTTCAGAGTACCGGTCATAGCGTACAGATAACCGACACCGAGCAGATACAGAGAAGCACCGATGGTACCGATTAACAGGTAACGGAAGGCTGCCAGCATGGATTTTCTGCCGCCGAGGGCAATCAGGCCGTAACCGGACAGTGACATAATCTCCAGATATACATAGAGGTTAAAAACGTCACCGGTGATAATCATACCGGAAAGACCAACCGTTAACAAACCGAACAGTGTATAATAGCCGCCTACATGCAGCCAATCCTCATCCTTGACGAACGGACGGCTGTAAAGCGAAACCATCAGGGAAATAAATGTTACCACAACAGCCAGAATACTGTTTAAGGGGTCAAGAGCAAATTCAATACCGATTGGCGGTTCCCAGCCACCCATCCAGTAATGCCAGGTTTTGCCGCCGGATTCCAACACTCTTTGCAGTACGATGCAGGCATTGGCAAAAGCACCGGCGATAGAAGCCATAACTATCCAGGAGCCTAAATTTTTACTGATACGGGAAAATAACATACACAGCAACGATGCTGTCAGAGGTAAAAGTACAATTAGGACGGGAGCATGTTGTGTCATTTACTAGCCCTCCTCAATACCTCTACTTCTTCAACAGAACCGTAGATTTCTTTAATACGCATGAGGAGTGCAATTGCTACGCCTGTAGTACCAAGGCTTACAACGATTGCTGTCAGCATCAGGCCATGCGGCAGAGGGTTAATGTAAGCATTAGGATCTGTTGTCAGGCCGTTTTGGATAGGAATCATTGCGCCATCCTTCTGTGCAAAACACAGATAAAAATAGATTACGGCAACCTGCATAACGTTCATCGCCATCAGCTTCTTCATATAGTTTTTGCTGAGGACCATGCCATACACACCCAGGAAGAAAAGAATCATGACCAGGGAATAAATGCCTTTTGTTTTCAAAAACTCATTGAGCACTTCCATCTTCGTCACCCCTTTTCACGATTGCATCAAGCAGATTAATAATTGTCATCATTACGCAGATGGCAACACCGATTTCAATAAGGAAAATGCCCATAGCATGCATTTCATGCTGCGGCTCCATATGAATCGGCATATAATTGTAGTTCAGGAAAAAGTCTGCGCCGCCGAACAATGTCAACCAACCGGTAAAAGCATACAGGAAGGTGCCCACGCCGGCAAGGACAACAGAGGTTTTGCCTAAGACATTGAACTTTGTATCAAAGCCCAGGATAAGACGTGCAAGCAGCACGCCTACAGAAAGCAATGCGCCTGCCTGGAAGCCGCCGCCCGGAGAAAACTCACCCAGGCAGAGAACGTAAATGCCGTAGGTAATCGTGAACGGCACCAACATTCTGAAGGCCACATTCAGGATAAGACCGCCAAATGGTTCTTTCATTTGATAATCTCTCCTTCCTCCGGATCCTCCGGCTCTTCCTCAGGTCTGCGTCCTAGCGGATTGCTGGTCAGCACCAGCACCGTTGTCAGACCGGCGAGGAACATTACCGAGGTTTCCCACATAGTATCGAAGCCACGATAGTCGATGATGACGCCCGTTACGATATTGGGCGAGCCTGTATCCTCCGCACTACGGGAGATATAGGTCGGAGTAACATGCTGGTTAGGCGCAGTGTTCGCGTCACCAATTTCGGGCAGGTAGGTTACGACAGAGCAAAACATGCCTGTCATAATCGCCAGGATAACAGCAACTAATCCACGCATTATTTACACCACCTATCAATTTTTTTCAACGACGCTACGAAGAAGATGGTAGAAATCGTACCGATAACAGCCTCCGTAAAGGCTACGTCGGGGGAGCCCATCATCAGATACAGCAGCACAGCACAGAAGCTGAACGCACTGTAGATAATCGCAGCACTTAAAATATCCTTGCAGAAAATAACTGCACAGGTAATGAGAATCAGGAAGACAAGTAAAAGAGCTTCAATAGTATAAATCTCCATTTTATTTATCTCCTTTCTTCTTATGATATTTATGTACCTGATTACGATTTGTTTTTACAGTCTTCTTGCGGATATGACCGACAGGCTCGTCAGCACTGTGGTCAGCCTTTTCCAGACCGACAAGCTTTTTGGCGCCCTTGCTTTGCAGTGTCCAGACAGGATGTCCGGATTTATAGGCTGCCTTGCTCAGAATATGCGAGCCGATCGGATTCGCCATAAAAACAAGTAAAAATACAAAAGCCATCTTTGCCGCTGTCAGTGTAGGTCCTTCATAAATCATCAGACCGATAAAGGAAAGCGTACAGCCAAGAGTTTCACTGTTACCGGAGGCATGAATTCTGGAATAAAAATCCGGCAGGCGCAGCATACCGATAGCTGAGCCGACGAAGAATACCAGACCGCTTAGCAGGAACAGTGCAGCGATAACTTCGCGCAGGGAGGTAAAACCGAATTGCTCAATCATATCCTTTTACCTCCTATAAATTTAGCTACAATCAGCGAGCCGATAAAGCCTAAAATTGCATAAGAAATCGCTATATCAACATACATATCCGGACGTTTGTCAATATAGCCGAAAAGCACCAATAATAAGATTGTATCGGCACCGATAACGCCCAAGGCGTTCATTCTGTCAAAAATTGTCGGCCCGTTGAACAAGCGCTGCAGCATCGTACCAATGATCAGAAGAATGGCTACCATCATAATATAAAATATAATCTGCATAATCATTCCTCACTCTCTACTACTGCAAAATCAAATTTTTCGCCGTATAAATCAGCAACCTTTTTCTGCATGCCGCCGTCGAGCACACCTGCAGCCGCACCAACGGTCAGTGCATGAATCTCATACACACCGTCGTCGGTAACATTCATTGTTACCGTACCGGGTGTCAGCGTAATTGAGTTCGCCAAAATAACAGATGCCATCGGATTATCGGCCTTGAAGCGGAAGCGGACAACCTTAGGATCAATGTTCAGCTCCTGACCTGTAGTTGCCAGCAGCACGTCAATATTGGCGAGCACCAGTTGCCACATCAGCCAGAAAAAGTACATAATCATTTTCGGAATTGAAAAACCGAAAACATAATACTTTTTACTGCCGTCCTTATTCGGAACCAGCAGAAGCGGGTATGTAACCCAAGTCGTCACTACAGCTGTGAGGATACCGTATATGACAAATTTTGTTTCTGTTCTGCCTGACAAAACCATCCAGAATGCAAACAGCACCAGAGCAAGACATGTCATATGCACCATAGGCGAGCCTACAATTTTTTTATCGTTTAATACTCCCTGCTTTTCCACAGCTACCACCTTTCTTTATATTATTTTTGAATATAATAGCATTTGCGTAACCAGTCATCCGTCAATACAGATGACATAGCTGCGAAAATATAAATAACGCTTTCACAGTATCATGAAACCGGCATTTAGTAACATAAACACCTGTTAGGCAGCTCTCATAGCAAGCCACCAAAAAAGCAATCCTTTTCTCGCTCTTAATTACTATAAATTAGACATTAAAAAGAAAATTCCTGCTTCTTTTTTGAAAGGAATAAAAGTTATGCAATCAATTCTTCTTTAAATCGATTAAAGAAAAATCGCACTCGTCTACAGGCAACATTCTGCCGGCCAAGCGCTCAACTCTTGCCAGATCAGCTGTGCAGCAAACCTGCAGACGTCCCTTGCCTTCTGTACGCAGCAGGCCTTCCTCCTTAAGTGCTACAATAGCGTCGGCACTGGTGGCAGCCGCCGGGTCAAGCACCTTTACCTTCGGTCCTAAATCTGCTTCTATTTGTTCTTTGATAAAAGGATAATGCGTACAGGACAAAATCACTGCTTCAACGCCCGCTTTTTTAAAAGGCTCGGTATACTCGGCGATAGCCTGCTGCAGCTCCGGGCTGTCAAACTGTTCGCCCTCAATCAGCGGCACAAACTTCGGGCAAGCCACCGGATAAACCTGCGCTTGCGGGTCTGCAGCAAGAATAGCTTTTTTATGCAAACCGCTGGAAATAGTAAACTGCGTTGCCAGCACGCCGATTTTTTTATGAGGACTTGCCGAAAGCAGCTGCTGCGCCCCCTTGGACATACCGACAACCCTGAACGGATGCGTCCCCCGCAGACTGTCTACACCGAGCATCGTCAGCGTATTGCAGGCTATAACTACCTGCTTAACGTTTTTGGCTGTCAGCCAATCGATTATTTCTCCCACAAAGCCGCGGATTTCTTTTTCAGTACGGGTGCCGTAAGGCGTACGCGCAGTATCACCCACATAAATAAAATCCTCGTGCGGCAGCATCTGATGCAGGCATTTCAAAACCGACAGACCGCCGACTCCCGAATCAAGTACTCCGATTGGCTGCATTTTATCCATAAAAATACCCTCCCGTATTTTTTATACTTTAATACATTAATTATATCACTTATATACGTTTGCGTATATCAAAAAACAGGCAAAGAAAACTTTCTTTACCTGTTTTACTGCTATATATTATTTATCCGGCTGTCAGACCGCCGTCGACAGTTACGATACTGCCCGTCATAAAGCTGTTGGCAGGAGCTGCCAGGCTGCAGATTACATGAGCAATTTCACCCGCTGCGGCAATCCGCTGCAGCGGATAGGCTGCAGCCACATCTGCCAGTGTATAACCGCCGTTCGCGTCAGCAAGCTGCCGCGCCAGAAGCGGCGTATCCACATCTGCCGGGCAAACGCAGTTTACGCGCACCGACGGTGCCAAATCCAGCGCCAGCGCTCTGGTAAACGCCACCACCGCACCTTTAGTCGCACAATAAAGCGCACAGCCGTAATTGCCGCTGACAGCAGCATCGGAGGCAATATTCACCACGCTGCTTTTACTGCGCAGATAAGGCAATGCTGCCTGCGTCAAAAACATCATACCCTTAACATTGACATTCATCATCGCATCAAAATCAGCTTCAGTAAGCTGCTCCAGACGCTGCTCGCGGTAAAAGCCGGCGCTGTTGACCAAAATATCCAGTTGCCAGTCAGGCTTAGCTTCCTGCTCGGCAATCTTCGCCACTGCAGCCTTGCATTCAGCCTGCTTCGTTACATCACAGGAAATATACACTGCCTGCTTTCCTGTCTGTTCATCCAGATAACACAATGCCTGCGCACCACGCTCCTCGGAACGTCCCAAAATATATACACGCGCACCGTCTGCCAAAAAGCGCAACGCCGCCGCCAGGCCGATACCTGACGTGCCCCCGCTGATAACAACGCATAATCCCTCACAGCCGTAATTCATCTTATTCATCTGCATACTCCTTTTCCTTCAGCTCAGGCGGCAGAGTAATAATTATTGTCGTACCCTCGCCCAGCTTGCTCTGCAGCTGAAGCTGCATATCATGACGTTGGGCAATCTGCTTGGCAATCGCCAGTCCCAGGCCGCTGCCGCTCTTATTATGCTCATTGCGCGCCTTATAAAAACGGTCGAAGGCATGCGGAATGTCCTCTTCCTTAATACCGCAGCCATGATCAATCAGCTTCAGCCTGTTACCGGTCAGCTCCAGCTTAATTTTACTGCCCTCGGGCGAAAACTTGATGCTGTTATGCAAAAAGATCATCAGCATCTGACGCAGGCGTCCGTAATCACCGTTCAGCATGTAAATATCCTTATCCGCACTGCCTGTAATCTGCAGCTTTTTATCAGCACCGAGCTGCCTGCCGCTGCGCACTGCGTCATGCATAACATCGACAAAGTTCAATGGAGCCTTTTCAATCGGAAAATCTGTATTCTGCAAACGTGATAAATCCAGCAGGTCATTTATCAGACGTTGCAAAAACAGGCTTTCCTTATACATCTGCTCATGAAATTCCTCAACATCGGCCTTTTCCGTAACCACACCATCACGCAAGGCCTCCAAGCTGCCGCGGATAACCGTCACAGGCGTACGCAGCTCGTGCGAAATGTTGGCAATAAACTCGCGGCGCAGCTTTTCCAGCTTTTGGCTTTCGGCATCTGCCAGCTCCAGACGTTCCGCCAGAATATCCAGCGTACGCGCCAGCTCGCCGATTTCGTCATTCTGCTTAATGTCGGTGCGGGCGGTGTAATCACGTTCCGCCAAGCGCTCGGCAATATTTTTCATCTTCTCAATCGTTCCGGTAAAACGCCAGCTGAGCACTACCGAAAGCAGCATACCCAAAACCATCGCCACCAGCAGACTGATAAGCAGAATACGCAGACCTGACCAGATAGCGTCTTGCAGGCCTGCTACAGGAGAATGCAGCAAAAGCACAGCCTTTACCTGCCCTTGGCTGTCATAAATCGGTCTGCCGACAATCAGCATAATGCCGTCAAGCATCGGGTTATATTCTTCGATAATAAACTCTTTGCCGTTAAAACCCTCCTCAACCTTTTCCTTAACCTGAACCGGCAGTCTTTCGTAGGCCTCCTTAGGAGTCTTAGGCGGTTCCTTCCAAGAAATCGGCGGCATCTGACGTTTGAAAAGGCCAAAACCGCTATGCTCATGATGCTTCTGCACCTCTCTGCGCTGACGCTGCACCCTGTCCTTATTGATACTCAGTTGACGGTTGCTATCCACCACCCAGACTATTTCCTGCGTCACATTATCCAGATAGCTGATAAATTTGCTGTTGGCAATACCGTCACCATGGCGGCTTTCCATCCGCGCCATATTATCACCAAGCACTTCCGCAATCTTTTCCGCGCGCAGACGCATTTCCTTTTCCTTGATTTCAACCGTCTGCTGCTTAAAGAACTGGTAAAAGACACCGCCGATAATCAGCGCAAATACAAGCAGTACTGCCGAAAAATACAGCGTCAGCTTTAAAGCAATCTTATTATTCATCCTTGTGTCCCTCAAAGCGGTAGCCTACGCCCCAGATAGTTTTGATTTCCCATAGCTGATGCTCGTACTTATCCAGCTTGGCCCGCAGGCGCTTGATATGCGAATCAACCGTACGGCTGTCACCGAAATAATCATAGCCCCAGATGCTGTCCAGCAGATTATCGCGGCTGAACACCTTCGTGGAATTTTTGGCCAGCGTCCACAAAAGCTCGATTTCCTTTTTCGTCAACGGCACCTCTTCGCCGTTAATCTGCACCATATACTTTTCCAAATTAATATACAGATTTGCGTAAGCCAGTGTCTGAGCATTCGCCGGCTCCTGCGCTCCCAGGCGGCGCAGAACAGCGCGCACGCGGGCCATCACCTCCGGTGCGCTGAACGGCTTAATCACATAATCGTCCGCACCGATATCCAAACCCATAATCTTATCATAATCCTCACCACGCGCCGTTATCATAATAATTGGCACCATGGATTCCTTGCGCAGACGGCGGCAAACCTCAAAGCCATCTATTTCCGGCATCATTACATCCAGCAGCACGACAGCAATTTCATTTTCATACTGCAGATATTTATCCAGTGCCTCTGCTCCGTCCAACGCAATAACCGGCTCAAAGCCTTCCTTTTTGGCATAGCCGGATAAAATTGTCGTAATCTGTTTATTATCATCAGCGATAAGTATCTTTTTCATCGCAAAGCCTCCTTATGTCACCTTTCTTTCATTATATTACATTTTAACGTCTATGTGTGTTAAAAGTATGACGCAAAAAAAGATATTTTTCAGCTTAAATTAAGTCAAAAAACATAAAAAAGTCATAATATGCCTGTACAATGTAAGCAAAGTTAAGGAACAACCAAAAGCAATTCCTTAACTGCTGTATAAGATTAATAAGCAATAAAAATATAAGGAGTGATTCTAATGTTGAACATGAAAAAAATTCTCGTTACCGGTACAGTTTTGACGGCTTTCTGCGCCAGCGCTTTTGCTGCCTCTGCAGATTCCCAGCCGCAGCCTTCTATGAGCGAGCGCGTAAACGCTATTCTGCATGAAAACGACGCAGACCGTCCCTGCCCGCCGCCGGCTCACAGAATGCACCGTCAAGGCCACAAGCTCACCCCGGAGCAGTGTGCCAAATTCCAAAAAATGCGCGAGGAATGGAAAAGCATGACACCCGAACAGAGTGAAAAGGCTATAGAAAAAATGCGCAAGGAGCGCAAGGAAGCTCACGAAAAGCACGCCAAGGAAACCATGGCTAAGCTCACTCCCGGTCAGAAAGCGGAAGTACAGCAGTTCATTAAGGACGATATGGCGCAGCGCAAGGCACGCCATGAGCGTTTGCAGCATATGACTCCCGAGCAGCGCGAGGCTGTAAGAGCCAACAGACCGCTGCCGCAAAGACACCACAAGGGTGAATTTCGCGGCTACAAGCATAACCGTGGCGACTTCCACGGCTACAGACATCACAACGGCGAATTCCCACAACCGCCTCAGGATTAACACAAGGCAAAAATAGTAAAAATTAATTAATCATCTTTCCCTTCAATATAACAGCAATAAAGCATCATCCCCTTGCAGCTTTTTGCTATATACTCTGCAGCCTGTGCGGCAACACAAGCTGCAGCTCAACCCTTTTTTCTACTCAATACTCATCAAATACAAAACCCCCGCAGTCTGTCAGACCGCGGGGCTTTGTATTTTTGCGCACAACGTAAAAAGCGTCCGTTTGCCGCCGGACGCCTTTTACGTTTTTTGATGAGTATGAGTATATCATGAAGCGAAGTCAAGTTCTTGACTAAACTCTATGTATATGATAATCTAATTTTGGCGAAAAATCTATCTACAAAAATCGAGATTCGTACTTTAATGAACACTTTTCATAAATTGTACATTATCGGGAGAGGAGCAAGGCATACTATGGACAGAAGACAAAAAAAGACCAGACAGGCAATTATCGATGCCTTTGTCAAATTGCTTACTAAAACAAGCTATGAAAAAGTCAGCGTTAAGGATATTATTGATGCAGCTGACGTCGGACGCAGCACCTTTTACAGCCACTTCGAAACCAAAGATGATCTGGCACGCCAAATCTGCTTTGAGCTTTTCGACCATATCTTCAGTCCGGTTATCCCTCCCTGCTCCACACATAATTTTTCCGAAATGCCGCAAAACACGGAAACTCGTATCACACACATCCTTTATCACCTGCGCGACAAACGCGAATACTACCTGGGCATCATCAATTACGATGACGGTACGCTGTTCTTAGGCTTCTTCCGCGATTACATGCTGCAGAACGTCAGCATCAAGATGAGCGGGTCCTACGACGAATACTCACAAAGAGTGCCGGAGGACTTCTTAATCAACAGCCTCACTAGCAGCTTTGTCGGCATGATTCGCTGGTGGCTCAAAAACAAAATGAATCCCGGTCCAGAGGTTGTCGCCGGTTATTATATGGCATTGATTAATCCTGCCATTGCCGAATTCCAGACCAAGGGAGAATAAAAATTGTTTACGTAACAAAAAAGAACTGCTAAAGCTTTGTACAGCAATACACTGCACAGAGCTTTCGCAGTTCTTTATTTTTTATTAGAGATATTTAATCCACAGCGGATAAGTACTCAGCACTACTACCAAAAGAAGTACGAAAATATCGCCGAAGCGCAGCGGTGCCGGCGGCATATTCTTGTATGTGTTGCCGCCAAAGCCCTTCAGCTCCATGGAAAGCGCCAGTGTTTCCGATTTGGCTACCGCACGCATAACCAACGGACGAATAACAACCAGATAAGCGAAGAAGCGCTTGAACATATTGGCACGATTGGAATAACCGCGACAGCTTTGTGCATCCAACGTAATACCGCTGTCGGTCAGGAAGTTAGGCACAAAGCGCAGTGCCGTAGTCAGCATGAAGGCATATTCGCAGGGCATATGGAAGCGGTCTACCAAGGCCTTGGCAATGTCCTGAATACGGCTCGCTGCCAGCAGGCACAAAAATGCCATCGTCATAACCAGCATGCGCAGACCGCCAATCAAAGATACATCTAGCGGAGAGCCGAAAAGCAGCTGCAGTAAAATCATCATACCGGTGAAAACTGCCAGGCCGCCGATAGCAGCCATCGTCATTTTGTCATGCTTAATGTATAACAGCAGCGCCAGCTCCAGAACAAGAATCGTGGCTACTGCTTCTACCGGCAGAATGAACACCCAGGCGGTAACCGCCAGAGTAACTATAATCTGTGTAAAGGCTGTCAGCTTCATCTGCTTCCCTCCTTACAAATAACTTGCTTGCAAAATTCTTCGGCAGTTGCGGCCTCAATGCCCAGTGACGCAGCTAAGGCTGCTACCGTAGGACGGCACAAGCCCCAGCGCTCTACAGGCTGGCTGCCGTCAAACAGCTTCGCCGGCGTACCGTCGTAAACCAGCTTGCCGTAATGCAGTACAATCGCACGCTTAGCGTAACGACGGACAATATCCATGTCATGCGAAATCAGTACAATCGTAATACCGCGCTTTTCGTTGATTGCCTGCAGGTAGCTCATCATGGCTTCCTTTTCCAGCGCATCCTGACCATTAGTAATTTCGTCCAGAATCAACGTGCGCGGATTAAGCGCCAATGCCGCAGCTACACCAAGGCGTCGCTTCTGGCCGAAGGACAGAAGGCGCGGATATTCGTCCTTCAGCTCTGTCAGGCCCATAGCCTCCAGCGCTTCGTTCACCTGACGCTCGATGGTTGCTTCTGTCAGCTTTTTGGCACGCGGGCCGTAAGCGACCTCATCAAATACAGTATCCTCTAAAATCTGCAGGTCCGGGTTTTGGAATACATAACCGATTTTGTCGGCCAAATCTGCCGGCTCACGCTTAACGATATCCTCACCGTCAACAAAAACCTGTCCGCTGCGCGGATGGCACAATGCCATAAACAGACGGCTCAAGGTTGTTTTGCCGCTGCCGTTATGTCCCAACAGCGCCACAAACTCTCCGTCCTCTATCTTGCAATCCATATCCTTGATTACAGGCTGTCCACGCATATAAGCGAAATTGACATCCTTTGCTTCTAACATCAGTCAGCTCTCCCTTCTGCCGCAACAATCCCATAGGTGCGAAAATCAGCCAGCGCATCCTCTTCGCTGCGCCAGTCGCCCAAATCCACGCCAAGCTTTTCCTCCAAGCCCAGCTTAATCTGCCACAGTGACGGCAGCAGCGGACGCAATGCGGGATTTTCGTACATTTTAGGAGCAGCAGCCTCAAAGGCATCAGCCGCCACCAGCTCGCCCTCGTTCAGTACAATCATATCCGTTACGTAAGGCAGCACATAATCCACGCGATGCTCAACGGCAATAATCGTTGTACCATACTGCTTATGGATTTTGTCTACCAGCTTATACAGGGAACGTGCACCGTCCGGGTCCATTGCGGATACAGGCTCATCCAGCACAATAATCTCCGGATGCACTGCAAGCGTTGCCGCTAGCAGCAGACGCTGACGCTGACCACCGCTGAGCTCGTCCAGCTGATAGCTTTCGCGCCCCGGCAGGCCTACATCCTCAAGCGCCTGTCTGGTACGCTCTTCAACCTCATGCGGTGCGAAGCCGTGGTTCAGCAGGCTGAAAGCAATTTCCTCGCCGGCAGTTAAGGAAACAAGCTGGCTTTCGTAGTCTTCCATAATAAAGCCCACGCGCATGGCTATATCGCTGACACGCTTGCCCTTAGTGCTTTCGCCGTTAATTTTAACATCGCCGCTGTATCGTCCGCCCATGTAATAGGGGACGATACCGGTCATAGCCTTGCACAGCGTTGTCTTGCCGGCACCGCTCGGTCCGGTGATAACAGTGAAGCTGCCTTTTTTTATTTCAAAGTTGATATCACGCAGCACCAGATCCGATTTTTTATAGGCAAAGTAAAAATTCTCTACGTTGATTACGCTTTCCATTATTTTTCATCCTCCTGAAAGTAAAACAGCTTCCGCACGGGAGCGTACAGGAAGAAGGTTATCAGACCATTGAGCAGGCCTACAATCGCAACAACCGGCAGCATAGCGTAAATCCATACGTGCAGCGGCAAGCCCAAAATAAGCTTCAAGATAAAAGTAAACAGCCCGCCGCTGGTCATCGTGGCAACAAAGCCGGTGATAAAAGGACGCAGCTTCCATTCGCTGATACCTGCTTTGAACATAGCCTCAACCAAAAGGCAGCAGACAGTCGCACCGGCCAGCTCGCTGGCAACGTTGCCCAGCGGGAAAGCCGATTTGGAGGACGGAACCAGCGTCAGGCCGGCGATAAAACCGATACCGATAGCCTGCGACAGCTTGGGACGCGTCAGATTGATAACAATAGAATACATAGCAATTGTCCAGTTAGGCGTTACACCGCCGACATTAGGACTTACAGTGTGCAGAATAATACCGATTGCCAACAGCATCGCCGTAATTGCGACCCAGCGGTAGCCATCCTGCATTGGCTCAACCTCTATCAGTTGCGGCACAGGCTTATTATTTCTTTCATCCATGAGTAATTACACCTCTCCCTAAAATAGTGCCAGAAAATAATATGTTATCATTATACTATATTTAAATGCTTTTGTAATGCTTTAGCGAAAAAAAGTATCCTGCGTTATAGCAGGAGAAGAAAATTGTTACAAAGGTAATAAAAAAATCTGCTACGCTTGCACATAGCAGATTTTATGTTTTATGACGGATTACGCGCCGATATATTTATTTGGCATTCAACGCATCATTGCGCGTAAGCAGATACACACAATACTGATTCATACTGATACCTTCCTGCTTAGCATGCTGACTCAACAGCTTATGTAAAGCCCTGGGCACACGTAATTTAAACTGACCGGAATATTTGTCCTTTTTCTCCGGCAGAGGAATTCCCATTTCATTTTCCAAGGCAGCTTCCAGCCATGTACGCTTAGCATCAACTGCATTTGCCGCTGCCTCTTCAATAGTATCCCCCACAGTAATACAGCCTGGAAGCTCAGGAAAATAAGCAACATAACCGCCTTCATCTTCATCAGGTTCAAACTCAAGGCGATAATTCAACTTCATGTAATCTTCTAAAGTTTTCATTTTTCTTCCTCGCTTTCCACAATATTTTTCACTAACTTAATATACACCTTTTTGATTGGTTTATGCTTAGGAATAGTAATAACAGCTCTGCCCTTTTTACGAAACGAAAAATGGCTGCTGCCACTTCGCGGAGATTGCATTTCATAGCCGTAGCTTTCAAGTATTTTCTGCAATTCCTCAAACCGCATATCAGGCGATAATTTCTTCAGCTTGTACATTAGCTTTTCCCATTGTGACATAGCTTCTTTCTACCTCCATTATACTTGGTGTCATATGTGGTGTCAACAAAAAAGGCATCTGCCAAAAGCTCGACAGATGCCACTGACTCACACAGTCAGGCACGACATTTTCGCTAAACGAAGATAATCATGCAACTGCTTATAGTCTAACATATATATTTTATATTGTAAAATTTTCTTTACGCTCTCTTGCCCCCAAGCTCACGCAGAAACTCCTCCGGCGTAATATTGTGATAAGCCAGAAGCACCAGACAGTGATACCACAAATCTGCCATTTCGTGCAGCACCTTATCCTTTTCGCCGTTTTTGGACGCTATAATCGTTTCCGTAATTTCGTTGCCCAGCTTTTGCAACAGCTTATCCTGACTGCCGCTCATGAGGAATTTCATCTCCGCATCATCAGCCTGACGCTTGTACAAAATCATGCGGTACAGCTCGCTGATAACCTTCGGCAGGCCTTCTACCTCAGGCACCGGCAGATTGGACGTATGCCACAGCGGATTATGGAAGCAGGAATATTCACCTGTATGGCAGGCCACCCCCTGCTGCTCTACCTTTACGAGCAGCGCGTCACCGTCGCAGTCGTAGAACAGCTCCACAACCTTCTGCAGATTACCGCTAGTCGCACCCTTGTTCCACAGCTCATGACGGCTGCGGCTCCAGAACCAGGTATAACCTGTTTCTAATGTTTTGAGCAATGACTCCTCATTCATGTACGCCAGCATAACAACATCGTTCGTGCGTACATCTACAACAACAGCAGGCACAAGACCTCTGCTGTCAAATTTGATTTTAGAAATATCTATCTGCATTATAACCTCACCTCTATACCTCGAGAACGCAGATACTCCTTCACCTGCTTAATGGTGAAGGTTTTATAGTGAAAAACAGAGGCCGCCAGCACAGCGTCAGCGCCACCTTCTGTCAGCACATCATAGAAATCCTCCAGCTTACCTGCACCGCCGCTGGCGATAACAGGCACATTTACGGCACTGCTCACGGCCTTCGTCAGAGCAATGTCATAGCCGTTTTTCGTGCCGTCGGCATCCATACTTGTCAGCAGGATTTCTCCGGCACCGAGCGCTACGCCTTTTTTTGCCCATTCTACGACATCAAGGCCCGTCGGCTTACGCCCGCCCTGCACATAAACCTCCCACTTGTTCTCACCGCATTTACGTGCATCAATTGCGAGAACAATGCACTGATTGCCAAACAGTTTGGCGCCGTCGGCAATCAGCTGCGGATTTTTTACCGCTGCGGAATTCAGCGAGGTTTTGTCAGCACCGGCACGCAGAGCATTTTTGATATCCTCCACACTGCTGATACCGCCGCCGACTGTCAGCGGCATAAAAACCTTGGCCGCAGTTCTGCTGATAACATCCAGCATCGCCTTGCGCTCCTCAAAGGTCGCAGTAATATCAAGGAAAACAAGCTCATCGGCACCCTCGGCATCATAAGCCGCCGCACGCTCCACAGGGTCACCGGCATCACGCAGACCGACAAAGTTCGTGCCCTTGACCACACGTCCTTCCTTAACATCAAGACAAGGAATAATTCTCTTCGTAAGCATCTTATTCCTCCTTTGCCGCAGCAATTTTTAAAGCGTCCGGCAGATTAACGGCACCGGTATAAATTGCCTTACCGATAATACAGCCAGCTACGCCATCCTTTTCGTATTTTTTTACATTGCGGATATCATCGAGCGAAGCTACACCGCCGCTGGCAATAATCGGTACGCCGCAGGTACGCGCCAGCGCCGCTGTCGCTTCGGCGTTTACACCGCTGAGCATGCCGTCACGGCTGATATCGGTAAAGATAATCGTTGCCACGCCGTAGTCTGCCATGCGCTTGGCCAGCTCGGTTGCGGCAACGCCGCTGCCCTCGCCCCAGCCTTCGATAGCTACATCGCCGTTCTTCGCATCAATACCGACAGCGATATGTCCGGGATATTTGGCGCAGGCCTCTTTGACAAGCTCAGGATTCTTTACGGCAGCGCTACCCAAAATCAGGCGCTCCACACCCAGCTCCAAAAGCTTTTCTACTGCCTGCAGATTGCGGATACCGCCGCCAAGCTCGACAGGAATTTTTACAGTTTTAAGAATGCGTTCAATCACAGGCAGGTTTTTACCCTCGCCGGCAAGCGCACCGTCAAGATCAACAAGATGCAGCCATTCTGCACCGCAGGCCGCCCACTTGACAGCCATCTCCGCCGGGTCATCGGAAAAAACAGTTTCCGCATCAAAGCGTCCCTCCGTCAGACGCACGCAGCGTCCGCCGCGGATATCTATTGCAGGATATATAATCATAATTTTCCCCTCATAATTCAACAAAATTTTTCAGCAGGCGCATGCCGACTCTGCTCGACTTTTCCGGATGGAACTGGAAGGCCTGTACCTTACCGCGTCCTACGGAAGCAGTAACCTCCATGCCATAGTCACAGACCGAGGTAATAATGCTTCTGTCCTCCGGCTCCGCATGAAAGCTGTGCACAAAGTAAACGTATTCACCCTCCGCACCCTCTAAGAGCGGGGACGGACTACGCAACTCCAGCTTATTCCAGCCCATATGCGGAATCTTCAGCTCGGTATGCAGCAAGCGCACCTGACCTTTGAAAAAGCCCAGGCCCTTAACTCCCGGCGCTTCGTCACTGCCCTCAAATAAAAGCTGCATGCCCAGGCAGATGCCGAGAAAAGGCTTGCCGCTGTGCAGGCTGTCCATAATCACGGGAATCAGGCCTGACTTTTCCAGGTTTGCCATGCAATCGCCAAAGGCTCCCACACCCGGAAGCAGAATCTTTTCAGCCTGCGCAATCACAGCAGCATCGCTTGTCACCACAGGCTCCGCGCCGATAGAACGCAGCGCATTCTGTACGCTGTAAAGATTGCCCATGCCATAATCTATAATCGTTATTTTTTTACTCATATATTTTCCCTCATGCTAACTCAAAACACGTGTGATGCAGCCGGTACTTTATAACACGCATTAAAGTATCCCCTTGCTGCTCATAACACCATGCACACGGCTGTCAAAGGCTACTGCCTCTGCCAACGCTCTGGCAAAGCCCTTGAAAATCGCTTCGATGATATGATGCGTATTCTTGCCGTAAAGCACGCGGATGTGCAGCGTGAGGCCTGCTTGCATTGCCAAAGCACGGAAGAATTCCTCCGTCATTTCGGCATCGTAAATGCCAAGCTGTACCTTAGGAATATCCGCATCAAAAACAAGATACGGACGGCCGCTGAAATCAAGGCACACCTGCACCAGCGCCTCATCCATCGGCAAAAAGCAGTTGCCGTAACGGTGAATGCCTGCCTTATCGCCCACAGCCTCCTTCAGTGTCTGACCAAGTACAATACCGCAGTCCTCCACCGTATGATGGCTGTCAACATCCAAATCACCAACAGCATGCACCACCAGATCACTGAAGCTGTGCTTTGCCAAAAGCGTCAGCATATGGTCAAAAAAGCCGATGCCTGTATTAATTTCGCAGCTGCCGCTGCCATCAAGACACCATTCGGCGCTGATGCCTGTTTCCAGTGTTTTTCTTTCTACATTACCGCTTCTCATGCTTTTACCTCCGCACACAGCTCGGTGATTTTAGCAATAATCTGCTTGTTTTCTTCAGGTAAGCCGATGGTGATACGCAGGCAGCCCTGCAGCACCGGATGCGTGCTGAAATCACGCACCAGAATACTGTTGGCCAGCAGATACTTAAATATCAGCTTACCTCCGGCAGCCTGCTCCGACAATTTTTCGCTAAATTTCGCCGCATAAGCCTTGGCAAGCTGCTGCATCAGTTCTCCCTCCGCACGGAAGGTAACAAAATTAGTTGCCGTCGGCCATACCTTAAAGCCTAAGGCTTTCAGGCAGTCCGCAAATTTATCGCGTTCCTCACGGATTGTTTTGATGCGCTCCTTATACAATTCCTTGTTTTCGTAAACAGTTTTGGCTGCCATCAGCGTAAAGGCATTTACGTGATAAGGCAACAGCGCCTTGCCCAGCTGACGCACCAGCCCCAGCGCACCCACTGCATAACCGCAACGCAGACCTGCCAGCCCATAGGCCTTGGAAAAGGTGCGGAAAACCATCAGATTGCTGTAGCGTCCGACCAAGCTCAAAGTAGAGCCTGCTACCAGCCACAGCTTGTGCATCGGACGCAAATCATTCGGTGCCAGCTCCTTGCCATCGGCAAATTCCATATAGGCCTCGTCCATGATAACAGGGCAATCTACATTAGCGAGAATTTTTTCCATAGCTGCCAGGCTGTTATAGTTGCCTGTCGGGTTGTTCGGATTGCAGACAATCAACAGCGAAGGCTGCTGCTCCTTACAAAAGCTGATAACGCTGTCAGCATCAACAAAGCCTTCCGCAGTCAGTGGATAGCGTACCTCCGCGCTGTCGGAAAGGGAAGCGTACTCGCCGTACATGGAAAACGACGGCCAGGGTACGGCAATCTTTTTACCGGGTCCGCCAAAAACATAGCAGGCCTTTTCCAGCAGCTCGCTGGAGCCGTTGCCGATTTTTACACAGTCAATATCCACATCCAGCTCTTTGGCAATCACTTCGCACAGATTTTCCGATTTAATCGGCGGATAACGGTTAAAAGGAAAGCGCGCGGTGCGTTGGGTAATTTTTTCCGCAATCTCCTGCGGCAGCGGGTAATTGCTTTCGTTGGCGTTAACAATAATATCCGCCGCCACGCTTTCTACGGCATATTCCTCCATCGCCTCAATACTTTGGCGAACAGTAAAGCTACTCATCTTCTGCCTCCTTATTTACCCACACGTTTACGAATAGCGTTGGCATGAGCCTGCAGGCCCTCTGCTTCAGCCAAGGTAATAATATCGTCAGCAGCAGCCATCAATGCCGGAGCAGTGTAGGCAATGATGCTTGTTTTCTTCATAAAGGTTTCTACGTTCAGTACGGAATAGAACTTCGCCGTACCGCCTGTCGGCAGAACGTGGTTCGGTCCTGCATAGTAATCGCCCAGCGGTTCCGGTGAATAAGCACCTAGGAACATCGCACCGGCATTACGGATATACGGCATAATTTCAAACGGTGCCTTAGTCATGATTTCCAGGTGCTCAGGTGCAGAAAGGTTAGCCATTTCGATAACGGTAGGCATATCCTTGGCAAGGATAATCTTGCCTGCCTGCTGCAGTGAGGTACCGGCGATTTCCTTACGCGGCAGCTGTGCCAGCTGTACTTCGATTTCCTCGCCCACAGCATTAGCTACACGCTCGCTGTCGGTAATCAGGATAGCGCAGGCCAGCGGATCATGCTCTGCCTGGCTCAGAAGGTCTGCTGCCAGATAGGTCGGGTTAGCGCTGTCATCTGCTACAATCAGGATTTCGCTCGGGCCGGCAAGCATATCAATATCAACGTGACCAATGACGGCTTTTTTAGCCAAAGTTACGAAGATATTGCCGGGGCCGGTAATTTTTTCTACCTTCGGTACGGTTGCGGTGCCAAAGGCCAGCGCAGCAATCGCCTGTGCGCCGCCCATTTTATAAATTTCGGTAACGCCGATTAATTTTGCCGTTACCAGTACGTTCGGATTAACCTTGCCGTCCTTTCCGGGCGGTACGGCCATCACAATGCGGGGAACGCCTGCTACCTTTGCCGGGCAGGCATTCATCATTACAGACGAAGGATAAGCAGCAGTGCCGCCGGGAACATAAATACCGACGGAATCAACCGGGGTAACCTTTTGGCCCAGCAGTGAACCGTAAGGACGGTTCGTAAGCCAGGTTTTCGGCATCTGCTCCTCATGGAACTTCATAACATTGGCGATGGCACGCTCCAAAGCAGCCTTCACTTCCGGTTTGACAATAACTTCCGCTTCCGCAAATTCTTCCTCGGTTACACGGATATTTTCCGGTGTCAGCTCTACGCGGTCAATCAGCTTAGTATAGTAAAAAAGGCTTTCATCACCGTTTTTGCGCACATCAGCAACAATCTGGTCAACAACCTGTGCTGCCGTCATGTGTCTGCCGAACATAGTATCCGTGCCTGCCTGAATACGCGGAGATAATTCCACCTCGTCAAAAGCCTTCTTCTTCATTAAAGCAGCAATCTCTGCTGCGCTCATCCTTCTTGCGTCTGTAACCTGCATTTTATTTATCCTCCTCATTTAAAACAATACGTAAATCCTCAATCAGCTTGTGCAAGCGCGCAAATTTCAGCTTGAAGCTGGCGCGGTTGGCAATCAGTCTGGCAGTAGCGGTAAAAATAGAATCAACCTCCGCAAGTTTATTTTCTTTCAGTGTGCGCCCTGTTTCTACTATATCTACAATCATTTCGCTCAGGCCCACGATAGGTCCAAGCTCAATCGAGCCGTTGAGCTTCACAATTTCTGTCTGAATGCCCAGTTTATTGAAATAAGCCTTGGCGCAGTTAGGATACTTAGTTGCTACCCGCAGGTGAGCGTAATCCGTCAGCTTGGCGCGTCGCTTGGCCTCAGGCACCGCCATCATCAGGCGGCAGCGGCCAAAGCCCAAATCCAAAAGCTCCACCACGTCCTTATCCTGCTCCAGCAGCACATCCTTGCCGATGATGCCGATATCTGCCGCACCGTATTCAACATACGTCGGCACATCAACAGTCTTGGCAATAATGAAGCGCACCTTGGTTTCCTCATTGCTGATTACCAGCTTGCGCGAATCCTCGGTAACGTTTTCGGCGCTGTAGCCTACCTTAGCCAGCAGGCGTACAGACTTATCGAACAGCTTGCCCTTCGGCAATGCTATAGTAATGTATTCGTCCATAAAAATACCCCTCTATATTTTCTAGCCATAAGCTTAATGCGTCTAATTTTTTCCTTTAAGCTTATTCTACATATACTAACGATTTACAGCCATATTCCTTTACGGCAAGCGCTGCTCCCTGCAGGTCCGCAGCCTCGGTCAGCAGCTTAACGCTGCGGCCTTCACGGCGCAATGCTGTCGCTTTGGCAATCGCCTCCGGCAGCTTGCCTTCGCTCCAAGCTACCAGTACATCCCAGGTGCGGTTATTGGTAATAACGCCGTTGCGTTCCAAAGCCAGCAGTACGCGGTCCACGCCGACGGCAAAGCCTGTTGCCGGGCATTCCAGCCCGAAGCGCTGCATCATCTTATCGTAGCGTCCGCCGCCTGCCACCGGATAACCCATTTCCGGCAGGTAGACTTCAAAAAGCATGCCCGTGTAATAGTCAAGCGAACGATATAAGCCAAGATCAAAGCTCAAATAGCCTGCGGCGCCGTAAGCATCCACCAGCTTGTAGATTTTGCGCAAATCATTCAGAGCGCCTTGGCACTTAGCGTTAGTTACTATTGCAGCAACTTTGTCCAAAAGCTCTATGCCACCCTGCAGGAAGAGGAAATCGGCAAAAAGCTGCTTGATTTCCGGACGGATATTTTCCATCGCATCTGCCATCTGCTGCATACCCACAGCATCATGACGGCGCAGGCAATCCTTCAGCTGCTGCAGCTGAGCAGCATCAAAGCCTGCTTCCTCCGCCAGCCCGTTGATAAAATCAACGTGGCCCAGGCTGATAGCAAACTTCTGCAAGCCTGCAGCCTGCAATGCTTCGGCTGCCAGCACGATAACCTCGGCATCGGCAGCAGCGCCGCTGGCACCCAGCATTTCTACACCGGCCTGCTCAAATTCGCATTGCCGTCCTGCCTGAATTTCTTCATAACGGTAAAGATTTGCCAGATAGCAAAGACGTTTGATCTTTTCGCCGCCCTGCAGGCGCGTCGCTGTCAGGCGGGCAATCGGTGCCGTCATATCATTGCGCAGCACCAGCAGATTATTGCTGCGGTCAAAAAAACGGAAGTCCCCTTTGGCACCGGCAGCGCCGAAGGTATCAACATATTCAAAATCGGGTGTTTTTACCTCATCATAGCCCCATTTGTCAAAAACATTGATAATCGCATTTTCAATTCCGCGGCGTGTCTTCATCTCTCCAGGCAGAATATCCTTGGTTCCGTAGGGAACCTGATATACCTTATTAGTCATCTTCTTTCTTCCCCTCTTTTATAACTTGCATAACAGAATTATAACCATCCGCGCCGTAAACAAGACAACGCTTAACACGTGAAATGGTTGCGGTGCTGGCACCGGTTTTCTCTACGATAGTTTCGTAAATACAGCCCTCATCCAGCATGCGCGCTACCTCTAATCGCTGTGCCATTGCCTTAAGCTCGCTGATAGTACAGATATCCTCAAAAAATTTATAGCATTGCTCCTCATCCTTTAAGCTGAGAATAGCTTTGAATAACTGGTCTGTTAAATGATCATGAATATTTGCTGCCATTTTTTAGTTTCCTCCTGTGCGTTACGTGCATATAACGATAGTACTTTAACTCACTAACTCGTAAAAATACTTTAATACTTTATCTTGTGAAAGTCAAGAAAAATTTACAAAAAATCTTTTTTCCGCAGGTTTTGTAAAAAATTTCGCATTTCCCTTTACAATTACCTAGTATTTTGATATAATTTGAGCAATTCCTGAAATCCATTGGACGCAGCTTTACAGCTTTACAGTTTTTTAGTAAATTTTACGCAAAACTGTTGACAATATCCTAAAATAGATGTATGATTATTTCATTCAAACTTAACAGAGATTTCATCAAGAGTAGCTGAGGGACTGGCCCGATGAAGCTACGGCAACCACACATCAGTGAACGGTGCCAATTCCAACGGATAATTCCGGCAGATGAAGATTACAGATGCAAAGTATCCTTCGCCGTGCCGGTGAAGGATTTTTTTACGTCGGCCGTCGATTCCGACAGCTGACGTACACCGGAGAATGCGACTCTCAAGCAGCATCCGCTGACTTCTATTGGAAAATAATCTCTCACACTAAAATAAGGACTGCTGAAACTTGCGGTCACATTAGAAAGGAACACAAGAATGATAGAACTAGTTAATGTAGAAAAAACCTACTACAGCAAAGCTGGCGACATCCATGCTCTGCACAAAACAAGCCTGAGCATCAAGGCTGGCGAAATTTTCGGTATCATCGGTCTTTCCGGTGCCGGCAAATCCACATTGGTGCGCTGCATCAACATGCTGGAAAAACCGACTGCAGGCCAGGTATTCGTTGACGGCCAGGAGCTGACCGCCATGAGCGAAGCACAGCTGCGTAAAGCACGTCAAAGCATCGGCATGATTTTCCAGCACTTCAACCTGCTGGCAAGCCGTACTGTTTATGATAACATCGCTTTTCCGCTGGAAATCCAAGGTCTGAGCAAGAGCGAAATCGACAAGCGCGTACGTCCTCTGCTGGAGCTGGTACAGTTGGAAAGCCGTGCCAACTACTATCCCAGCCAGTTGTCCGGCGGCCAGAAACAGCGTGTAGGCATTGCCCGCGCCCTGGCAAGCAATCCTAAGGTACTTCTGTGCGACGAAGCAACTAGCGCCCTCGACCCGCAGACTACCAAATCTATTCTGCATCTGCTGCAGGACATCAACAAAAAGATGAATCTGACCATCGTGCTAATTACACACCAGATGGAGGTTGTAAAAACTATCTGTGACCGCGTTGCTGTTATCGAAAGCGGCGACATCATTGAAGAAGGCCCGATGATTGACGTTTTCACCAATCCGCAGCACCCCACTACCAAGGAATTTACCAAGAGCGTTATCAACGCCGAGCTGCCTGATATCGTTAAACAGATGAAATTAAGCGATACCTATACAGAAGGCAGCAAGCTGCTGGTACGTATCTCCTTCATCGGTGACAGTGCCAGCGAGCCTATTATTTCCGGCATGGTAAAACATTTTGATGTTGACGTAAGCATTATTTCCGGTAACACCGACCAGCTGAAGGATGTCCTCTTCGGCACCCTGCTGATTGAGATTTCCGGCGACCGCGAGCGCATTAAAAATGCATTGGAATATCTGCATCAACAGCATCTGAAAACGGAGGTAATTGGCTATGAGTCCTGATATGATTGACCTTTTAATAAAATCCTTTTGGGAAACCTGCTACATGGTTTTCGCTTCTACCGCACTTTCCACTTTAATCGGCATTCCGCTGGGCGTAATCCTTACCGTAACCCGCAAGGACCACATTCTGCCGAACCAACCGCTTAACACTATTCTGGGCGCGATTGTCAACGCAACACGTTCCACTCCTTTCATTATATTAATGGTAGCAATTATTCCGCTGACACGTATGATTGTCGGCTCTTCCATCGGTACTACCGCAGCAATCGTGCCGCTGACTATTTCCGCAGCACCGTTCATTGCACGTATCATTGAATCTTCTCTGCTGGAAATCAACCCCGGCATTATCGAAGCAGCACAGGCTATGGGTGCAAGCCCGATGCAGATTATCACTAAGGTACTGCTTCCCGAAGCAATGCATTCTATCGTACTTGGTGTAACGCTTGCCATCATCAGCTTAATCGGCTATTCCGCAATGGCCGGCACCTTAGGCGGCGGCGGTCTTGGTGACTTGGCAATTCGCTACGGCTACCAGCGCTTCCAGATGGACGTTATGATTGCCACCGTTGTCGTGCTCATTGTCATGGTACAGGCAATGCAGTCCTTAGGCGACTACGCATCCAAAAAGCTTAACAAAAACAAACTGTAATCTACAGGCCGAATGAGGGTTTACAACGATGAAGCGAGTTTCATCGACGTAATAAAGAAAAAAAGCCGCTGCTGTCTGACAGCAGACCACCATTATTTTAGGGAGGAACAACTTATGAAGAAGATTACCAAACTTTTACTCACCGCTGCGCTCTGCGCACTGACCATCATCGCCGCAGGCTGCGGTGGTGACAACAAGGCAGCCGACAAAAAGGCTGACCCGAACGCACCTGTTAAAATCGGCGTAACCGCAGGTCCGCACGCTGAAATCATGGACAACGTTAAAAAGCTGGCTGAAAAACAAGGCCTGAAAATCGAAGTTGTCGAATTCTCCGACTATGTAACCCCGAACGTATCCCTGGCACAGGGCGAGCTGTTTGCCAACTCCATGCAGCATGCTCCGTATCTGGCAGCAACTCTGAAAAAAGAGCCTAAATTCGAGCTGGTTGAAGCTTTCAAAACCGTAAACTTCCCGATGGCTATCTATTCCACCAAATACAAAAAGGTTGAGGATATCCCGGCAGGTGCAACCATCGGCATTCCTAACGATCCGTCCAACGGTGCTCGCGCACTTCTGGTTCTGGCTGACAAAGGCTTCATCGAAGTTAAGGATAAAAACGATGTTTCCACCTCTGTAGCAAGCATCACCAAAAATCCGAAAAACTATAAAATCCAAGAGTTGGACGCCGCTTCTATTCCTAAAGCAATGGGCGACCTTGATATTGCCGTAATCAATGCCAACTATGCACTGGTTGCCAAGTTGAATCCGTCTAAGGACAGTCTGCTGGTTGAACGCGCCGATAACCCGTTTGTTAACATCTTCGTAACCACCAAGGCTAACGAAAAGGATCCGCGTATGGAACAGCTGAAGAAGATTTACACCTCCGCTGAAAACAAAAAATTCATCGAGGATCACTTCAAAGGTTCCATTACTCCGGCATTCTGATTTATCAAAGCATAGCACAAAAGCTCCCGCAGACTTCTGTGGGAGCTTTTCTTACACTAATAGAATTTCTAAAAAATTTTCGCGTTTAGTACTTTACAAATTTAGCATACTAAAGTATAATGGGTACATAGTTAAATGCTAATTAACAAATGAGGTGTGAAAAATGAAAAAAATAGTTGCTTTAGTAATGGGCCTGATGATGATGCTCATGATGGTTGCCGGCTGCGGCAGCGACGGCCCGAAAAAAATGGTAATCGGTCTGGACGATAACTTCGCTCCTATGGGTTACCGCAATGAAAAGAACGAAATCGTCGGCATGGATATCGACCTTGCACGAGAAGCCTGCAAGCGTGCCGGCATGGAAGTAGAATTTAAACCAATCGACTGGGGTGCAAAGGAAGCAGAGCTCAAATCCAAACGCATTGATGCTATCTGGAACTGCTTCACCGTTAACCCGGAGCGTGAAAAGGTATATGGCATGTCCAAGCCTTACATCAACAACTCCCAGCTGGTTGTTGTTCCTAAGGATTCTCCGATTAAAACCCTCGAAGATTTAAAAGGTAAAGTCGTAGCAGTGCAGGATGACAGCACAGGCTCCTACCTGCTCGAGCAGCCTGCACACAAAGAGCTGGCAGCTTCCATGAAGGAAGTTCGCAAATATCCCGACTTCGCAGCTATTTACATGGAAATAGACAACAAACGTGTTGATGCTGCTATCGTAGATGCAGTTCTTGCTCGCGGCTATTATGACAAAAAGAAACCCGGTGCCTACAGAATTCTTGAGCAGACCATGGGCGATGAGGTTGTAGCAATTGCCTTCCGTAAGGACGACAAAGACTTCAAAGACCGCATCGACAAAGCTATGGATGAAATGAAAAAAGACGGTACCTGCAAAAAGATTTCCGAAAAATGGATGGGCGCAGATATCACAAAATATTAATTTGTTATCACTTGAGGGCTGTCGCATTTAGCGGCAGCCCATATTATAATTATATGGAGAGAAATAATTTATGGATTACGTTTTAAATATCATCCCTCAGATGATGGATGGCTGCCTGGTATCATTTCAAGTTTTTATTATCACCATCGTACTGAGCATTCCGTTGGGCATTCTGCTCAGCCTCGGCCGTGTTTCCGGCATTAAACCCCTGCAGGCCCTCATCGGCGGCTACGTTTGGATTCTGCGCGGCTCCCCGCTGATGCTGCAGATTTTCTTCGTTTACTTCGTACTGCCGTCCGTCGGCATCCGCCTGCCGGACTTTGAATCGGCCATCGTAGCCTTTGTCTTAAACTACGCTGCCTACTTCTGCGAAATCTTCCGTGCCGGCATTCAGGCAATTCCTGCAGGCCAATATGAAGCAGCGCACACTCTGGGCATGAACTACGTGCAGACCATGCGCCGCATTATCCTGCCGCAGGTTATCCGCATCATCCTGCCGCCTATCAGCAACGAAACTATTACTCTGGTAAAGGATACCTCCTTGGTATACGTTCTGGCGATGAACGATCTGATGCGTACCGCACGTAATCTGGTACAGCGCGACTTTTCTATTACCCCCTTCATCGTTGCAGCTGTCTTCTACCTGCTGGCAACTCTGATTTTAACCCTTGTTTTTGAACGTCTGGAAAAACGCTTCTCCAGATATGACCAATAGGAGGAGTAACCACTATGACTACTAAAATCAAAGCAACCAATATCTGGAAAAAATTCAATAACCTCGAAGTACTAAAGGGCATTGACCTTGAAGTAAATGAGGGCGAAGTTGTTGCCGTTATCGGCCCTTCCGGCGGCGGCAAAAGCACCCTGCTGCGCTGCCTCAACAAGCTGGAAACAATCGATAAAGGCAGCATCACCATCGACGGCGAGGAGCTGTGCCGTGAAACCTCCAGTGGCACGGAATACGTCAAGAACAACGATGTCCGCCGCATTGCCTGCAAAATGGGCATGGTATTCCAGCAGTTCAACCTTTTCCCGCATATGACTGTTCTGGAAAATCTGATTGAAGCGCCTGTCAACGTACAAAAGCGCGATAAAGCAGAAGTTATCAAGGAAGCAGAGGTTCTGCTGGCAAAGGTCGGCCTTTCCGAAAAGCGTGATGTTTATCCGCGCAAGCTCAGCGGCGGCCAGCAGCAGCGTGTAGCTATCGCCCGTGCTTTAGCCATGAAGCCCGCCATTATGCTTTTTGACGAGCCTACCTCTTCTCTGGACCCGGAGCTGACCGGTGAGGTTTTGCGCACTATGCGCGAGCTGGCAGACGAAAAAATGACCATGGTAGTCGTAACGCACGAAATGGGCTTTGCCCGTGAGGTTGCCACCAAGGTTGTTTTCATGGCTGACGGCCATGTGCAGGAGCAGGGCCGTCCGGAGGAAATTTTCGTTAACCCCAAAAACGAACGTCTGAAATCCTTCTTAAAAGTAATTTTAAAGTAATCAGACAAAGGTTTCTAAATTAATTCACAGATTACACCTACCTTTGTCATATATGTTTGTTACAATAATACTCGAGGATGAAAGGAACCTATTGAACAAGGCAAGCAAAGAAAGGTGATTTCAATGCACGTTAAAATTCTTGGCCCCATGACTAAGCAGGCAGAGCTGCTGCTGCAGAATACTGCTATTGCGTTAAAGAAGCTCAAGGTTAAGGCTGAGTTTGAAAAAGTTTCCGAATTCCAAAAGGTAGTGGCCTATGGAGTGATGGTCTTCCCCGCTTTAGTCATCGACGAAAAATTAGTTGCTGTCGGCAGCACGCTTTCGGTAGATGAAGCCATGACTCTTATAAAGCAACTCTCCTAAACATATCTTTTCATCATACACCTCTCCTTAAAATACACCGCACCGTGCGAAATGTGCGGTGTATTTTTTTGCTTTGAAAACATTTTGATTAATGTTAAATTTATGTAAAGTTCCTTACGCACTTTTAACATCATAAAATTTCGAGTATAATAAGTATAGGTATATGCTGTTTTTACAGCAATCATGGATGCATACAAATTAAAAAAGGGGACTTATTTTTTATGCTTGCTTATTTCTTGGCATTTTTAGGCGGTATCGCCTTATTTATGTATGGTATGCAGCTGATGGGTGACGGTCTGCAAAAGGCTGCCGGCGCTAAGCTGCAAAAGATTCTTGAAGCCATGACAGGCGTGCTCGCTATGGGCATTCTGTTGGGCGCAGTTGTTACTGCAGTGCTGCAGGCCAGCGGTGCTACCACCGTTATGACCGTAGGCCTGGTAAATGCGGGCCTGCTTACGCTGAAGCAGGGCTTCGGTATTATCATGGGTGCCAACATCGGTACCACTATGACGGCACAGCTCATCGCCTTCAAGCTTTCCGATTATATCACGATTTTAATCTTCATCGGCTTTTTGATGCAGCTGCTGGCGAGAAAAAGCCGCACAAAATATCTTGGCCAGGTAATGCTAGGCTTCGGTATTCTGATGCTGGGCATGGATATGATGGGCAAGGCGGTTATGCCTCTGCGTAACTATCCCGGCTTTGTGCATTTCATCGAGGTTTTCTCCAGCAATCCGTTGCTTGGCATCGGTATCGGTATGATTATGACTGTGCTGATTCAGTCCAGCAGTGCTACCATCGGTATTCTTATCGCCATGGCCGGTCAGGGACTTATTCCGCTGGAGGGTGCGATTCCTGTACTGCTCGGCGACAATATCGGTACCTGTATTACTGCCGTACTCGCTTCACTGCGTGCTAACCTTACGGCCAAGCGTGTAGCTGCAGCTCACGTAATGTTCAACGTCATCGGCAGTATAATTTTTGTAGTCTTTATGCCGTTCTTCATTAAATTCGTGCTGCTTGTATCGCCTGACGGCGACATAGCGCGTCAGATTGCGAATGCGCACTCGGCGTTCAACATTTTGAACACGCTGCTCTTTATGCCCTTTGTTAACCCTTTCATCAAGCTGGTAGAAAAGATTGTGCCCGGCAAGGCAGAAATCATCTCCATGCGCCCTGTTTATCTTGACAAAAACATGCTGAACACTCCCTCTATCGCTATCAGCCTTGCTGTCAAAGAGGTTGTACGTATGGGCGAGCTGGCACGCAAGGACGTGCGTCTTGGCATGGAGGCTATTCAAAGCTTTGATGCCGACAAAGTAAAATACGTTTTGGAGCACGAGCCTGTTGTCGATGCGTTGGAGCGAGATATTACCGACTATCTGACGCAGATGAGCTCCTCTGAAATGAGCGAAAGCCTGACGACACGCCACACCGGTCTTTTGCACGCCTGCACGGATATCGAACGTATCGGTGACCATGGTGAAACATTGGCTAAACGCGCACGCAAGCTTGTTGAGGATGACGTGGTTTTCTCTGACGAGGCTAAGGCCGAGCTGCTGCAGCTCAGCGAAATGGTACTGCGTGCCTCAGGACGTTCATTGGAAGCACTGGAGAAAAATGATAAGGTTATTGCGGAGGACGCTGTGCGTCTGTGCCGTGAGGTTAAGCAATACCAGAAGGAAATCCGTAAGAATCATATCACGCGCCTTAACGAACATATCTGCAATCCTACTGCAGGCTTTGTTATGATGGAGCTGCTGATTAACATGAAGCGTGTATCCGATCATTCCAAAAACATTGCCCAGCTGGTGCAGGGAACATTCTAAAGCTTATAAAGCAACAGCAAGCATACAGACTACTGCTCAACATAGTCTGTATGCTTTTCTTTTGCATAAAAGCATTGCTAAGCTAACAGAGTACGTACATAATTAATCCGCACTTTCTCATATGCGCTTATGAATTTACTCAAGTATACTTTAGTAAATCGTACTTGAGTAAATTTACTCGAAATACTGCAACCCTTGCTTGCCTAAAACAGCAGTACAATCACCATAGTCTTATCCTTACATACCTATTTTGCTGTACTTATAAAATCACAGCTTTTTCACAAAATCTTTGCTATAATTTAAGTAAGCAAGGACTGCGTTTCCGACTGCTACAGTCTTAGCGCAGTCCTTTTTGGTTACGCGTAGAGCCTCAAACGGCTTTACGGTTTTTTATTATACCTATTGCGACAGAGATTTTTATAATATATAAGTTTATAAAATATATCATATATATTGAGTACAACATTACTCCGCTGCAAAACGATAAAACGCTGCAGCGTTTCACACTTTTTTTACTTTAATTATTGATGACACCTTTTACTAATTACAGGTAAAGTATTACAATATAAGATGAGTATTTATCAGCTTAGATTCAGATTATAAAAAAAGAATATGAACATGCTTCGGATATCGCCCTGAGCTTCATATTCCAGGAGGTTACTATGCAGATAGGATTGGATATTGGCAGTACCACAATTAAAATCGCCGTAATGGACGATGCAGGCAATCTGCTATTCCATAAATACGAAAGACATTACAGCCAGATTGCAGAGAAAATTCTGGCCCTACATAAAGAATTGATGACTAAATTCCCTACACTGCATAGCGCACGTCTGGCCATCAGCGGCAGCGGTGGTATCGGTATAGCGGACAGCTGCGGCCTGCAATTCGTGCAGGAGGTTTTTGCGGAAAAAATCTGCGCCGAAAAGCTCAATCCAGGAACCGACGCCGTTATCGAATTAGGTGGCGAGGATGCCAAAATCCTCTTCTTAGGCCGCCATTTTGACGCACGTATGAACGACAGCTGCGCCGGAGGCACCGGTGCCTTTATCGACCAGATGGCTTCCCTGCTGAATGTAGAAACACCCCAAATGAACGAGCTGGCACAGCAGGCACAGAACACCTACACCATCGCCAGCCGCTGCGGTGTTTTCGCCAAAAGCGATATCCAGCCGCTGCTCAACCAGGGTGCGGAAAAAAGCGACTTGGCAGCCAGCATCTTCCACGCTGTAGCAAGCCAGGCTATCACAGGTCTTGCCAAAGGCCGTCCCATCAGCGGCAATGTGTTGTATCTTGGCGGTCCGCTCACCTTTATGAGCTGTCTGCGCGATGCCTTTGACAGTGTTCTGAATATCAAAGGCGTCTGCCCGGAAAACAGCCTGCTTTATGTAGCAATGGGTGCAGCCTTCTGTGCCGAGCACGAGGTGAACCTTACCACGCTGCCAGAAAAGCTGCAGGCAGCAGCAGCGCAGCACAGCTTTGAACATCTGCCGCCGCTGTTTAAAAACGAAGGCGAATATACGGTTTTTAAGAAGCGTCACTCTAAGGAAAGTGTCGCTATCGGTACCCCTGCGGAGGCCAGCGAAGCCTTTATCGGTATTGATTCCGGCAGCACGACCATTAAAATCGCTGTTATGAGTCCAGACGGCAAATTGCTTGACTCCTTCTACCAAAGCAATAAGGGTAATCCTGTTGTTGCCGTCCGCAATTATCTTACCGATTTCTATACAAAATATCCCCACTGCCGCCTGTTGGCAGGTGCAGTCACCGGTTACGGCGAGGAGCTGATTCGCCACGGCTTTGGTGTTGACTATGGTATCGTAGAAACCATGGCACACTTTTATGCTGCCCAATATCTGGAGCCGGAGGTAGATTTCATTCTTGATATCGGCGGTCAGGATATGAAGTGCCTAAAAATCCATAACGGTGCCATCGATAATATCTTTCTGAACGAAGCCTGCTCCAGCGGCTGCGGCAGCTTTTTGCAGACCTTTGCCGAAATTCTGGGCTACACAGCCGAGCAGTTCGCACAAATCGGTCTTAAAGCAGATATGCCGGTAGATTTAGGCAGCCGTTGCACCGTATTTATGAACAGCAGCGTTAAGCAGGCACAGAAGGACGGTGCCTCCGTTGCCAACATCAGCGCCGGCCTGTCCATCAGTATTGTTAAAAACGCTTTATATAAGGTTATCCGTCCGGCCAGCAAGGAGGCCATCGGCAAGCACATCGTAGTTCAGGGAGGCACCTTCCTCAATGACTGCGTACTGCGCGCCTTTGAGCAGGAAATGGATTTGAACGTTATCCGCCCCAATATTGCCGGCCTTATGGGAGCATACGGCGCCGCTCTGTACGCACAACGCCGCTACAAGGATGCACCGCATCAGACTACGCTGCTCAACCTGCAGCAGCTGGGTGAATTCGTTCACACCGTCAAGGGTATGACCTGCGGCCTGTGCAATAATCATTGCCACCTCACCGTCAACACCTTTGCCGGCGGCAAACGCTTTATCAGCGGCAACCGCTGTGAACGCCCCATCACCCACATGGCACCCAAGGATGAGCTGAACCTGTACCGTCAGAAGCTGCAGCTGCTCAAGGAATTGCCGGTTAATGAAACGCCTAAACGCGGCATTATGGGTATACCTATGGGCCTGAATATGTATGAGCTGCTCCCCTTCTGGAATGCCTTACTCTCCAGCCTGGGCTTCAAGGTTGTCCACAGTCCGATTGAAGACAAAACTATTTACCGTCTTGGTCAGGGAACCATCCCCAGCGACACCGTCTGCTATCCGGCGAAGCTGATGCACGGCCATATCAAATGGCTCCTGCAGCAGGGAATCACCAATATCTTCTATCCCTGCATGACCTACAATATAGATGAGCAGGGCACGGAAAACTGCTATAACTGCCCTGTTGTAGCCTATTATCCCGAAGTGCTGCACGCCAATATCCGTGATCTGAATAAGCCCGAGATACATTTCTTCTATGATTATCTTGGCCTGCTGCATAAAAAGAAGCTGGTCAAAAAGCTGCAGGAAATGTTTGCCAAGGCTTATCCGGATATCACTAAGGATGAAATCAGCAAGGCTGTTGATGCTGCCTTCACTGCCTTTTATGACTATGAAGCGCAAGTAAAAGCTAAAGGGCAGGAAATCATCAGCAAGGCACGCGAAGAGCATAAGCCTATCGTTGTACTGGCAGGCCGTCCCTATCACATCGACCCTAAGGTCAACCACAGTATCGACCGCCTGATTACCAACATGGGCGCTGCCCTCGTCAGTGAGGATGCCGTAAGCAGTCATATTAAGACCAAGGAACTCAACCGCGATTTGCAGGTGCTCAACCAGTGGACCTACCACGGCCGCCTGTATGCGGCAGCCGAATATGTTGCCCAAAATCCTGATATGCATCTGATTCAACTTGTAAGCTTCGGCTGCGGCTGCGATGCGATTACGGCCGATGAATGCCGCCGCCTCCTCGAAGA
This sequence comes from Phascolarctobacterium succinatutens, assembly GCF_958453765.1. Classification (GTDB taxonomy): domain Bacteria; phylum Bacillota; class Negativicutes; order Acidaminococcales; family Acidaminococcaceae; genus Phascolarctobacterium_A; species Phascolarctobacterium_A succinatutens_B. The sequence goes on along the minus strand of NZ_CAUDZA010000013.1, from coordinate 17,023 downwards.
ACGCGGACGCATCTATACACAAATAAAAATAGACGATATCGACAACCTTGGTGCTGCCAAAATCCGCATCCGCAGTCTGTTCTCCGCAGCCCAGCTTTTCGATATAGATAATAATTAAAGGAGATTTGCATATGCTACCAGCAGCTAACGTTAAGTTTACCCCCTTCACGGAGGATATGAAAAAAACGCATACTATACTTATACCCGGCATGCTGCCTATGCATTTTTCACTGCTGCAGGCAGCACTCGTAAGCTGTGGCTACAAAGCCGAGGTTCTGCACAACACCGGGCGCGAGGTAATCGAAACCGGTCTGAAATACGTCAATAATGATATCTGCTATCCGGCACTGCTGGTTATCGGCCAGCTGATAAACGCTCTGGAAAGCGGCAAATATGATTTGGAGCACACCGCGCTGATTATCACTCAAACAGGCGGCGGCTGCCGTGCCTCCAACTATATCTATCTGCTGCGCAAGGCTTTGGAAAAAGCCGGCCTTACGCACATCCCTGTCATCAGCCTCAACGTCAACGGTCTGGAGCAGCAGCCCGGCTTCCATCTGGACGCATCCATGGTGCATAAGTTCTTGGCTGCCGTTGTTTACGGCGATACCCTGATGTACCTGACGAATAAAACACGTCCCTACGAAGTTGTACACGGCGCTGCCGACAGACTGGCGCAAAAATGGCTGGCACGCTTAAGCGAAGCCTTCAAGAGTGGCAAGGCGCAGGCTTTAGGTACCATCAAGCAGCTTACTAAGGCTATTGCGCACGAATTTGCGGATTTGCCTATCACCAACAAGGAGAAAACTAAGGTCGGTATTGTCGGTGAAATCTACATCAAATATGCCGCTTTAGGCAACAACAATCTGGAAGCCTTCCTGCAGCGTCAGAACTGCGAATATATGCTGCCCGGTCTGATGAATTTCATCATGTACTGTGTTGATACTTATCTTACAGACTATAAGCTTTACGGCGGCAGTCTGCTCAAATACAGCGTCAACAAGGGCGCTATGTGGTATTTAAAATATATGGAAGGCATCCTGCACCAGGCTCTCAGTATCGCTCCCTTCAGCGCCCCCGCCACCTATGAGGAAACCAAGGCTATGGCCAAGGGCGTTATCGGCTACGGCAACAATATGGGCGAAGGCTGGCTGCTGACTGCCGAAATGCTGGAGCTGGTGCACAGCGGCTACACCAATATCATCTGCGCTCAGCCCTTCGGTTGCCTGCCTAACCACATCGCAGGCCGAGGCATGATTAACAAAATCAAGGAGATTGCCGAAGAGGCCAATATTCTGGCACTGGACTACGATGCCAGCGCTGCCCGCGTCAATCAGGAAAACCGCATTAAGCTGATGCTGGCGACAGCAAAGTAAAAGAAGCATAAAAGATTTCCAAGGCGTTCTACCGTACTTAAGTAGAACGCCTTTACTGTTTTTGCCCCTTAACGACAGCCCTTTTCAAAAAAAAAACTCCGCAACATCCCCCACGCCAATAATTTACAATCTTTTTGCTTGTAGCACACAAATATGCTGTGCTATAATATACACCGCAATTTTATAGAATGAAAGTCAGGTGCTTTATATATATGGAAAACAAAATAACTACCCGCGAATGGCTGCCGTTAATCGGCATGACCATTTCCGCCTTTATTTTTAACACTTCGGAATTTATGCCCATAGGCCTTTTAACGGATATCGCCTCAGATTTCCGCATGACGGAAGCGCAGGCAGGCATGCTGATTACCATTTATGCCTACGTCGTAATGCTCATGAGCCTGCCGCTGATGATTGCCGCTTCCCGCTATCCGCTGCGCAAGCTTTTGCTGGCAACCATCAGCCTGTTCGCCGTATCGCATGTAGCCTCTGCCTTTGCCACCGGCTTTTGGACGCTGCTGCTTTCGCGTATCGGCGTAGCCTTCGCCCACTCCATTTTCTGGTCAGTCGCCTCGCCTATCGCCGTGCGTCTTGTCAAAGATCCCTTTAAAGCACTGGCTATGAGTATGATTGTCACCGGTACGGCCATCGCCATCATCGTCGGCCTGCCATTAGGACGTATCATCGGCCTTTACGTAGGCTGGCGCATGGCCTTTATGTGCATCGCCGTTTTGGCCTTCATCGTATTGGCCTATATGTTCTTCGTCTTCCCCAAGCTAGAAAAAAGCGAACCGTTTACGCTTTCGCAGTTGCCGGTAATGCTGAAAAATCCTGTGCTCATCGGCCTCTATATGATGTCCTTTTTGCTCCCCACCGGCTATTATACCGCCTACAGCTATATCGAGCCTTACCTGAAGCAGATTGCGCTGATGGATGATGCCTGGATAACCATCACCTTGGTTATTTTCGGTGCTGCCGGACTTTTGGGCAGCGCAGCCTTTTCCAAATGGTACGATAAATGCCGCTATCACTTCTTCCGCATCACCGTACTTGGCGTTGCAGTTGTTTTGCTGCTGCTCTACCCCGTAAGCTTCAATCATTATCTGCTGGTGCTGCTCTGTGCAATCTGGGGCATCTTCGTTACGGCTTTCAACGTTGTAGGCCAGGCAGAGCTTTTGCGCACAACTACTATGAGCACCTCCGCTGTAGCTATGTCTATTTACTCCGGCATTTATAATCTTGGTATCGGCAGCGGCAGCTATCTGGGCGGACTTATCTGCACGCATGCTTCCATCGCTTATATAGGCTTCGGTGGCGGCGCGCTTGTGCTGCTTTCCTTTATTTACTGTGCCTTTTTCCTTATTCCCGCTATGCGTCGCCAGCAAGTAGAGGCTGAAAAATAAATTTAACCGCCGAAAAGCGTATAATAAACTGTATAGTGAATTTCCTCACTTGCTATATTTCCTGTTTTTATTTATAATTAAGAGATACGTAAGATTACAAAGAAGGAGATTTTCTATCAATATGTCTGCAAGTACAACCAAAACCAAGAATCAACCATCCCGTAAACCTGTATTGCTGGATTACTTAAAAGCCTTCACTAAGGATAAATTAATTTTTGCAGCGCGTCAGCTCTGCATCACCTACAGCAAGCTCAAAAAGGACGAGCTGGCAGAAAAAATCTGCACAGAAATGCAAAAGCCGGAAATTGCAGCAAAACGCTTTGCTATTATGCCGGACGAAAACATTCAGGCCTTCGAAGCAGCCATGGAGAAAAAATGCTTCCATCCTACCTACAGTGAATATGCACTGCTGTTGCCCTTTATTTCTATGGGCTACATTGTTTCCTATCCCGACGACTGCTTTGAAGCAGTAAAGGAAGCACGCACCGTCTACAAAAAAATCAACACCGCAGATTTTCAGGCTCACCGCCAACAGCTGGCATGGCTTTTGGACTGCATCACCGCTATGTCCAGCCTGCACCTTATCCTGCCGGTGGAATTTTTCTGCGAAATGTATAATCAAAAAGCAGGCTTTGAGCTTACTCCGGAAACTCTGCCGCAGCTGCTGGCCGAGGTTCCGAGCAACTTTAACCCCTGCGCAATTAAAGATGGCCGCATCCTGCTCAAGAAAAATGACAGCGATGACTTCTACACCAGACTGGAGCAAGGCAGAAAGCCCTTCGGCCTGTACCTGCCTACCGTAAAGGAAATCACCATGCTTTCCCACTACGGTTATATGCAATCTACTACCGCATATCAGGATCTGCATGACTTCTTCACTCAAGAGCTGAATGTTGCGGCACTGGATGCACATTACTGGTGCCAGTACATCTATGAATTTGAAAACTCCAATACTGATGGTAACACCTCTGAGCTGATTCAGAAGCTGCAGGCTAATATTCCCGCCTGGAACAATTACAGCCATCTCGGCAGACTTTCCGTACTGCTGCAGAACGCCCGCAACAATGCTACCCGTATGTTCTGCCTCGGTGGCCACACTCCTAACGAAACTATCAAGCTGCTGCGTGACGCACAGCAGGCAGCTCAGCAAAATACCCGTGTAGGTGCCAAAGCGAAAAAGGTTTATCCTAACGATCCCTGTCCCTGCGGCAGCGGCAAAAAGTATAAAAAATGCTGCGGTAAAAAGCACTGAGCAGCAGGCTATGCTTTAGTGTAAGAAGGAATTGCAATGAAGAAATTTTTAGTCGTTGATTTTGAATTTACTACCTACGAGCGCCCTGTCGGCCGTCCGCGCGGCTTCTTTTCCGAGATTATCGAAATCGGCGCAGTGAAGCTGGACGGCGAACCGCTCACCGACTGCGGACGCATCCAGAGCTTTGTTAAACCACATTTTTATCCTAAGCAGGCCAAGGATTCTATGGATTTTTGCATGATTACCGCTAAGGATATGCAGCAGGCCATTGAATTTCCTGCCATGGTGCAGGAGCTGGCAGCGCTGTATGAAATCGGCGAAACCTACTTTGTAGCTTGGGGAACCGAGGATTACAAGGTACTGCAGACAGGCTGCGAGCGTCATAAAATCGAAAACCCCGTAAAATACGAGGACTATCTTGATTTGGCGCTGGCCTACCGCCTGTGGAAGGGTGATGATTACACCACCGGTCTGAAAAAGGCCACCGAGGAACAGGAGGTCAACACCGCCGGCCTGTGGCACACCGCCTTTGACGATGCCAACAACACCGGCAAGCTGCTGATTGAAATGTTTAACCGTGGCTGGAAGCTGGAGGATTTCTTCGCTGCCCGCGAGGTTTACGAAGCAGAGCGCGCTGCCCGTCAGGCAGAGCGTGCCAAACACCATAACGGTTACAGAAGATGGTAAAATTTTAAAGCGCATAAAAAAAGCTATCACCGGGCTTTGCCCGCTGATAGCTTTTTTGCTTTTTATGCTGTTTATCTTTTAATAACGGCTGAAAATCTCCTGCACCTCGCTGCGCTCCTGCGTCCGCAAAAGTGCCAGCTGCAGCAAAAGGCGTGCCTTTTGCGGATTAAGGTTATCCGCATACAGGAAGCCCTGCTCCTGCCAACGTTCCAAGCCGGCGGCAACAATGCCGCTGCCGGTGCGGCTGCTGCGCACAACGACAACGCCGCGGCCGACAGCCTCCGCCAGCGCCGCTTCCACAGCCTCATGAATACTGCCCATGCCACTGCCGGCGTAGATAAGGCCACGCGCGCCTGCTGCCAGTGCTGCATCCACAAATACGCAGTCCTCGCCGATATGCGTGTAAATGATATCCACGCGCGGCAAAGCAGTAACACCGCTTACGTCAAATTCGCTCTGCAGTGTGTGCGGACGCACGCTGCGGTAGTAGTAATGCACCTCACCGCCAACGATAAAGCCTAAAGGACCACCGTTCGTTGCCTTGAAGGTTGCCACATTCGCCGTGTTTGTCTTGGTCACGTCACGCCCGCTGTAGATTTCATCGTTCATCATCACCAGCACGCCCTGTCCGGCGCTTGCAGCATCCACAGCTACCTTAACAGCGTTGATAATATTCAAAGGTCCGTCGGCACTGACTGCGGTGGCAGGACGCATTGCGCCCACGAGTACCACCGGCTTAGCACTCTTTACCGTCAGGTTCAAGAAGAAGGCCGTTTCTTCCATAGTATCGGTACCATGGGTAATAACAACACCGTCGACATCATTCTGCGCCAGCAGCTCATTGCAACGCTGCGCCAGACGCAGCAGCAACGCATCGGTAATACTGCTGCTGTCGATATTGCACAGCTGCTCGCCGCTGATATGAGCCAGCTCGCCCAGTTCAGGCACACCTGCCAGCAAATCGGCAACGCTGTAGGCACCGGCAGTATAGCCAGTCATCTGGGTACCGGAAGCAGCCTTGCCGGCAATAGTGCCGCCGGTTGCTAAAATTACAATGTTCTTCAACTCAGTTTTTTCCATCAGCCTGACCTCCATCAGTCCTTCTGTCAGCTTCGCAGCCAATGCTTATTTTACCAGTCCCTTTTCCTGCAGATAATCGGATACCATGTCTGCCGCTTCGGCAGTAATCTTAATACATTTAGTTCTGTATTCCGGTGTGCCGAAGCTCAGACGGTTCAGCGCTCTGCAGCAGGAAGCACCGAAATGCTTGGTAAAGCGCTCATAAAACTCATGCGTATATTTATAGACCTCTGTCTGATGTTTTTCAGACGGGTCCAATCTGCCCACGATAGAGCTGATAACCAGGCAGGAACCGCTCAGCGCGCCGCACACGCAGCCGCTGCGTCCGATACCACCGCCCATGCCGGACACCATGCGGATTGCTACATCCGGCAGGCCCAGCTTTAAGCCGTCATTGCACGCCTTAACTACGGATTCTACGCAGTTATTGCCCTCGTTATGATATTGTTCTGCTAAATCATAAATTTCCTTCATATTCTATGCCTCCAAAAAATAACCTAATCCTGTTTATTTTAGCAAGCATGAGGCAAAATAGCAAGAAAAATGCTGTGACCAGCAAGCCACAGCATTGTATATCAAAGACCGAACATAGTCTTTACCAGCTTTATTCCGCTCTCTGTTTTAAAAATCCGCTCCACAGCCTTGGCAATATTCTCCTTCGACGTACCGTCCTCATAAAAATTTACTATAAAATCAGCTTCCACAAGCAACTGATAATCAAGACCGTCAATGATATTATACGTATGGTGATGACCGACAAGATAGCAGATGCGTTCAATTTTTTCAGGGGCATAGCCAACCTTTTGCAAAAGTTTGCGTGCTACCGCAGGTCCTTCCTGCTCCTGAATTTTGCCTGTGCAGTGACCGGCACCATACTTGGCCTCGCCGGGTTTAATACCGCAGTCATGCACAAGACCGGCCGCCTCCACAAGCTCTGTCAGCTCTGCATCAGCAGCCTCGCTCTCAGCCAGCTGCTTGGCCAGGCTGGCAACCTTGATAAAATGCTGGCAGCGGCGTGCATCTCCGGCAAAAAAAGCTATCATCTCATTATATAAAGCAACGTTTTTATTCATAGCATTCACTCCAATCCGACTAAAATACGATTCAATCTTATTTTGGCCTAAACAATGCAGTTTTGCAAGTTTTTTCGCCATAATAAGATTATAAAAGCATTCTCCCCCAACACACAGAAAAGCGCTCTTAGCCTGCATTACGCAAGACATCGAGCGCCTTCCTGTTTTATTAGGGAGTTTGATTAGGGAGAAGCAAATTATTTTTCCTCAATAGGATAATCCTGCAGAGCATCATAGCCTGTTTCACCGGTACGAATCTTAACAACATCCTCAACATCATAGATGAAGATTTTGCCATCGCCGTATTTGCCGGTATACAGAACCTGCTTAGCAACATTGACTACTGCTGCAACAGGAATTGCGGAAACAATCATTTCAACCTTTACCTTCGGCAGCAGGTGTGCAGCAACCTCAGCACCACGATACATTTCCGTGGAGCCCTTCTGAATGCCATAGCCCAGAACCTTGGTAACAGTCATGCCGGTAATTCCCAGCTTATCCAAAGCATTCTTCAATGCTTCGAAACGATTTTGCGAGGTGATAATAACAACCTTGCTCATCTTTACTGCACCTGCAGGCTTAGCTGCAGTTTCCTTGACCGGAGTAACATAAGTAGTAGTAACAGAGGTCTGTGCCTCCAACGGAGTTTGCATAAAGTCGGCATAGCTGCTGAGCAGACCATGCTCTTCCATATCCAGGCCTTTGATTTCTTCGGATTCCTTAACACGCAGGCCGAAGAGCTTATCAAGAACTTTAAAGATAATCGTCATCGTAATCGCAACATAGATTGCTACAACTACAACGCCGAGAATTTGTTTTACCAGAAAGTCAGTACCGCCGCCATAGAAGAGGCCGCCGTCAAGAGCGAAGAGACCGGTTGCGATAGTACCGAAGGCACCGCAGACACCGTGAACAGAAATTGCACCGACAGGATCATCAATCTTCAGCTTCTGGTCGAAGAATTCAACAGCAGCAACTACCAGCACACCGGCAATCAGGCCGATGATTAAAGCGCCGGCCGGGCTTACCATATCGCAGCCTGCGGTAATTGCTACCAAACCTGCAAGCACGCCGTTCAGTGTCATGGAAACATCAGGCTTGCCGTAACGAATCCAGGTGTAAATCATAGTTGCGGTAGCAGCAGCTGCTGCAGCCATGTTAGTAGTAATAAAGATGGCACCCATGGAAACCAAGGCGTCATCACCGGTTGCGCAGACGGTGGAAGCACCGTTGAAACCGAACCAGCCGAACCAGAGAAGGAAAACGCCCAAGGCACCAAGCGGAATGCTGTGACCGGGAATAGCGTTTACCGTACCGTCGGCATTGTATTTGCCGATACGCGCGCCAATCATCTTGGCACCGACAAGAGAAGCAACACCGCCTACCATATGAACGGCAGTAGAACCGGCAAAATCATGGAAGCCCATCTGTGCGAGCCAGCCGCCGCCCCAAATCCAGTGACCGCTAATCGGGTAAATAATAGCGCTGATTAATACGCTGTAAATGCAATAAACCAGAAAGTTGGTACGTTCTGCCATAGCACCGGAAACAATGGTTGCTGCGGTAGCACAGAACATCGTCTGGAAGATAAAGTACGCAGTGCTTGGATAGCTGGCACCGTAATCACCTTTTACAAAGAAGTCCGGCGTGCCGATGAAGCCGCCGATATCGGTACCAAACATCAGGCCAAAGCCCAGAACCCAGAAAACGATGGAGCCGAGGCACATATCCATGACATTTTTCATGACGATGTTGCCGGCATTTTTAGCTCTGGTAAAGCCTGTTTCAACCATTGCGAAGCCCGGCTGCATAGAAAATACCAAGAAGGCACCTATCAGCACCCATATAGTATCGGCAGATACATATTTGTCCATTTGTAAACACCCCTCAAATTATAATATTTTTTAACGTGTCATTGAGCAGCGCTCACATGGCATTAGCTAAAGAAAAAGGGGCGTACCCGATTTTTCGGATACACCCCATTGTGTATGAGTTTATATATATTATTTTATCTTAACACACCTTACTCAAGGCTGTCGAGAAGGCAACTGCAGCTTACTCATTTACACCAAACAACAACTCACCATAAGTCGGATAGTCGAGATACTTACCACCGGTCAAAGCTTCGGCAGCATCAACAGCACTTCTCAGCTTGCCCATTTCTTCAAGAACGGTATCGTGATAGTACAGAGCCTGCTTCTCGCTATCGCCGATTTCTGCTGCTTCCTTCAAGCCATCTTCCAGCTTCAGGGAGGATGCATACATTTCTCCGCCCAGCTTGCTCAGCTTATCGGCAAGTGCGCCTTCAAAGCCTGCGCTGACACCGACAGCCTTTTTATCCAGTACTGCTTTGGTCAAATCTTCGGTATAAGCGGTAACTGCTGGGAGGATGTCCTTATGGAACATATCCAGCATGGTTGCTGCTTCGATAGAAATCGTGGTGCTGTAGTTCTCCAGCAGGATTTCTACACGGGATTCAACCTCGGCTTTTGTGAAGATGTTATGTTTTTCGAACAGCTCGATGTTCTTTGCATGTCCCAGATACGGCAAAGCCTCCGGAGTAGATTTAAGGTTCAGCAGACCGCGTTTGGCTGCTTCCTCAACCCATGCATCGGTATAACCGTTGCCATTGAAGACAATGCGTTTATGAGCTTTATAGGTTTCTTTAACCAAATCATATACTGCTGCTTCCAGATCAGGAGCATCTGCCAGCTTATCAGCAAATTCATCCAGCTCTTCGGCAACGATGGTGTTCAGTACGATGTTGGGGCCGGCGATGGAGAACATGCTGCCCAGCATACGGAATTCAAATTTATTGCCGGTGAAGGCGAAGGGAGAGGTTCTGTTTCTGTCGGTGTTATCCTTAACAAGAGCAGGAATGGTATCGTCGCTTACTTTAATGTAGCTTTCCGGGTTGCCGTTGTAAACCTTGTCAGCTGCAATAGCTTCGAGAACTGCAGTCAGCTCAGTGCCAAGGAACATGGATACGATAGCCGGAGGAGCTTCGTTAGCGCCCAGACGATGGTCATTGCCGGCGCTGGCAACAGATACACGCAGCAGATCCTGATATTCATCAACAGCCTTGATAATTGCTGCCAGGAAGGTCAGGAAGCGCAGGTTTTTGTACGGCTCCTTGCCGGGATCCAGCAGGTTAAGACCTTCTTCCGTAGATAAGGACCAGTTGTTATGCTTACCGCTGCCGTTTACACCATCAAAAGGTTTTTCATGCAGCAGGCAAACAAGACCATGGCGCAAAGCAACACGTTTCATGAACTCCATCATCAGCTGGTTATGGTCAGATGCTACGTTGGTAGTTGTGAAGATAGGTGCCAGCTCGTGCTGTGCCGGAGCAACCTCGTTATGCTCGGTTTTAGCAAGTACGCCCAGTTTCCACAGTTCCTCGTCTAAATCCTTCATGAAGGAAAGTACTCTTTGTTTGATAATGCCGAAGTAGTGGTCGTCCAGTTCCTGGCCACGCGGAGATTTCGCACCGAAAAGGGTACGGCCGGTGTAAACCAGGTCTTTACGTTTTTCCCACATTTTTTTATCTACGAGGAAATATTCCTGTTCCGGACCAACAGTACTGTTGACGCGGATAGTATCAATGCCGAACAGCTTCAGCAGCTTGCAGGCTGCTTTGCTGGCTGCATTCATGGAACGCAGCAGCGGAGTCTTTTTATCCAGCACTTCGCCGGTGTAGGAGCAGAAGGCTGTAGGAATGCACAGGCAGTTATCTTTGATAAATGCATAGGAGGTCGGGTCCCATGCTGTATAGCCGCGGGCTTCGAAGGTTGCACGCAAGCCGCCGGACGGGAAGCTGGAAGCATCAGGCTCGCCCTGAATCAGCTCTTTGCCGGAGAAGTCCATGATTACACGGCCTTCAGCAGTAGGAGAAATGAAGCTTTCATGCTTTTCAGCGGTGATGCCGGTCATCGGTTGGAACCAATGGGTGAAATGAGTGCAGCCATGCTCCAGAGCCCAGTCCTTCATAGCATTGGCGATGATATTAGCAATTTCCAGATTCAGCGGAGTGCCTGCCAGCACTGCTGCCTTATATGCCTTATAGGTTGCAGTCGGCAGACGGTCCTTCATAACGCTTTCGTTAAAAACTAAGCTGCCAAACAGTTTCGGTACATCATTCATTTTAAAACCTCCCTAATTTCTCTCTGAGAATTTCCTTGGGTTTACGAAGTGTAAGCCCCTCATTTGAATTACATTTTTTGTGCTTTACAGATTTTCTTCTCTCTGGCTCTGTAAATAAGAAAGCACCGTCAGCTGCGCCCTGCGCTGCTACGGTGCTTCGTTGCACTTATCATAGGTAAGATATAAATTATAATTCTCACCGCTGATATAAAAGAAAAAGCAACCACGAAGTTTGGACCTTTCGACCCAACAACCACGTTGTTGCTTTATGCGCTTATTATAATACTAGGATTTGAATTTGTAAAGGGGGTAAGAGGAAAATTTTTTATTTTTTTCTGCGTATACTAAAAAAGTATGCTTATTTTCGACTACAACAGCAAGAATTTTTATCAGATATAACTGATAAAAATCTAAAATCACAAAAAAATTCAGTTATATCTGATAGAAATTTGATTTTCGTCTTGAATTTCAGATATAACTGATATATTATATAGATAGTGAGGTGATTTACATGATCCAAAGAGAATCTTACATGAAAAAAATCCGCCCATTCATTAACAGTGATTTAGTAAAAGTACTTACAGGTATCCGACGTTGCGGTAAATCTGTTATGTTAGATCTTATAAAACAAGAGCTGTTACAACAAGGAGTTACTCCCCAACAGCTTATTTCCTATAATTTTGAAAATATGAGCTTTGCCAGGCTTTGCAATGCCCAGTCTCTTCATGATGAAATAATAAGCCAAACCCAAGCTTTAACAGGAAAAATTTATCTTTTCTTTGATGAAATCCAAGAGGTAAAAGATTGGGAAAAATGTATTAATTCCTTACGTATAGAGCTTAATTGTGATATTTATATCACCGGTTCCAATGCCAAGCTCCTATCCGGTGAATTAGCCACTTATTTAGCAGGACGCTATGTAGAATTTGTTATTTATCCTTTTTCATTTTCTGAATTTATTGAGCTATATAATACTATACAGCCTAATACAAGTGAAGCAGACTGCTTCAAGAAATACCTGCACTTCGGAGGAATGCCATATTTGGCAGCCCTGCAATATAACGAAGCTGCCTGCAAACAATATTTACAGGATGTATATACATCAGTAGAACTGAAAGATATTGTACGCCGCAACAATATACGTGATGTTGACATGCTTGAACGCATACTTACCTACATAACTGCAAATATCGGTACCATTTTTTCTGCAAATGTCCTTTCTAAATATTTGAAAAGCGAAGGACGCAGTATGGCAACAGAAACCATTATCAACTACGTTAAAGCCTGCACCGATGCTTTTCTGTTTTATCAGGTAAAACGTCAGGATATACAAGGTAAAAAGCTGCTTGCTATCAACGAAAAATATTATGTCGCTGACCATGGCATCCGCGAAGCAGTCTTCGGCGGCAACATGAAGGATATCAATCTCATTTTGGAAAATATCGTTTATCTGGAGCTTTTACGCCGTGGTTATAAGGTGAGCATCGGCAAGGTAGATACCAAAGAAATTGATTTTATCTGTGAAAAACAGGATAAAAAAATTTATATTCAAGTTACGTACTTATTGGCTGCAGAAGAAACTATTCAACGTGAGTTCGGTGTTTACAATGAAATTACCGATAATTATCCGAAATATGTGCTTTCACTCGACGAATTCGATATGAGCCGTAATGGTATTATCCATAAAAATATCAGAGATTTTTTGACAGATGCATCTATATAACTGTTTAGAAAAATACCAAATTTAACATTATTAAAACCGTTACGTATACTCTTCAGCAGGATTTTTGCGTTCTGTAAAGAATTGTACAGTATAGAGTATGCAATACAAACCGCAATATAACTAATTGCCAAGGAGGAACCCTTATGGAATTAACCGCTGTTGCGCAGCTGCGCCGCATGGTGCTGGAGCATTTATCCCGCTACACCTGGAATAACGAGTTGGCTGACCACGTCTACGATATTCTGCAGGAGGTACGCGAGGATACTCCGCGCTACCGCTGCTGTGTTTATAAAGAAAGAGCCGTACTGAAAAACCGTATTGATATGGCGCTGGGCCAGGAGTGCTCCAGCAATATCATCGAGGCTGCCAAGCTGACGCTGAACGAGCCGGAGCGCACGGATTTGCCGATTATCGACGTGCTCCCCGCAGCCTGCGACCAATGCCCGATTGATGCTTATTACGTTACCGATATGTGCCGTCACTGCATTACCCACAAATGCATGAATAACTGCCCGAAAAAGGCTATCAGTATTATTCAGGACCGCGCCTTTATCGATAAAACAAAATGTATCGAATGCGGACGCTGCAAGCAGATGTGCCCCTACGGTGCGATTATCGAAATCCATCGTCCCTGCGTGCGTGCCTGCGCCATCGGTGCCATCAGCATCGGTGAAAACCGCAAGGCTGTCATTGACCACGAAAAGTGTGTTTCCTGCGGTGCCTGCCGCAATGCCTGCCCCTTCGGCGCCATTGACGAGCGCAGCAATATTATCCGCGTTATCCGCGAAATCCAGCAGGGCAAGCAGGTTATCGCCCTTGTGGCACCTTCTATCGTAGGCCAATACGGTTTGAAGATTACCATGGCGCAAATTTACGAGGCACTGCAAAAAGCAGGCTTCGCCGAGGTTGTAGAGGTTGGCGTTGGCGCCGATATCACCAGCGTTAAGGAGGCAGAGGAATATCTGGAGAAGGTTCCTGCCAAGCAGGGCTTTATGACCAGCTCCTGCTGCCCTGCCTTCGTTAAGCTGATTAAAACGCAGGTGCCGGAGGCTGCGGACAAGATTTCCGACACTCCCTCCCCCATGCTCACCTGCGCTGAGCTGATTAAGGAAAAATATCCTTACGCAGTTACTGTGTTCATCGGTCCCTGCATCGCCAAAAAGGTGGAAGCACGCGAGCACCGCGAAACCATCAACTACGTGCTGACCTTTGAAGAGATTATGTGCATGCTGGAGGGCAAGGATATCAAATTTGCGGAAATGAGCGGTGATACTGCTTATGAACGCGATGCCTCCAAGCTTGGCCTGAGCTTCCCGCTGACGGCCGGCGTAAGCGCAGCCGTACAGGATACGGTTGCCGCTATGGGCGGTGAGGTACATAATGCGCAATACTGCTCCGGACTGGACAAATGCCGTGATACGGTTAAGGCTGCTGCCGCAGGCAAGCTCGACTGTAGCTATATCGAAGGCATGGCCTGCTCCAACGGCTGTATCGACGGCCCCGCTGCCGTAGGTGACTTCCACATCACTAAGGTTGCACTGACGAAATACGCAGCAGCAGCCCCCAATAAGCAGGCTGCCGAAGACAAGCACACAAAATAAAAACTTAAAGCCTATCCCTTCTGTCATACCGGCAGAGGGGATAGTTTGTTCATAGCAGGATTTTAGTCTGCTAAAATCATAGAGTGCGTTTTACTGCGCACTAAAAGAACGGAGATTCCTAAGCAAATGCAAAACACTCGCTACATCGGTCACCTTGCTGCCATCATTACGATTGCTACCTGGGGCACGACCTTTATTTCTACCAAGGTTTTACTTACCGGCTTTCAGCCGCTGGAAATCCTTTTTTTCCGCTTTATTATGGCCTTTTTCGCCCTTTGGCTGGCCTATCCTAAAATGCTGAAAACAGATAAAAAGCAGGAGCCTGTTTTTATGGCCGCAGGCCTTTGCGGCATCTGCCTCTACTACCTTTTGGAAAACATCGCCCTGACCTATACGCAAGCCTCCAACGTTAGCGTAATCGGCAGCACAGCGCCTTTCTTTACTGCGCTGCTGGCGCATTATTTTATGCATTCTGCCGGCAGCTTAAGCAAACAGTTCATCATCGGCTTTTTCATCGTAATGGCAGGCATCGCCTGCATCAGCTTCAACGGTGCAGCCATGCAGCTCAATCCACTGGGTGATTTGCTGGCTATTTCGGCTGCCGTCGTGTGGGCGTTTTATGCTCTGCTGACAAAAAAAATCAGCAGCTATGGTTATCCTGTTATCCTCGCTACACGCAGAACCTTTTTCTACGGCATTCTCTTTATGCTGCCGGCGCTCGGTTTTCTGGATTTTGAACTGAACCTGGCGCGCTTCGCCAATACTACCTATCTTTTCAATATCGTCTTTCTGGGACTGGGTGCTTCCGCACTCTGCTTCGTCACCTGGAATTTGGCAGTTAGGGAGTTGGGGGCAGTAAAGGCCAGCGTTTATATTTATATGGTGCCCGTCATCACCGTAATTACCTCGGCTATTGTCCTGCAGGAAAAAATCACCCTGCTGGTGGCACTCGGCACTATATTGACGATGACTGGTCTGTTTATCTCAGAATACCGCCCGAAGAAAAAAATAAAGTAAGAAGGCAGGTATTCACACTTCATTCAGCGAATACCATGGCAATAGTTAAAATTAAAGCAAAGGCAGGTATTAACAATGACAACTAAAGCATTAGCAAAATTTACCGCAGAATTGTGCTACGAAAAGCTTTCTGCTCACAGCATCGAAATGGCTAAAAAATGTCTGCTGGACTGGCTGGGAATTGCTATCCGCGGTTCGCAGGAAAAACCGGTACGTATTATACATGATGTTATCCTGCAGGGTGATGCACCACAGGCGAATATTTTCGGCAGCCTTCCCGCCAAAAAGGCCAGTGCCCTGAACTCAGCCTTTATCAACAGTGCTGCTTCCCACAGTCTGGACTTCGATGACCTGCATAACCCGTCTATTATCCATCCGGCCTGCGTTGTTGTTTCTCCCGCGCTGGCTGTCTGCGAGGCAGAACACAAAAGCGGTAAGCAGCTCATCGCAGCAATTTGTGCAGGCTACGAAGCAAGCGGGCGCGTAGGCGAAGCGGTTATCCCGGAATCCTACTTCTTTTGGCATACTACCGGTACCGCAGGCACCATCGCCGCCGGTGCTGCTGCCGCCAACGCTCTCGGTCTTGACGCACAGCAGACACTGATGTGTTACGGCAGCGCCGGTACCCAGGCAGCAGGCCTGTGGGAGTTTTTAAAAGAGGGTGCCATGAGCAAGCCGCTGCACACGGGCAAGGCTTCCTACAGCGGTGTTCTCAGCGCTTATCTGTCGCAGAAGGGTTTTACTGCAGCCAGTGAAATTTTAGAAGGCGAAAAGGGCTTCTGCCGTGCCATGGTCAAAGAACCGCATTTGGAAAAGCTTACCGAAAGCATGAGCACCGACAAGCTGAAAATTGACATCAACTCCTTCAAGCCCTACGCCTGCTGCAAGCACGCCCATGCCGCACTTTACGCCATTCAGGAGCTGCGCAAGGCTCATTCCCTGCAGCCCAAGGATATCGCTAAAATTAAGCTGTACGTCAACGATATTACCAACTATCTGATCAACAATCCTCAGCCGCAAACTCCCTACGGCGACAAATTCAGTATTCAATATTGCTCCGCTGCTATGCTGAAGTTCGGTGAAGTAGGCATTGCGCAGTTCAGTGAGGAATGTATCCACAACAAAGAGCTTACGGATTTAATGCAGCGCATCGAGGTTATCCGTGATGAGGCTATGGAACAGCTTCATGCAGCAGATGCTTCCAAGCTGGCTTCCAGAGTAGAAATTCAGCTGCATAATGGACAAACTCTTACAATGCAGGTTGATTATCCTAAGGGAGATCCGGAAAATCCTCTGACTTGGGAGGAGCTCTGCGCTAAGTTTATGAGCCTTGCCGTACCTGTTTACGGTGAAGCAAAGGCATTACGTTTACAAAATTGGATAGCAAGCCTTGAGCAATGCAGTGACGTTGCCCAAGCGCTGGACGCCTGTCTAAAGGACGTATAAAGTATGCTGATGCATTACGTATTCCAATAGCATTTCTTACTGCAAAAGGCGTTCTCCCCTGCGGGAGAACGCCTTTACTGTAAGAAAAAATCTTTATCAAATTCATTCCGCCTTAATTGCTTCAACCTGCTCAATGGAAAGTAAAGTAGCCTTAGCAATATCCTCTACAGATAATCCCATACTTAAAAGACGCTTTGCAGTTGCATTCTTTTCTTCTGCCTT
>NZ_CAUDZA010000012.1:0-60893 GCF_958453765.1 Phascolarctobacterium succinatutens | reverse complement strand
AAAAACCGACCTCCTAAAATTAGATTTTTAGGTCTAACTTTAGGGGGTCGGTTCATGATGGTAAAACTTCACTGGTTTTTATGTTTAAATCTGGAGTTAGCCCAAGCCTCGTTGATGAAGAAGTTGCTCGATATCGTAAATGGGATCAATAGTGCTTTTGAAAAGAGCATCGTTTAGGCGGCATATGTACATGTACTCCTGATCCTCGTATTTCTTTAGGAGGTCTTTGTTGTCTATCAGAGCTTTACAATAACGTTGTTCAGAGGGTGAAGCTATTGTATAGCGGGCAATGCGATATGCAATATACATGCGTGTCAAAAAAATAATATTTGCCCTCATAACTTGGGTATAGCTGCTTACTCTTAGCTTTTCATCAATATATTTTTGAGGGAGTGGAAAATCATGTATAAGGTCTTTATGAGATCCAGAGTAATGCTCGCTAAAGCAAAAAGCAGTTAATTCTTTCTCTAACTCAAGGAGAAAATCTTCGTTGTATATTTTTGAAGAAAAACCAAGCATGAAATCGCTAGAAACAGCAAATAAATTACAGATACTCTTAAACATTTCGAGTGTCGGCTGGCTTTTGCCGCTTTCCCACGCAGTAATAGAGGGGGCTTTGATATCTAGAATCATTGCCAAATCTCTTGTAGATAATTTATATGCTGTTCTCAGTAATTTGATACTCTCACTAAAAGATAACATAATAATATCCCTTCATTGAATTCACATTTTTTTTACAATCTAAAGGTTGCGTTGATAATATAGCAATGCTAAAATATAACTAGCAATAACGTTAAAAATAATTTAGCACACAATAAAACCTAACTACAATAAATTATACCACATATCACAAAAAGGCACAAAAAGGAGGCAACTATGGAAAAGGAAAAATTATTTTACACGCTAAAAGAGATTAGAGAGGAGATATATGGGCAAGAAATATCTATAGCAACGCTTCAAAATATGGTACATACAGGCCAAATACCATCTATACGTGTCATGCGTAGGATTTTTGTGCCCTGCTGGTGGGTTAAGCAGCAAATAGCTTTGGCGAAAGGAAATAACTATGAAGGAGATTGATCGCTATAATCAAATTATTAGACCAATGTATGATTTGATAGATACAAAATACAATTTAAAAGAATACAATCATGAGTTAAGCATAGAGCTACATCAGTTTGTCGATTTTGTCGTTTGGTGGGCATCGAATAACAATACAGTTTCGCAAAAGATGCATTTTGTATCAGCGTGTGATTATTTTTATATAAAGGGGATTAAACGTCCAGGATCAAAAGATTACAATAAATTTTATGATTTTTTTCAACGTTTAAGCTTTGTTATACTTGATATATCGCGTAAGGCTGTGAACAATAAAGCTAATATACGATCAAGTATAGTAATAAATTTGGCTATTTTCACCGATGAAAATGATAAAAGAAAGGTTTGTGTGATGTATGAAATAAATCCATTTTTAATGCGGTATTATGACTGGATTGGGAGAAATTTATCTCAAAATATACTTATATCGATGAAATTAAAAAGAAAGTACTCGTATAAATTATATTTGTACGTACTCAGGCGTGCCATTGAAGCAAATGGTGTAATACGTGTTAGTTATGATGAGTTAGGGAGGCGTGTCGGAAGAAATGAGAATGAAGAAAATAAGGCATTTAATCGTTACTTAAGGACTGCTATTGGAGAAATAAACAAGATTGGTGATAGCTACAATTATCATAATTTTACGATATTAATAGATAAGAAACATAATAATCAGATTACCATTAGAATTTCGAATTTCCGCAAGGCAAGCAAATTCGGAGAGGAGGTCGGTATAAATGGTGAGACGAGCAAAAGGTGAAGGATCTATAAGATATGACAATAAGCATGATCGTTATATTTGGCGATTGAAATTTTTAGGAGAGGATGGGTTAAAGCATGAGAAATATTTAACAGCTAAGACCAAAAAAGGGTTGCAAGAAAAAATTAAGGAGTATCAAAGTAAGAAAGAGCTTAATATATCAGATGTAAAATTAGCTGATTGGAGCAGTAATTGGCTTACGGTGATAAAACCCACTATTAAAATAAGCACTTACGATTATTATGATATGTTTCTTCGCAATTATATTAATCCTAATTTAGGAGAGAAGAAGGTGAAGGATTTAACACCTATAATGCTACAGGAGTTTTTTAACCAAATGGTTGGTGAAATTGGTAAAAAAGGCAGGCCATTATCAGCAACTACAATTAACGGTATGCGAAGAACGTTAAAAACATGCTTGGAATATGCTGTAAAAAATGGAGTCATAAGAATGAATCCAGCTGCAACTACTAAGCCGTTAAAAAAAGCAGATAAAAAAGTAATTGCTTTATCAAAAAAACAGGTAATAGCGTTATTAAGTGCTGCATCTAAAGCAGATTATATTTATACTGATGTCAAACAGGATTTTATAGAAGATGAAGAGAAAAAGTACTTACGAAAGTGTTATTACTATGCTATTGCTTTGGATATTGCTACTGGAATGAGAATAGGGGAGCTATTTGGTTTAACTTGGGATGATGTTGATTTTGATAAATTTAATATTATGGTTAGAAGAAATTTGCAGCATAGATCTAACGGTAGAGAACTGGGAACATTAAAAACGATAAGGTCTCAAAGACTTATCCAAATAGATGAAAAAACAATCAACTTGCTGAAAGAATGGCGGGAATATCAGAACCGTTATGCAAAGCAATACCATTCGATTTTTGATAATGACATTAATTTGGTTTTTACAAATAGTTGGGGAAAAATGTACAATCACACTAATTTTTATCGCCGTTATTGGCGAAAATTAGTTAAAGCAGCTGGTTTACCAGAAGGGTTTAATTTTCACGGCCTGCGGCATACTCATGCAACGCTGCTGTTGCTAGCAGGCGAAAATATTAAAGCTGTGAGCGAACGTCTTGGGCACAGTTCGGTCTCTACAACGCTTAACATATACTATAATCTGGTGCCAAATCTCCAAAAACATGCTGCTGATACATTCGCAAAATTAGATTTGTTATAATGTAAATACTTGGTCTGAAGGGAGCGATATTATATGAAACGATTAGTGTACAAACAAGATATTGATAGGTTTGTAATTAAAGGAGAAGCGGAAGGAGACGAACGAGAACTGCATTGTGGCAACACATTTGAATTTTTGATTGGAGAGCACTGGGTAAGGACCACAATAGAAATGCAGTGGTTTTGTGGCATTGGTAAATATTACCTTACGACGCTAGCGCTATCGTTGAAAAATATTGTTACCTATAAAGTACCGGTACGATAAAATAGATGAATTAACCAAAAACAGTATTAATAAAATCAATATAGCATAGCTGAATGTGTTGTTGTTTTTTAGTGTGTGAGCTACAATATTAGTATTAAGGAGGAACGCAATCATGTTAAATGAACTTATCTTTTTTGAAGCACGTATCTTTAGAATGTTCTGCGAAAAATTGCAAGTTTTGCCTACTGCTACTAATAAATTGTTTGAGACGTATGGTGTATGGAAGTATATTGAAGATACGTATGATATGTTAAGGTTAAGTAGTGACGAGTGTGCTGTTAACGATATTTGGGAGATGTTAAAAGTGAATGGTATTAAGCTTGAAGGTGAAACTTGTAATAAACCAGAAACTGTTAATGATAAAATTATCGAACAAAAAATGTTTTGTGCCGATTTGATTCTAACAGATGCTATTATGGATATGGCTGATGAAGAAGGGATCACATTGCAAGAAGCTAGAAACAAAATTATAAATTCTAATGCTTATACAGCCCTATATGATTTTGAAACTGGATTATGGGAAACCGGGCCAGATTACTTTAGGGATTTCTATAAAACGTGTAGTATAAATGAATAAAAGCTTTAATATTGAGCCCTAGCAACTATAAAGCTAGGGCTATTTTTATACAACGATATTTCAAAAATCCCTTGATATGAGCAAACTATTGTGTTAAAATGAATCAGATGAGTAACGAATTTTGCGTGCTCTTCCTAGCGCGTAGCGTTAGGCGCACTTACGCGTTTCCAATACCAAGGCTACGCCTTGGTGGAAACGCAGTGCGAGGATGCTAAAAATAATAAAATATAACACAATCCTTAAGCAAGGAGGATGAGGACCATTGGTCCCTCATCAATTGCAGATTATATCTGCAGGAATTGCTTAAGGATTTTTTGTTTTTGAAAGAAGAAAGCAGACATGGCAACCTATCATTTAAGCCTTAAAAATGGAAAAGTGGGTACTGCAGAGCAGCACGCAGATTACATATTGCGTGAAGGACGCTACAGCGGGGGAAAACGTGCGGAAGAATTGGTCTATAAAGATGCCAATCTCCCGCGTTGGGCTATGTCTGCATCTGCCTTCTTTGCGTGTGCTGATAGATATGAACGTGCTAATGGCAGAGCTTATACAGAGTTCGAAATAGCTTTACCAAATGAACTAACGCATAAAGAAAACGAAAAGTTAGTAAATGATTTTATTACTACCCATATCGGGAATAATAAAGTGTGGGCATATGCTATCCATAGCAAGCCTGCTACATTCGACGAGTCACAAGAGCAAATACATGCACATATAATGATTTGCGAACGTATTGTAGACGATGAAATGGTAAAAGCCAAATCGCCCTCTAAATTTTTTAAAAGATACAATGCTAAAAATCCTAAAAATGGTGGCTATCAAAAAGATAGAAGATTTTCTGGATATACAGAAAGCAAAGATAATTTAAAATTGATTCGTCAATCCTGGAAAGACATGATTAATGCCGAATATAAAACTCATGGAATAGATAAAGTTGTATCCTGCAAAACTTTAAAAGCGCAACGTGATATAGCAGCTGAAGCAGAAGATGAAGATATGGTTGAATTTTTAAACCGTACTCCCCAGGAACATCTTGGCCCGGCTCTCGCATATAAAACCAAAAAAATCATTGAAGAAAATGGTTATGATCAAGATAATATCGACAATACCTTGGACAAAATTTATCAAATTAGTGCCAAGGCTTTTGGCGTTATTATAGATAAAATTCAAAAAGCACGTAAAGCTGCTGAATTAAAATACAAAAAACAAATTGAGTTAGAACGTAAAGAAAAGGAATATAGTGAAAAACGATTAGCCGAACTTACTATGTCCGGCGAAATCATCAGAAAAGATTTTGTAAAATTACTTGGTTCAGTTAACAACCAAATAAAATATAATGAATCTGCAATTATAAGAATTGAAAAAACAATAACTCCGATTGATCAAATGCCAAGCAAGGTACTTAATATTATGACCAGCGGCAGATTTGAAAAATTGCAAAAAGAAGGTGAAGCAATAATCAGCCTTAAAACTAGACTTAAAGAAATCTTAAGACTATACGGTCCCAAAGAATCTATGCCCAATAATATACGAGCAGAATATAACGAAAAAGGACGAGCTTACAAAATCCTAAAAACTGATTATGAAAAACAAGATGCGGAAATACGCAGCTTCATCAGCTCCGAAGCGGGTGATAAATGGTATAAAAAATTAATGAAAGAAATGCTTGAACAAAATAAAGACATGGAAAATCAAAAATTAAATAGCGAATACAAAGAATTACGAAAAGAAATCATCGAAGTTGGCAGAAAAATAAACCCACACCTGCATTACAGAATGAAATCTAAATATCGGGCTCCAGAACTTGGCAATGGAGCATCAGCTATATTTGACGCAAGGAATGATATAAATAATCTGTTACGCAATATCATTAATGCCGGCAGGGAAAATATAAAACAAAATAAGATGACTGTGGATTTAAGTAATAAAACCAAGAAAAATAATGGATGGGAATTTTAGCTTTAGCAAGCGTATTATTATAGTTATCTATGTTAGTATTCTAACTATAGTTATATCAATAATTGAAGTTATAAAGTTAACTACAGATATATTAATAATTAACGTTATAACACTAATTATTGGTATATTCATAATTAAAGTTATGATGTTTATGTTGCTATATAATATGTATACAATGGACTGATGTATCATGCTCTGCTATAATAAAGGCAAGGAGGGGATGAGATGGTCGAACAGGTATTAATGATGCTTTTATTTGCTGAAGGATTGATAGGATGTTTATTGGCAATTCGCTATTTTGAGCTAAAAATGACATTCTCATCGTACATTTGTATTAACAAATCTGGCTATGGCATTTTTTGGAGAAAAAGTAAGCTAGAAAAAATATACGATATCGTTTTATTTTTGATAAGCTTAGCTTTATTCATACTCCCAGTAAAAATGCAGATTTATACTGATATTAATTTGTTGTATAAGCTGTTGTTTTTAGATTTTGCTGTAATATTTATACTTGCTCGTATGAATGTTGTATTCAATACAACTTTAGTCCATAATGTCCTCTTGCATTTGTTGATAAGAATTGAAAAAGAGGATATTGTGAGACGATTCACCAAATCAGAGGCTGAAGAGATTTTAGCTGATTATAGAAAAACCTTGCCATGGTACAATGAAGGACTTACGATACTTGCATGCACTCCGCTGTTAAACAAGCTGTTATTGGAAGAGCTACACTACGTAAAGTATAGATATTGTGGGCATTGGTGAGTTTGGTAAATATAGCGCGTTGGTATACATGAACAAATTCACTGATTTTGTCTTACATTCTTGAAGCAAAGGGGGGCCTATAACTATGTTAGCTATAAACTACTCTACTCTAAAAAACAATTTAAAAGATTATTGTGATGAAGCAAGTGATAATAATCAAACTATTATTGTTACTCGTAAAAAATCAAAGAGCATTGTTATTATGAGCCTTGATAATTATAATCAGCTTATGAAAAATGCCCGCAATGCAGAATACCTTGCTAAGCTTGATAGAAGTAAGGAGCAAATCAAGAGCGGCTTTGGTGAAGTACATGAAGAAAAGAACCTTTAGATTATAGTAATAAGCCAAAACAATAAAAAACTAGGCGATATTGTCGAAATCAAATTAGTAGAGTTGGTATGAAAATGCCGACTCTTTTTTTGCCCAGCGGTGTACCCTTATTAAATATTTTTCGAATGAGTGCTCGAAGCTGTTGACTTAAATCGTAATTATAAATATAATATTATTGAGTTGACGTAATTGAGGTGAGTGTATGGATTACATGACTGAACTTACCGCTATTGCAAAATCGCATGGCGGAATTATCAAAACAAAAATAGCAGCACAACATGGCATATCCAAAGCAATGCTTTATAAGTTGTGCAAAGAAGATAAAATACAACGCATTGTAAAAGGTCAGTACATTCTTCCTGATGATATGCAGGATGAGTTGTTGACAATCAGTAATCGTTCTGAAAGAGTAATATTTTCTCATGAAACAGCCCTTTACCTTCATGGGATTTCAGACAGAACCCCATTCGAGCATACGGTTACAGCACCGTCCGGTTGTATTCCATCTGCAGCAATCAAATCTGAATGCAAGGTATATTACATCAAACCCGAATTATTTGAGCTTGGCAAAACAACGATGAAGACATCTGCAGGAAATGATGTTACCGCATACGATCTTGAACGCACGGTCTGCGATATAATCCGCAGTCGCAACAAGTTGGGAACAGAAACTTTCCTTGCGGCATTAAAACTGTATGCAGCTAACCCAAAGAAAGATTTGAACAAACTAAACTCTTACGCAAAAAAGATGCGAGTGTCTAATATCCTGCGTCAGTATTTGGAGGTGCTTCTGTGAGTAAAGCAATGAGTCTGAAAGCGAAAATTCGCAATATTGCCAAGCAGAAAAATATTCCTGCACAGGTCATTTTGCAGAACTATATGTTTGAGCGTTTGCTTGTCCGTTTGTCTGCTTCTGAATACAAAGAAAAATTTGTATTAAAGGGTGGAATGTTGGTAGCAGCGATTGTTGGTCTCGACAACCGCGCAACGATGGATATGGATACTACGCTCAAAAACCTTCCTTTAACACCGGAAGCAATTCGCAGTGCGTTGGAAGACATCTGCAGCATCGCATTCGATGACGGCGTTGTGTATGAAATTGGCACAATCTCTCCCATCCGTAAAGATGACATTTACGGCGGATATCGTGTCATGCTAAATGCCAGGTTCGATATTATGCTAACACCGCTTAGCATTGATGTATCCACCGGAGACGTAATTACGCCTCATGCGGTGCAGTACAATTTCTCCGAGATTTTTGATGACGAGAAATCATACGAGCTTTGGGCATACAACATTGAAACAGTTATGGCGGAAAAGGTGGAAACCATTTTGCGACGCGGCATATTCAACACCCGTCCAAGAGATTTTTACGATGCCTACATACTGACTACAACGCAGAAATTTGATATTACGGTCTTTGAGGATGCATTGAAAGCAACGGCAAATCACCGCGGTACTACAAATCAGATTGCAGATGTTCCAAGTATTCTTCATAACATTGAAGAAAGTCCGGAACTCAAAACGATGTGGGATAAATACCGCAAGCAGTTTTCCTATGCAAAGAATATTACTTACGAGCAAATTATGGATTCCATAAAGGCTTTGCTCAAATATTAAGCATGTAGATAATATTCGGAGGGGAATAGCATGAATAACGACATTCTTAAAAGATATATTGATGATCAACCTACAAAGATTATAACAAAGCTCGATTTTGCAACAGGAAAACTTTCCTATGATAAGATTGTTCGTAAGCGTCAAACAGGCACCCGTTAAAACGTCCCCATATGAAAAAAGACCGCCGCCGGCGGTCTTTTTTCATATTCAAATTATTTCACTCTCGTAAATTGCAAGAACAAGTTGCAGCAACATTAGCAGGAGCAGTTTTTACAGGTAGGGCTTGAGAAATCTCAGCAAATACAGGAGCAGCAACAGATGTACTTGCTTGTACTTCTGTAGAATATGATAAAAAAGTAGAAATCTAACATAGTGTTCAAAGGCTGGGGCTTGCCCCAGCCTTTTCTATCTTCGCTCAGCATTGGCTATAACTAAGTATTGCAAATCCACCACGCGCTCAGATGCATGAAACACGGCACTCTAAATAGGTCAGCCAAAAGAAAAGCTCGTAAAAGCAGGCTATTATGAGTTAGCGAGCAATTACGAGCTTAAACATATATAAATTTAAAGCTCCTTGTACTAAGGATATACAAGGCGATGTGAGAGATTTATAGCCTAAATAATGAGCATGTTAATCTGCTTTTTGCTGTTGCTGCAGCTTAGCGTTTTTCGCTTGCTCTTGTTTGTAAGCTTGTTCAAAGAAAGCAGCACGCTCTTCAGCCAGCTTCAATCTAGCTTCAAAGTTTTCCACTTCTTCAGGAGTGTAGGAATATAGTATCTGCATAGGAATCACCTCTTTCGTAATAAATAAAAAAGCACCTGTCAAGCTCGACAGATGCCACTGGCTCACACAGCCAGGCACGACCTCAACGCGTATGCGAAGCTACCCGTGCAACTAAATCAATTATATCATTAGAAGATATTAAGAGCAAGAGTATTTTGGCTACCCATTGACATATCAGAATGTAGATTTCCATAATACCTTCCCGTCTTTTTTGATGTTTTGGAAAAACGGTGCAATATTACCCCATTCATTAAATTGCTTATTGTATATCAGGAGCACGGATATAACTTTATTGTATTTTAGTTCTAAATCTACAACAAAGTCAATCATCTCATCGTGCATTTTATCCGTATAATCGTCGAGAATTACCGCTATATCTATATCTGATTCTGATGTTGCGGTTCCTCGTGCGAGAGAGCCGTATAATATTATTTCTTTGACATTGGGAGCAGTGAAGATTCGAAGTAATTGTGGTATAAGATCAGAAATAATCATGTCTATGTTATTCATCGCACATTTCCCTTACTGTTATTATAACTTTTCAAGATAATTATAGCATTATAATGAGTATTATGGCAATTAAGTAGCGCAGCTGGCACAGTAAGTCAAGAGCTTTTCAGCTGCGCTTCGCTTCGCTGAACTCTGCTCTATGACTTAATGTGTCAGCCACGCTGATGATTTAGGCATCTTAAAATAAAAGGAAATGTCTAAAAATGTTAAATTTAATCCAACCAACCGTACCGACATTAGAGTACCCAAAAGCACGTCAAGCGCATAAAGCACTTGGTAGAGAAGATCGCTTTCTGGCCCACATGCATTGCACACATAACCCGTTTATACGTCATGTATTGAAGCTTAGGCAGTATGGTCGCTGTCCTGCATGTGGCAAGCTAATTAGTCCAGAATCACAAGCTAATGTACATCATCTCAGTTATTTGCGCTATTGCGGATCTAGAACAAGTGAAATCAAATGCTTTTTTCCTAGAGACAATGGCATGATTTACGCGATGACACCTAATTGTGAGCTATGCTATTATGATTGTCCGGAAAAAGCCGAAGCATACTTGAATAATCTAGTACTATTGCATAGTGATTGCCATGACAAGCTGCATAAAACCCATTGTGATTATTAGCAATAAAGTTATATTTTGATTTCACTAGAATGAAAACTCCTGTTCCTCCAGAATACATTTCAGCGCTTCCAGTTCGTCCTTGCTAAGCGTCAAGCCTTTGCTCATCTTGTCATGTTCTTGGGACCATTCCATAATGTTGTACTTAGGCTTACGCCAGTTCTAGGACATAAGGTTATCATCATTTTTTGGCTTCAGTTATAACTAACCTCAACCCTTTTTATTGGTGCAAGAAACTTCTGAGGTTCAATATACAGATTATCCAAAATCGGTAATAAATCTATATAATCCTCGTCTAGTTTATCTTCATTTTTATTCTTACATAGTACAACTATATAGCCATTATCCCATTCTAAAACTTTTATATATCTTTCTAATCGTTTTCCAGTCAAAAAAGTTATCACTCTATCACGAAACTTAAAAAAAGTGTATTCGCCTTTATTGCTTAAAAAAGCAGTATTTAACGTATTAGTCATAAGCAAACACCTCGATTAACTAACAATGCTTTAAGCCTTCCTTCTTGTTCAAAGTTTAGCACATACAAAAATTGATGTCAAAAATCTTTAACAGGCAATCCTTTCTCGCCACGTATTCATAAATCAGTGACTTTTTGTACTCTGCAAGGATGTTTTTACCTTTTAAAATATGCAGTTTTAAAGTAACTAAGCTGGTTTTTGATGTGAGAAATTTAAGTGCAAAATAAAAAGAAAAATGTAAAGAATTTTTCTCGGGTAGCAAGCTACCCTGCAAAAAATTACGCTAGCGCGAACAGCAAGGAAAAGATAATACCGGTACTAAAATCAAAAATATTAATGTTAGCTTGCCCCCAAACCCCCAGAGGGGGCTTATCTAACAAGGGATAGGCTGAAATAAATACTCTTACTGTTGTGCAAATTGTGGCCCCACCCACGCCGGTGGGCACCCCAATTGTCTGGGAATTGCGCGTTGTCTACCTATTGTCGCTCTAATATAGGTGTTAATGCTGTCATTAAATTTAAAGTTTGCTTATAATTGTGCTATATATGGAGAAATGATAGCTTATATACACCATATATTGTGGGTAATAATGCTAGAGGAGAGAGGCTTGAATTCGTAATCAGTAGGTCGCAGGTTCAAATCCCGTCAGTAGCTCCATTAAAAAATCAAGCACCCATGCGGGTTTCGCGTGGGTGCTGTTTTTATGCGCGGGTAAAAATAATGCTTGTTGGTTGCAATTTGGTTTCAATTTCGCTTTGCGGTAACAGAGAATTTGGCTAGAAAATAGATGCTCTGCAATAAAAAAGCCGTTGGTCAAACCAACGGCTTAGTAAATTCTGGTGGAGATAAGCGGGATCGATCCGCTGACCTCTTGAATGCCATTCAAGCGCTCTCCCAGCTGAGCTATACCCCCATATTATATATCTATCTTACAAAAGAGAGCGGTGTTTGTCAAGTAAGCAAAACATTATAAATACGCAAAGTAACGTATGAGCAGAAAAATTTCATACAGTATAAAACAGATGTACTTTTAAAATTACTATATAATTTAATTTCCTGCCTGATGCTATAATGTAAAATAAAAGCCTAGAATCTGCGGGGAGGCAGCAGCTGCTAAGGAAAATATATTGTGCATAATTTATTTCGCAAGCTTAATGATAGTCCGGGCGGAATTTTAGTCAAAAATTTGACTAAATGCGTGAAAAGTATTAAAATATAAACGTTGTATTAGCTTCGTAAAAAATAAAAGCATAGCAGTTTAATAGATATTAAAAATAAAAGGAGTATCAGGATGAGTCAAAATTTCTTGGAGCGATGTAATGAGAAAATGCAATCAATATATGATTGTTGCGGAAAAAAAGTAAACGAATTGTATGCTAAGCTGGCAGAAGAAGTGCAATCATTATATAATCACTGTAAAGCACAGGCAAGCGAACTGGTTGCCAAGCTGTTAGAAAAAGTGCAGTTATTATACAATGGCTGTTTAGAAAAAATAGTTGCGATTGTTGCTCAGGTGAAGGCCGTAATAGCTGTTGCCGCAGCTGTTGCAAAAATTCAACTGACTATGCTTGAGCGTCGCGTGCGTCTGCATGTTATGAGCATTGTGAATAAGCTGCAGGCTAAGCAGCAGGAGATTGTCGGACGTATGAAAGCACGCTATCATGCGCTGCTCAGTACTTGGCGCCGCAATCAGCATTTTACCTTCTGGTTTATTCCGGCAGACGGTCAGAATATCGCTAAAACCCATGTAAAAAAGACTCATTTGAAATATGCTTTGACAGCAGTTGCTTCATTCCTTGTTTTTGTGTCTTGTACTATCGGTGTACTGGCTCATTTTGCTGTGCAAAACGAGCAGCAGAAGCAGGAGCTGGCTGCTTATAAGCAGACTAAATCCGAGCAGGAGCAGACTATCAGACAATTACGCCTGATGGCAGAAACCAACCAGAAAAAGCTGGCAGCTTTGTCTAAGCTGGAAGATCAGGTTCGTAGCCAGATGGAAAAAAGCGGTGCACAGCTTCCTCCTAAGAGCAATGCTTCCGATTATGCAGGTCAGGGCGGTCCTGTATTGGGTTCCGCTAATCCGGCAAATATTGTGCTGGAGCAGGAAAAGAACATTGGTCTTGAGGCCGATGCTAAAAAGGCAGATTTGGAAAATTTGCTGAGCGCTATTGAAGCTGAGAATTATCGTCGTGAGGTTACTCCTAGCCAATGGCCTACTAGCGGAGGTTATATTTCCTCTTCTTTCGGCGGTCGCGCTAATCCCTTTGGCGGTTATGGCCGTGACTGGCATCCTGGTATTGATATTGCTATTGATTATGGCGAGCCGGTTTATGCCAGTGCAGCAGGCTATGTACAGCAGGCAGGCTGGTATGGCGGTTATGGAATTTATGCACGTATCAACCATGATTATGGCTACCAGACAGCCTACGGACATATGAGCAGAGTTGTCTGCAGTGCAGGCCAATATGTGAAAAAAGGTGAGATTATCGGTTATGTCGGTAGCACCGGTTATAGCACCGGTCCACATCTGCATTTTGAAGTTATTCATTATGGCGAGCAGGTTGATCCTTCCAGCCTGATGTAATTGTGACTGATAATCAGATATTGAAAATTTTAAGTTCGTCGTGCTTTGTGCGACGAACTTTTTTTAAGCAAAAAAGAAATAAATTTCAGAAATATTATTTACATATGTTCTGACAAATGCTACAATGAGGGTGACGAAAGGAGCGGATAAACTATGCTTACGTTAGAAATGTTGGAAAAAATGCTTTTGGCAGCAGCAGTTGAGCTTGAAGAAAAAAGTAAAATGCTGTGTGAGCTGGACAGCGTAGCCGGTGACGGTGACCATGGCGTTACTATCGCGCGTATGGCAGAGTCCATGAAAAACAAGGTAGAAGCGCATGACAGTGCTAATATTAAAGATTTACTTGATGATTTGAGCATGGCTTTTATGAACAGCAACGGCGGCAGTGCAGGACCTTTATGGGGCACTGTTTTTGGCGGACTTGCCGATGCTGCACCTGAGGATGCTAAGGAAGTTTCTTTGGAAGAGCTTCATGCTATGCTGGCTCAGGCTAAAGAGGATTTTGAGGATATTTCCAAGGCTAAAATCGGTGATAAGACGATGGTTGATGCTCTGTATCCCGCACTTGAAGCAGGTATGGCTGCCGAAGGTGATGCGAAGGCTGTCTTTGCTGCTATGGGCAAGGCTGCAGCCGAGGGCGCAGAAAAAACTGCTGACATGGTAGCACGCTTCGGTCGTGCCAAAAACGTCGGTGAACGCAGCCTGGGTACTAAGGACCCCGGTGCAACGTCTATTTCTATTCTGCTGACAGCGATGGCTGCGGCAATTTGATTTGCTGATAAAGCGCAAGCTTAAAAAACAATAAAATAAATAAAAACGGAGGCGTCATTATGCAAAAATTCATTAACAATCCGGAAAATCTGACAAGTGAATTATTGGAAGGTCTTGTGTTATCTAATCCTGATATCATCACTCTGGAGCATGGAAACCTCATTGTAAACAAGAAATTGGCAGAGGCAGACCGCGTAACCATCGTAACCTTGGGCGGCACCGGCCATGAGCCCGCTATCAGCGGCTTTGTCGGCGAAGGTATGATTGATATTTCTGTTGCAGGTAATATTTTTGCTGCACCCGGCCCTCAGGCTTGCGTAGAAGCAATTAAGATGGCTGATAAAGGTCATGGCGTACTTTTCGTTGTACTTAACCATGCAGGTGATATGCTGACCGGCAACCTGACCATGAAACAGGTGAAAAAACTGGGCATCAATGTTGTTAAGGTTGTAACTCAGGAAGATGTTGCCAATGCTCCGCGTGAAAACGCTGACGACCGCCGTGGTCTGGTTGGCTGCGTTCCTCTGTACAAGATTGCCGGTGCTGCAGCTGCTGCAGGCAAATCCTTGGAAGAGGTTGCTGCTATTGCACAAAAATTTGCTGATAACATGGCAACTATCGCTGTTGCTACTAAAGGTGCTACTCATCCCGCAACCGGTATGGAAATCGCTCATATTGCCGAAGGCACTATGGAAGTCGGCATGGGCCAGCATGGTGAAGGCGGTGGCGGTACTCAGCCGATGAAATCTGCTGACGAAACAGCTGCAATTATGATGGACGCTCTGCTGAAGGATCTGGACGTAAAAGCAGGCGAAAAGCTGATGGTTGTTATCAACGGCAGCGGTGCTACTACTCTGATGGAACAGCTGATTGTTTTCCGTGCCTGCCATAAGCTGTTGGCAGAAAAAGGTATTGAGGTTGTGGCAAGTGCTGTAGGCGAAATACTTACCGTACAGGAAACCGCAGGCTTCCAGATGTTCATTGCGCGTATGGATGACGAGCTGCTTGGCTACTGGAATGCTCCGTGCCGCACTCCGTACTACAGAAATTAAGCAGGTGACTGAATATGGCAGATAAAGAAGGTAATGTACTGGCAAAAGATTATGGCATCGGCATTGCTCCGCCGGAGCGTCCGTTCCCGGTAAAGGGACACGCATCCGCAGGCTGGGGCATGCAATCTCGTCTGGGACAGATTTTTGCTGATGACGGCCGCACTATTATGCTGGCTTTTGACCATGGTTATATTATGGGCTCTACCGCAGGTCTGGAACGTCTTGATCTGACAATTCCGCCGCTGATGCAATATGCGGATTGCCTGATGGCAACAAGAGGTGCTTTGCGTACCTGCATTCCCGCTAACCATCACAAGGCTGTTGCTCTGCGCTGTACTGCTGACACCAGCGTACTCAAGGACGACATGAGCTTTGGCAATGTGGGCGTAGAAATTGAAGATGCTATCCGCATGAATGCTTCCTGCATGGCAGTTCAATGCTTTGTAGGCTCGGCTGGCGAGCTTGACTCCCTGCGCAATTTGTCTTATTATGTAAATATGGGCGAACGTTTTGCAATTCCTGTTCTCGGTGTTGTAGCAGTTGGCAAGGAGATGGAGCGTACCACGCGTTATTTCTCCCTGGCTACACGTCTGCTGGCCGAAACTGGCGCACATATCATCAAAACCTACTATTGTGATAACTTCGAACAGGTTACTGCGGCTTGTCCTGTACCTATCGTAATTGCCGGCGGCAAGAAAATTCCTGAGCGTGATGCACTGGAAATGGCTTACCGTGCCGTAAATGAAGGCGCTGCCGGTGTTGATATGGGACGTAACGTTTTGCAGGCTGCCGCACCGAAGGCAATGCTGCGTGCAATCCGTATGGTTGTACACGAAAATGCAACGCCGGAGGTTGCTTACCATGCTTATGAGTTATGGCAGAAGGATGTGGATTAAATGAAAGAATTTATGCATGTCGGCGTACCGACAACTGTTGCAAGAGAAGGCGAAATTTATGCTGAAGGCATAAAGACACATCTCATTACTCCTGATACCAATGAATTTCATATTGAATACCTGCGTTTCGACAAAGATACTCCGTTGCCGGAAGAGCTGCAGACCTTAGTGCATGTAGCTTATAAGGTTGATGACCTTGATAAGCAGCTGGCAGAAAATAAGGTTATCGTTGAGCCCTGGATGGCTGATGAGCATACCCGCATTGCTTTCATCATGAAGGACGGTATTCTGTTCGAATTAATGGAAGAAGTTAAATAAATGCTATCGGTTCATGAACGGGCACAGCTTGTAGCTGCTGCCCGTTTATATTATGAAAGCAATCTGACGCAGGCGCAAATTGCACAACGCTTGAACGTGTCACGTCCATCTGTCAGCAAGATGCTGGCAAGAGCGCGTGAGCTGGGAATTGTGCATATTGAAATCCGGGCCGGAGATGAGGGAAAGGCGGATTTGCTGCAGCGTCTGCAAGCTAAATATGCCTTGGCCGGTGGCTGTGTGCTTACGGAGGAACAGGACGTATTAACGCAGGTTATGCATTATCTTATGGCTGAAACAACGGCTGACAAGAGCCTGGCTCTGGGCTGGGGTTATGCCTTGGGTGAAGTTGTACTGAAGGCTGCGGACTGCAGCAGCTATACGCAGGATGGTATGGTATATCCGCTGATTGGTACGGCGAATTTTCCTAATAAGGGCTATCATCCGGATGAGCTG
Organism: Phascolarctobacterium succinatutens; assembly: GCF_958453765.1. Classification (GTDB taxonomy): domain Bacteria; phylum Bacillota; class Negativicutes; order Acidaminococcales; family Acidaminococcaceae; genus Phascolarctobacterium_A; species Phascolarctobacterium_A succinatutens_B. The sequence continues at coordinate 43,865 of NZ_CAUDZA010000012.1, read as the reverse complement.
GTGAAAATATGGGCAAGCGCCTGTGGCAGAAGTTGCTATATGCTTGGCTGCAGTGCCTTTCCTGATTCCGAGGAGGAACGTGCGGAGCTGGAAAGCAGGTCCGTCTATCAGCAGCTTTTGCAGCAATGGCAGAGCTTGGATGCAGCTGTTGTGGCTATCTGCGGTTATCCTGGAGTGCCTGATGAAGCAACGGCAACCCGTTTCGGTGATGCATTGGAGCAGCAAAAGGCTGTGGGAAGCTTTTTATCATATTATTATAATCAGCGCGGCGAATTCATCAGCGGTAACAATGATTACTGTCTGCATATTCCGCTGGCGCAGCTGCGCCGCTGCAAGAAGCTGATAGGCATTGGCTTGAATGTCGGTAATAAGGCGTTATTGGGTGCTTTGGCAACAGGTCTTTTTACGCATCTTGTTATCAGCGAAGAGCAGGCTAAGGCTTTGTTGAAATAATTTCATTGAGGATTGACTGCCTCACACTATAGGTGTGGGGCAGTTTTGCTTTTTACAGCAGAACATGTAACTTTTTATACAGTAAATATACATTGAAAACAGAAATGAGGAAATTTTTTCAAAAAACTTTACAAATAAAGTATAAAAGCATAAAATAACCCTAACTACATTTATACGAAATTTGTAGCATGGAAGGATGGTAGAAAATGATTTCTCTCAAAAGCAACAAAATTAAAGCATTGGCAGCCGGCCTGATGCTGACCCTCGCCTTGGGGGCATTAGGCTGCGGCGGTGACAAAAAGGAAGCAGGCGCAAAGGCTGAAAAAGTCAATGTCGGCATTGTTCAATTGGTAGAGCATGAGGCGCTTGATGCAGCTAACAAGGGCTTTGTTGACGGCTTGGCATCGAAGGGCTATAAGGAAGGTCAGAACATTACTTTTGACAAGCAAAATGCGCAGGCTGATCAGTCTAATCTGCAGAACATTGCTCATCGCTTTGTAAATAATAAGGTTGATTTGATTTGTGCTATTGCAACTCCTGCGGCACAGACTGTAGCAAATGTTACCAGCGATATTCCTATCGTTGCAACCGCGGTAACCGATTACAAAACCGCTAAGCTGGTTAAGGACGACGCTAAACCGGGCACTAATGTAACCGGTACAACTGATATGAACCCTGTTGCCGAGCAGCTGGATTTACTGCTGAAGCTGGTTCCTAATGCTAAAACCATCGGCACAATTTACTGCTCCAGCGAGGTTAACTCCCAACTGCAGGTTGAGCTGCTGAAGAAGGCTGCAGCTGCTAAGGGCATTACCGTAAAGGAAGCAACTGTTTCTACTGTTAATGATATCCAACAGGCTGCCCGCAGCCTGGCAGGTGATGTACAGGCAGTATATGTACCTACCGATAATGTATTGGCTTCGGCTATTCCTACTCTGATCAGTGTAACCGAGGAAGCAAAGCTCCCTGTTATCTGTGCTGAAGGCGGTATGGTAAGAGCCGGCGGCTTTGCAACTCTGGGCGTTGATTATTACAAGCTCGGCTTCCAAACCGGTGTGATGGCTGCTGATATTCTGAGCGGTAAAGCAAAACCGGCTGATATGGCTATTCAGGCACAAAAAGAATTTAAGCCTACCATCAATCTTAAGGAAGCAGCTAAGATTGGCTTGAAGGTTCCTGAAGATTTGCTGAAGGGTGCAGAGGTTATTAAATAATTAAAATTCGGAGCCTGCCGTTAAAAAAGCAGGCTCTTTTTTCGCTAAGAAGATTGGGAGGAATTGGGAAATGATTAGTTTGCTGATACCTACAGTGGCACAGGGCTTGCTGTGGGCTTTGATGGCTCTTGGTGTGTATGTGACATTCCGAGTGCTGGATATTGCTGATTTGACGGTAGAAGGCAGCTTTCCGCTGGGCGCGGCAACAGCTGCTTCCATGATGGTTGCAGGCTTTGGGCCTTTGGCCGCACTTTTGGGTGCTTGCGTTGCGGGTATGCTGGCAGGTATTATAACCGGCATTTTGCATACTAAAATGAAAATACCTGCTCTGTTGTCCGGTATTTTGACCATGATTGCTTTGTATTCCGTTAACCTGCGCATTATGGGCAAGGCTAACTTATCCCTGCTTGGTGTGGATACTACCTTTAAAATCGCCAAGTCTATGATGGACTTATCAATGGCGCAGACAACGCTGGTGGTTGGTTTGGCTGTAACCGTTCTGGTGGGCTGCTTCATGTACTGGTTCTTTGGTACGCAGATTGGCGCTGCTATCCGTGCTACCGGCTTCAACCAGCAGATGATACGTGCTCAGGGCGTAGATACTGACGTAACGATTATTCTTGGCTTGCTTATCAGTAATGCTCTGGTTGCTGTTTCCGGTGCTCTGGTTGCGCAGTCCAACGGCTTTTCCGATGTCGGTATGGGTACCGGCACAATCGTTATCGGTCTGGCATCCGTTATTATCGGCGAGGTGCTTTTCGGTACACGCAGCTTTAAAAACTGCCTGATTTCTGTAGTTTTAGGCTCTATTGTTTATCGTATTGTAATTGCAGTTGTACTGGCTATGGGTATGCCGCCAAATGATCTGAAGCTCTTTACCTCAGTGCTGGTAGCAATTGCTTTGTCCATGCCGCTGATTAAAAGTAAATTCGGTGCCAGAAAGGCGGTGCGTTAAATGCTGCATGTAGAACACGTTTCCAAAACATTTTTCCCGGGAACTATCAATGAAAAGAAGGCTCTGCAGGATTTATCTCTGCATCTGGAGCCAGGTGATTTTGCTACAGTTATCGGCGGTAACGGTGCCGGCAAATCTACTACGCTGAATGCGATTGCCGGTGTTTTCCCGATAGATAAGGGCAAGATTATTATTGACGGTGAGGATATTACCAAAAAGCCGGAGCATAAGCGTGCTAAATATATCGGCCGTGTATTCCAGGATCCTATGCTTGGTACTGCTGCCGGTATGATGATAGAAGAAAATCTTTCTCTGGCGGCCCGCCGCGGAGAAACTCCCGGCTTGGGCTGGAGTCTTTCCAGCGATCAGCATGACCGCTTTTATGAGCTGCTGAAGGAGCTTGATTTAGGTCTGGAGGACAGAATGACTGCTAAGGTCGGTCTTTTGAGCGGTGGTCAGCGTCAGGCACTTACCTTGCTGATGGCAACGCTGAAAAAACCGAAGCTGCTGCTGTTGGACGAGCATACGGCAGCACTTGACCCGAAGACAGCGGCGAAGGTGCTGGCACTTACGGAAAAAATCGTAACCCGTGATCAGCTGACAACGCTGATGATTACCCATAATATGCGCGATGCTTTGCGTTACGGCAACAGACTGATTATGCTGCATAACGGCAGGGTAATTATCGACGTTAAGGGAGAAGAAAAGCAGCATTTGCAGATAGCCGATTTGCTGGATATGTTTGAAAAGGCAAGCGGCTCCGAGATGGCAAGTGACCGGTTGCTGCTTGGCTGATAGCCTAAAATTCTTGGGGGTAGACATAAGTTTACGATAGGTAAACAAGAGTACCATAAAAAAAGAATTTTAGCATTTCACTAGAAATTTAATAGCTTCATAACTAAAATATAGAGGAAAGTAAATAAAATATACGAAAAAACTCTTGCGAAATCTGAAAAACGTGGTAAACTTTAAATAAGTGCTTTATTAGTTTAAAAAAATTTGTTGCAAGTAAACCGAAAGGCGGTGCTAGGAAATTGCAAGAGGAAATTAAACTTATTGGTCGCAGAATCCGTTTGCTGCGTACCGCAAAAAATCTGACACAAACAGGGTTGGCAAAGGAGATGAGGATTTCCCAGACACACCTGTGTAATATAGAGTGTGGCCGTGTTCCTGTAACTCTGCCCAATCTGCTTAAGCTGCATAGCTTATTAGAGTGCAACATGAGCAGTTTCTTTGTTGATTTAGATGAACAGGCTGATGCCAAAGATAAAGATATCAGCTTGGAAGAAGTTCTGCAAATTGTAAAGTTGTTAAAACAAAAAGGTTAAGCACTTCTGCTTTACGAGGAGAGAGAGAATTTTAAATAGCCGGTGCAAGGTGAGTGAGAGTTCCTTGCACCGGCTATTTTTTATTTACTTTAAAGTTGGGCATAGCATTGCTTACTCTGTAATCTGCTTTGTGCTATAATTAAAAATAGCAGTTAAGGAATTCTATATCATACTATATATAAAGCGTTTGTTGATAGGAGAATAATTATGGCTACAGTAAAAACACAGGCGCACTGCCTGCTGGCCGGTGCAGCAGCTGCCGCTGTCTGCGCCTGGCCTTGGGCGCAGGGCAGTTTGGCGGCTGATTTTATACATCATACGGCATTGGCTGCGACGATTGGCGGCTTGGCTGACTGGTGGGGTGTGACGGCGCTGTTTAAACGTCCGCTTGGCATCAATGCGCCGGGTACGGATGTATTGCGCAATAATTATGAGCGCCTGACGACAGGGTTGGCGGATTTTGTGAGCAATGACCTGCTGACAGCGGAAAATGTTATGCAGGCTGTCGGCAGAGAAAATTTTGCCAAGCTGCTGTTGGCACATTTTGCGCAGCAGCAGAATGTGGAGCGCCTGTGGCAGATGGTACGTCCGTTGGCGCAGCATGCGCTGCGCTCGCTCAATACCGAGCGTGCAGAACAACTTTTGCTTTCGGAGCTGCCTAAGTATATTGCCAGCCTGCGTATTCCGGAGATTCTGGCGGACGCACTGCAGAAGGCTGTGGCCAACGGCAGCTTTAACGGTATTTGGCAGCTGCTGGCGCAGGAGGCCAAGCAGATTCTGCATAAGCCGGAATTTACCGCTTTGCTGGAAGGGCTGACGCAGATGGCGGAGGAAGAATACAATAAGGACAGTCTGCTGCGTAATTTGTTTGTGAGCGGGCAGGCAGCAAAGCTGGTGCCGCTTTTTGTGCAGGAGCTGGAAAAAGCTTTGGACGCATTGGCAGATCCTGACAGTGAGCTGCGGCGGCAGATTGATAACTGGCTGCTGGCACGCATGGAGGATTATCGTCATGATATTGCTTTTGCGGACTGGCTCAACAGCAAGCTGTCACAGCTGGTAACAGCGAAGGCACTGGCTTTTAAGGAGCTGCTGCAAACGCAGGACGTAGATATTTTATTGACTCTGCTGCAAAAGAGGCTGCAGCTGCTGGCTGACAGCGAGACGGAGCAGAGCAGGCTGGACGGTGCGTTGAAGGAGCTGCTGCTGCAGGCCTTGGCAATGCAGCATGATACAGTATATGATTTGGTTTTGGCTAAGCTGCATAGCTATGACAGGGATGTATTGATTGCGAAAATGGAGCAGCGCGTGGGCGATGATTTGCAAAATATCCGCAAGAGCGGCACCTGTATTGGTGGTTTGATGGGAGCGGTGCTGTTTATTATTGCGACGATGGCAGAAAGGCTGGTGGGGTAGGATGAATAGCCTGAAAAAACATTGGACATATGCAGACAGTGCTTTTCTTGCTTCCGGTGCAATCTATCTGCTTTTCTTATATCTCAGGCTGCATTATGCCGGGTTGTACATGGGGCACTTCGGCGAGCTTAAGTGGGATTGGCTGATTTTGGGTTACTATATGGCGGAAGCGGCGCTGATTGGCAGCTTTGCGGATTGGTTTGCCGTGACTGCTGTGTTTAAGGTGCCCTGGATATGCCGTCTGCTGCCGTTTATGGCCAAGCATACGGCGATTTTGCCGCGTAGCAGAGAGGGTTTTGTGCGTGGCTGCAGTCAAATGGTACAGCAGGAGTTTTTGACGAAAAAGGCCTTGCTGCTGCAAAAAAAGCAGCTGGTAATTCTGGATAAATTTATAGTTTATCTGGAAAAGCCGGAGAACAAGGCGCGTTTGCAGGGGTTGCTGACCAATTTTGCCGAAGGCGTTCTGCATAAGCTCGATACGCAGGCTTTAAGCAGGCAGCTTGAGGGTAAAATAAAAACAGCCTTGGCTGACGTAGAAGCCAACGAACAGCTTGATAAGCTGTTTAAAGCCTTGGCTGCACAGCGTAGGGATGAGCAATGCTACGAATGGCTGCTGCAGCAGCTGGTAGCACTGGCGGAAGCTCCCGCTATCAGAGAGCGTGTTCGCCGAGAGCTGCAAAAGCAGGTTGAAAAGCGTGGCAGCGAAGGCTTGTGGAGCAGTATTAAACTGTGGGCTGCCAAAAAGCTGGATGTTGTTAATGTTGAAGATGCAACAGATGCCATTTGCCGTGCCTTGGTGGGAACTGCTCACCGTCTGCAGGATGATGAGCAGTGGCGCTCTTGGCTGTATGCACAGCTGCAGCGTGTTGCAGGCAGTGTTTACGGTACGCAAGCGTGGCGTGAACTGGTGCAGTCACTGCAGAATCGTGCTTTGCATGATATTTCTCTGCAGTCTGCCTTGAAGCAGCTTTTGGATAATATGATTAAGGCTCTGTGCCGTCCGCTTGCACAGAAAGGCGGCGCAGCAGCGCAGCCGACAATTCTGCTGCAGGCTGTGCAAGAGGCGTTGGAAACTATTGAAACGGATTTACGTTCCGACGCACAGTTTAAGGCTAAGGCAGAGGCGTATCTGCAACATATACTTGGCTTAGGCCTGCTGCAGGCTCAGACAATGCTGGGCGATATCGTGGAGCGAATTTTGCAGGCAATGGCCGATGAACGTTTGACAGAGATGGTACGCAGTAAGGTTGATACCGATATGCAGCGCATACGGTTGAATGGTACGGTTATGGGTGCTTTTTTGGGGGCTGTATTTTATTTGCTCAAATGCGCTTGGTGAGTAAGGCCGGCGATAAAGCACCATATACTTTGTCACGAATACCTTGTCGTAGCAGTAGTACGCCGACGGCATTCGTTCCTCAAAACTTAAAAGTCTGATGATAAGCACTAAATGCATTATCATCAGACTTTTTTTATGTGAGCACAAACAAAAAAAGCTCCAAGCCAAAGGCTTGAAGCTGATAAGCATAAATGGAGCGGGTAACGAGAATCGAACTCGCGACACTCAGCTTGGGAAGCTGATGTTCTACCGCTGAACTATACCCGCAGATAAAAATACCATAACGCTATTATATACTATAACAGGTAAAGTTGCAAGTATGAGGCAGTGCCGAGTGATTTGCAACGAGCAATTGTAGTTGTCAGAAAAACTTTAAAATTTTTTCGAGAATACTGTATACAAAATGCAAAAAAGTGCTATAATAGATAGCAGATGAGGGAAAAACCCCACAGGCTGTAAAAATACAGCGTCAAATAAAAAGTAAAAAGTGCGAATGCATGGAGGTGAGTTACTATGTTTAGTGCCGCTGGTGTTAGCTTAGTTTTCTTAGGCGTCCTGACTGTTATGTGCATTTTTGAATAATTGTAATGAGGGAACGCCTCTGACCACGCTTTGAGCTGTGGGCAGAGGCGTTTTTATTATGCCTGTAATTCTGTTGTTGTTAAGCTAATCCCTTGCGGTGGCTGTCATCCCAGCCTACCAGGTCCTTAATAACCTCGGAGGCAATAATCAATCCTGCTACCGAAGGTGTGAAGGCATTACTGCCGGGCAGCGCACGGCGTTTGGGTGCTTCGGCGTGACATTCGCTTTCTATTTCCTCATTTATAGGTAAAAGCGGCAGCTCCTGTGAATAAACAACCTTTAGTTTTTTAATGTTATTTTTCTTCATGGCCTGGCGCATAACACGTGCCAAGGGGTCAACCTTGGTTTTATAGATATCTGCTACCTCAAACATGGCAGGATTAACCTTGTTGCCTGCTCCCATGCTGCTGATAACCGGTACGTCTGCTGCCTTGGCTGCAAGTACGATAGCAATTTTGGCTGCCACGGTATCTACGGCATCGACAACGTAATCATATTGCGAGAAATCAAATTCGTGCTGATTTTCAGGTAAAAAGAAGCATTGGCGGCAATTTACTTTGGCATCGGGGTTGATACTCGCAATACGTTTGGCCATGACTTCAACCTTAGGCTGGCCGACAGTATCAAGGGTAGCGATAATCTGACGATTGAGATTGGTGAGAGCAACGGTATCGTTATCAATGAGGTCAAAGCTGCCAACACCGCTGCGGGCGAGTGCTTCAACTGTATAACCGCCTACGCCGCCAATACCGAAAACAGCGACATGGGCGTTCTGCAGACGCGTAATTGCTTCGCTGCCGAAGAGCAGCTCTGTACGTGAAAATTGGTTAAGCATATGAATCTCCTTGCGTGGTATTTATTGGGTTGGATATCGGAAGCTTAAGCTGCTAAGCTGATTTCTACATTTACACCGTCCTTAAGATCTTCTGGCTTCTGGTCTGAAGTAACAGTGATTTTAGTGCCGTCAATGCTGCTTATCTTACCGCTGAAGGGAGCAGGTGTTTCGGCGGCCTTAATGCTTACTGGCATGCCTGCCTTAAGCTCCTTGGCCTGAGCTGCGCTGACATTCAACGTTATACTGCAGCTGTCGACAGCCTTGATGTGCAGGATTACCTGATCTTTTTGTATGGTAGAATTGTTGGCGGTCTGTAAATCGGTAATGATACCGGTGCAGGGGCTGTTGCCTTCATTTTTTTCCTGCTGTGCTATTGCAGCGGCCTGCTGTGCCTTGAGCTGGACGATGAGCTTTTGCTGTGCGTCGATTTCTGCCGGAGAAGCCGGCTTGAAGCTGACGCTGACGCTACTTGCTGCCTGCAGCTGTGCGATAGCGCGCTGCAGCTCGTCTTGGGCAGCCTGTGCCTGATTGCGTGAAACTGCGCCCTGTGCCAGCAGATTGTTCATCTTAGCGGCTTTTTGCTGTGCCGCCGCTACGTTGGCCTGCGCCAGAGAAGTGTCAGCAATCGGTGCTGCCGTCGGCGTGCCCTGCTGCATACGTTTTAAATCAGCTTCGGCCTTGGCAACCTGGGTTGCCAGGTCCTTAACCTGCTTATCCAGCTTTGCGTCACCGATAGCAAAAAGCGGCTGGCCCTTGCTGATGCGCTCGCCCTTTTCACTGATAAGACCTATGAGCTTGCCTGCTGTCGGAGCCTTAACCGCATAGGTGGGGATGCTGATTGTGCCGCTGCCAAGACTGTTATCAGACTTTTGCAGACTGCAGCCGCTCAGGCTGAAGGCTGTGAGGCAGACGGCTGCCATACAACATAATATTTTTAATATCTTCATAGTAGATTCCTCGTTTCCTTGAAGTTAAAAGCCTATTGTACTTGTATATTATAGCGTAAGTTTGTGGCATTTGCATGACATTTTGCATAATTAGCCAGCTAAAAATTAAAAAGCTGCTGCCTCCGGCGTGAATGCCGAAACAAAAAATAACGCAAGAGTTTCCAGTGTACTAGAAACTTTTAACCAAAGAAGCAAGAGTTTCTGGTATACAAGAAACTTTTCGCGAAAACAGCAAGAATTTCCAGTATACAAGAAACTTTTGCACACAAAAGAAGCTGCTGCCTCCGGCGTGAATGCCGAAAGCAACAGCTTTAATTGTATAGGTCAGATTTTATTTCTCAATCAGTGCCATACCAGCTTCGAGAGCCTTGGTATTAGCTTCTTCGGTTCCTTTCGGAACGCGGTTCAGTACAGCTTTGAGAATTGCTTCTTTGGAAACGCATTTTGTCAGGGCAACTACTGCGCCCAGAGCAACGATGTTCGCAAACAGTGTCTTGCCGCAAACAGTGTTGGCAGTGTGGGTGATAGGCAGGTCAACGCGTTTACCGTACTTGCCGGGAACCTCGTTTACGAAAAGAGTATCGGTGATAACGGTGGTATGCTCATCGCAGTCGGCAATGAATTTGTTGGCAGCCTCCTGGCTCATTACCAGCAGAGTATCCGGGCAGATAACACGGCTGAAATAAATGGGCTCGTCGCTGATGATAGCCTCGGCCTTGGAGGAGCCGCCGCGGGCTTCCGGGCCGTAGGATTGGGATTGTACAGCCAGCTTGTCGTCTAAGAGGGCAGCTTCGGCTAAAATAATACCTGCAGTGATCAGGCCCTGACCACCGGTACCGGAGAAACGAAAGCTATGTCTCATAATTATTTACCCTCCTGTGCACGTTGAATAATTTGGTCATATGCCTTGGTGTATTCCATAACGTCGTTGTTTTCGTAGAGAACGCCGATGGGGAATTTGCCGGCAGCGATTGCTTCTGCCTTTTTCTCTTCATCCATGCGGTCCCAAACAGCCTTCATAACGCCATGGTCACGCTGCCAAGCCATCATCTGAGCAGGTCCGCCCATCTTGTTCTGACGGCCGAAGGAAATCGGACAAGCGCTGACAGCTTCGATGATAGAGAAGCCTTTGTGAGCAATGCCTTTAGCGATAACATCGACCAGTACGGGAACATGGTAGGTGGTTGCGCGTGCTACATAGGTTGCACCGGCAGCTTTTGCCAGATCAAGCAGATTGAAGCTCGGTTCAACAGTGTAGTACGGAGCGGTAGTTGCTTTGGAATGAATCGGGGTCATCGGAGAATACTGACCGCCGGTCATGCCGTAAATGCTGTTGTTGAAAACAACCAGAGTCAAATCAATATTGCGGCGTGCTGCATGAATCAAGTGGTTGCCGCCGATAGCGGTGCAGTCACCGTCACCGCTGCAAACGATAACGTTCAGTGTAGGGTTAGCCATTTTTACACCGGTAGCAATCGGCAGAGCACGGCCGTGCAGAGTGTTGGCGGTGTTGAAGTCCAGATAACCGGAGGAACGGCTGGAGCAGCCGATGCCGCTGATTACTGCAACGTCGTCTTTTGCCAGACCTTGCTTATCAATTGCTTTTACAATGGCGCCGGTGATAACGCCGTTGCCGCAGCCGGGGCACCAGATGTGAGGCAGACGGCCCGGGCGGAAATATTTATTGATTAAATTTTCCATTTCACTCATCGTTTTTTCTCCTCTCATCCGTTAGGCCATAGCCTTTTTGATTTCGGCTAACAGTTCGGCCGGAGTAGCAGATTCGTTATCGTATTTAGCGTACAGGCTTACAGGAACTTTGCCTGCCACAGCGCGTTCAACCTCCAGAACGTACTGGCCGCAGTTCAGCTCGTGTACGAGGATGCCTTTAACCTTGCCTGCCAGCTCCTGCATTTGCTTTTCGGCAAACGGCCAGATAGTAATAGGGCGGACGAAGCCAACCTTCAGGCCTTCCTTGCGTGCCATATCAACTGCTTCATAAGCAGTGCGGGCAGCACCGCCGAAGGCTACAACAGCAAATTCGGCATCTTCCATACGATAGTTTTCTACTTGTACGATGTCATCTAAGTTGTCTTCTAATTTAGTGCGCAGACGGTCCTGAGAGGTGCGGGTTGCTTCACCGGTGCCCTTCGGGAAACCGGTTTCGTCGTGTACCAGACCGGATACGTGCCAGCGGTAACCGCTGCCGAAGTCTGCCATAGCAGGAACCTTGGAGCCTTCCTCGCAGCCGTAAGCCAGATAATCTTCGGGTGCGCAGGTCGGGCGCTTGCGTTCTGCCTGTGGAATTTCATCATAGTTGTCGGGAAGCTCGATTTTCTCGCGCATATGGCCGATAACCTCGTCCATCAGGAGAATAACCGGGCAACGATATTTTTCGCTCAATGCTACAGCACGCAGAGTTAAATCGAAGCATTCGGGAACACTGGACGGTGAAACGGTAATCAGCCAGTGGTCGCCGTGGGTGCCCCAACGGGTTTGCATAACCTCGCCCTGTGCGGGGGAGGTCGGTTGGCCGGTTGCAGGGCCTACACGTTGTACGTTAACGATAACGCAGGGGATTTCGGCGCTGCAGGCGAGGCCGAGCATTTCCTGTTTCAGGGAGAAGCCCGGGCCGCTGGTTGCGGTCATAGCTTTTTTACCGGCCATAGATGCACCGATAACAGTGCCGAGACCGGCGATTTCGTCTTCAGTCTGCATAAATTTACCGCCAACCTGCGGCAGACGCAGAGCTAATTGTTCAGCAATTTCGGTAGAAGGGGTGATCGGATAACCGCCGTAAAATTTTACACCGGCAGCAATCGCACCCTCAACAACCGCTTGGTTACCTTGTAACAGCAGGATTCTTGACATGGGTTACCTCACTCCTTTTTATTTATCTACAAAGATAGCATAGTCGGGGCAACGCATTTCGCATTGTCCGCATTTGATGCAATTTTCTTCAGCGACGGCTTCTACTTTGCCGACTTCGCTGACTGCCAGAACTTTTTTCGGGCAGAAGGCCGCACAAATACCACAGCCTTTGCAACGCTTAGTAATTATTTTTAAGCTCATATGGTCTCCTCCTTATGATACCTTGTTTAAAATAACAGCATGCGATAGCTTCACTCTATATTATAGCAAAAACAGCATTGAAAAACAGTACCTCTGTAAGCTTTTTACAATTTTATTTTTTAAGCAATAAGCCATATTATAGTTTATGATAAAAATACTGTAATTGCAGATAGAAATCTTTTGGTCAATTAGAATTTCTTGCATGAAAAAGTATAATAAACTATATTTCTGTGAAGAAGAATATTTATGCTAGGAGGTTTTACGACGATGGTAGATTCGGCGCAAAGTAAAAATAAACGTATTTTGCAGGTAGTAGCTTAAGGCCTTATGAATAAAAACGTGGTGCCGGAAAGCTGCAGCAAGTTCGTCTTTATTGAAATGAGGTTACAAAATAATTTTATCTTTGTTGTGTATGGGAAGCCATGCCAATAAAAAATTTTGCAAATCACGGCACACCTTGCGCGGCAGAGTGTTTTTCAGACTTGCAATATACATGTTCTGACCGCTTACTTCAGCATCGAGCATCTTCCATCTGATATCAGGATGTCTTTGCATTGCAGCAATGTAGTCATAGCCTAGATAGATTGCGTTGCTTTTCTTTACTAAATCCAGAGCAACGTCAATATCGGTGATTTCCGCAAAAATATCTACATTCAGACCATTACCAAGAACATATTTTTCCATATTGTCGCGAAAACAACGGAAGGATCTTCCTTTACTGATTATTTTTTGATTTTGAAGATCCTGATAGCTGATTCTTTCTTTAGCAGCTAAAGGGTGGTCAGCAGAAAGCGCTATGCAATAATGCGTATAAAATATGGGTGTAAGTGTAAAATTTGTGTTGTCCAACGGATCTGTAGTAATAGCGAAATCTGCATTGCGGGCAAGCAAGGCGTTGAGAGCGGCCTCGTCGGTGCTTTCGATAATGCTGAGAATAATATTCGGATATAATTTGCGAAAGTCAAAGAAAAATTCTGCTGTTAAATATTTTACGATGTTATCAAGCGCGTAGATGGTGATAACATTTTCCTTTTGCTTTGCCAAGGTGTTCAGGCCTGTTATGTAGTTATATTCATCGAGCAACTTTTTGGCATGGGGGAATAATGCTTCGGCAAAATCCGTTGGCTCTAAGCCTTTGGATGAGCGTAAGAATAAGTCTGCGCCTAATTCCTGTTCCAGCTCACGAATTGTTTTACTTATTCCTTGGCGAGACACGAAAAGCTTTTCTGCTGCTCGTTGAATATTTTTTGTTGCATAGGCTGTGATAAAATATTGTAATTGCTTTGGCTGCATTGCTTTTTCACCTCAATCTTATTTTACCGCAACTTATTGGTTGCGGTAAAGAACTAAGTTTTTTCTTTTGCTGCAGTGAATTTGCATCTATAATAGAATAAAAAATTAAAGGAGGAACAAAATGAAAATCAAGCAAATTCGCAGTGCGACGAATAAAATTTTTTATGGTGGCAAAACTTTTCTTTTAGATCCTTGGCTTGTGGAGCAATATGGTTTAGGTTGTTTCGATAGTATGCCGGGAAATCCTTACATGGCTGTTGACCCGGTAAAAGCGAAAATACTAATGCCGCTTTTTGCTTTGCCGGAAACGGTAGAAAGCATTTTAAGTGGAGTTGACGCTTATATTATAACGCATATACACCCTGATCATATAGATATCAATATGCAGAAGGGCACTTTTGGTGATGTTTTGGAGCATGATAAGCCAATTTTTGTGCAAAATGAAGATGATGCGCAGGCTTTAAAAGCTTCAGGTTTTCAGGATGTACGTATCCTGAAAAATGATGGGGTTAAGTTTGCAGATATAACCTTATATAAAACACCAGCTTTGCATGGCACGATAAAGCCATCGTCTGATGCTTGTGGTGTAGTATTTAAAGCAGAGCAGGAAAAGGTTCTATACGTTGCTGGAGATACGATTTGGTTTGATGGCGTGCGTAAAACTTTGGCAAATTATCAACCGGAAGTAATTATGCTTAATGCCTGCGCTGCGGAGCTGCGTGCTTATGGCAGGCTGATAATGAATGACGAAGATGTGGATTGCGTACATCAGACATTGCCGGAAGCAAAGCTGTATCTGACACATTTCGATAATGTTGCTCATGCTTCGATTACACGTAGCCAAATGCGGGGTGCGCTTGTACGCCGTGGTGTTGGTAATTATGTGATTCCGGAAGATGGGGAAACAGTGATATATTAAAGTAAGATAACAACAAGCAGCTGCCTTTAGGTGAAGTGTTTCGCCTAAAGGTAGCTGCTTATTGTTATATATGGGGAAAAACTGTATAATATAAATAACGCAATAAATAGCTTGTTGCTATAAATTTTTTGATGAGCATTGGTATCGTTTTGGAGGAAGTATGGATTTACGTTATATTAATACCTTTCACACTATTGTAGAAGCCGGGGGCTTTAATAAAGCAGCGGAAAAATTATGCTATACGCAGTCAACGATTACGTTTCATGTTAGTCAGCTGGAGAAGGAGCTTGGTGTGCAGCTTTTTGAAAAAGCAGGCAGACATATGGTTTTGACTAAGGCAGGACAGGAACTGGTGCCTTACGTAGAAAATGTGCTACAGTCTGTAAATAATATGAAAAGCTTTCGCAGTGTTATTGAAGAGTGCCAGGGAGATATACGTATTGCTGCGCCGGAATCGCTTTTGTGCTTCCATCTGCCGAAGATTTTGCGCGAATTTCGTAAGCAGGCGCCGCGTGTGCACATTTACCTTGACTCTATGACCAGTACCTCGGTGTATAGGGCCATAAGAGAAAATAAAACTGATATTGGGATTTTCTATGATTTGCTTGTAGATGATGCTACGATAAAGGTTGTACCATATAAGGATTTTGATTTCGTGATGTTTGCTTCGCCCAAAATCAAAAAGCTGTACAGTGATTTTATTACGTCTAATCAGGATTTCAGCTCGTTAGCACGTATTTGCCAGCCTGCAGTAGGCAGGGTGCGTAAAAGATTCGATGAATATATCAAAAGCAAAAATTTTACTATGGGTCCGACAATTGAAATTCGCGGTACACAGACGATAAAAAATTTAGTGAAGAATGATATGGGTATATGTTTTTTGCCCAAGTTTACGATTCAAGAGGAATTGGATAAAGATGTATTGGTAGAAATTCCTATAGATAAAAAGTTTGAGCCGATTCATGCGGTATACGCCTATCGCAAAGATAAATGGCTTAGTCCGCCCTTGAAATTATTTTTTCAGCTGTTGGAGCAATACAAAAGCTTGGAAGATTGACAGTTTAATTCTTTTGAAGAAACAGAGCCTTGGTTCAATATAATTGAATCAAGGCTTTAGTAACATCGATTATTATTAACAACGCAAATGTGATAGAATGTTAATAGAAAATAGCACGAAAGAAGTGAAAGTAATGAAGCCAATCAAGATTATGGAGCTTAATATGCCAAAACCTCCCTCTGATGTTTTGTGGCAGCGAAAGGATGTAATGTTAGTTGCTGCCGGTTCCGGTCCATGCTTGCGGGAGCTTTATTATCGTGCCGTAGAGCAGGGCAAACTGCAGCAGCTTATGCTTTGCCGGATGACAGATGATGATTATACTATGGGAACCGCCGAAGAAAAAATTATGCGGGTTATAAAACAGGCTGCAGCGGTGCATGGTGTGCAGGTTGTGGTACTATATTTGAACTGTCTGGATATCTTGACAAGACTTGATTTTGATTATCTGGAGAGCAGTCTTTCTGAAGCAACCGGTGTTATGGTACGTTACTTCTTTCGTGGACCGTTGGGCAAGATGGACATAAGGCATTTTAAGCCTGTTTACGAGTTTATGGCTGAGTTGCCGGAAGAAAATGGTTGCATAAGTCATAACATGTATCAGCTGCCGCTTTTAGCTACGGATGTTGCCGGTGTTATAGATACTTTGCCTGCAAATGAGGCAAAGGTCTTGGTAGCGCCCAGCGGCTGCCGGGCTTGTCTGCGCGATGGCGATTTACTGGAGCAAACGCAGGGAGTATATGTTCTGGAAACAAAAAAGCAGGATTTTATTTATGGTATAGAAGATAATTGTGTTAAGCAGTGCAGTGAACTGATGTCAGACGGAAAATATAAATCGTTGAATCTTATCAGCTCTGCAGTAGCAGCTTTTATTGGCTTTGACGGCAATTGGGTGGCAAATTCAATGGAAAATAATTTGAAAACACGAAGCTTTGATATGGATGGTTTTAATGATGCTGTATATGGCGTAAGCTGTGCGCAGGAGCTTTTAGTGGAGGAAGAGCAGGAGCTATATGTAAAGCCTGCTCGTGAGATACTTATTCTAGGATATAGTCATCTCCTCTGTGGTGAAAGAGAGCAGTATGCAGAATGCTTTGCCTATATTAGAAGTTTAGGCTATGAGCCGCGCTTTGTTGGTGAAACAGCGGGTGGCAGACCTGCTTTATGTTGGGTTGTATCAACTGCCGGTATAGCGGCTGCGCATGTGCTGAACGAAAAACATGCTGTACCGCTGCTGCTATCATGTCCTGTAGGAGAACATGCTATGAAGATGTGGCGAAAAAATGTGCAGGAGCTGTGCAATTCAGAAAATAATGAGATACGCCGGTTATGCATTCATAACTACAGCATACAGGAAACTGATAAACGCAAGCTGTTATTTATAGGTGATCCTATGCAGACGATGGGATTGGCACACGCATTATGGCATGAAGGCTTTCATCATATACAGTTGGCTACGCTGTGTACCGGTATCGCCAGCCGCAAATTATACCGTAAAGCTCCCGGTGCCGATAAATGGCTGATTATTGTAGACAGCTTAACCGCCTTACAGGATTTGTGGGAGGATGCAGATATTGTATTTGCCGATACGTTGTTAGCGGATATCATGAGCTCTGTCGGAGCAGAGACGAAAAAGCATATACCGTTGCCATGGGGTGTTATTTCCGGACGCAGTGCCTGCACTGCCGGCAGCGGTGCTTTAGGCAAGAATATAGCTGAGCAGCTTAAGCTGCTGGTAAAATAATTTTAGAGTATGAGGTTGCGTGAAGTGAAAGGAGCTTTTCTATGAAAAACTGGAAAAAATTGACTGCTGCTGCGCTGGCAGCATTAGCTTTGGTGGGAACATTAGCAGGCTGCGGTAATAATGCCGATAAAAAACCAGATACCAAGCAGGCAACGAAAATAGTTACGGATTTGAAGGGCAGAGAAGTAAGCGTACCGCAGGATGTGAAGCGTATTGCTGTTGTGCCTATTCCTTGGGCTAGTGTTATTTATGCTATCGATGGCAGCTCTGAGCGCTTGGCGGCAATTCATGGCGGCGCAATGTCAGCTTATAAAGGTAAGTTTTTGGAAACAAAGGATAAGCATTTCGCGCAATTAGATACTAAAATTATTGCGCAGAATTTTTCTGTTAATGTTGAAAGTGCAGCCCAGGCCGGTATTGATACTGCTATTTTGTGGCAATATCAGGATAAGGATGCAGAAAAGCTGACCAAGGTCGGGATTCCGACATTGCTGATTTACAATGACACCGTAGAAAATCTGAAGAAAAGCTTTTTAATTATTGGCAAGCTTTTAGGAAAAGAAGAACGAGCTGCAAAAATTAACGAATATTACGATACAACTAATAAAAAAATTATTGCGAAAAAAGCTTGGGAAAAGGCCGATAAGCCAACTGTTTTGTTCCTGCGTAATGCTAAACTGCGCTTGCAGGGTAATGATAACTTCATGCATGAGGCTATTCGTATTGGCGGTGGAGAAAACCCCTATGACCAGATTGCCTTAAACGGCGGCAGTGAGCAGACCATCGCTATGGAAGAGGTATATAAGCTTAATCCGGATATTATTTTGCTGAGTAACTTTGATAAATTTGTGCCTGACGATTTGTATGATAATAAAATTCCCGGTCAGGACTGGAGTACGGTTAAAGCGGTACAGCAGAAGCGAGTATATAAAGTGCCTATGGGCATTTACCGCTGGGATGCTCCAGGTGTAGAAACAACGCTCATGATGGAATGGCTGGCGCATGTGCTGCAGCCGGAATTATTCAAGGAGCTGGATGTGCGTGCAGATGCAAAAAAATTCTATGAGGAATTTATGCACTACAATATTTCAGAAGCAGATATGGCGCAAATTTTTGCTGATGAAGCTAATAAAAACAGTAAGCCGTTATTCTGATGCAGATAGAAGCAAGTAAATCAAATTATGCGGTAATTATGCTTGTATTTTGCATATTACTGTTTTTGATGGTAGTAGTGAGCCTGGGAATGGGACGTCTTCATATTGCGCCGATGGATGTCTTTAAAATCCTGTGTTCTTATGTTGTGCCGGTAGAGCAAAGCTGGAGCGACCAGGCAGCGAGCGTTATCTATACGCTGCGTCTGCCGCGTGTACTGGCAGCAATTTTGATTGGTGCGGCGTTGTCGCTTTCCGGCGCTGCCTATCAAAGTGTTTTTAAAAACCCGCTTGTAGCACCGGATATGCTGGGTGTATCCTCCGGTGCCTGTGTTGGTGCGTCCCTTTGCATATTGTTTGGCTTAGGCAGCACCTTTGTCCAGATGGGAGCCTTCGCCGGTGGTATGCTTGCTGTGGGCTGCGCTGTTATTATTCCGCGTATTATCGGTAAAAATTCGATAGTTATGCTTGTTTTGTCCGGCCTTATTGTTTCCGGTCTGATGAATGCATTATTAGGTATTATAAAATACCTCGCAGACAGCGAAACACAGCTGCCGGAAATCACTTATTGGCAGCTTGGCTCTCTGGTTAGCGTAACCTGGGATAATATTTTTTCCAGTGGAATACCTATTGTGATTTGTCTTGTGTTTATGCTGGTCATTCGTTGGCGTATGAATATCCTGACGCTTTCCGATGAAGAGGTACATATGTTGGGCCGTGACGCAGGCTGGCTGCGTTACGCTATTATTCTGTGTGCTACTGTTCTGACGGCCTGCTCGGTTTGCATTAGCGGCACCATCGGTTGGGTTGGTCTTGTTATTCCGCATTTTTCCAGAATGCTTGTCGGCCCAAATAACCAGCGTCTGCTGCCGTTAGCGATTGTTCTGGGAGCATTTTTCCTGTTGGCTGTTGATACTATTTCACGTGCGTCAATGAGTGCGGAAATTCCCTTAAGTATTCTTACCGGTCTGATTGGTGCTCCGTTTTATTTCTATCTCTTGTTAAGACAAAGGTTGGCGTTATCATGAAGTTAATTGTAAATAATTTAGCATTTGCCTATAATGAGCAGTCACCTTTATGGCAGAACGTAAGCTTTACGCTTAACAAGGGTGAAGTTATGACGATTCTAGGCAGTAACGGTATTGGTAAAACAACTCTTTTACGTACCTTGATAGGATTTTTTAAACCCTTAGCCGGTGGCAGTGTACGTCTGGTTACGGATGAGGGTGATGAATATACGCCATACGAAAATCAGAAAGAGTTTACTGCACAGATCGGTTATGTGCCCCAGGTACAAAATACAGCTTACTCGTTTCTGGTGCGGGATTATGTTGTTATGGGAAGAGCGCCGCATCTTGGCATTTTTACCAAGCCTAAACAAAAGGATTACGAGTTGACTGATGAGGTATTGACTGATTTAGGTATTTATCATTTGCGCAACCGTTCCTTCAATACTTTGAGCGGCGGACAGCAACGACAGGCTGTTATTGCCCGTGCTATTGTGCAGCAGCCGCAGCTGGTTATTATGGATGAACCGACAAATCATCTTGATTACGGCAATCAGTTTCGCGTACTGCAAATGGTACAGAAGCTGTCACAAAGAGGCATAGCTGTTATTTTAACAACGCATATGCCTGACCAGGCCTTTTATCTTGGAAGCAAAACGGCGATTTTAAAACCCGACGGACTTGAGGTTGGCGATGTGCGTGATGTATTAACAGAGTCAGCGTTAGAGGAGATTTATAAGCTGAAAATAAAGCTACTGTATTTGCCGGAGCAGCAAAGAACTATTTGTGTTCCCTACTAGCTTGTTATTTCACTCTCACATATAAAATTTATAAAGTTGATGATTAAGAGGTGTATCAGAATGTCGAAGAGAAAAAAATTGATTTTAAGCAGCATCATGTGCTCACTTATTCTTGGCGTGAGTGCATGTCCTGTAAGTGCAGAAACTATTGAAACCTTCAATCTGGATGAGATGGTTGTTGAAAGCTCCCGTAACCACAAAACTCCTTTGCCCGGTGGCTTTAACAACGATTCCTCCAGAGTAGGTCTTTTAGGTGAAACAGAGGTTATTAAGGCACCATTTACTGTTCAAAGTATCACTGAAGATACTGTCAGCAAAATGGCGATGCCGAATCAGGATTTAGATACTGTTCTTTCCAACGTGCCGGCAATTCGCACAGGCACTTCCCCGATTAAAACAGACTTTTCTATCCGTGGTGTTTGTACGAATGCCGCTTCTTATTATGTAAATAATATCCCTGGTTTCTTTATTATGGCTACTGGTCCTATAACACATACTGTAGGTAGTATTGATGCTTTAATTGGTCCTGCTTCTACTATCAATGGTTCCACTCCGTCTTATCAAGCTGGTACATTAACTGGTGCAACTCCGGGTGCTATTTATTTGAACACCAAACGTGCCGGTGAGAATGATTTTATTAAATATACGCAGACATTTGCTGGTCATGGAGACTACGGCGAATATCTTGATATCAGTCAACGCTTCGGTAAAGACCGCAACATCGGCGTTAGAATTTATGGCCAATACGATGATGGTGGCTTGGCAATTTCCGGTGCAGGCCAGAGAAAGAAAAACTTATTTGCTAATATCAGCTATGAAGGCGAGACAACTAAGACCAACGTGTTTGGCGGTTATTATGACCAGAAGCTTATGGGTACAGAACGTCGATTTTTATTGACAGGAGATCCAACAAAAATTCCTAATGCTCCGGATGCTAGCAAGAGCTTTGATGATCCTAGTTTGATGCATCAGGATACCAATGGTTATATGCTGACACTCAACCATCAGAAAAAGCTAGGCGAACATTTAAACTGGTTTATTAATGCTGGTGCTAACCAATCGGTTGTACGTCGCTATATTTATGATGGTGAAATTAATATTTTAGACGATGGCAGTATTGCTTCGGATACTGCAATATGGTCTGACTATATTCATATTCGTAACCAATATTTACAGACTGGCTTAAAGGGCGATTTTATGACTGGCATGGCTAAGCATAACTATGCCATATCTGTTGATCGCTCGCATCGCAAAATGTATAAAAGAGGCGTTGATGCGATAAATCCGGCTACTGGTGATGCTTCTGGTACTTTTAAGCCTGGCAGCAGTATTTATGATGGTATTATTTTAAATCCGTGGGTTTACCAAGGGGATATTTCTTCAACATTAACGAAGAATTTACAGCATGAAGAAACAGATGTAAGCCTAAACTTTATGGATAAGGTTGAAATTGGTAAGCTGACATTGCTTGCTTCTGCTTCTCGTCGTCATGGTGATTATGTACGTGGTACAACCAAGAATCAGCAGAAAAATAATGTTAAGGATAATAATTGGGCAACAACCTTTGGCTTATCCTATGCACCGACTGATGATTTATCAATTTATGCAGCTAAAGCAAATTCAAGAAACCGTGGTACAGCAGTTGTTGCATCTGGTAAGAAAAATTATGAGAATGATGGCGAAATCTTACCGTCTGTTCGTAATAGCAATGCTGAAGTTGGTGTAAAATATAAAGCAAATGATAATCTTATGATGACATTGGCATATTTTGACATGAAGCAGCCTCAGACTATGGATGTAAAGGATGCTGCTGGCAAGTTGTGGCTGACTAATAATGGTTTAAACCGTTATAAGGGCGTTGACTTCAGCTTGAATGCTTCGTTTGCAGATAAATGGAATGCTTTTGGTGGCTTTGAATGGCTTGATGCACGCCAAGAAAAAACAGCTAACGGAAAATATGATGGCTGTCATGTAATGGGTTCGGCTGAGTGGAGCAGCGTTTGGGGCTTAGAATACAAGCCTGATGAAGACACTAGCTTTACTGGAAGACTTAGCTATGTTGGTGTTGGCAAATATATAAAGGGAAATAAAGAAGAGCTGGATATTCCTTCTCATGTTACTTTGGATTTGTTTGCCAGCCATAAAACAAAAATCAGTAACGTACCTGTTAAATTTATTGCAGCCTGCTATAATGTTGCTAATGATAGCCATTGGATTGCGCAAGCAGGTCAGAACAATAAATTCATGCTCAACAATCCGCGTTCTTTCATGCTTTCTGCAGAGTTTGAATTTTAATTAAGCTCATCATACTTAACTCCATCTCATATACGAAAACAGCAGCTAAAACACTTTGGTGTGTTAGAGCTGCTGTTTTTAATTTTTTAAGGCAGATAATAAAATTTTTTCAATCCTCTGCCTTGAACGGTAAGCAGGTTTTTATCCAGCATTTCTTTGGCAATAAGATAGGCGCGGGTGCGCTTTACGTCGAGCAGTGTTTGCAATTCTTCATCAGTTATTTTTCCGTGTTCCCGTACATAGCTTAAAACCTTTTGCTGCTGTGCATTGGGGTAATAGGCGGATGCAGATTGTGTTTCTGCCGCAAGCGTAATTTTCGGATGGTTATTGCTATAGTTAAGGTTAGGCAGCGTAATCTTAAAGGCGTGCTGCGTAACAGTAATTTTAGGCTTTACATAGGAGTCTTTGTAAAGAGCAAAGATTCGTCTGATGCCGGTGCCGTAGGATTCAATGAACTTTAAACGATGGAAAATTTCTGCCAGCTTGCCGTTACGTGGCTGCGAAATCCCAAGCTGTATATCTTCTAAGGAGAGTCCCGGAAGAAGTCCGCCGAGAGAAATAAATTCCATTGCTTGCTTGTTGACGTTAATAATAATGCTGCCGCTGTAGCTGTAATCGCGATGAATAATTGCATTGAGCAAGGCTTCGCGGATAGCCTCTTCGGGATAGTCCCAGTTATCATTGCGTGTTAAGCCGGAAAAGTTAGAGGGATTTTGGTTGCAGAGCATGAGAAAGGAGAAGGCGTTTTCCAGCTGCTGAAAGATAGAACCTGTGAATTCGCGGTGCGCCTGAAATTTTGTGTTTTCGTTGTCTTCAAATACAGCAGCTTTGATGCTATGTTGGCACTGCTCGGAAATAAGCAATGCCAGATTGGTGAATTGCTTATCCTTTAAATTACGTAACCCGAGATTGGTGTATTTGCTTTCATCAAATTCTAATTTATTGGCCTGAAATATATTTTGTGCCGTGGTGAAGCTAAGCTCCTGGTTCAGCGAGCGCATAGCTTCATAAGAGTCACCGTCACTCAGCTTGATGAACTGGCGTATCTGGTCCTGTGATGCCGGTACGGATGAAGCTCATTGTCGTATAAAAACTCCGGAGGATTTTAAGCCTTTAGCTTTCAGGTAGTAAGGCTTTGCGCTACCCTCTGCTATGTCGATAATAACAAATCCCTGCTCATCCAATGTATAACGGATAAACATGGTTATGTCAGGAAGAATTGCATCACGAATAGTATTGGTGATGCGTGTATAGATATCGTCGATATCGGTCAGCTTATTAATTTTTCCGTCGTCATTGATACCGATATATAATTTTCCGCCGTTTGAGTTGGCAAAGGCTATGACACTTTTGCAGATGTTAGGGATAGCTTCGCTTTTAAACTCTATTTGTTCACTTTCGTGCAGCATTATTTTCACTCCTTACATAAATTTATTCACTATATTCATTATAGTCACTCTTGGAAGTGAATGCAAGTGAAAAATATCTTCTTGGCAGCAGCTTTTTCTTGACTTCGACCGTACTCCAAGTGTTATGCTAGAAGCGAAAACAGCATGAAGGGAAGATACGTATGAGCAAGAAATATAAATTTTTGCTGCTTACACTGTGCGTTGCGGCTTTGGCCTTAAACGGCTGTGCTAAAAACGCCGACAGCGAAGTGCAGGGCAGTGATACCGCCGTTTCCATCATCAATCCGCGTCAGATTGTAGCGGCAGACAATAAAACAGCACGCACGATTATGTGGGAAGCAAAGGTTAAGCAGCCCTATACGCTTGAATATCGCTTGCAGGGAAGCAAGGATATACAGGCAGTGCAGGCAACGGACAGCAGCTTTACGGATAAAAACAGCATTATTCAATATACTGCGCGTCTTAGCGGCTTGGTGCTGGGCAGTGCTTATGAATATCGCATCAGCACAGCGCGGAATAAAGGACGTTGGCACAAGCTGCAGACAGAAAAGGGCGCAGGTTTTACTGCTTTAATTTTCCCGGATTCGCAAAGTGCGAATTACAGCGGCTGGCAGCAGCTGGCGCGTGAAGCGTACAAGCGCCATCCGCAGAGTGCGTTTTATGTGAATATGGGTGATTTGGTGGATAATGGTCAGGATGCAAGCCAATGGCGTGCCTGGTTCAACAGCGTGAGCGTGTTCGGTGATGCTGTGCCGCTGGCACCGGTTATCGGCAACCATGAAGCGTACAGTCTGGAGTGGAAGGAATGCCTGCCTGCAAGCTATACGCATTTGTTCAATGTACCGCAAAACGGCTTGGCGAAGTATCCGAATCAGTTTTACAGCTTTGATTACGGTCCTGTGCATTTTGTAGTGCTTGATACCAACTTTCCGGAGATGAATAATTTTCAGCCTGATTTGCTGGCAGACGAGCTGTCTTGGCTGGAAAAGGATTTGGCGGCGAGCAAGGCGCCGTGGAAGGTTGCTTTGATGCACCGCGATATCTTTCTCTACGGCTTTGGGCCGGAGTCCGGCAGAGCGCAGAGCAAGACGCATTTTCTTGATTTCAGCTATCGGCTGATGCCGGTGTTTGAAAAATACAAGGTTGACGCAGTGCTGACGGCGCATTTGCATACATATCGCCGCCGTGTGCCGCTGCAGAACTTTGCGCCTGCACCGCAGGGAAGCGGTATTACCTATATTCTGACAGGTGTGGCCGGCGATGTGCGCTATCCTAAGCTGTGGGGTGATTTTGAGTGGGATGCGGCAACAGCTCCGAAGCCGGAAACTGCCAACTATATGACGCTGACGGCAGATGAGAACAGTTTGGAGTTTAAAGCTTTTTTGCCGGATGGCAAGCAGTTTGACGAAGTGAAATTAACTAAATAAGCAAAAAGGCTGTCGCATGAATCAAATGCGACAGCCTTTTTTATGGCGCTTAATCAAGCTCAATCAGTTCATATTTGTCATTGCCCATTTTCAGCTCGCGCATAGCGGTAAGCTGGTGCAGGCCGTGACGGCTTTCCATGCGCTCAACAAGGTCATGGTTACTTTCCTTGGCATATACCAGATCGACGGAAGCCTGGTCGATAGCCAGAATGTCGTTAGAAGCGAGGATGCCGATATCTGGGATAGTCGGTTCTGCTGCGCTTAAGCCGGCGCAGTCGCAGTCGACGGACATGCGGCGTAGAACATTGATATAAACGATGTGCTTGCCGAAGAAATCAATGGTAGCCTTAGCGGATTCTGCCATGTTTTCCATGAGCAGCTCCTTGCCCGGCCATACGTTCCAATCTGTAGGCAGGTTGTCCTTATCCACGCCGTGAACCTGTGCTTT
This sequence comes from Phascolarctobacterium succinatutens, assembly GCF_958453765.1. Taxonomy (GTDB): domain Bacteria; phylum Bacillota; class Negativicutes; order Acidaminococcales; family Acidaminococcaceae; genus Phascolarctobacterium_A; species Phascolarctobacterium_A succinatutens_B. Next base: position 18,180 of record NZ_CAUDZA010000012.1, on the reverse strand, counting down.
GCCAATGCGTCCGTCAGCGCAGCCGATAGCCAGATTTTTCATGGAGCCGCCGAAGCCGCCCATGGCGTGACCTTTGAAGTGTGTTAAAACGAGCATGGAATCGTAGTTGATGATGTTTTTTCCCATGGAAACCTCTTTAAAGTGCTTACCGTGGCGTACAGGCAAATTAACTGTGCCCTCTGCGTCCATGATGTCAACGGGGCAGAAGGTCCAGCCGTTGACCTTCAGTGTTTCCAGATGGCTCTCAGTTGTATAGCGGTCGCCCTGATAGAGCGTGTTTGTTTCTACGATGGTGCTGTCAGGGATTTGCTGCTGCAGCGCTTTGACCAGCTTGCGCGGCAGAATGTTGGGACCGTGCTTTTCGCCGGTGTGCAGCTTTATAGCAACCTTGCCGTAAATGCTTTCGTTGATTAAATTATACAATTTGATGAGATGCTCTGCATCAATGTGTTTGGTAAAGTAAACTTTGGCATGAGAGCCTGCGTTATCGGTTTTGGCAACTCTTTTGCAGCCTACTACAGGGGCTTGTGCAAATTCTTGTGTCAATTTCATCTACCTCCTATAATTTGGTTACTTATATTTTAATACCTGAAGTATACTCTAAGTCAAGAGGAAAATGGAAGTTTAGTGGTGAATGTTAACTTCCAACTCATACTAAAAAAACGGGGCAGCACTTGTTTTATATATTCTTGCCTTGAAACAATAAGAACTGGGATTTTCACGCTGGCGTACGTTGGAGCTTCTAAAGAAGTCACAAAGACTTCACAATGTAAATCCTAGAAATTTAGTATACTTTAAATATGGTTTAACTTTTCACATTGAAGGAGGTTTATCTCATGAAAAAATTAACAGCTATTATTACTGGCGCACTGACTGTTTTGGCAATTTCTGCTACAGCATTTGCTGCTAATCTGATTAGTGCGGACGAAGCTCGTGCAATTGCGCAAAAGCAAGTTCCAACAGGTAGTACTTACCTGCATACTGAAGCAGAAATGCAAAAAATGCAACCATATTATGAAGTGGAGTTTTTTGATACTGCTACTCAGACAAAATATGAAATTGATGTATATCAGGTAAATGGTAAAATCAAAGAATACAATATGGAAAGAAAAGCGTTGGGCGGTAGCGCTAATGTAATCTTGTCCAAAGATGATGTAAAAGCAATTGTTGCTAAAGAAGTTGGTGATGTGTCGATTTATGAACTGAAATTGGACAGAGAACATGGATTATATGAATATGAAGTGAAATTCAGTGCATCTGGTTTGCGTGGTGAGATGAATATTAATCCGGAAACTGGTGTAGTGCTGGATAAAGAGGTAAAATACAGCTTTTAAGAATAAAATTTTATAAATTTTTTAGAGCGGTGCGAAAGCATCGCTCTGTTTTTGTAATTTATATTCTTGGTTTTGAGTTAAATTCAGATGCCGTTAAAAAGCTACAAGGCAATAATAAGGAGCTGTTGATTATTTCTGGTGGTGTGCATCGGATTTGTACTACAAGATGGATGTAAGTTCCTTTAATAAAATAGAAGCTTTCTATATGAAATATCTGAAATAAAAAGTGGAGGCTATCACTAAGAGTGTATGATAGCCTCACTTTTTTTCACAAATCTGCTGGGAGAACCGATATTGAGAGGGGAATCATGGTTTTACAGTTGTGCGGTAAGCCTGCTTGCCATCTTTGAATTCGATGATGGTTACGCTCTTTACTGCGTCATGCTGCTATACAAAAGGAGCGGGCAGTGTATCTTTTTTCAACAATTATCTAAATATATAAATACGTCACCATCGGTATCTTCTAGCGGAAAGCTTTGAAAACTTCGCTTAAAGATGATATAATAAGCTATTATACTATGACTGGAGTACGCTATGCGCAGGAAAATATTATTTGGTGTTGATTATACGGACAGCGAGCTGATTAAGCTCTTGCTGTATCTGTGTGTCGGCGGCACGGCGGCCTTGGTGGAGTGGGCCTTGTTCTACATTTTCTTCCACTATATTTTAGCCGGCTTGAGCCTGACCTTGCTGACTATGCTGGCAACAGCCTTATCCTTTTGCCTGGCAACACTGTATCATTATTTCTTGGGCAATGTTCTGGTTTTTGACAGCGGCAGCCGTTACAAACGCGGCAAGGAGCTTAGCCTGGTGTTTTTGGTAAGCTGCATAGGCTTGGCGTTTAATCTGCTGCTGATGTATATTTTTGTCAGTCTGCTTGACTGGCAGCCGATGCTGTCTAAGGTGCTGACAAGCTGTATTGTTGTTGTATGGAACTATCTCTCACGTAAAAAATGGATTTTTAGGAGTTAGATATGCCTGGAGAATATGTAGACGTAAAAAAATTTAAAAAGGTTGTGCTTTTGTATAACCGTAATTCCGGTAAGCAGCTTTTTGCCAGTATGATGGCTAAGGTGAATGAAACCTATAAGCTGGTGAAGGAATTAGTAGGACCTAAAAATGCAGAAATGCGAGATATTCGCTTCTTTGACCAGATACCGCAGATTGCTGCGGAAATAGTTGAGGAAAAGGTTGACTGGGTGATAATTGCCGGCGGTGACGGCACAATCAGAGCGATGATTGAACAGCTGGCTAATCGCAAGTATGTGCCTTATATCAGCGTTTTTCCTGCCGGTACGGTAAATCTGGTGGCTAAGGAGCTGCTGCTGAAGGCGGACCCGCATAAGTGGTTTAAACGAGTATCCAAAGGTATAGAGGTGCCTGTTTATCTGGGACGCGCCAACGGCAACGTCTTTTTGACGGTTGCCGGTATAGGCTTTGATTCCCTTGTAGTAGACAAGGTGACCGAAAAGGAGAAAAAGCTGCTCAACAAGCTTGCTTATGTTTGGCAGGGAACAGAGATTATGCGTAAGGAATTTCTGTTTAACAACTGGCGTTACCGCTTTCAGGTGCGCTTTGATGATGAAGAACAGTGGTATGATGCAACTTCTGTTATTGTAGGCAAGAGCCGTTATTATGCCGGACGTTACAACCTCTTTAACGGTGCGTCGCTTTCGTCACCTCTTTTACATGCGGCGCTGTTTACCGGTGATAAGCGCGGGGATTTTATACGTTATGCGGCCTGCATTGCTATGGAGGCGCTGACGCTGGATAATGATATTATTATCCGTGCAGCGAAAAAAATGGAAATACGCTGCAATGAAGAGAATTTTGCAGCAGAGCTTGACGGAGATGCTGTAACAACTGCTCCGCTTTTAATTGAGATGGAGTCCGAGCCGATTAAGTTTTTGGCGTAAGCAAGGAAATGGTGTAAGGTGAATAGGATAAGCAGAAAAATGGGCTGGCTGATTTTTATTATCGCGGCCTGCATAGTAGAAGGATTTTTTGCCTGGCAAAGCTTCGGCGGAACGCACCCCTTTCCGCTGAATGAGTTTGGCTTTCAGATTTTTGATCATGTATTGCGTGACAGCGTTTTGGCAGAGATAGCATATGTACTGTATTACCGGCGTAAGCGTGTGCCGGACAGATTGCAACGCTATTTTCCCGTTATTGTTATCGGTATTCTTTATCTGGGCGAAGCCTTTTTCATGGTTAACCAGCTTAGCTTGGATAAGGGTTTGCAGACAAGCCTTTCCGTGCTTGCCGGTATTAACAATAACATTTTTGTTGTGCTGCTGATGGCAATGTGCTACCATAAATGGCCCAATATCGGGATGAAAATCCTCTATTTTGCTGTTTATGTATTTTCTGCTTTGGCAGTGGTTTTTGACGGCTTCTATTTTTGGCAGACCTCCATGCACGTGGAGAGCGTTCTCTTCCAAAATCTGAATATCTATGCTGTTAAAGGTATTTTTGCGACGATGAGCAATACGATGATTGCCGGTATTGTTATCAGCATAGTTGTGATTTTACTGCTTTTTTATGTACCAAAGCCGCAAAAGCGTAAGCCGAACTTTGCCTGGTCACTGCTGTGCGTGGCCATGTTTACCTTGGGCTTGAATCTTACCGACAGATTGCTTGGCTATGCCGGCATGTACGGCGTGGAAAATGTTATCGGTATGTACGCTGAGGTAGAGAACGAAAAGACGCGTATGAACTATCGCAATATGCTTTCCGTTCCTGTTAATGTGAACTTTGTCAGCAAGGCAATTTTTGATACGGATAAAATTGCCGGCGGCAAGCATGTGGAGCAGCGCGAGCTGACTGCCAAGGATAAAACACGTCTGACGGAAATGGGTATAGATGAGCCTAAAGCAAAGATTGCCAAAATCAAACCGCAGTATGACCGAGTTGTTCTGCTGATTCTGGAATCCATGCACCGTGATTACATCAACTACTATAACAACGATATTCCCGAAGAGGCTACACCGTTCTTAAACAGTCTGGTTATCCGCTATCCGCACATGAACAGGTATTATTCCTCTGCCGTGCCGACAACGCAAGGACTGAATGCTACCTTCCGTTCACATCTGATTATGGATAAGGATTTTCCCGGTAAAAATACCCCTTCGCTGTTTCGCAGTGTGCAGGCAGCGGGAATGCGCGGCATTTTCATGAATGCCTCTAGCCAGTATTATGCCAACGAGCTGCGCGAGTATCCGACACAGTTCGGCATGAACGAATACTATGCAAAAGAATATTTGGAAAAGCAGGGCTATACAGGTGCCAGCGGCTGGGGCTTCCATAATGACGTAATGTATGAGGAAACACTGAAGCTGTTGGAAAAGGCAAAGGCGAAGAATGACCGTTTGGTGATGGTTACCAAAACGCTGGATATGCATCAGCCTTATCCTTACACCGGCTTCAGCTGGAACGAAATGCCGGACAATGTGCGCAGTAATAAGTTTATTACAGTGCGCGGCGTCTACTGGGTTGATAAAACACTGGAGCATTTCTTTAAGGAAGCAAAGAAGCGTGGCCTAATGGATGACAGAACGCTGTTCATCATTACGAGTGACCATAATCCGCACAGCGGCGGCGAGTATACGAAGCTCGTCACCAAGGCTGAGGATAAGCAGAGCATTGCGCCGATTCCGCTGATTTTTGTGGCGAAGAACTTAGCGCCGCTCAATAATCTGCGCACGAATGAATATGCTTCGCAGATTGATTTGGCGCCGACGCTTTTGTATCTGTTGGGCATTGATGTGCCGGATAAATTTATGGGCCGCAATCTTCTGCAGCCTACGGATATTCCCTATGCCTTAGGCTACTTTGGCGGTAAGGCGTTCTACTGGTCGGATGAGCGTCATTTGGTCGACCAGATGGATAAGCCTGTACCGGATACAGAATATGAGGATGCTTTAACAAACTATATTATTCATTATTATGGATTGTGGCATCAATAAAGTTATTAAAAAATACCGTTCCGCAGAAATGTGGGACGGTATTTATACTTTTGCTATATAAACTTAGCTGAAGAAAGCAAGTATTATGTATACAATTGATAATACACTTTTCAAAAGCATTTCTATCACATATAATATTAATGCAAAAAAATAATTTTATGGAGGGAATGAAGATGTTTCTGATAATAGGTGCACTCGTTGTTATCGGTGTAATTTATCTTTTGTTGAAACGACATGAATCCAGAATGGTATTGATTGCCGCTGGTATTCTGATGTGCTGTATTGCCGGCAAGCCAATGGCTTCTCTTGATGCTTTTGCCAAGAGTATGACTAATGCCGGTCTGATTACTTCTGTTTGTTCCTGCATGGGCTTTGCCTGGTGCATGAAGTATACGGGCTGCGACAAGCATTTGGTTGTTGCAATCGGTAAGGTATTGAAAAAAATGGGCTTTTTGCTCATTCCCGGCGCTACGCTGGCAACCTTTGTTGTTAATATTGCTATCCCCAGTGCTGCAGGCTGCAGTGCTGCGGTAGGCGTAATTTTTATTCCGATTATGATGTCTGCAGGCATTCATCCGGCAATGGCCGCAGCTGCCGTTAAATCCGGTACCTACGGCAGTATGCTGAACCCCGGCCTGGTACATAACGCCGTTATCGCTAAGCTGGCAGGCGTGCAGGTTACTGATGTAATTGCCAACCATATGTTGGCAACTGTAGTCGGCGTAATCATTGCTGCAGCTGTACTGACTGTTCTCGCAGTTGTGCTGAAGGAAAACAGAGGCTTTGTTCCGGAAGGCGAAGCCGGTGTTGACGAAAACTTCGGCATCAATCCGCTTTTCGCCGTTATGCCGCTGGTTCCGGTTATTATTCTGCTCTTGGGCAGCACCAAGCTGGTGCCCGCACTGAAGATGGGCGTACCCCACGCTATGGTTATCGGCGCAATCCTGTCTTTGGCAGTAACCCGTAAAAATCCTGTTGAGCTGACTAAGAGCTTCTTTGACGGCATGGGCGATGCTTATGCTAATATCATCGGTATTATTATTTCCGTAGGCGTTTTCGTAGCAGGCCTGAATGCTTTGGGACTGATTAAGGCGCTGATTAACTGGATGCTGAATTCTACCGGTATTGTTAAAATTGCTGCTACCTTCGGTCCGTTTGTACTGGCACTTATTTCCGGTTCCGGCGACGCTGCAACCGTTGCGTTCAACGAAGCTGTTACTCCGCATGCTGCTCAGTTTGGTCTGGAAACCATGAACATGGGCTCCATTGCGGCTTTGGGCGGCACTCTCGGCCGTACCATCTCTCCGATTGCCGGTGCTACTATTATCTGCGCAGGCATTGCCGGTGTAGATCCGATGGAGGTTTGCAAGCGTAATGCGTTGGGTATTACCTTGGCGCTGGTTGTGGGCATGATACTGCTGCTGTTCTAAAATCAGATATTTTTTAAAGTATAAAATGGATGCGGAACTATTGCTTCGCATCCATTTTTATTGCGACGACTTGCCTCTATGCGGTATAATAATGCATGGAGGGAATTATGGAGATTAATACTTTTCTTGATAAATTACAAAGCTATCACAGCGAGCAGGTTTTTAATCCCTGGCGTGATTTTGATACAAGCTGTGATATAGGTCCGCAGGCTCCCGTTATCCGCAGTGCCAATCTGCGCCGTTATCTGGAGCTGCGTCCGGATGCACATTATTTGTTTATTGCCGAGGCCTTGGGCTATCAGGGCGGTCATTTCAGCGGCATTGCTATTACTTCGGAGCGTATTCTGTTGGGCCATCATCCCGATGTAGAGCCGAAAAGCGTGCTGGGCGAATGGGATTACCGCCGCACGAGTGATGAAAGCAGCGCAATGCTGAACAATACGCAGCGCCTGAAGGGTTTTAATGAGCCCACGGATACTGTTGTCTGGAACGCGCTGAACAGCCATGGCCTTGCGTCCTTTGATGTTATTCTTTGGAATATTTTTCCGTTTCATCCGTATAAAGCAGGCAATCTGCTGACTAATCGTACGCCATCACCGAGCGAGCTTGATGTAGGCATTGAGTACGCGCGGATGCTGCTAGAGCTGCGTCCGGGGATGAAAATTGTTGCCATCGGTCAGAAGGCGGCGACAACGCTGTCACGTTACGGTGTTGAATGTATGTCTGTGCCGCATCCGTCTATGGGCGGTGCCAACCGCTTCCGTGCGGCAGTAGCGCAGCTGTTAGGCGGTGAGGCATAATGGGACTGGAAGCTGCTCCTTTAAGCCGTGAGCAGACCTTGCATATTGCTCTTGGCATGGGCAAGGCGCTTTTGAAAAACGGTGCGGAAACCTCCCGAGTAGAGGATACTATTTCCCGCTTTTGTCATACGCATGGCTATCACGATATTCATGTTTTTGTTACGCCGACGGTTATTATTTTAGGCGATGAGGAAAGCGAGGGGGCGACGATTATCAGCCGTATCCGTTATCGCAGCACTAATTTGAGCGTTATCAGTGCGGTGAACGATTTTTCCTATAATCTGAAACGCTGGCCGCTGAATTATGAAAAAACGCTGGCATATCTGGAAGAGCTGCGTCACAAGGCTCCGCCCTATGGCAAATGGCGTGTCTGCATGGCTTCGGCAATCAGCTCGGCAGCCTTTTCGGCGATGCTGGGAGGCAACAGCCATGACTTTATTGCGGCCTTTATTACCGGCGGATTATCCATGGTGCTGTTGAAGCAGCTGGGCGGTTATCGTCCCAGTGCCTTTTGGGAAAATGCGCTTTCCGGTGCGGCAATCGGCGCTTTGGCTATTTTTTGCTGTGAGATGGACGGCGAATGTACACGTACCAACATCATCGTAGGCGCGCTGATGCCGTTCCTGCCGGGTGTAGCCTTTACCAACGGTCTGCGCGATTATATGGCCGGCGATTTGATTTCCGGTAATTCGCGTATTGCCGAGGCGATGCTTTTTGCTACATCCATTGCGATTGGTCTGGCATTTAGTTTGCTTGTATGGTATCACTGGGGGTGGAAGCTGTGGGCATAAATTATTTTACAGCCTTTGGCTTTGCATTTATTGCTACTGCTGCCTTCGGTATTCTGTTTCAGGCACCGCGCAAAAGTCTGCCTATCAGCGGCTTTATCGGTGCTGTAGGCTGGGTAGTTTATTGCTACATCCGTAAGGATTTGGCGTATGATTCTTTTTATGCCATGTTTTTTGCCACGGTTGCTCTTTCGCTTTTGAGCGAGCTGGCGGCGCGCATCTTTAAGCAGCCGGTAACGATTTTTGTTATTCCCGGTATTATCCCGATTGTGCCGGGACTTGGCATGTATCGCGGTATGGCGGCGATTATAGAAAATAATTACGACACGGGCATGAACATTCTCATAACCACCGGCATGGATGCCAGTGCTATTGCCTTGGGAATGATGCTTATGACGAGCGTGTTCCGTGTAATTAAGATAAGCAAGGATCATGAACGCTTGCTGCAGCTGCTGCATAAGGAAAATAAAGAATAGATTTGTTTACAGTGAGTGGGGGAAGGAAAATATGGGTTTAGCAGAACTACTGCTGCTGGCAGTTGGCTTGGCGATGGATGCCTTTGCTGTTTCCGTTTGCGGCAGCATGGTGCTTGCACCGGACAACAGACTGCGCGGAGCCTTGCGCTTCGGCAGCTGGTTTGGAGCGTTTCAGTTTTTGATGCCGGTGATAGGCTATTTCGGCGCTGTATCGTTTCGTGATTATATTACGGAATATGACCATTGGCTTGCCTTTTTCTTATTGCTTTATCTGGGAATCAACATGATTCGTGAAGCAAACGAGGCCTGTCATGTCAAAAAAGATTATAGCGTGAAGGAGATGGCGGTGCTGGCGATTGCCACCAGTATTGATGCTCTGGCAGTTGGTATCAGCCTGGCCTTTTTGAATACCGATATCTGGTCCGCTTCCATACTGATTGGCGTGGTGACCTTTGCTATCGCAGCCTTTGGCGGTCTGGCTGGCTTTAAGCTGGGAGCTATGGCCGGCAAGAGAGCTGACGTGGCCGGCGGCTTGGTGCTGATTTTTATCGGTATCAAAATTTTGCTGGAACATACAGGAATAATTTAAGGAATAAAAGTTTAGCGGATTTGCTGCCCCTTTAGGCACGCTGAGCTTGAATTTATATTATTGAAAGGAAGATAAATATGACGCAAGTAAATAAGGAGCGTATGCTCGCAGAATTTAAGGAAATTGTTGCTCTGCCTTGTCACAGCCTGCAGGAGCGTCCTGTATTCGAACTGCTCAAAGGCAAATTGGAGGCACTCGGATTTACGGTGGAAGAGGATGACGCCGGTGAAAAGCTGGGCGGCAACTGCGGTAATCTGTGGGCATTTTTGCCTGCCAGCGCAGGAGTTGAAGGTGCTGTACGCGTGCTGCTTTCTGCACATATGGACGGTGTTGAGCCCTGCGGCGGCACTACCGTTATCCAAAAGGACGGCGTTTTATACAGCGACGGCACCACTATTCTCGGCGGTGACGATAAATCCGGCGTTGAGGGTATTTTAGAGGGTATTCGCCTGCTGCTGGAGGAAGGCGCTCCGCATGGTGATATCCAGATTCTCTTCACTGTTTGCGAGGAGGGCGGCGTTAACGGCTCCCGTTGCCTCGACCGCTCCAAGCTGCGTGCCGACGTTGGCTATGCACTGGACGGCGAAGGCGCACCGGGCGAGATTGTTGTCGGCGCTCCCGGCCAGAAGAAATATAAAATTGACATTATCGGCAGAACCGCGCATGGCGGACTGGAGCCGGAAAAGGGCATCAACTCCATTATGATTGCTGCCAAGGCTCTTGCCGATGTTAAACGCTATGGCCGTATTGATGAGGAAACTACCTGCAATATCGGCATTATCGGCGGCGGTAAGGCAACCAATATTGTGCCTGATCTGGTAACGATTGAGGGTGATGCGCGCAGCCGTAACAAGGAAAAGCTGGAGGCTATCTGCAAGGAAATCGTAGAAACTATTGCAACAAGTGCCGAAAAATATGGCGCTAAGGCAGAAGTATTTGTGGATAACAAGTATGATTCCTTTGCTGTTGCGGATGACAGCGATGTTGTGGCACTGGCGAAGGCTGCCTGCGCAATGCACGGCTTTACTCCGGATATTACGGTTACCGGCGGCGGCAGTGATGCCAACTTCCTGAATGCTTACGGACTGCCCAGCGTAATTTTGGGCACCGGTATGGCTAATGTGCATACTGTTGACGAATACATCAAGGAAGAGGATTTGTACAATTCCGCGCTCATGGTACACGGTATTTTGAAGGCTGCGGTAAAATAAAAAAATAAAACGCTGTATATAGCAAAAGGCCTGCATGTGCAAAACGAATGCAGGCCTATTTTTATAAAATTTGACCAGATAGCCGAATTAAGGTATAATTTAGCTATACAAAGGAGGTGCGATAATGCCGAAAATTACTTCCAGTGCAGATTTGCGCAACAACTATAACGAGATTTCTAATTTCTGCCATCAGTACAAGGAGCCGGTTTTTATTACCAAAAACGGTAAGGGCGATTTGGCTGTCATGAGCATTGAAGCCTACGAAGAGCTGACTGCACGCTTTGAGCTGTACAGCTCGCTGAAAGCAGGCTTGGACGATGTGGCGGCAGGCAGAACTGTGCCTGCTAAAAAATTCTTAGCTGAATTGGAAGCACGCTATCCGGAGTTAGCTGAGGTAGAGAAATGATTTATTACAATGTGGAAGTAACGCAAATTGCTGAGCAGGATTATTATAAGGCTGAAGCTTATATCAAATACGAATTATATAATCAGAAGGCTGCTGCCGGTCTTGCTAAAAAATTGCATGAAGCTATTAAGGATTTGTCATTTTTCCCGACTAAGTACCCTATATGCAATGATAATTTCCTGAGAGTATGGGAAATCAGATTTGTGCCGGTAAACAATTATCTGCTGTTTTACATCGTGCGGGAGGATGAAAAGACAGTGTACGTTTTACGCTTTCTGTACAGCAGACGCAATTGGCAAAAAATATTACGCAAGCATCTTGAGGATGAAATCTTTGACTTAACAACATATTACATTCAGGAAGAAACAGAAAAATACGGAGCAAAATAAAAACAGCAGCCTTGGCATACGCATGCGTATACTGAGGCTGCTTTGTTTTATTCTTCTGCTGCTGTCGCCAGCTGCACCTTCAGCTCTACGCCGAAGGTCTTTTTGAACCATGACAGATGCTCCTGAATCTGATGCATTTCAATACTGGGAATACCTTGAGCATAGAGCTTTAAAGTAGCATTCTTTTTGCTGATGCTCGGTTCAATAACGTGAATCTGGGAGGTTTCCGTGTAATCAAGGCTTTCAGCTAAGGCCAGCAGCAGTGCCAGCTTGTTGATTGTTTTCCAGTTGGCGTCGCTAAGCAGTTCCTTGTAGAAACGGTCCTTGAAATAGTTTTTGGAAACGCCGTTGTGCCAGCCGGCGATAGCTGCCGTGATGACCTGCTCTTTGTGCGTCAGACCAAAGAGCTTGGCATTTAAAATCATATAGGCACTGTGACGTGCGTGACTGTAGAAGTTGATGGTGATGCCGATGTCATGCAGCAGCGCAGCGGTTTCCAGCAGGCGGCGGTAATTTTTGCGTAAGCCGTGCAGCTCGCTCCAGCCGTCAAACATTGATAACACCAAATGGGTGATGTGTCTGGAATGCTGCTGGTCGGGTTCATATAGGTTTAACACATTTTCCCTGCTCATTCTAAGGATATCCTTCGCTATAATGGGCACGTGGTTTTCCTTGGAATAATAATCGAAGAACAGACCTTCGCGCAGGCCGCAGCCGGAGCTGATGAGCTTTTTGGCACCGGTGGCCTCCAAAAGGCAGCTGATAATGCTGCTGCCGGCCAGAATGATATCACTGCGCTCGCTGCTGAGACCGGAAATCTTTTTGCGCTGATCCAGATTTGTGTTGCGCAGTCTGTTGAAAAAGCTGCGATAGGTTTGCACTGTATAGGAATAATTATGGATTTTAGTTGCCGGGTACTTCTTTTCGCGCTGGATGATTTTGGCTACGGTACGCGCTGTACCGCCAACGCCGATAAGCGGCAGTCCGTTTTGCTTAAGCCAGGGGTACTTTTCCAGACGGCTCATGATAAAAAAGCTGACATCGCTGAAGACATTGGCGGGCATGACGTTACGGGTATTGAACATGGAGGTGGTATTGACCGCGCCGATGGGCAGGGACACGCTTTCTAAAATTTTACGGTTCTTGAACAGAATCAGCTCGGTACTGCCGCCGCCCAAGTCGAAGATGATGCCGTCCTTGACGTTGAGGGTGTTAATAACGCCAAGGTAGCTGATATAGGCTTCGGTATTGCCGGAGATGATGTGCAACTGGATGCCTGTTTCTTCGGCAACGCGCGCAACAAGCTCGGCGCCGTTGGCAGCGTTGCGGATGGCTGCGGTAGCAACGGCAATGGTTTTGTCAGCCTGATAAATTTTGCACATATAGGCAAAGCTTTTCATGGTTTCGATGGTGCTGCTGAAGGCTACTTCTGTAAGCATGTTTTTTTCGTCGACCTTCTGACTGAGGCGCAGGGCTTCTTTTTGGTTATAGACCATATTATAAGCACCATTCTTATAAATATGGCTGATAACAAGCCGGGCCGAGTTAGAGCCGATGTCAATAATTGCGATTCGTTGCATTTTCCTTTTCTCCTTGTGGGGTGTTTCTATAAACTCCGATTATTCTATTTTAACGATATATTTATTATATTACCCATAACCTGAAAAAATCCTGCGTGAAAAAGTAAAATTCGTGTTAACTTGTTAAATTACTGTATAATTTTGATTTTTTCGCAGGATTTTTGTTAAGAAACCCGAATTATAACAATAACATACTGTTTTGGAGGCTTAGTTAATGAAGCGTAAAAATTACACAACCTTTGCTGCTATTCATCTAGGCTCGGAGATGCTCAGTATGCAGATTACCGAATATCACAATACCGAAAGGTATAAGGTTATTGAGTGCTGCAACCGACGCATTCGCTTGGGTGAGGCAACTTTTAAAAATAAAATAATTCCTTTCCCGCTGGTTTCGGAAATCTGCGAAATTCTTATCGGCTTCAAGCGTCTGATGAAGGAATACGGTGTAGAGGAATATGTTATGCAGGCAACCACTGCTGTGCGTGAGGCCAGCAATCAGGTTTTTCTGCTGGATCAGATTTATAACAAAACCGGTCTTGTGGTCGATGTTGTTGATATGCCGAAGGAGATTTATACAAAATTTGTAGCCATCCGTAATACGCTGAAGGCAGAAAAAATTTCTACCGAACGTGAAGGCATGCTGATGATGGATATTTCCTCCGGCGGTTTGGGTGTAACGCTGGTGCGCGATGAAAAAATCTGCTATCAGGGCAACTTCCATATCGGTATCATCCGTATTAAGGAAAGCTTTGAGCGCAACCGTCGTGAAAGCATGCATTTTAACAAGGCGCTGACGGAATTTCTCAGCAGTACAATCGGCCCGGTAAGAAACGAGCTGGGTGACAGCAAGGTGCGTTATCTGGTGCTTTCCGGTACAGAAACCGAGCTTTTGCTGCGCATGCTGGGTCTGGATGAAAAGCAACTGGTGCATCGCATCAAGGCGGCGGATTTCCATGCCTTTTTCGACAGCATGCGTCAGATGAGCCTGGCACAGCTGATTCAGGTATATAAGCTGCCGGAAAATGTTGCGGAGCTTGTGCTGCCTACGGTGCTGCTTTATGAACAGCTGCTGCATCTGATTCCCGCCAAGGAAATTATTATTACGGCAGACCGCTTCATTGACGGCATCCAGCTGCTGCATATCGGCAATAAAACGAATCCTGTAATGCGTAAGGAGCTGGAGCAGGAGCTTATCAGCCTTTTCCATACCATCGGCGCCCGTTATCTGTATGACAAGAAGCATGCCCAGCAGGTAGAGCGCCTGTCGCTGATTATTTTCGACAAGATTGCCAAGGCTTACGGCATGGGCGAGCATGAGCGCCTGCTTTTGCGTGCAACCTGCATTTTGCATGATATAGGCAAATACATCTGCATGCGCAGTCACTCTATCTACACCTATCAGCTGATTATGTCTACGGATATTATCGGCCTGAGCGAGAAGGATAAGAAAATCGTAGCGCTGGCATCGTATTATCATGCCAACAGACTGTTTGACAAGACCAATACGCTTGCTCCGCATGTGGAAAAGGAGCTGGTGCCTGTTGTGGCCAAGCTGGCTGCCATTGTGCGTCTGGCTGATGCTCTGGACCGCAGTTATATGCAAAAAATTCACAGCTGCAGTGTAACGCTGAAGGATAATAAGCTGAAGGTTCTGGCAGCAAGCAAAGAGGATTTGACGTTGGAAATCTGGACGTTTGATGATAAATCTACTTTCTTTGAGGAAGTTTTTGGTATTGAACCGATTTTGGAACGGGTGAATAAGTAATGGGAAAATTAGATTTGACAAAGCCTGAGTATTTTTATAACCGCGAGCTGAGCTGGCTGAAATTTAATCTGCGCGTATTGAAGGAAGCGATGGTTAAGGACACACCGCTTCTGGAGCGCCTGAAGTTTATCGCTATTTCGGCCTCTAACCTTGATGAATTTTTTATGGTGCGCGTAGCCGGACTGTGGAGCAATTTTGACAGCGGCATAGAAAAGCGCGATGCCTCCGGTATGTCGGTGCATGAGCAGCTGGTGGCTATTTCGCAGGCAGCGCATGAGCAGGTGCGCACCCAGACGAAGTCGCTGATTGCGCTGATGGCAGAGATGGATGCGGTGAAGCTGCATTTCCGCCGCGTTAAGGATTTGAGCGAGCTGGGCAAGGACTGGCTGGAGGAATATTACCGCGAGGTTGTTTTCCCGGTATTGACGCCGATGGCGGTAGATGCTTCGCGTCCCTTCCCGTTTTTGGCCAATAAAACACTGAACCTTGCTGTTGAGCTTATTAAGGCTGACGGCGAGCACAGCATGGGCCTGATTCAGGTGCCGAGCGTATTGGACCGCATTGTGGAGGTTGAGCCTGAGGGCAAGCGTACCTTCGTATTTTTGGAGGATATTATCGCCAGCCATTGCCACGATCTGTTCAAGGGCTGCCATATTCTGGATATGGTGTCCTTCAGAGTAACGCGTGACAGTGACCTTGACTTGGAAGAGGATGACAGCGTTGACCTGATGAAGGAGGTTGAGGAATCGCTGCGTAAGCGTAAGCGCGGCGCTGCGGTTCGCTTGGAAATCTTCAAAACGAATAATAATCGTATCAAAAAATTCCTGGAGGAAAATCTGGATGTTACGGAGATGGAGGTCTATGAAATCAACGGACCTCTGGACCCGACCTGCTTCTTTAAATTTATCGGTATGAAGGGCATGTGGCCGTGGCTGTATGAGCCCTTTGTGCCGCAGCGTCCGCTGGAGCTGCCGGATGACAGCGATTTGTTTGCTGCTATCCGTGAAAATGATATTTTGCTGCATCACCCCTACGAAAGCTTTGACCCGGTAGTTAAGCTGGTTAGCGATGCTGCCGATGATCCGCAGGTGCTGGCGATTAAGCAGACGCTGTACCGTGTGAGCGGCAACAGTCCTATCGTTGCTGCGCTGGCGCGTGCTGCGGAAAATGGCAAGCAGGTAACGGTTCTGGTAGAGCTGAAGGCGCGTTTCGATGAGGAAAACAATATCCTCTGGGCGCGTCGTCTGGAAAAAGCAGGCTGCCACGTTATCTATGGCTTGGTCGGCTTAAAGACGCATGCCAAAATTATTCTTATCGTGCGCAAGGAGGATAACGGTATTAAGCGTTATCTGCATCTGGGCACAGGCAACTACAACGACAGCACCGCAAAATTATACACCGACCTTGGCCTGATGACGGCGAACGATGAGTTTGGCAGCGATGCTTCGGCGTTCTTCAATCTGCTCAGCGGCTACAGCGAGCCGCCGGTCTGGAATAAGCTGGTTATGGCGCCGCTGGGACTGCGCGAAAAGATTTACGCGCTGATTGATAATGAAATTGCTATGGTGCGTTCCGGTCGTGAGGGACATATCATTGCCAAGATGAACTCGCTGATTGACCAGCCTGTAATCCAGAAGCTGTACGAGGCTTCGGCTGCAGGCGTGCATATTGACCTGATTGTGCGCGGTATCTGCGGCCTGCGCACGGGTATTGAGGGCATCAGCGACAATATTACGGTCCGCAGCATTGTAGGCCGTCAGCTGGAGCACAGCCGTATCTTTTGGTTTGCCAACGGTGGCGAGGAGCAGCTGTATCTTTCCAGTGCCGACTGGATGCCGCGTAACCTTAATGACCGCGTAGAGCTGTTCTTCCCGGTAGAAACAGAGGAGCATATCCGTCGCATCAAGGCGCTGCTCGATTTGTATCTGCGCGATAACGTGGGCGCACATATGATGCAGTCCAACGGTACCTATCGCCGTGTACGCAACAAGTTGGAGCCTGTAAGCGCACAAAGCACTTTATACGAGATGGCGCAGTTGGCGGTAACTGCCGATAAGCTGCCGATGGAAAAGCGTCTGCAGCCTGTATTCAGCCGCAGATAATAGTGCCGCATTATATTTATCAAGGATTACAGGCTAAGAAAGACTTATATTTTAATTGCTTACTTAAATCCTTATATTGATATTATGTGCTTAAGTTGTTATAATTAGTAACAAGAGCAGAGGGGGATTAAAATGAGTAATTATGCTGTAACCTTGAATTATAATTGCCATTATGGCTATGTAGAATATAACGAAGCGGATAAGACTGCCGTAGTAACCTTGCCGGAGGCTGTTGCCGAAGCCAAGGCTGCTGTCGAGAAGTATCTGGCAACTCCGTTGAGCCTGGATGTACCGCAGGGTGATACTATCCGTGATTTTGCTACCATAACGCTGGAGCCGCTTTCCAGCAAGGAGGCGTTTCAAGTAGCGCTCACCCGTCTTTGGGGTAAAACCGGCGTGCGTGTTGAATGGAGCATGCCTCCGGGAATGGCGGACGATATCGCCGCTGAGGTGTTGGCAGAGGCACATTAATTGCTGATTATTTTAGGGCAGACTCTTTATGTAGCAGAGTCTGCCTTTTTGTTTATAAAATTTGTGTGAAGAATAGGAGAAATGCAGATGCTGGATATCAACAAATTACGCAATGCTTACAATGTTATTCACCGTATGAGCCAAAACAGACATCCTTTTGCCGAGGAGGAGCTTTCACTGGAGGTTGTACAGAGCGCGCAGGTACAGGAGGCGCTTACCGATGCCGCAGAAGTTATTGCTGTTTACGGCAAGATTATGAATCTGGTTTCGCAGAGCACGAGCTTTAAGGTTGCACCCAAAACTCCTAAGGCAGTTAAAAGCAGCTTTGTTGTGGAGCAGGATGACCTGAGCAGGCTGCAGCCTATGACTGAAGCTACCAATATCACAAAGCTTGTAAAATATATTAATGATACCTTTGCAGATAAGGAAATGCATAATCTTACCACGGTGGAGCTTGGCAGATGGTTGGAACATGCAGGTTATCTGCAGTTGCCGGAAGATGGGCGCAATAAAATTCCGACAGAAAAGGGTTCTGCGTTGGGTATTATTACTGAAAAGCGTGTAAGACAAGCTACCGGAGAGATTTATTATATTAACTTTTATCCGCAGGCAGCGCAGCAGTTTATTCTTGATAATCTGCCTGCTGTGGCAGAGTTTCTGGCAAAGGAAAAAGAGGAGAAGCGCGCTGACGCATAACTTGCTGTTTCCTCATTGCCAGTAGACTGTTTTTGCGGTATAATATTTAGTACAGCTTAGGCGGAAGGGCTTGAATTCTGCCTGAGCTGTTTACATGGTTCCGTAGCTCAGTAGGATAGAGCAACCGCCTCCTAAGGTTGCGTTACAACGGCCACCTCAAAAAAAACTAAATAAGGGA
>NZ_CAUDZA010000011.1:0-62121 GCF_958453765.1 Phascolarctobacterium succinatutens | reverse complement strand
AAATATTTTTTAAAAATTTTTTTTACTGAGGGGGTGAAAAAAACGCAAAAAAAAGCCATTAGTATAGTGAGAGGCAAAAACAACACACTCCCGCCTCTTGCCGAAAGCAGAATCCGGATATACAAGTAGGCGCATGGGAGAAAAAATACAAAGGAGCTTTTTGATATATGCTTGTAACAAATCCCCGCAGAATTAATCATGAACAGCTGCGAATCTTGGCTAGAAATGCCAAAGGCGGTATCACTCACATCTATCTGCATTGGACGGCAGGAACCTACGAGCAGGTTTTTGATGATTACCACATCAACATTGGCGAGCAGGGCGAGCTTTACCTCACCTGCAACATGCTGCGCGAATATAAGTCGCACACCTGGCGTCGCAACAGTCGCTCCATTGGCGTCACTCTCTGTTGCGCTAAGGATGCAATCCTTGCCTACAAATGCAATCCTGTGTTTGGCGCATATCCACCGACAATGCTGCAGGTGGAACAGATGGCGATTGTAGTCGCTATCCTGTGTCACGAGTTGGAACTGGAAATCAATAATGATACGGTAATGACTCATGCCGAAGCAGCCAGTCGCGACCAATACGGTCCCGGTCAAGGTGATCCCGATATGCGCTGGGATTTGTACATGCTCAAAGGCATGCCGGAAACGAGGGCCCTGCGCCCGGGAGGCGTGCTGCTGCGGAAAAAAGCTCTGGCGTATTTGCACAGTATGCTCAGGGACAAGCTGCTGCAGCCGCATGAAGTGGAAGTGGAGCAGCCTGAGCTGCTGGCAGCGTAAATGCTGCAAATCATCTACCCATCATTTTTTTCATCATCGAAAGGAGTTTTAGTCTATGGCAGAAATCAATCAGGAAATTTTGAAACGTACTCTGGTAATCAACGTTGAGGATGGCACCGGTGCCGACGGCACTACCAAGTATAAGGCGAAAAACTTCAACGGTATCAAGACTGACGCTGCACTGGACAAGGTGTACGAGGCAGGTACTGCACTCGGCGGTCTGATGGAGAAGCCTTATAAGGATATTGAGCTGACCGAAAAGAGTGAGCTGGCGGAGGCGTAAAAAAAGGCTCCCCTCGGGGGGAGCTGTCACCCGATAGGGTGACTGAGAGGGGACTGAAAGCAACGCTGCTTTAGGCAGAACCCCTCTCCGCCTCGACAAGCTCGGCACCTCTCCCCAAGGAGAGGCTATCTTCTACCGAATTTTTATCTTTCACAACCCTTCCGTCTACTCGCTAACTTAGCTCCCCCCCTTCCGTCAGTTCGCTACGCTCACTGACACCTTCCCCAAGGGGCAGGCAAGTCTAATAGCGTTTCTTTAACCTTCATTAGTACATTCTCGGTTCCCCCTTGGGGGAACTGTCGCGTCAGCGACTAAGGGGGGCACATAGCGGAAGGGGGCGAAACAGGAACTACACAAAATAAACAAAAAACATGACACAAAGGAGCAATCACCCATGGAAAAATCTTTACAACTCGTCTTTAAAAACGCTGCAGGCAGCACCAAAATCATCACTATCTCCAACCCCAAAGAAAACCTCTCCAAAGCCGAAACCGACGCAGCGATGCAAAAAATCGTCGCAGCCAACATTTTCAGCACCGTCGGCGGTGACTTGGTACAAGCTGTTGAAGCTCGTGTTGTCAATCGTAATGTCCAAGTTCTGGCGTAAAAAACACTAAGGAGTGATCCTCATGGAATTTGACAGACTTCTCTCCGCTGCTGCGGATTACGGTTTCCCTATGCTCGTCAGCTCGTATCTTCTGGTCCGTATGGAAGGCAGAATTGAAAAGCTGAGTGCCAATATCGACACCTTAACCCGTGTATTGCAGGAAAGACTTGTGATGCAATTTCCATATGTACAACAGTAAAATAGTATATACAAGCAAAAATATACTAAAGAACTAATCATATGGCACAGGGGCTGTCGTACCTAGCAGTACGGCAGCCCATCTTTATAGAAAAGGAAAATAATATGCGCTATAAAATAATCACCTATACTCTCTTTCTTCTCTTTGCCCTCGGTCTTATCGGCATGGCATCCATAGTCAGCGCACAAGCGAGGCCTGCCAGCACCTATACAGCATATGTGGTACGCATTATAGATGGTGATACCATCCATGTACGCAATATAACAGGAGAAGCACACCGCATCCGCCTTGCTATGATAGATGCACCGGAAAGGGAGCAGCCCTTTGGCACGGAATCAACAAAAAAACTAAGCGAACTGTTACGCCAAGGCACAGTCCGCTTGAAAATTAAGTGTATTGATAAGTATAACCGTGAAGTTGCTTTTGTATATTGCGAAGGAAAGGACGTGAGCGCCGAAATGTTGAAGGAAGGCATGGCACTGCATTACCACATGAACTTCGATAAATGCGAAATGTATGATAAATTTGAGGCAGCAGCAAAGCGCTGCCATAAAGGCTTATGGTTGCAGGAAAAAATTGAGAAGCCTTGGAATTATCGCCAAAATCTTGCTAAAAGGAGACAAAGCAATGTTCATAAAGACCTTTTCCAAGCCTGATTACCCATCCGATCTGGAGCTGACGGACAACACGCTCGATGAAATTGCTTACGAGGATAACCATTGGGATTACATGAACCGCTTCTCTGATTACATCAACAGCGATACCATTACCAGCCTTGTTTACGAAACCGGTGACTGGTACTTTTATACTAATGATAAATACGTAGACCATTACTTTGTCCTGGCCTTTGTCAACTGGTCCAAAATGCCGGTCATCCTTTCCATGTGCGAAACGGAAGCAGAAGCGCAGGAGCATATAAGGCTACTGGCTATAGAACTGAACAATAAATAATAAAATGCTCCGCCTACCCTAAAAAAAGAGTAAGCGGAGCATTTTTATTGTTGAAAAAAGGATATTTTAAGAAATAAAATATATCAAGCAGTCTGCAAAAGTTGCTGCATCTGTGCTAGGAGTTTAGACATGGATCTCTCATACTTGGTTGATTATTTGTTTCACTTCTATTGTACCAAGTTTTGATGCTTTACGCATTTTTTATCTTCTGAAATATGCAGAGCAAGTGGACAGATCATGATCTGGTGGAGTACTGTATTCGCGAGAATTATCTCAGCAATCTGGCATTATTGTTGACAAAATGAAGTTAAGTAACTACCCAACCAATTATTTATCTGCCGTATTACTCAGATAAATTATATGATAAACGCAAGCAGGATAAACTATCTTCAAATTTGTCCTGCTTATTTTTTGCGTTAGGGGGTGAATAAAACGACAAAAAAAGCCATTAGTATAGTGAGAACACAAAAACAACCGCTTAAGCGCTTTTCCCCAAGCACCCAAGCGGTCATTCACAGCCTTATTCACTTCTCGTACTTAAACTCAAACACGCCAAAACCCTTTCCCTGCGTCAGATGACTAACGTCATTCAAGCGGAAAACAGCATGCTCATGCCATTTGTTAATCCCCAGAACAGTTACGCTGGCAGGCTGCACATCAACCGAAAAGTTAAACGCCGCCACCTGCTGCATATCCATTCCCAGCCAACGGAAAATAATATTCTGTATTGTGCCCTTATGCGCAACAATCAGCAGATTTTCCTTGTCGACATCCGCACAATGCCACAGACCGTGTACATTACGGCGATAGAACTCATTGCGCGTTTCGCCGCCGGGATAGTTGCGGTGATCCAGCTCCTGCTCGGAAGCCGGCTTGCAAAAATGCTTCTTGGCCTCTTCCTCGGTCATGCCGGCAGCAATACCGTTATTCTTTTCCCTCAGGAAACGGCAATGCTCTATTTCGCCCTTAAAGCCAAGCTCCTCGGCAATAATCTGCGCCGATGCGGAAGCACGCTGCAAATCACTTGCCAGAATCCGCAGCTTGCAATTACGTCCGGCAAAATCCTTCGCCAGCTTTACCGCAGCAGCCTTTATCTGCGCCCTTCCCTTTTCGGTCAGCTGCGAATCCGTCCAGCCGCCGGTCAATCTTTGCGTGTGATGCGTTGCTTAACCATGCCTCACTAAGATAATCATCATTCAGCCTCCGACTATTCTTCGTTATGACTGGCATAGTTTTTGAGCAGCTCAACCTGCGTTTCCAGCAGATGCAGCATATTTTTTCGATGCAGCGCCGCCTTTTTCACCTGCTCGTTATAAGCCTGTTCGGCCATAGCAGCCTTGGCATCAGCCTCAAAAATAATTTTACGGCTGCGTTCCTCTGCATCCCCCACCAGTTTACGATATTTAGTATTTGCATCCAGCATCATTCTGCCGGCTTCGCTGCGAGCATCCTCCAGCAGCTTGTTAGCCTCGCTGGCAGCGCTGTTGGCGCGTTTTTTGCAGACATCCTCGGTAGTAATGCGCAGTTTATCGGCATCTACCTCGGCACTGCTGCGCAGCTTTTCGGCATAGGACTTAGCTTCTTCACGCAGCTTATTGCATTCAGCCATCGCTGCCTGCAGCATGTTATCGGTTTTGTTCTTTGTCTGATTATACAAATCCTCGGCATGCGCCATGGTATCGTCGTGCAGCTTCTGCGCCGCAGCCTTCGCTTCGCTCAGCTGCTGCTCGCATTTCACTGCCGTTTCCTTCTCCAGCAGCGCCGCCTTCTTTTCACTGGCGTTCTTCACCTCGTCAGCAGTTTCCTGCGCCACAGCCAGCGTGCTCTGCATGGTCGCCTCCATCTGCTGATAATATTCCAGCTTGGAGCTGACACGCTCGATAGTTTCCTTCTGCTCCAGGTTATCCAGATAAAGGTATTCGTATTCCTTAATCAGCTTGGCAAGAAACTTGTCTACCTCTTCTACCTCATAGCCACGAAAACCCTTGGTAAAAGTTTTTTTCTTTAAATCCTCCGGATTAAGCATGGTTTATCCTCCTAGATATAACGCTTCAGCGTTACGCTGATGCGTCCTTTTTTAGTAGTGCCGCGGATTTCCTCAATCTCTACCCTTCCACGGCCGCGGAAGGAAATTACATCGCCCTCGTTCACCGGCTGTGCCGCCTTCTTGGCCTCTTTCCAGTTTACCTTGACATTCAGGCTTTTGATTTCATCCGCCATACGGCTGCGGCTTACGCCATAGCCTGCCGCTGCCACGGCATCAAGGCGCAAATCAGCGACTGTCGCGTTAATCAGCTTAACCTTTTCTTCCTTCTGCAACAATTCCTCGCGGGGAATTTCCGTAAGCGTTACCGGCGCAGAACCGATCTGCGTCAAATTACCGGTAAGATAATTTACCAGCGATTTTTCTACTACGAACTGCGCTCCCTCGGGCACAAAAACGATATCGCCCAAGGCCTCGCGCTTGCAGCCCGTGCCCATAAACGCACCCAGGATATCGCGATGCGACAAATCATAATAGCGCTTATCCCAGGCCGCCAGAAAATAGGCCATACCGAAATCCGGCTGGCCGTAAAAATCATCGGCAACAAAGGCAGCCTTCACCCTTTCGGCATTACTGAAGCCGCCGTCGCTTTCCAGACGCACATTTTCATAGTTTGCCGCAATAATTTCCGCAACATTATAGGCATGAGGATCAAGAAACTCGCTCACACGAAACTTGCGTGATTTATTGGCGCCCTCGGCCAAGTCCAGCAGCTTGGCCGCCAGCTGTTCGTCACCGCCAGCTTTAAAGTAACGCAGAATTTTTTCTCTGTCTGCCATAAATTATTTCCCCTGTAATTCCTTATCTCTTTGCAGCACTGCCTGCACCGCATCATAAAAAGCACCGCGCACGCCATGGTTTTCCAAAGCATGGATGCCGGCAATAGTCGTGCCGCCGGGGCTTGTTACCTGGTCGCGCAGCTGTGCCGGATGCAGGCCGCTTTCTACGCACAGCTTGCCGCTGCCTGCCAATGTCTGTGCGGCCAGCTTAATAGCCAGCGCACGCGGCAGACCGGCACGCACGCCTGCGTCAGCCAGTGCATCGATAATCACAAAGCAATATCCCGGTCCGCAGCCGGAAATAGCGGTAATCGCCTGCAATGCTTTTTCATCTACAAATTCTATTTCGCCGCAGCTGCTGAAAATTGCTGCCGCAGTCTGCTTCATCGGCTCGGTTACCGCCTCATCGCAGCAGATGGCAGTCATGCCGGCGCCTGCTGCCAGCGGAGTGTTCGGCATCGTGCGAACTACCGGGAACCCCGGAGCATAGGCATGCAGCTGCTCTAGCGTAACACTGCCCATGATAGAAAGCACCCAGGCATCTTTTTTCATCGCAGCCATCAGCTCAGGCACCAGCGCCACCGGTGCCACCTGAGGCTTTACAGCAAAGATTACCAGGTCAGCATCCTTTACTGCCTCTTTATTATCCGTAGTGACATTTACGCCAAAGGCTTCATGCAGAGTGCGCGCATGTGCCTCAGTCGGCTCGCCTACGGTAATCATCTCCGGCGCAATCAGACCGCCGCCGATAATTCCCTTGATAATAGCTTTGGCCATAGCGCCGCCGCCGATAAATGCAATCTTCTTTACTGCTATTTGTCCCATGGATTATTTCCCCTCTCGTCAAGCTCGTGCTCTTCGCCCGCATCTATATCTACGTTTTTCGGGGCGCAGATAACAATATTGCGGCCCAGCTTTTTCATGCTGCCACCGATAGCATAAACAGTACCGCTGATAAAATCGGTCATACGCTTGGCAACAACATTATCTGTCTTATCGTAATTAACAACTACAGCCTGATTATCACGCAGATAATCGGCAATCTTAGGAGAATCATTGAAATCTACAGGCTCCAGCAGTACAACTGTCATAAGCTTGTCGGCAATAGGCAGGTTAATGGTTTTGCTGCCCATTTTTTCATTTTTAACCGGCTCCGGCTTTGCTGCCGAACCTTTGAAGTTCAAAATAGATTTGCGTTCACGCTTAGGCTCCTCTGCCGGTGCTGCAGCGGCAGGCTCCTTGCTGCCGAAGAAACGCTTCTTGGGTTTAGCCGGCTCCTGCTCGGTCTTGGCAGGCTTTTGCTCCACTTCTTCCTCGATGATTTCTTCCTCGTCATAAAGACTTAATGCATTCATGATTTTATCAATAATATTCATTACGTCACCAACCTTATCTATGTCTTAAAATTTCAGACTATAATCACGCTGTCCGAACAAGGCTGTGCCTACACGCACAATATTGGCACCTTCTTCTATTGCAACTGTGTAATCATTGCTCATACCCATAGACAGGATATCCGCCTGCGGATACTGCTGCTTTAAGCGTGCAAACGCACGGTAGCCTGCAGCAAATACAGGCCTTGTCTGCTCAATATCTTCGCATTTTTGGGCAATTACCATCAGCCCGCGCAGACGTACATGCTTATATTCCGGCAGCTTAGGCAGCAGCGCCAGATAATCCTCTTTATCTAAACCGGACTTCTGCTCCTCATGGGCAATGTTCAGCTGCAAAAGAATATCCTGCACCTTACCGATGCGTTCTGCCTCCTTATCAATCGTAGCCAGCAAATGCTCGCTGTCTACCGATTCAATAAGGTCAAACAAAGCAACTGCCTGACGTGCCTTATTTGTCTGCAGATGGCCGATAAGATGCCAGTAGCCGTGTTTGCCCAAGGCCTCCTGCTTATGCTTAGCCTCCTGCACGCGGTTTTCGCCTACGTTGGCAATGCCCAAGGCTTCAATATCCGTAATAATTTCGGGCGGATGGTTTTTCGTCACCGCCACCAGCATTACCTTATCTCCTGTGAGCAGGTCTTTATTTTTACGCTTGTCCAAAGCAGACGCTATCTGCTCCTGAACCTGCTTTAAATTATCAGCTAACAATGTATTTGCCCCCCAATTCTCAGCAAAATGATTTGTGGCAAAGATTCTGCTTTTTATTATGCTTTAAAAGCTCTTTATCTTTATATTTTAGCATACGTGTAAACCATTGTCACGAATAAAAACAACAAAGAGCTGCCGCACAAAAGTGCAGCAGCTCTCAATAAATTTATCTTTGTTATGATAGCTATTAGTATAACAGCTTGTTGGCAATAACCAGACGTTGAATTTGGTTGGTGCCTTCGTAGATTTGCATGATTTTAGCGTCACGCATCATCTTCTCTACAGGGTACTCTTTAGTGTAGCCGTAGCCGCCCATTACCTGAACAGCGTCGGTAGTTACCTGCATAGCGGTATCAGCAGCATAGCATTTAGCCATAGCAGCCTCTTTGGAGAATTCCATGCCCTGGTCACGCATCCAGCAAGCCTTTTGAACCATGAGGCGAGCGGTTTCAACCTTCATAGCCATGTCAGCCAGCATGCCTTGAACCATTTGGAAGGAAGCAATCGGTTGGCCGAACTGACGGCGCTCTTTAGCATATTTAACAGCGCAATCCAGAGCAGCCTGAGCGATACCTACGGAAACAGCGCCAACGAACGGACGAGCGCTGTCTAAGGTGTTCATAGCAATACGGAAGCCTTCGCCTTCGCGGCCTACGCGATAGGACTCAGGAATAACAACGTCTTGCAGAACCAGCTCGGTAGTATTGGAAGGACGGATGCCCATTTTGTTTTCTTTCTTGCCAACGGAGAAGCCCGGGGTGTCTTTCGGAACGATGAAAGCAGTCAAACCACGGATACCGCCGGTTTTACGGGTGTTAGCGAATACCAGGAAAATTTCTGCCAGGCCACCGTTGGTGATGAACATTTTGGTACCGTTCAGAGTGTAGGTACCCTCTTCCTTGTTGTGTACAGCACGGGTAGAAACACCGCCTGCATCACTGCCTGCACCGGGTTCGGTCAGAGCGAAAGCAGCCAGACCGCCGTTGTTCAGGATATCGCAATACATTTTCTTTTGCTCATCGGTGCCTGCCAGCAGAACAGGTACAGTTGCCAGGCTGTTGGCAGCCAGAGAGGTTGCAACACCTGCGCAGCCTTTGCCCAGCTCTTCATAAATGGTAGCAACAGAAATGCTGTCCAGGCCGGGGCCATCTAATTCTTCCGGAACAATAACGTTCAGCAAGCCCATTTCGTTAGCCTTGTCAATCAGGCCGTCACGCATATGGTTTTCTGCATCCATTTCAGCAGCATAAGGAGTAATTTCTTTTTCAACAAACTCCCTTACCATTTCCTGTAATTCTAATTGTTCCTCGTTTAATGCAAAATCCATCATATCCTCCTTGATATCAAGCGGTCTTCCGCGTCATTTCCCTTCCAAATAAACTCAGGTAAGCTCACCATTTGGCGGGTATCTCTTTAAATCTGTCGACGACAAACATTGTTGTTAAAATCGTCCCAATTAAATTCTTTTTGCTGTCAGTCATTTCAGCCTCAATAACCATCGTAGAATGTCCGGAATGCTTAATATGGCTTCGTACCGTTAAGGTTGTCGGCTCATGGACACCTTTGATAAAATTCATGCTGAAATTAAGAGTTGCCACTACAGCGCCCACGCTTGCACCGGTAACACCCAGAACGGAGTCTGCCAAGGCCAACATCACTCCGCCGTGACATATGTCACGATGATTAAAATGCTTCGCCGGATCAACGTCAATGCTGACTTCAGCACTGCCACACTTTATCTCACCAATATGCACACCGAATTGAGTCATAAAATTATTATCCGTGTACATCTGGCGAATATAGGCAGGAACATCCTTGACCTGCTCCACAGCTATCATCGCCTTTCTTCGGACAGCAGAAAATATTACTGTCAATATATCTTTGATATTTTACCACAAAACAGCACTTAACTCAACAGTTTCATGCAAAAAAATAAGCTGAAAGGAAAGTTTTAGGGATAATTTTTTCAATAATCGCACTTTGGTATAAGCGCGAAACAAAATGGCTGCCGCACTTTGAGTACAGCAGCCATGCAAGAAGCAGATAAATTAATCGATAATATTTTGCTTGTAATCGTGATACAGAGTCTTGAGCTCTTCCATAGTTGCTCCCATCTCAACTTTAAGCTTGGAAACAGTATCGTAATCGCCCTCGGCAACAGCTCTGCGGATAGCGGTGAAGATGCTCTTCTCTTCGAAGGAATCCTTAGCCAGCTTAGCACGCAGGTTCTGAATCTTACGCCACATTGCCAAGTCGCAGTCGGTGCAGGTTTCCTGGTTATGCAGGCGCTTCATATCGATAACAGCCTGATAGTTTTCCGGAATCAGACGAGTCAAAAGCTCGGTTTTCCAGCGAATCAGCGCACCCTGCATGAAGGAGTCGATATATTCCTTCTTCAGGATATTGCCTTGAGTGAGCACGGCAACTTTTTCCGGATATTTTTCGAAAGCGCAGAGATTTTCCCAAACGGTAGCAGGCGGTTCACCGAACAGCTTGCTGCGTTCTTCAGCACTGAAATCTTCAAACACATCTTCCTCAGTACGGTATTGACGGTCGGTATCCAAATAGAAGCCCTCTTCGCCGGCCTTCTTGGAAATCTCCTTTTCCAAAGCCTTCAGGTCCTTGCCGGATTCTACGCAAGCCTTGATACCGTCGAGGCAGGACAGGTAGAAGGCTGCAATGGCGATGTAGGTATTGGTGTACGGGTTCGGAGAACGCATTTCGATACGGGTAGCTTTATCGTTGTCCAGATCGCGGATCAGGCCTGCAAGAATGGTTCTGTTACGGGACGGGTTATCCGGGCTCAGGCCAAGGCTGGTAACGATGCAGACAGGAGCTTCAAAGCCGGGTTTCAGACGGTTCAGAGAGTCAATTGTGCAGGAGATAAACGGATTGGTTACCTCGTAGTTTTTCAAAAGGCCCATGAGAGCGCCGTAGCCGATAGCGGACAGGAAGTCCTCATGCATATCCTTCGGCGAGAACAGGTTGACAATCTTGCCGTTTTTCATTTTTGCGGCAATGCCCACATGCGTATGCTCACCGCTGCCTGCAACACCGGGAATCGGTTTAGCCTGGAAGGAAACCTCAAGACCGTTCATACGGAAAATCTCTTTAACGATGATACGCGCCAGCAGCTCGTTATCTGCAGTCTGTACGCCGCTGCTGAATTTCCAGTCAACCTCCAGCTGCTCCATAACGTGAGTCATATGGCCTGCGCCGTCAATCTGACCTTTAACGCCGCCACATTCCTTATGGCCCATTTCAGGCTCCAGGCCGTACAGCTCCAAAGTCTGAATAGTCTGCTCCAATGCAGTACGCACGTTGCCGCGGGTACGCTGCCAATATTGCTCCTGCATTACCTGAGAAGAGCTCAGAGCCTCCAGCGGTGCGTCTTCACGCGGAGTTTTTACCCAAAATTCCAGCTCGGTAGCACTGGTGAAGAGCAGCTTTTCAATCTCAGCAGGATTTACATGCTCCAGGCCGGCAATTACCGGATGCTTAGCAAACAAATCCATGATTTCTTTTTCTACATAAGCCAGAGTATCATTCAAAATAGAACGGGAATCAACATGATTGCCGTTGTGAATCAGATAGCAGGGAATGCGCAGAGTGCCGATCATGCGACCGCTTTCTGCGTCAAAATGCTCATAGTTATAATCAACAAACCAGTTAACGGTTTTATCAACCTTCATATCAACGCGGGCATCGTTCAGAGTAGCGATACCGGTCAGCACAACGGAGGAGCCGTCAGTCTGTGCTGCGCTGCCTGCCAAAAAGCCTTCGATATCCTCAAGGAAAATCTTCATCGGAATTTTTTCATCGGTATCATTGCCGGCAAAATCCACACCCATCAGAGATACGAACTGAATCTCCGGATGCAGAGTCAGAAGCTCACGCAGAGTGCTTTCGTTTTGTTCTTCAGGTTTAATTACATACAGTAAATCTTTGTTGTTCATGATCAGTGCAGCCATAAGGCTGCCTCCTTTCTCAATACTCCCTAATTATCATGCTGCAGAAAAATGCTCCCTACATATTTTCTGCAAGATAAACGAAAAAGGACCTTTTTAAGCATGGACACACTACTTCCTTACTCAAAAAAGTCCTCGTTGACTGTCTTACTATTATAGCAGATATTAAGTGCTTTTGTCCAGCTTTAATTTCTGAGGATAAGATATCATGCAAGCAGGCGGACAAGAATTTCCTCCAGCTTTTCGTAGCCACGTCCGCCCTGACGCAGTTTGATATTCATATCAGATAGTCCCAGCAAAGCTTCCGTCAGACGTTTTTCATCAAAGCGCCTGCTGTCGCGCTCCAAAAATCTGTAGGCGTATGGGCTGCGCATCCCCAGCTCATCCATAATGCCCTTCTGGTCGTAGCCTCTGCGCTTCAGCTCCAGATAATGCAGCACCTGACGCAGCTTGAATGCTACTGTTGCGCTCAAAGGCAGGATATAGGTTCCGTGCTTGCGTTCGCTCGCCAACAGCTCCAGACATTGCTTCAGCTTGCCTGCCATAATATAGTTGGTCAGTGCAAAAGATGAAGCGTTTGGCAGCAGTGCAAAAACATTCAGCACATCCTCTTCCGTCCATTCTCTGCGTCCTGCGGCATAAATCGCCAGCTTGCCGATTTCCTGCTGCAGTAAATCCAAAGGAATTTCTTCCTTCACGGGCTCAATATATTCGCTGATAGCCGCCAACGCATCTCTGGTGAAATGCGCGCCGTATACTGCTGCCTGCGCATACAGCCAGTCATCAAGATCTCTTTCCTTAATGCGCTCGCACGGACAAATCAGCGCACTTGCTTTAAGCTGCTTATACAGCTTGGTCCGCTTATCCATTTTCTTACTGCTGATTACAAGCAGGCAATAATCCGGTACGTCGCTGACAATCGCCGCCAGCTGCTCCATTTTCTTGGAATCGGTATCATCCTGCGCATCTGCAGCACTATTTGCTTTGGCAGGCTTTGCTGCCCAAAGTTTTTCGTCCTTCAGGAAAATCAGCGATTTGCCACAGAAGAAGGGATAGCTATTGACGGCTGCCTGCAATCCGGACAGGTTGGTGTCCTTGTCAAAAACCGTTATTTCGCGGTCAGCCTCCGGCGTATCGCCAAAAACATATTCCGGCAGCGCGGCAATAATGCTGTTACGGTAATAATCCTCTTCACCGCACAAAAGCAGTACCTGCGCCTGCGGCAGCGGCTTATGCTGTTGTAATTTGGCAAGCAATTCTTCTGCTTTAATGTCCATGAGTATATTCGCACTCCTAAAAAACATTTTTATGATATACATAACTATAGCATTTTATTCCCTCTGCGTCAAAAACAACTTTGATGCACCCCAGCTCATCCGTTCTGACAACATTGCTGCCTATGGCCTGCAAACGCTCCAGCGTTTCCTGATGCGGATGGCCGTAGCGGTTGCCGCGCCCGCAGGAAATCACCGTCAGCTTAGGCTGCACCTGCTCCAGAAATTCCATACTGCTGCTGTAATGCGAACCGTGGTGTCCTGCCTTCAGCACAGCGTACTGCTGCAGCTGCAGCCCTCGCTCGCGTTCTTCCCCCATGTCGCCTGTAAACAGCACGCTGCCTTGCGCGCTGTGCAGCGCCACCAGCGTGCTGGCTTCGTTTCCCGGCACAGCCTGCTGCGGCACATCAACCAAAACAAGCTCTGCAGCAGCGTCCAACGCATATCGTTCACCGCTCTGCACAACATGCGCCTGCGTCCTGCCGGCCTGCGCCAAAATTTCCTGCTGCACCCTTTGGCTTTCCTCTGTAAGTGCTTCATTGGGCAGGAGCAGCTTTTTTACCCGCAGCTGTCGCAATAAATCCGCCGCAGCACCCACATGGTCAAAATCATAATGGCTTAAAAGCAGGATATCCGCTTCACGCTTGCCAAGATAGCGCAGAAATGGTGTTATCACGCGCGTTGCTGTCGATATATTTTTCAAGCCGCCAGTATCAATAATTGCCACCCGCTGCGACGGCGTGACGATAACAGCGCAGTCCCCCTGCCCAACGTCCAGAAAATAGCAGGCTAACGGCAGCATGCAATACTGCTGATAAGCAAGCGTCCCGGCAAGCAGCAAGGCATGCAAAAGCAAGATGCAGCGACGCTCCCTATTACTCCAAAATTGCAGCCAGGGAAAATCTGCCCACACAAAGAGCGCTACATAATAGATTACAAAGCAATAAGCAGGCAGCTTGCCGATAATTACAGTGCTGTACGGCAGTTCGGCAAAAAAGTGTGCCTGCGTCAGCACCTGCGCCGTCAGCCAAGCAGCAAGCTGCAACAGATAATCACCGCAGGCAGGCAACAGTGCGCCCACGAGTGCCATCTGCGCGGCAATTTCCAACACCGGCACCAGCACGATATTGCTTACCAGGGCAATCAGCGAAATTTGGTGAAAATAATAAACCTCCAGCGGCAGTACAGCCAGCTGTGCTGCCAGTGAAACTGCTGCCGCCTCGCCTATCGGCGCAGGCAAAGCCTGCGGCAGCAGCCTTTGGCATGCAGGCAACAGCCACAAAAGACCGGCCGCCGCCCCGAAGGATAACTGAAAACCGATATCGGCCAGCCATAACGGCTGCAGGCACAACAGCAGTGCCGCCACCAGGCACAGCAAGCGCCCGCGCTCCGCACCGCTGCCGCCAAGCAGCAGAACACTGCTCATAGCCAGTGCTCGCAGCACCGGAGGACGCAAGCCGCAGAGCAAAGCATAGGCAGCCAGCAAAATGATAACTATAACCTTACGCCAGGGCAGCGGTACCCACTGCAGCAAAGCAAGCAGCAGGCCTGTGAGCAGCACAATATGCGTGCCCGAAACAGAAAGAAGATGTGCCAGCCCGTTATCCGTAAACAGCTCGCGTGTTTCTTCATCCAGCCTGCCGCTGCCGCCAAGCACCATGCCGCTCAGCAGTGCTCCATGTTCAGCGCCGGCTGCTGCCTCTATGCGCTCGCTCAGCTTTTTGTTCCACAAAGCAAAACGCTGCCACTACAAAACCTGCTGTTCTATCTTTAGCAGCTGCGCCTTGCGCAACCGTCCGCCCAGCTCCTGCACTCTGTTGTAGCTTGCAGCATCAAAGCCTCCGGGGTTACGCAGGCTGTCCAGCTGCTCCAGCGTCCCCTTAAGCACCACGCAGCCTACCTGCGGCAGCTCGCCCTTCACGCTCACGCGCAAACGACCGCTGTAAGCAAGCTCCGTATCGCTATAAACCTTTTGACAACGTAGAATCGCACTGCTAAAACCTTCCTGCCGGTGCACGCTCAAAGGTTCCACCGCACCCTGCACAACCAGCTGCCGCCCGAAGCAGGCAGCAAGCTGCTGCTCGGCGGACGGTAGCACGGTAAGCAGACGAAAGAATAATATACAAAGCAGCATGAACGGTAAAAATAATCGTAGATAACGTGTTTTCTGCAGCACTAATCTACCTCCACATAATTACGCAGCTTTGCCAGCTTGGCCTTGCCGATTCCCGGCACACGCAGCAAATCCTCCGCGCTGGTAAAACGCCCGCTGTTTCTTGTTTCCACAATACGTTGCGCCAACGCAGGACCAATACCCGGCAGCTGCTGCAGCTCACCGGCGCTCGCGCTGTTGATGCGCACGTTCTGCATCATGCTGTTGTTTCTGCCTGAGCCTGCTTTAGCACTGCCGTACTTTTTATACGCACTTTCACCTAAACCGGACTTTGCCTGAGCCTTTTTCCTCTGCGTTCTGCTTGTCCGTGTAGCCTTCTGCACCGGCACTCTTATCTGCATACCGTCGCGCACCTTACGCACCAGGTTTACGCGTTCACTGTCGGCATTTTCCGTCAGACCGCCGGCAGCAGCAATGGCCTCTTCCACTCTGCAGCTGGCAGGCACATCGTAAATTCCCGGCTCCAGCACGGCGCCGCTCACCTGTACGCGCACTGTTTTTGTCTGCGCAGATTTAGACACAGCCGCAGTCTGTGAGGACTGCAGCATGCTGCCCATGGGCAAAGACTTTTCCTTATTATCGGTACTGATAAAACCGGTGATAATACAGCCAACGATAAGGACGGCGATAAAGATGATTTTTTTTGCTTTTGCTTGCATTGGTATACCTCCGTATTTTTGAAAATTGTTTACTATACCTCTCTGTCGCCTTCGGCGACATCTCCCCTTACAGGGGAGACTTTTTCGAAATACTATCTATGCATTTCTCTAATCTTTCATTAATATTTTTTTCTATTTCGTTGCATACATAATCAAAATGATAATCAACGTCACTGTTCATAAACCGTAAAACATAAATGCCTTCCTGTTGCAAAGCCAAGGTTCTAACATTATCACAATACAAATTATTTTTTTGCAAGTGCTGTCCTCCATCTATTTCAATAACCAGTTTTAATTTACTACAATAAAAATCGACTATATAGCTACCTATAATCCTTTGCCTATACCACTTTAACCTATGCTTAGATAAAAAATCATACCACAAATGCTTTTCCTGCTTAGTCATATTCTTTCGTAGATATTTGGCATAAGGTAATAAATCTCGATTTTGTTCAATAAATCCCATAACAATCCTCCTAGAAATAAAGTAAAAATTGCACGTCGAATTCGCTCTCCCTATAAGGGAGAGGTGCCGAACGCAGTGAGGCGGAGAGGGTACTCCCCCAAAAACAAAAAGAGTCCCCAAGAATAACAATTACGTTATTCTCAGAGACTCTGAAAATGTAAGCGTTATTTAGTACTACTAAATAATGTCATTGCTGACATGCACTGCTTATTTTTTTGTCCGCGCTACAGTCTGCGGAAACTGC
The DNA here is from genome assembly GCF_958453765.1 of Phascolarctobacterium succinatutens. GTDB lineage: Bacteria > Bacillota > Negativicutes > Acidaminococcales > Acidaminococcaceae > Phascolarctobacterium_A > Phascolarctobacterium_A succinatutens_B. The sequence goes on along the minus strand of NZ_CAUDZA010000011.1, from coordinate 45,587 downwards.
CTGCTGCAGGACAGCTGTAACTGCGGTGGTCGCGGTTAGTTATTAGTGGTTAGTGGCCAGTAATACTAAAGCTCGCGACAGATTTTATTTGGCTACGATGTTAACCAGACGGCCGGGTACGCAGATAACCTTGCGTACGGTTGCATCGCCGATGTGAGCCTGAACGTTAGCGTCAGCCATAGCAATCTTCTCCAGCTCTTCTTTGGTAGCTTCAGCCGGAACAGTCAGACGGCCGCGAACCTTGCCGTTAACCTGCAGAACGATTTCTACATTGTCAACCTTCAGTGCTTCTTCATCGCACTCAGGCCAGCTCTGTTCATGTACGCTGCTGTTGGCATCAATAGCACCGCGCCACAGCTCTTCGGTGATATGCGGAACAAACGGGCTCATCATCTTGATGAGGTCGGAAATTGCTTCGTAAATCAGACCTGCATTCGGCTCTTTGGCAGCTTCTTTATAAGCATACAGAGCGTTAACCAGTTCCATCATAGTGGAAATAGCGGTGTTGAAGTTGAAGCGGGTTTCGATATCGTTGGTAACCTTCTTAATGCTGCTATGCAGTACACGGCGCAGGTCCTTATCTGCTTCGCTCAGGTTGCTGTGATCGTATTCGGTAACCTTTTGTGCCAGAACAGCTTCAAATGCTTGTACGATACGCCAGATACGATTCAGGAAGCGGAAGGAGCCTTCAACGCCCTGGTCGCTCCACTCCAGCTCTCTTTCAGGTGGAGCAGCAAAGAGGATGAACAGACGCGCGGTATCTGCACCGTATTTGGAAAGGATTTCTTCAGGAGAAACAACGTTACCCAGAGATTTACTCATCTTAGCACCGTCTTTGATTACCATGCCCTGAGTCAGCAGGTTGCTGAACGGTTCATCATAATCAACCAGGCCTGCGTCACGCAGAACCTTTACAAAGAAGCGGGAATACAGCAGATGCAGAATAGCATGCTCAATACCGCCGATATATTGGTCTACAGGACCCCAATAGTTATTGAGTTCCTTGTCAAACGGCATCTTGTCGTTGTGTGCGTCGGTATAACGCAGATAGTACCAGGAGGAGCACAGGAAGGTGTCCATGGTATCGGTTTCACGGGTTGCGTCAGCACCGCATTTCGGGCATTTGCAGTGAACGAATTCTTCGGAGGTTGCCAGCGGAGATTTAGCACCGGCAGTAAAGCTTACGTCCTCAGGCAGGCGAACCGGCAGCTGGTCTTCCGGAACCAGAACCTCGCCGCAGTGCGGGCAGTAAACGATAGGAATCGGAGCGCCCCAATAACGCTGACGGCTGATCAGCCAATCGCGTAAACGATAGTTTACACGGCGTTTACCAAAGCCTTCAGCTTCAGCCTTGTCCATGATAGCGCTCATAGCCTTGTGCATTTCCATGCCGGTGAATTCGCCGGAGTTAACCAGCATGCCTTCTTTTTCTTCGTAAGCGCAGGTCATTTCTTCCAGCTTCAGCTCTTTGCCAACCGGGCAGATGGTAACAATCTTTTCAATACCGTATTTGTCGGCAAACATCCAGTCACGTTGGTCACCGGTAGGAACGCCCATAACAGCGCCGGTACCGTAATCATACAGTACATAGTTGGTTACCCAGATTTCTACCTTGCGGCCGGTGAACGGGTTAATGCAGTATACGCCGGTGAATACGCCCTCTTTTTCGGATTCGCTGGAGGTACGTTCAATTTCGGACTGATTACGAACACGCTCGCAGAAAGCGTTGATTTCGTCAGCCTTCGGATTGTTTTCGCAAATCTTTTTAATCAGTGGATGCTCAGCAGCCAGAGCCATGAAGGTTACGCCGTAAGCAGTATCCGGACGGGTGGTGTAAACAGCAACAGTATCGTTCAGTGCCGGGATTTCAAAGGAGAATTCCAAGCCTTCGCTGCGGCCGATCCAGTTGTGCTGCATGGTTTTTACGCGCTCGGGCCAGCCCGGCAGCAGGTCAAGATCCTTCAGCAGCTCATCAGCATAATCGGTGATTTTGAAGAACCATTGGCTCAAATCCTTTTTAACAACCTCATGGTCGCAGCGCCAGCATTTGCCGTCGATAACCTGCTCATTAGCCAATACGGTGTTACAGGTGTCACACCAGTTTACGGCAGATTCCTTTTTAACTGCCAGACCGCGTTTGTAGAACAGCTCAAAGAACCATTGAGTCCATTTGTAATAATCTTCCTTACAGGTGGTAACCTCGCGGTTCCAATCGTAGGACAGACCGAGAGCCTTCAGCTGACGAGTCATGTTGGCGATGTTTTCCAGAGTCCATTTTTTAGGCGGAATATTGTGTTTGATAGCAGCGTTTTCAGCAGGCATACCAAAGGAGTCCCAGCCCATCGGATGCAGAACATTAAAGCCTTTCATGGTGCGGAAACGTGCGATTACGTCGCCGATGGAGTAGTTACGAACGTGGCCCATGTGCAGGTTGCCGGACGGATAGGGGAACATTTCCAGAACGTAGGATTTAGGCTTATCCTTATCCATCTCTACTTTAAAGGTTTTGTTTTCTTCCCAGTATTTTTGCCATTTAGCTTCAATATCATGGGGAGCATACTTTTCTTGAATCATTTCATTACCTCCCAGGTATTATTGTTGGTCGAAAATAAAAAATCCCCGACCTTAAAGAAGGTCAGGGACGAAAAATTCGCGGTACCACCCTGATTGCGGCTACAGCCGCCACTCAATTAGCCTTAACGCAGCATCACGTCCGCACATTTCCTTGCGGCTTCTTCACGGTGAGTTCATCTGCCCTAACTGCCGGCTCGCATCAACCGCCGACTTTCTGAAAGATACTGCAGACTACTGCTCCGCTTCACAGAATTTGAATAAAAATATCTTGTATATTATATAACGCAAAGCAGGAAAAGTCAAACTTCTGCGTCAGCGTTTATTTTTTCTTTTTCTTCGGCACCAGCTTCTGTCCCATCTGTCCTTTGACAATAATCAGCTGGTCACGCAGCTCGGCCGCCGCCTCGAAATCCAGCGCCTTGGCCGCCTCCTGCATCCGTCTTTCCAGCTCGCGGGCCAGCGTGTTCAGCTCCTTAGTTGATTTCTGCTTCAGCTTCTTGCTGCTGCCATAGGATGTTGCCTCCTCGGTGTCTGCCACCTTCGTCAGCTTAATCAGCTGGCGCTGCTCCTTGTAAATCGTCTTAGGAGTAATGTGATGCTCCTCGTTGTACGCCTGCTGCTTTTCACGGCGGCGGTTTGTTTCATCAATCGCCCGCTGCATGCTGTCGGTGAGACGGTCGGCATACATAATAACGCGACCATGCGCATTACGCGCAGCACGTCCGATGGTCTGAATCATCGCCGTATCACTGCGCAAAAAGCCTTCCTTGTCCGCATCTAGAATCGCAATCAGCGATACCTCCGGCAAATCAAGGCCTTCGCGCAGCAGGTTGATGCCTACCAGCACATCAAACTTACCGGCACGCAAACTGTCGATGATCTCCGCTCTTTCAATCGTGGCGATTTCCGAATGCAAGTAGCGCACACGCACACCTGCCTGCTTCAGATATTCCGTCAGGTCCTCTGCCATGCGCTTCGTCAGCGTAGTGACCAATACACGCTCACCTGCGGCAGCAACCTTGTTGATTTCGCCCAGCAGATCGTCAATCTGTCCCTTAATCGGGCGGATTTCAATCTGCGGGTCCAGCAGTCCAGTCGGACGGATAATCTGCTCGACAACATTATCCGCCTGCTCCAGCTCATACTTCGCCGGCGTAGCCGAAACATAAATCGCCTGCTTAATCTGCGCCTGAAACTCGTCAAAGGTCAGCGGTCTGTTATCATAGGCCGACGGCAGACGGAAGCCATGCTCCACCAGCATCTCCTTACGCGAACGGTCACCGGCATACATAGCACGAATCTGCGGCAGCGTTACATGCGACTCATCCACAACCAGCAAAAAATCCTTGGGAAAATAATTTACCAGCGTAAACGGCGGCTCACCGGCCTTGCGTCCCGCCAGATGGCGCGAATAGTTTTCGATGCCGGAGCAGTAGCCCATCTCCTGCATCATCTCCAAATCGTAATTCGTGCGCTGCTCCAGACGCTGTGCCTCCAGCAGCCTGCCATGCTTATTCAGCTCATCAAGACGTTCGTCCAGCTCCTCGCGAATATCATTCATAGCGCGTTCAAGATTCTCACGACTCGTAACATAGTGGCTCGCCGGGAAAATTGCCACATGATTGCGCTGCGCCAGAATCTCACCCGTCAGCACATCAAATTCCACAATGCGATCAACCTCGTCATCGAACATTTCAATGCGCACAGCCTTCTCGCCGTACGCCGCCGGAATAACCTCAATCACATCACCGCGCACACGGAAGGTGCCACGCTTGAAATCAATATCATTACGATTATATTGAATCTCCACCAGTTTATGCAAAATCTTTTGGCGGTCGATAATCTGCCCCAAGCGCAACGACAGCACCATATCATAATATTCCTGCGGCGCGCCTAAGCCGTAAATGCAGGAAACACTGGCTACGATAATTACATCTTTACGCTCAAACAAAGCACTGGTCGCACTATGGCGCAGCTTATCAATCTCGTCGTTAATCGAAGCATCCTTCTCAATATACGTATCCGACTGGGGAATATAGGCCTCCGGCTGATAATAATCGTAATACGAAACAAAATATTCCACTGCATTCTCCGGGAAGAAGGCCTTCAGCTCACTCGCCAGCTGTGCCGCCAGCGTCTTATTATGCGCAATCACCAAAGTCGGCTTGCGCACCTTATTGATTACCTGCGCAATCGTATACGTCTTGCCCGTACCTGTTGCGCCCAGCAGCACCTGCGTGCGCAGGCCCTGCTCTACGCCCTCCGCCAGCTTGGCAATCGCCTGCGGCTGGTCGCCGGCAGGCTCAAACGGAGCCTGAATTTTAAAATCCATACTAATCACCAACTGTAAAACACTAAAAATATAACTGCACAAATCTAAACAGCAAACGAGCAATTGCTATATCGTGGAATGAATAGCAATTTTAGCAAATGAGTGTCTGGAACCACCGAAGTGTCGCAACTGTTTGAGCGCTATGCTGACTAATATCGCAAAATCTTTCAGCTTCGCGCGAGTTTTGCGGCACTTCGTCTTGGTTCCACACGAAATTTGCGTTAAGAAATTGCTCTGATTGAAACGATATACAATTGCGACGCCAGAAATTCACACATCCAGCTCAACACTTACCGGACAATGGTCGCTGCCGAAAACCTCGTTGTGAATCTCCGCACTCTGCAGCTTATCCGCAATTCTGTCCGACACCACAAAATAATCAATACGCCAACCGGCATTCTTCTCACGCGCCTTAAAGCGATAGCTCCACCAGCTGTACTTAACCTCCTCCGGATGCAGATAACGGAAGCTGTCCGTAAAGCCCGCAGCCTTCAGCTCACGGAACTTAGCGCGCTCCTCATCCGTAAAGCCTGCATTCTTGCGGTTAGTCTTAGGATTCTTCAAATCAATCTCCTCAGCCGCCACATTCAGATCACCGCAAACAACAACAGGCTTCTTCGCATCCAGCTCCTGCAGATAAGCACGGAACACATCCTCCCACACCATGCGGTAATCAAGACGTGCCAGGCCATCCTTGGAATTAGGCGTATACACCGTCACCAGATAAAAGCTCTCAAACTCCAGCGTAATCACACGCCCTTCCTTATCGTGCTCCTCCTGTCCCAGTCCATAGGTAACAGCCAAAGGCTTAACCTTCGTAAAAACAGCAGTACCGCTGTAGCCCTTACGCTCCGCACTGTTCCAATACTCCTCGTAGCCGTGGAATACAAAATCCGCCTGCTCGCGCTGCATCTTCGTTTCCTGCAGACAAATAATATCCGGTGCTGCCTCCTGCAAAAATTCGGCAAAGCCCTTCGTCATGCAGGCACGTAAACCGTTAACATTCCAGGAATATAATTTCATAAGTTCAACCTCTTTTCCGTAAATTTATCTGACACCGCAGCGGCAAAATCACCGTGCGGTTTTTATACTCTATTTGATTATTGTAACATTCCACGCAAAAAAATAAAAGAGCCGCCCGCAGCGCAGCCTCGTCATCAGCGATGACAAAATGCGCATGGCAGCTCTTAAAATTAAAATTTAATTTGCGACGGCTCGTAATCAACCGTTGTCTTGATGAAAGCAATCTCATTACAGTACGGATACTGCGGACAATACACGCATTCCTTCCATACCTTCTGCGGCAGCTTATCCTTCGCCGTTTCAATATAATCACACTTGGCAAAAAATCCCGGCTGATAGGTCAGAGTGAAAAACATCGTCACTCCGCGCTCAATGCCCTCCTTTTCCAAATGCTCCACCAGCTGACGGCCTATGCCTGTTTTCTGCAGGCTCGGTTCCACCGCCAGCGAGCGGATTTCCGCAAAGCGGTCCCAGACAAAATGCAACGCTCCGCAGCCCAACAGACGGTTATTTTCCACCGCTAAAATATAATCGCGCAGATTCTCGTAAATAGAGTTGCGCGCACGCGGCAGCATCAAGCCTTCCTTTGCATAATAATTCAGCAATTTGTGTATATGTTCTACATCGCCGAAAGTTGCCGGTCTAAAAACAATCATTTTTCAAACCCCCTCATTTATATTACCTATATCAGTTTATCGAACGTAACTGATTTTCTATATATTATCACGTATTACAGCAGAGTACAAGTATAAAAATGCAGAAAAAGGAATTAATCAGTGTAATTAAATACTGATTAATTCCTTTATAAAACAGGGTTACATTCTTTCCTTCAGCATGTCTGCCGCAGCACACAAAGCCACAATAATCGCAGCCGGTCGCGGCGGGCATCCGGGCACGGCAATATCAACCGGCACAACGTCAGCTGCACGTCCCACAACAGCATAAGTGCTGCCATAGGTTTCGCCGCCGCAGGCACAGGCACCGCAGGCCATCACCATTTTCGGCTCAGGCATTGCGTCATAGGTCATACGCAGCGCCTGCTCCAGATTGCGCGTAACAACGCCGGTCACCATCAGCATATCCGCATGACGCGGAGAAGCAACGAAGGCGATACCGTAACGGTGCAAATCATAAACAGGGTTACTCATCGCACCCAGCTCAAAATCGCAGGCATTGCAGCTGCCAGCGTCAAGATGACGTACATGCAGAGAGCGTCCCAGCTTTGCTGTGACTGCCTCACTTACCTCAACGGCACTGTCAGCCAGAATCTGCGCCAAAGCATCATGGTTCGTGTGCACCAGCGCCTTACGCGCACAGGCCTCTACACAGCGGCCGCAGAAAACGCACTTACTGTAATCTATTTTTGCTTTACCGTCAGCCACGCTCACAGCTCCTACCGGGCAGGCAGCGGCACAGGCACCGCAGCCGTCGCAGCTGCCGTCGCACTGCAGCTGACCGCGCAGACGCTTGTGGCCCGTAGTATCAATATTTTCGGTAGCAATCTTTCCGTGAAGAATTGCCTCCAGCATTTTTAACATCTTGCCACCTCCTTAGCGGTCTATGCAGGCATAGCATAACTCAAAGCTCTTATTTATTAACGGGAAGTCCGGAATGATGTCGCCCTGTACTGCCACAGTCAGTGCCGGCCAGTTAGGATAGGAGGCACTGCGCACAAACAGGCGGTCTATGCGGCCTTCCTTGTCCAGCAGCAGGCAATGCAGATTATCACCGCGGGCAGATTCGCTGATGCCCCAGGTAAAATGACCTTCCTCCTGCTGCAGCTCGCCCAGCTCTACTGCCAGCTGCGTTTCCGCGTTGCGGCGCAGCTTGCTGATAAGCTGACGCACCAGCTTCAGGCTTTGGGCAACCTCACCGATACGCACCTTAATACGTGCTTCAACATCACCCGCTGTTTCCGTAATAACCTCAAAATCAAGCTCATCATAAATACCGTAGCCAATATCCTTACGGCTGTCACGGGTACTGCCGCTGGCACGCGCACCCACGCCTACCATAGCCAGATCAAAGGCAGTTTCCTGACGTACTCTGCCGGTGGTACGGATACGGTTGACGAAGTTCGCCTGCTCCCACATGATATGTACCATATCGGCATAAACAGCTTCTACCTCACGCAGAACCTCTTCGATTTCCTCCAACATAGCGTCGGTAACATCGTACTGCACACCGCCGGGGATAATCAGACCGCGCAGGAAGCGGTTGCCTGCTATCATTTCGTTAAGCTGCATCAGATACTCCTTCAGACGCGTGCCCATGCTGATTACAGGCGAGAAGCCGACACCGGCGCAGATATTGCCCGTATCGCCCACATGGTTATACAAGCGCTCCATCTCCGCAGCCAGTGTACGGATTAACCACGCACGGTAAGGCACCTCTGCCTCCGAGCATTTTTCCACCGCCTGACAGAAGCTCAGCGTATTCGCTACACTGCAGGCACCGCAGATGCGTTCTACAATCGGCAGTGCCTCCATCGGTGTCAGGCCTTCGACAGCCTTTTCAATGCCGCGGTGGGTAAAGAACAGCTTGGCATCCAGCTGCAGCATAGCCTCGCCTGCCTGACTGAAACGGAAATGACCGGGCTCGATGATGCCTGCGTGAATAGGGCCTACAGGAACCTCAAAGAGGCCTTCGCCCTGCGAGGTAAGCATTTCGTATTCACGATGTCCGCGTGCATCATAATCCTTGGGATATTTTTTCAGCAGCGGATGAAAGCCTTCGGGAAAGCTCTCATGCAGCACCAGCGGACGCATATCGGGATGTCCCTGCGGCTCGAAGCCGAACATATCATGCAGCTCGCGCTCATACCAGGCAGCAGCCGGCAGCAGCGTAGTCAGTGACTGATATTCCAGCGGACCGTCCGCGGGGAACGGCGCCTTCAAAACATCTATATCACGTTTTTCAGCATTATAGAACAGGCAGTAGATGGCCAGACCGCCGCCCTGCAGGGTTTCGTCTGCACCGAACATAGCAGCCAGCGGACGCTTGCCGCTGTCGCTGCAGATATTGGCAGCACCACGCAAATTTTCCGGTTTAACTAGCATTATCTCAGCCTCCTATAATCCGCACAGCCTGGTTCAGCAGATTGTTGAGCCAGGGAATATTTTCAAAGCCTGCTCCCACTACGCAGGTCAAAAGCAGCAGCGCTGCCAACACAGGCACGTCAGTTGCTCCAAGCAAATCGCCCAAGGGCTGACGCTTGGATTTATCGCACAGCATACGCATGCCGTGGTACAAAATACCGATTAAAACGCCGGCCAGCAATATAATCAGCAGACTGCCTGCTACCCAATGTCCCTCACGGAACATAGACGCCATAATGTAAAACTTACTGAAGAAAAGTCCCATCGGCGGCAGGCCCAAAATGCCCAGCATACCGGTAAGCCAGAAGGTTGCGGTATGCGGTACATCCTTAATCATACCGTGAATACGCATCATATTGCGTGTCTGGTATTCCTGGATAATCGTGCCGGCAATATAGAACAGCACGAACTTAATCATCGCATGACTGTACATATGCAGCATCACAGCCTTCAGGGAGAAGGCGGAAAAGACGCCGATACCGGCAACCATAATGCCGATGTTTTCCATAGAGGAATACGCCAGAATACGTTTAACGTCACGCTGTACAACAACGAACGGCACGGCAATCGCCACAGTCAGCACAGCAAAAAACAGCAGCATGCTGCTCATCATCGCAGCGCCTGCTGTCGGCAGCAGGATAACCAGATTACGCAGCAATACATAAATAGCACAGCTGCAGAGCGCACCGCTCAGCATACCGCTGGTCAGTGACGGAGCCTCGGCATAGGCATCAGGCAGCCAGGTATGCATCGGCGCCATGCCTGCCTTCGTACCATAGCCGATAACGATAAACAGCAGTGCCAGCTTGGTCATCGCCGGGTTCAGGCTGTTGGCATGCTCATGCAGATACAGCCAGCTGAGCGCCTTTTCGCCGCCCAAAGCATCAAGCTGTGCATAATACAGCACCAGTGTACCTAAAAGCGCCAAGCAGATGCCGACGGTACAAACCATAATATATTTCCACGTTGCTTCCAAAGCGGCGCGGGTAAATTTGAAGGAAATAAGCAGCGCACTGATTAAGGTAGTCGCTTCGATAGCTACCCACATCAGGCCCAGATTTTTTACCAGCAGTACGATAAACATTGTCCAGCAGAAAAGCTGCATCAGCGCAAAGTAACGGCCTGTCTGCAGCTGCTCGCCCTTGAGCACGCCGCAGCGCTCCTCACGCGTAAGATAATTACGCGCAGTCCAGGTTGCTGCCAGATAAAGTGTGGTAATAATAATTATTACCCACATATTCAGCGCATCAATGTAAAAATAATCGTCTACATAGGGCACAGCAGGATTAAAGGACTTTGCCATCAGCGCCACGCACACACCTACCGCAGTTGCCGTCAGGCGGTGCAGCCAATGCAGGACATTATTGCCAAAGCCCGCAGCCAGTGCCAGCACCGCGCACAAGGGTGGCAGGCATAACAGTATCAAAATATATGTTAACATTACATCCCCTACCCTTTCAGCTTGTCCAGCACATTTGTATCCGTCGTTTTAAACGACAGACGCAGACGCGAGGTTAAAATAACAAGAATAACAACAGCAATCAGCACATCAAGGAAAATGCCCAGCTCGATAATCAGCGGCAAGCCTTCGGTCATAATCAAACCAAGCAGATAAATGCCGTTTTCCAAGGTAATCAGACCGATCATCTGCATAATGGCACGGCTGCGCATAACAATCAGCGCGAGGCCTGTCATAATCATAAACATAGAGGTCGCCAGGATATCGCGGCCCTCTGCCTGCGGCAGCAGACCGTCAATTACCATGTAGCCGAGTGCCAGACTGCAGGCTGCAAAAGCAGTAGAATAATTTACATTGATATCGCTGACAATTTCACGCTCATCGCGCAGCTGATTTACCACGCGTAAAATAGCGTATGGAATAAAGAGCACCTTAACGGCAATCGTCAGCACACCGGGCAGCCAGGCATGCAAACCGCTGCCATGGCTCATGCCTACGACGAGGCAGGCCGCCGCAATCAAAGCAGACTGCAGTGCCAGGCACAGAGTTGCACGGCGCAGCTCCACAAAGCGCGTCTGCAGGAAAACGATAAACATTAAACTTACAACCAAATATTCCATCGTTACCTCCTTACTGTGCCACTACTGCCAGCAGCAGCATCAGTCCTGCTGCGGCCAGATATACACGCACCTTGAAAAGGCGCATCTTATTGTTCAACGTTTCAACCACGCCTACAGCCACCGCACCGATAAGCACCTTAAATACAACCGGCAAGTCCAGCGGCAGATACAGCATAGCGAAAAGCACTAAGAATACCAGCAGCTTGAGCTGGCTTGCCCAATGGATGAGCGCCAGCAGACGGCCGGAATATTCCAGTGTCATGCATTCATGGATCATTGTCAGCTCCAGATGCGTATCAGGGTTATCAACAGGAATACGGCTGTTTTCTGCAAGCAATACAAGGAAGAAGGCAATGCAGGTCAGCACGCCTGCTACCGTCAGGTTGACTTCATCCGTACGCAGGCTCATGCCTGCCAGCGAAGTGCTGTTGGTGTGCAGCACGTTGGAAAGCACAGCCAGCATTACCACAGGCTCAACAAAGGCAGCCACATACACCTCACGGCTGCCGCCCATACCGCCAAAGGCGGTGGCTGCATCCATCGAGGAAACTGCCATAAAGAAGCGTCCCAAGGCCAGCAGATATACAAATACAAAAACGTCGCCAAAGCCGGCCTGACCGCCTAAAAAGCCCGGCAGCATGCAAACTGCCGCAAAGGTCGTCAGAAAATATACGCAGGGTGCCAGACGGAAGGTGATACTGGTATAAGGAGTAAGCATAGTTGGCTTGCCCCACCATTTGCGGATATCGTAATATTCCTGCCAGATGCTGCTGCCGATACGGTTCTGCATCCAGGCCTTTACCTTTTTAATAATGCCGGTAACCAGCGGAGCGCACAAAAGCAGCAAAACTGCCTGCGCCATACCGAGGGCCAGCTGTAACAATTCATTCTCTAAAATCATTTATAAAGCGCCCCCCATACCAGTACCAACATCATTGCCACCATAACATAGGCAACATATAAACGCACACTGCCCTGCTGCAAACGGCGCAGGAAATTAGAAATACTTACAAAATGCTTCTGCAGCGGCTGATAAAGCTTTTCCGTAATCATATCGGGAATTTCCAGCTTGTAGGAAAGCTGACGGCCGAAGTACGCATGCTCCTTGCGCATGTAGGTTACCTGACGCTTGGGCTTCAGCAGATAATCAAACGCACGGCGTACAGGCTTACTGAAGCCGGTTGCGGAATACTGCTGACGCTGCGTCGGATAGGTACCGCAGTTCCAGGTAACATCCTCCACAACAAAGCAATTCTTAACAGCAAGCCACAGCAATGCGCCCAGCACCAGCAGCAAAGCCAACAGTAGCAGCGGCTTGTAGCAAATAGCAGTACCAACGCCAGCCCACGCCAGATTCATACCGAAGGCATCAAGAGCCACAGGCATGCCCAGCGCCAACAGAGCGGCGCGAACGACCGGCAGCGGATAAAGACCGCAAGCAACAACTAAAACAGATGCAACGCCCATAGCAGCGAGCATAAATTTATCGGATTCGTGCGCATGCTCCACGATTTCACTGCGAGCACGGCCCAGGAAGGTGATGCCGAAGAAGCGTACAAAGCAGCCGAGAGCCAGTGCTCCGGTAAAGCCCAGCAGAATAAAGGATACCGCAGTCCACAGGCGGATATCCTGACCTGCGCAGCTTGTACCCAGGCTGATAAAGCTTTGCAGCACCAGCCATTCACCGGTAAAGCCGTTCGTCAGCGGAATAGCGGCAAGCGCCAGCGAGCCGACGAAAGCAAAGACAGCGGTATACGGCATTTTGCGTGCGAGGCCGCCGAACAGCTCCAGGTTCTTGCTGCCGGTGCCATGCATAATACTGCCGGCACACATAAACATCAGCACCTTCATGATGCTGTGGTTAAAGGCATGAACCAACGCTGCCACAAAACCAAGCATATAAAAGCTGCTGCCGGAAGCCTTCATCAGCATACTGCAGCCGAAGGCAGCAAAAATTACGCCCATATTTTCTACAGAGGAGTAAGCAAGCACGCGCTTGATATCCGTTTCCATCTGAGCATAGAGTACGCCCAAAAATGCGGATACTACGCCTGCCAGCAGTACAACAACGCACCACCAGTAATTCCAGGCAGGCAAAAAGCTGAACATAAAACGACCGAAGCCGTAAAGCGCAATCTTCAGCATAACACCGCTCATCAGCGCGGAAACGTGACTGGGTGCTGCCGGATGCGCCTTAGGCAGCCAAACATGCAGCGGCACCAGACTGGCCTTTAAAGCAAAGCCGGCAAAGGCACAGACAAAAACAAGATGCTGCCAGCTGCCCTCCAGCGTATTCTTGGCCATAGCAGCAAAGCTGAAGCCTTCGCTGGCAGAGCCTGTCAGCAAAAAGGCAATCATAATCGCCGCCGTACCAACGCTGGTCATAACCAGATACTGATAGGCAGCATTCCAGGTAGCACGCTTTTCGGATTCATGGTTAACCAGCATAAAGGAGGCTACAGCCATAATCTCCCAGAAAAGCAGGAAGCTGAAGGCATCGCCGGCCAGCAGCACCATTACCATAGACATGATGAACAGACACCACATGCCGCCCAAAAGACGCAGACGGCTGCCCTCATAGCTACGCGCATAACCGAGCGCATACAGGCTGGCAACAACACCGGCGATACCGGTCAAAAGCAGAAAGACTGCGCTCCAGCCATCGCAACCTAAAGAATACGAGCCCCAGGTCAGGGGTGCGGGGCTCACGCCGCCGAAAAGCAGCAGGCCTGCCGCATAAGCGCAGACAGCGCTGCCAAAAAGGGCAGCGCTGTTAGCAAGCCAGTGTGCAGCACGCTGCATGCCGTGGGGAAGCAGCATGGTTAATACGCCAATGCCATAGAAGCCCACAGCCACTAAAAACATTTCCATTTCATCACCTACACATAAAAATTTCAACTTCTTCACAAAAATGACATGTATCGTTAATTATAACACATTTGTTGACTGCGTAAAAGAAAATTACTGTTAAGAATACAAAAAATACACCTGGCCTGCAGAAATTTCACAGGTCCGGTGATTTATAATAAGGCTTCGGCATTAAATGAGCTTCCGGCAGATTATATTTTTCCCCTTACTCCTTCGCCCGCAGCGCCAGCTGCTTACGCAGCCTGTGACGCAGCAGCTCAATAAAGCCTGCCGGCTCCTGCACCCGCAGCAACGGTCCGAAGGATAAAATACGGATAACCATTTCCGTTTCATCACTTTTGTTATACATCAGCTGCAGCCTGTAATGCTTTTCATCCAAGCGCTCCGTTATCTTTTCCAAATGCGAAAAATGCAGCATTGCCCGCTCCAGAGCATTTCGTTCATCCGTCAGCAGGACTGTAACCGCACAGCGCTCCGGCTCCAACAGCATACAGGCTTCTTCTTCCGTCTGCTCCAGCATTTTGCAGCTTTTGATACGCCCCACATTAACGTAATGCAGATGGCGCTCATGCACCGCCTTTAAGCGGAACTTGTCGTCCTTTGACGAATATTCCAGCTGCAGCGGCAGATATTCCTTCCGCACGCTTTCGTTTTTGCCGCTGATAAAGCTTATTTCTACCCTGCGCTTTTCCGCTATCGCCTGCAGCAGCAAGCGAAAATGCTGTTTGTACTCGGGAGCATCATAATTGTCACCGTCGCTGTAACGGTCGAAATACACAAATTGCTCCTCACTGAACAGAGGCTCCACATCCTCCAGTCCGCTGCATTCCACATCAAAAAGCTGTATCCGCTTATCCGTCAGCAGGCTTTTCAGCCAGCGACGCTGCAATGTTGTCAACGGCATCGCCGGTGCATGCCGCAGCGGCGTAGTCATATCCTTCTGCAGCAGCGGCCAGCTTCCGTCCTGCAGTGCCTTAGGAATGGTCAGGCAGCTGTCGGCAAAGGCCTGCTCCCGCACCAACAACTCCAAGCTGTCCTTCGTCAGCTGCTTTTCCTGAGCCTGCCGCAGAATACTGCTCACAACATTAAAATAGGTGCCGTATATTTCGTTAAAAAAGCTGTCATTTTTCGCCATCCGCTTGCACCTCCTGCAGATAATAGGCCGCTGTCTGCTCCAGATCATCATAAAAAATGCGCTCTATTTCCTCGTTACTGCAGCTAAAAGCAGTAATACGCCCGATAAAGGTGCGTAACCACGGCAAAAGCTCACGCGCATCATACACGGCAGCACTGAAGCGATAATGCTCCGCATCCAGCTGCTGCACCGTGCCGCAACGCTTTTCACGCTCCAATCGCTGCACAATAAACTGCTCGTCAGCTGCCGCCTCCACCGTAAAGCTGATTTTCTCCAACCGGTCTGTCCTGAGCATGCCTGCGCCCCAGATGTGCGGCGCCGCCTCCTGTGCCAGCTGCAAAAACTCCTCATAGCGTCCTTCTGCGCGTTTAACCTCAATACTTTCGATATGGTCCAGACGGTTGAACAGCAGCTTTTGCGCAGCATAGCTGTAGCTCAAAAGATACTGACGTCCGGTCCTCGTACTGCAGTAAATTTTCAAAGGGCAAACATATTGCGGTATACTGCTGCCGTCCTTGTCACAGCGGTAAAGCGTTACGGACTGCCTGCTGTTCATCGCCTCCAACAGTTCGTACAGCAGCTTGCTGTCCATCGTATATAAAATAAAATGATGCTTAAAGGCAAAGGCTTCGCAGTCCTCGGCAAATTTATCCAACAGATAGGAGCCTGCCTCTCCCAAAGGCGCCGCCTCGGAAAAGAAGGCGCAGGCAAGCTGCCAACTGCGCCAGTTCACCTCATCACGCGCCAGGCAGTAAAGATTGCGCCGTCCCTGCTTCACCAGCCGCAGCATTCCCAGCGCAGTATATTCATTCAGCTTGTTGCGCACCGTCGATTCATCGGGCTGACGCAGCTGATTATCAAAGCAGTTGAAATAACGGCCGCTAAGCAGCTCCAACAGCTCTGCCGCCGAATAGGCCTTGCCGTCGGCAAGAATATCCAGCAGATAAAAATGCAGTGTAATATCCATGGACGTAAAGCTCTTGGCCTTCCAGCTTTTGTACAAGGGATTATGACTGATACTGCTGCTGTCGAAGGAAATGCGGTAGGCTCTGCCGTCCGCTTCGCTTTTGAAGCTCATGTAATCCTCCAGCCAGCTGTCCAGACGCCGGCGATTATCATCATAGCTTCTGGAGCTTTTAGCAGTAAAATCCTGCCGCTTTTCAAAGCCGTATACATAAAAGCGCCGCATAAAATTGCGGATATCACTGTAATTTTTAAAAAGCTCGCTATAAGCCATCTGCTTTTGTTCCCCTTCCGCTCTAATTTAATATTAGTATAACATAAGCAGCGTATCTCTGTAATTACAAAAACGGCGCAGCAGATTTTTGCATCTGTTACGCCGTTAATTTTATTTTTATTCAACTGTTACGCTCTTGGCGAGATTTCGCGGTTTATCAACATCACAGCCGCGAGTCAGCGCCGCATAGTAGGCCAGCAGCTGCAAGGGCAGCACTGCCATCAGCGGTGCCAGATATTTGTCCGTACGCGGGATGTAAATAACATGGTCCGCATATTTTTCCAGAGAGGTGTCGCCCTCAAAGCCGATGGCAATAACCACAGCCTCGCGCGCCTTAACCTCCTGCAGGTTGCTGACGGTTTTATCATATACGTCCATTTGCGTTGCCAGTACGATTACCGGTACACCGGAAACAATCAGCGCCAAGGTGCCGTGCTTCAGCTCGCCTGCTGCATAAGCCTCCGCATGAATGTAGGAAATCTCCTTCAGCTTCAGCGCACCCTCCAGCGCTACAGCATAATCAAGGCTGCGTCCCAAGAAGAAGGCATCCTCACTGCTGCCGTATTCACGCGCAAACACCTTAATCTGGTCCACGTTTTCCAGCATCTTGTGAATCTGCTCAGGTACAAAGGTCAGGCCCTGCACCAGCTCCTGCTCACGCTCGGCACTCATGCTGCCGCGCAGACGGCCTACATAAATTGCCAGCATCAGCATTGCCAGAAGCTGTGTAGTGTAAGCCTTGGTAGATGCCACGGCAATTTCCGGACCAGCATAGGTATAAACAACCTGGTCTGCCTCACGCGCAATAGAGCTGCCGACAACGTTGGTAACCGCCAAAGTGCGGGAGCCAAGACGCTTAGCCTCACGCAGCGCTGCCAGCGTATCGCTGGTTTCACCGCTCTGGCTGATAACAATCGTCAGACTGTTGCCATCAACAAGCGGGTCGCGGTAACGGAACTCGCTGGCAATATCCACCTCAACCGGCACACGCGCCAGCTGCTCCAGATAATATTTGCCGACGATACCTGCATGATAAGCGGTACCGCAGGCCACGATAAAGATTTTATTGATTTCGCACAGCTCCTCGGCTGTCCAGTTCAGCTCGGGGAAGCCGATGGCTTTTGCTTCCGCGTCCAAACGGCTTGTCATGGTATCGCGCAAAGCCTTAGGCTGTTCATAGATTTCCTTCAGCATGAAATGCTCAAAGCCGCCTTTTTCCGCTGCTTCCGCATTCCAGTTGACCTCAAACACCTTCTTGCTGATGGGAGTGCCGTTGATATCCTGCACCCATACACCGTCTGCCGTTACCGTGGCGATTTCGCCGTCGCTCATGATAAAGGTACGGCGCGTATGGTTGATAATTGCCGGAATATCGGAAGCAATAAAATTTTCACCCTCGCCAAGGCCGATAATCAGCGGATTATCCTTTTTGGTGCAGATGATTTTATCAGGCTCGTATTCGCACATAAACACCAGGCTGTAGGAGCCCTTGATGAGCTTCAGCACCTTTTTGACGGTTTCTTCGAAATCTCCGTCATATTGGTCCGCCATCAGATGAGCTACAACCTCGCTGTCTGTTTCAGACAGGAATTCATGTCCCTTGGAAATCAGTTCTTCCTTCAGGCCAAGATAATTTTCAATAATACCATTATGGACAACGACAAACTTACCGCTGCTGTCCGTATGGGGATGCGCGTTGCGATCCGACGGACGGCCATGTGTTGCCCAGCGTGTGTGACCGATACCTACATTGCCCACAGGCATATTGCCTGCCAATTTCTGACGCAGTGCATCCAGACGGCCTACACATTTTTCTACACGAATGCTGTTGTTTTCATAAACAGCAATGCCGGCAGAATCATAACCGCGATACTCCAGCTTGCTCATACCATCAAGCAAAAAGGGGGCTGCTTCGTGATTACCGATATAACCTACAATTCCGCACATAAGTAGTAATCCTCCTCTACGCTGCAAGGTGTAAGGCATCATCTGCTTAGTCAGGTTTTCCCGTATCTGATACCTTCTCCCTTGCGAGCATGTATTATATTCTTTGCCCTTTCTGCCACCATGCTTTTCTCTCCCCCGTTACCGGAGGGCTTTATACACGGTTTGCGGCCTGCAGCCGGCCGTGAGGCATCCGCTGACTGATCGATAACCTCATTCCTCGTCCACCGCCTAAGCGGTACATGCGCTTACATCCTTCACTGTCTGCATTTGGCAGCAAAAACAAGCCTCTGCTGATTTATGAGCAAACAGACAATGAGCCGCGCAGGCAGGCAGTCCCACGCGGCACATCCTCAGACTAATTTAATTTTACAATATGATAACTGGCAGGTCAAGAAAACATTCCTTGAACTTTTCTTGCCTGATGCTTGCCTGCAGGCGCTTCATATAGTATAATAAATATAGAAAGAGTGCTACCGATAGACGGTTGCCCTTCAAAATTAACTGTTAAAAATAACCGCTAGTGTAGGAGCTGGGCGGTTATTTTTTTGCGTTTTTCAAGAAAATATACAAAAGCAGACCATTGCATCTGAAACTGATGTAATGGTCTGCTTTTAATCTTCATTCAGCAAGGAAGTCTGCTTATGCCAGCTCCTTGGTTACAACGTCGGCAATAGCGTTGGCAATCTGCTCCAGACGCTCCTGCTTCGGTCCTTCGGCCATAATACGGATTAAAGGCTCTGTGCCGGAAGCACGTACCAGAATCTGGCCGTTTTCGCCCAGCTCCTCCTGATATTTTTTAATTACTTCCTGAATAGCAGCCTTTTCTTCCCAGCCGTTTTTATTCTTCACGCGTACATTCAGCAGAATCTGCGGGAATTTAGTCATTACGGCGCCCATCTCGGATAAAGGCTTGTTGTTGCGAACCATTGCGCACAACAGCTGTACCGCAGTCAGAATGCCGTCGCCGGTTTTAGCGAATTCGGAGAAAATGATATGACCGGATTGCTCGCCGCCGATAGAATAATTGTGCTTGAGCATTTCCTCCAGTACATAGCGGTCACCTACAGCGGTTTTGACAGTCTTGCCGCCATGAGCCTTCATAGCCTGATGCAGGCCGACGTTACTCATAACAGTGGTTACCAGCATATTGTCATGCAGCTTGTTGCGCTTCATCAGCTCCAGAGCGCAAATCAGCATAATCTGGTCGCCGTCCATAGCCTCGCCGTTTTCGTCAACTACCAGGCAACGGTCGGCGTCACCATCATTGGCGATACCTACATGAGCGCCAACCTCGACAACCTTCTTCTGCAAAGCCTCCAGATGAGTGGAGCCGCAGCCGTTGTTGATGTTGATACCGTTAGGCTCGTTGAAAATTGCCACAACCTCTGCACCGAGGCTGCGCAGGATAACCGGTGCGATTTCGCTGTTGGCACCGTTGGAGCAGTCCATAACAATCTTCAGACCATTCAGCTTAGCATAAGCAGTGCTCAGAATGTGCTTAATATACAGTGCTGACAAATCCTTTTCATGAATAATCTGGCCTACGCTGCTGCCGCTTACTGCCTGAGTGTAATCAATCGGTGCAGCAACGATAGCTGCAATTTCGTCCTCTACTGCGTCAGGCAGCTTGTAACCTGTCTGAGAGAAGAATTTGATGCCGTTGTCTTCAAACGGATTGTGAGAAGCAGAAATTACTACACCGGCGTTAGCCTTAACCTCACTGGTCAGAAAGGAAACTGCCGGAGTAGGCATAACGCCCAGAAGATGTGCATTGCCGCCGGCGCTGCAGATACCTGCTGCCAAAGCACTTTCCAACATTTGTCCGCTGCGGCGTGTATCTCTGCCGATAATAATTTTCGGGCAGGAAACCTCGCGGCCAAAGTATTTTGCGGCAGCATAGCCCAGCTTAAAGGCCAGCTCCGGAGTAAGCTCTACGTTCGCCACACCGCGAACACCATCAGTACCAAATAATCTTGCCATTTTTTGTAATAACCTCCCTAATGTTAATTCGTTTATATGTGAGTTGGGAATTGTTGAGATTTATATATACACAACCCCTCTGTCACCTACGGTGACATCTCCCCTTTCAGGGGCGATATAACAGGCTTACAAGCAGTAAACTTCGCAATTCTTAAAACCTTTATATGCTCCCTGCAAGGGAGCTGTCAAAATCACTAACGTGATTTTGACTGAGGGTTGTTTATTGCTCCAACCTAAATTACTTCACCGGCGCAAATCTTTCCATAATCGCACGCGCCACATGATAGCCGTCAAGCGCGGCGCTCATAATACCGCCGGCATAGCCTGCGCCTTCGCCGCAGGGGTAAAGCAGATCATGCGTCAGCGATACATAGCTCTGCCTGTCGCGCTCTATGCGAACCGGCGCCGAGGTGCGTGTTTCCACACCCGTCAGCAGAGCGCCGCCGTCGGCGTAACCCGCCAGCTTGCGGCCGAAGCTCGTAATGCCCTCGCGCAGAGTATCCGTAACGTAAGCAGGCAGCACCTTGTCTAAGCTGCAGGCCGCAAGTCCCGGACGATAGCTTGGCTGCACCAGACATTCCAAGGACGGCGTTACGCGCTTCAAAAAGCTGTCCAGATTCTGCGCAGGCGCATAATAGCTGCTGCCTGCCGCCGCATAAGCAAGCTGCTCATAGCGGCGCTGGAATTCTACGCCTGCCAGCGCACCCTCACCGAAATCACGGCTGTCTACATTCACTACCAGCGCGCTGTTGGCAATGCCGCTGTCACGCTTAAACATGCTCATGCCGTTGACAACCACGCCGCCGGCCTCCGAAGCGGCGGCAACCACCTGACCGCCAGGGCACATGCAGAACGAATAGGCTGTGCGTGTTTTATCCTGCGTGTGATAAACAAGCGCGTAATCCGCCGCGCCCAGCAGATGATGTCCGGCAAAGCTGCCGTACTGCGCCCTGTCAATCAGCTCCTGCGGATGCTCGATGCGCACACCGATGGCAAAGGGCTTCGCCACAATGCCAACGCCCCTGCGTGCCAGCATAGCGTAGGTATCGCGCGCGCTGTGACCGCAGGCCAGAACCACAGCTCCCGCCGCCAGTCTTTCGCCGCCGTCAAGGATTACGCCCTGCACAGCATTATTTTTGATATCCAGATCAACAACATGCGCATCGTAACGGACGCTGCCGCCCAACTCCGCAATACGGCGGCTGAGGCCCTGTACCATCGCACGCAGCTTATCCGTGCCTACGTGCGGCTTGTGCTCGTACAAAATATTTTCCGGCGCGCCTGCATCTACAAAGAGCTGCAGGATTTCGGCCATCATAGGATCGTTTACACGCGTAGTCAGCTTGCCGTCCGAAAAGGTGCCTGCACCGCCCTCGCCAAACTGTACGTTGGACGCGGGGTTAAATTCTCCCGTCTGCCAAAAGCGCTGTACATCCTGCACACGCTGCGCTACCGGCTTGCCGCGCTCCAAAAGCAGCGGCTTATAGCCATGCTCTGCCAGCTGCAGTGCCGCCAAAAGGCCTGCAGGACCGGCACCGATAACAACAGGCGGTGCACTCAGCGGCAGTGTACCAAGCTCAAGCGTCGGCTGCTGCTGTTCCTGATATTGTGTAATATCACGGTCCGCCAACAAACGCTTTGCCTGTCTGCCGCCTGTCTCAACCTCTGCCAGCACATGGTAGTTGAGACAGATATCATTTTTCTTGCGCGCATCTACAGCCTTGCGCACTATCCGCACACCGCCCAAAGCATCGCGCGGAATACCGCATTTGCGGCACACTGCCTGCTCAAGCGTCTGCTCCTGTCGCAGGCTGATACGCACATTATTTATTTTCAGCTTCATCTATAAATCAATTCTGCCTTTCTACCGATATTTTAATCTGTACCGTACGTCTTTCGGGAATAACCTTTTCCGGCAAATCCAGCTCAGCCGCAACAACGGTGCTACCGGTCAGCTTGCTTACATCCACCGGCTTGGTCTTGACATCCTTCAGCTCCTTCAGCACGGAAGGCGGTGCGGTAACGCGAACACTTGTCGGCACAATCTCTGTTTTGGTAACAATAATACCGGCAGGCAAATCACCGCTCATAACCAATTTCACAGGAATATCCAGCGAATGCATCTGGCTTACCATATTGGCCTGCACCATTACACGCTCAGGGATAATTCTCATATTAGGAATATCGTAGCCGTCGTCACTCACGGCAACCAGCTCGCTTTCCGTCTGGAAGCTGCCGCTATGGTTGCTGATATCTATCGGAGCAACCACACGGTTTACCTTGTCAATACGATGTGTTGCACCACGCAAAGTAACCTCCGCCGGAGTAATTATACTGCTGCCGATGGTCATATCTCCGTTCACAGCTCCCACGATACGCGTAGTAACGGGAACCTTTTTCTCGCTTACTGTATCCACATATACGGAAACCTCCTTAGGCGTTACGGACACAATCTCACCGCCGGAGTAGGTTACCGTAATCGGCAGGCTCTGCTGACCTTCGGTTATATTTTTTAAATTAATAGAAGCATTGATTTCGGCACTCAGATTATCGGAACTGAGTTTGGCACGCGAACCGCGCACCTTTACCAGAATTTTATCGGGAGCATTAAAAACCATCATATTTTGCGGCAGATTTCTCTGCTGCAGGCGCACCTCGATATTACGCTCGATTATCGGATTCTGGTCGGTCATTACATATACCCACAGGCCACAGGCCATGAGCAGGCAGATAATCCTTGCCAACAGGTTTTCCTTACGCGCCAGCCTTTGCAAAAATCTCATTTTTTCTCACCGCCCCACAAGCTCTTGATTTTATCAACCAAAGAATTCTTAACTGCCGCATGCGGACGGAAAATTGCCGTGCGCAAAATTTCCTTCACATCATCCACCGTCAGATAACGCATCAGCTCGCCGTTGCGGGCGATGGAAATCGTACCGGTTTCCTCGCTGACAACAAGAATCATCGCATCGGACTGCTCGGACATACCGATAGCAGCGCGATGGCGGGTACCAAGCTCCTGGCTCAGATTACGGTTTTCGGTCAGCGGCAGCAGGCAGCAGGCAGCAACGACACGGTTGCCGCGGATAATAACAGCGCCGTCATGCAGCGGGGTATCCTTAACAAAAATGTTCTGCAGCAAGCCAGAGCTCACCAGACCGTCAATCGGCACACCGGTTTCGATACGCTCTGCCAGACCGGTAGCACGCTCAAAGACCATCAGCGCACCTACCTTGTTTTTGCTCATCACCTTAGTGGCATGAGCAACGGAATCCAGCATTTCCTCCAGCTCCTGCTCGTCCAGCTCGCTGCCCTTGTGGAACAGCTTGCCGCGGCCGATTTGCTCCAAAGCACGGCGCAGCTCCGGCTGAAAGACAACAGGCAGGGCGACCATAATCACCGTCATGCTCTTTTCCAACAGCCAACTGATAACATGCAGATTCAGCCAACGGCAGATAAGCGTGAAGCCTATCAGCACCATAAGACCTTTGCCCAATGTTGCGGCACGGGTGTTTTTCAGCATCAGGAACAAACGGTAAAGAAAATAGGCAACGACGACAATATCTATAACATCCAAAAATGTGATTGTCGAAAGCAAGCCTTGCAGTTGTATCATCATAATTGCATTGCTCCTATCTATCAGACACTATCGACTAAGCGCTAAGCCTTAGTCCATTTTCAGAATCGCCATGAATGCCTCCTGCGGCAGCTCTACACTGCCAACCTGCTTCATGCGCTTTTTACCTTCCTTCTGTTTTTCCAACAGCTTACGCTTACGGCTGATATCGCCGCCGTAGCATTTCGCCAGTACATCCTTACGCATAGCGCGGACGTTTTCGCGGGCAATAACCTTGTTGCCGATTGCTGCCTGTACCGGAATTTCAAACATCTGACGCGGAATCAGGCTGCGCAGCTTTTCAACCAGCTGACGTCCGCGAACAGTAGCAAATTCCTTATGCACAATCGCAGAAAGCGCATCGACAGGCTCGCCGTTCAGCAGGATATCTACCTTCACCAGATCGGAATAACGGTAGCCTGACAGCTCGTAGTCCAGGGAAGCATAACCGCGGGTAGCGGATTTCAGACGGTCAAAATAGTCAAAGATAATCTCGCTCAGCGGTAATGCGTAGTGAATCATAACACGGGTATCATCAAGATAGGTCATGTTATCGTATTCACCGCGTTTTTCCTGGCTCAGCTCCATAACAGCGCCTACATAATCCTTCGGCACAATGATGGTTGCATTAACGAAGGGCTCCTCAACATGGTCGATAACGGTCGGGTCCGGGAAAAGGGACGGGTTATCTACCATTTCAACGTCGCCGTTGGTGCGGAACACCTCATAAATAACGTTCGGTGCGGTAGTAATCAGGCTCAAATTATATTCACGCTCCAGGCGCTCCTTGATAACGTCCATATGCAGCAGGCCCAAAAAGCCGCAGCGGAAGCCAAAGCCCAGCGCGGTAGATGTCTCCGGCTCAAATACCAGAGAAGCATCGTTCAGCTGCAGCTTTTCCAAAGCATCACGCAGGTTATCGTAATCGGAATTCTCTACCGGATACAAACCGCAGTATACCATCGGTGTAGCCTTGCGGTAACCGGGCAACGCTTTTTCGGCAGGATTATCGGCATCGGTTACGGTATCGCCTACGCGTGCATCCTTAACATTTTTGATGCTGGCAGCAAAGAAGCCTACCTGGCCCTCCTCCAACTCATCAACATTGACAATGCCGGGTTTGAAGTAACCAACCTCGGTAACATCAAATTCCGCACCGGTTGCCATCATGCGAATCTTCATGCCCTTGCGCAGACGGCCCTGCATAATGCGTATATATAAAACTACGCCCTTGTAAGCGTCAAATTTGGAGTCGAACACCAAGGCTTTCAGCGGTGCTTCCGCATCGCCCTGCGGCGCCGGCACGCGCGCTACGATTGCTTCCAGTACATCCTCGATGCCGATGCCTGTCTTGGCACTGCACAGAACTGCGTCGGAAGCATCAATACCGATAACGTCCTCTATTTCCCTTTTAACGTGCTCAGGGTCGGCACTCGGCAAATCAATTTTGTTGATAACCGGGATAATCTCCAGATCGTTATCCAGCGCCAGATACACGTTAGCCAAAGTCTGCGCTTCAATGCCCTGAGTAGCGTCGATAACCAGCAGTGCGCCCTCGCACGCTGCCAGTGCACGCGAAACCTCGTAAGTAAAGTCTACGTGGCCCGGGGTGTCGATAAAGTTCAGCATATACTCCTCGCCGTTGCGCGCCTTGTAAATGCTGCGCACAGCCTGCGCCTTGATGGTGATGCCGCGTTCACGCTCCAAATCCATGGAATCGAGAATCTGCTCCTCCATCTCACGCTTGCTCAGCGTTCCTGTATATTCAATCAATCTGTCCGCCAGGGTAGACTTGCCATGATCTATATGGGCGATAATAGAAAAGTTGCGAATGTGATTTTGTTCAATCATAAATTACTCTTCCTGCTCCTTCATTAAAATGTATTATTTCAGGCCAATATTGGCTTGAGCCTGTTTTATTAGTACTAATTATTATACCATTATACGGCAAAGCCTGTAAACTAAAAAGAGAGACAGCTCGGCGCCATCTCTCCTCGTACTGCGTTTTATTTCAGTTTAGTGTCCTCAAATTCAACGCACTTGTAGTAATTGTCAATTTTATAATTCAGCTTATCGAGCGTTTCCTGCATCTGCGCCATGCGCTCAAGCAGCTTGGCACGCTCCTCGATTAAAATTTCCTTGCGTGCGGCCCGCGTTTTGTCGCCCTGCTGAAACAGTGCCACATATTCAATCAGGCTTTCTACCGAAATGCCTGCTGTGCGCATGCATTTGGCAAAGTTTACCCAGTTGCAGTCCATTTCGGTGTAGTCGCGAATACCGCTTTCATTACGGTTGACAGCCGGAATCAAGCCGATGCGCTCATAATAACGCAACGTGTCCGCTGTAATGTCATACATTTTGCTTACTTCGTTTATTTTCATCCCGCTTACCTCCTGCCAAGATTGTTTTCCTGCTTTCTGCTTATATTTTAGCATTTGGAGTCAGCTCCAGGTCAAGCGACCGCAAAATATTTTTTACAGGAACAGGCAGGCATATTTGTGATTTTCTCTTGCATAATGCTCGCATTCGTGGTAGAATAATGCAGTACAAGAAAATTCAGGAGGTGAAATTCATTGCCGAACATTAAATCTTCCATCCGCAGTGTAAAGACCGACGCAGAACGTCGTGCTAAAAACGCTCCGATTAAAGCAGCTCTCCGTAATGCTTCCCGCAAAGTAGAGGCTCTGACTAAAACCGGCGCTAAAGAAGACGCTCAAGCTACTATGGCTACTGCTTCCGGTTTGCTCGATAAAGCAGCTCGCAAAGGCATTATCCATAAGAATGCTGCAGCTCGCAAAAAATCCAGACTTGCAAAGAGAATCAACGCTATGGCTTAATTCTTACAAGCTGACCTGCTCTGAAAAGAGCAGGTTTTTTGCATTTCAGGGATAATTTTTTGCAGGCAGGCTAATCAAGATCATAATTGATGTATGTAAAGCTCTCAATCACGTCATTATCATTCAGCGTGATAATCAACTGCTTGGCAGGTCTGTCAAAGCCATCCGCATCAAGCACAGATTTTTCCCACACGATACTGTTTGTCGGCTCCTCAATATCAACAGCAGACTCGTGCCAGCCGATTCTCCGCATCATATCGTAAAAATTATTCCGCTCTTTCTGATCAAACTGCTGTCCGACTGCGTAGCCTGCCATCTCGCCGTGAGCCTTGTTAATCACTACCTGATAGGTTTTTCCGTCAAAGGCTCTCGTGTAGAACACTCGCGGACCTACCTGCACCTTATTAAGGTCATAAGCAATATTCATATCGTCGGCATGTTCTACTCTGCCCATGCTGTAGCCGGAGCCTGCTGCATAGCCGGCGGGATCGTTAATCCAGTTTGCCTCTACCGCAGCCTGAAAGCGTCCTTCATCTGAATGAGCATATTGGCCATCAGGCAACGCACCTATAAATTGGTTATACATGTATCCTCTGCAGCCTTTTTCGGTAGTTCCGTACACCCACACATATTTACTGTCAGGTATAAACACTACCTTTCTTGCATAAAATTTATCGCCGTTTTGCAGCATGGTTACTACCTCACAGTTTGTGTTAGGCTCTGTTCTTAAGTTGACATCCGTAGCAATACATTGAGTTGCCAACGGCCAGCGCGGATGTTCATCAATAATATCCGAAAGATAACCGCCGCTGAGATGAGCAAAAGCGGTGTTGGCCAAGAGCGCCATCCCCAAGGTCATGCCCAAAAACAAATTCTTTTTCATATGTATATCCCTCCCTTGATTGCGGTGCAAAATCCCTCAATCAATAAATTTCAGACACAGGCTGCTTATTTTTTACAACAAGCATCTGTCTTTCGGTTACCCGCAGAACATATACAGAGAATTATCAACCTTATAGTTTTGCAATTGCTTCATATCTCCCCTGTAAGGGGAGGTGGCTGCGAACACCGGCGAGCAGACGGAAGGGTTGTTACCGCTTCCGAAGCAGCAAAAGCTGGGTTCCTCAGCATCATTATAGCGTAAAATAACAAAAGCATCCCCACACTTTTACTGCAAAAAGTGTAGGGATGCTTAATTTCTTTATCAGCAGCAGTCATTTCACTGCCTAAGCCTTACTCCCGGCAGACACCGCAACGACGGCAGCCGTCAAAGCACATCGGGGTAAATTTGCCGCTTTCGCTGCGCTGCAGCTCTGCCGCAAGATACTCCTGCGTCACGCCCATGTCAAGATGCTGCCACGGCAGCGGCTGGCCTACCTGCAGCTCGCGCTCTGCCAGCGCCTCGGCATCCAGGCCTTCTTCCTTCAGCACCTGCTTCAGGCTACGTCCTTCCACATGTGCCTTCAGCAGCGCTTCGCCGATACGTCTGCTGCCGCGCGCCAGCACGGACTGCACCACAGTTTCCTTCAGCGATTCGGTAATCAGCTTGATGCGCTTTTCCTTCTTCAAACCGTCGCCCAAAATTTTAAAGCGCTTCTTCAGCGTGCGCACATTGCACAGCGGCGCCCACTGGTACGGCGTAAAGGGCTTAGGCACAAAGCCGTTGACCGAAATAACCAGCTCGCCCTTGTTGCCCACAGCATCCATCTTGGCACGCACGCGTTTAATCATCTCCACCGTTTCGACGATATCCTCGTCCTCTTCTCCCGGCAGGCCGATCATATAATACAGCTTGATGTTGCGCATACCGGCAGCAGCAGCCAATTCGATAGAATTATAAACGTGCTCCTCCGTAATGCCCTTGTTGATAGCGGCGCGCATACGCTCGCTGCCTGCCTCCGGTGCTACAGTCATCGTCCGTTGGCCGCTCTGCGCCAACGCATGGGCAATCTGCTCCGTGAGCATATCGGCGCGCATGCTGGCAACGGAAAACGGTATCTTATGCTCTACCAGGTATTCCGTCAGCTCCGCCATCTGCGGATGGTCGGAAACAGCAGCGCCCATCAGGCCCACCTTTTTCGTGCGCTCGGGACGCTTGGCGATATCTGCCAGAATATTTTCCAGCTTACGCGGACGCGGCTTGCGGAAGCAATAGCCTGCCATGCAGAAGCGGCAGTGACGGCCGCAGCCGCGCGCCACCTCGACGATAAACATATCCTCAAATTCCGTTCCGCTCGTCACGATAGCAGAGGTGTGCGGATAAGCGTCGATATCACGCGCCCACTGGCGCGCTACCTTCGCAGGCGCACCTTCCTGCGGCAGCAGGGCGGTAAACTCGCCCTCGTCATCGTACTGCGCCGTATACAGGCTGGGAACATAAACGCCCGGCACCTGCGCCAACGCCGCCAAGCGCTCTTGCTTGCTTTCCTCGCGGTAGATGGTATCCAGCACGTGCTGTACTGTTTCCTCGCCCTCGCCGATGACAAAGGCGTCAGCCACAGCAGCCAAAGGCTCTGGATTAAAGGTGGCACAGGGACCGCCGATAATCACCAAAGGCTCGCGCTGATTGCGCTCCGCCGCCCGCAGACGGATATTGCCCAAATCCAGCACCGTCAGCAGATTATCATAGTCCATTTCAAAGGACAGCATGACGAAGATAACGTCAAAATCTGCCAGCGGACGCTGGTTTTCCAAGCTCAGCAGCGGTGTTTTGCTTTTGATATGCTCCTGCTGCAATCGTTTATCCGGCAAAAAGAAGCGCTCGCAGGCACTGTCGCCGCGCTCGTTAATCATCTGATACAAAATGTGCATTCCCAGGTTCGACATGCCCAGATGGTAGACGTTGGGGTAAATAAACGCTACCGGATGGCGTAAGCCCGGCGGATACACCTGCGCGCCGGTTTCGTTTTCTCTTGTTTCTTTAATATAGTTTTTAATTATCCAGGACAAAGCATTTCCTCTCCGAGTATCTATAATATATTAAGAAAATATCAGCGCAAAATTACGCTGATATCCTCTTGTATTTTACTGATTTTTTTCTGCCAGCTTACGTTCAAACAAATCGATAACTGTTTTCAAAACCTTTAAGCGGGCATAATATTTATTGTTGCCCTCAACCACGGTCCACGGTGCATACGAGGTGTCGGTGCGCACCAGCATTTCGTTGACTGCCGCTTCGTAGGCATCCCATTTATCACGGTTACGCCAATCCTCGTCCGTAATTTTCCACTGCTTGTTGGGGTCATTCTGACGGTCATTGAAGCGTCGCAGCTGCTCATCCTTGTCAATCTGCAGCCAGAATTTGGCGATGGCGATACCGTGCTCGCTCCACTGTGCCTCCATATCCTTGATTTCATCATAGGCGCGCTGCCATTCCTGCGGCTTGGCAAAGCCTTCGATACGCTCCACCATAACACGGCCGTACCAGGTGCGGTCAAAAATCGCTATAGTGCCCGGCTGCGGCAGTCTGGTCCAGAAGCGCCACTGATAATGGAACTGCTTTTCGACCACGTTCGGCGCCGCAATCGGGTGCACATGAAAGCCCAACGGGTCCAGTGCCGCCGTCAGTCTGCGGATAGCGCCGCCCTTGCCGGCAGCATCCCAGCCCTCAAAGCCTATGACTACCGGAATCTGCGCCTTGAACATTTCAATCTGCAGCTGTGTCAGCTTTTTCTGGTACTTATCGAGCTTTTCCTTATATTCTTCTTTAGTAAGCTCCTTATTGGCGTCAATCTTGCTCAGCACATCGTAGGTTGCCGCAGTGCACTTGTCGGCAGCAGGCTCAACAGGCATCTGCACAGCTTTTTCGATAGCATCGGCAATCTTAGTGAAAACCTCCAAACGCGCGCTGCGCGGATCATCGTCGGCAATCAGGTGCCAGGGAGCGTTTACCGTATCGGTGGCCTCCAGCATTCTTTCGTAATGCGGCAAAAATTTATCGTAGTTGTCGCTTTCATCAAGAGCCGGATTCAGGTCACGCCACGCCTTGCCCAGTGTTTTGGCATTCTTGGCGATATTTTTCTTTTGCTGCTCCGCTGAAAGATGCAGGAAAAATTTAAGCACAAGATAATTATCATCCGTAAGCATTTTTTCAAAGTTGTTGATATGCTCAAAGGAAACAGCAGGATACTTGGTGTTATCCTCTTTATCCGCCAGCTCGTTGGCGTTTTTCAGATAATACCAGCTGCGGTGATAAACGGCAATATGTCCCAACGCCGGCAAACGCTTCCAGAAGGCACCGAAAAACGGCTGCTCCTGCATTACTCCGCGCAAACGCACGCTGGAATAAACATTAAAGCCGCGGGCATCCATCTGCTGCATCATTTCGTTAATCAGCGCACTGCGGCGTGCACCGCGCCAGCC
The DNA here is from genome assembly GCF_958453765.1 of Phascolarctobacterium succinatutens. GTDB lineage: Bacteria > Bacillota > Negativicutes > Acidaminococcales > Acidaminococcaceae > Phascolarctobacterium_A > Phascolarctobacterium_A succinatutens_B. Next base: position 14,499 of record NZ_CAUDZA010000011.1, on the reverse strand, counting down.
CTCAAACACGATGATAACCGGTCTTTTGGCGTCGCGGGCCATGCGCTGCGCCTTTCCCAGGCGTTCACCCAGCACTTCCATCTGCCTGTTGTATTCTTCCTTGGACACTTTTTTACTCAAATCCAGCTTTTCCAGCATTCTCCAACATCTCCTTACTGTTTGCGAGAATCTTTAAATCAGCGCTCCTCGTAGGGGTTAAGAGCGCGCGGTTTTCCTAATACCTCTGCCATGATAATGCCGTTGACCAGCGCCGCATGCTTCAGCTTGACGCGCTTTTTCGCTGCAGGCTGCGCCTGCGCGTAGCGCGCATTAAACGCCGCTGCGGCAGCGTTCATCTTTGCTTCATCGTAGCTATAATCACCGCGGGGGTCATAATAAACCTTGCCCTTGTCATGCACAAGGGCTTCATTTTCACGGTGAATTCTGCCGGTATGGTCATGCAGTGCTTCGCCGTCACGGTGAACTCTGCTGCCATCATCACGGCGCACACGCGTTCCGTCATGCACTACGCCTTGGCTGCTTTGACGCTTGCGTGCCTGCGCCTCCTCCGTCGTCTTTTTCAGACGGCGTTCAAACTCGGCGGCAATATCCTTAGGCTTAGCTTGTGTTTGCTGCTCTGCCTGCGTCGGCTCCGCCGTTTCCTGCGGCTGCTCTTGCGGCAGCTCCCGCTGTCTACGGCGGCGGTTGCGCCTGTCCAAAAATACGTTGGCCAGCATTACGAGGACAAAAAGCAGGGGGATTAAATCACTGTCAAATAAACCGCCCATAAGCTGCACCTCGCTTATTTGCCGCCCTCAGGCTTTTCCTCGCCCTCCGGGCTTACCTCGGCAATCGTGCGGCGCATCTGCGTATCTGCCTGAATATTGTTCAGGCGGTAGTAATCCATTACGCCCAAGCGGCCGTTGGCCAGTGCCTCTGCCATAGCTGTCGGCACCTTAGCCTGTGCTTCCACAACCTTCGCCTGCATTTCCTGCGTATAGGCCTTCATCTCCTGCTCCTTGGCAACAGCCATCGCACGGCGTTCCTCAGCGCGCGCCTGAGCAATGCGCTTGTCAGCCTCCGCCTGGTCGGTCATCAGCGCAGCGCCGATGTTACGGCCTACATCTACGTCCGCAATATCAATGGAAAGAATTTCAAAAGCAGTGCCTGCATCAAGGCCTTTATCCAAAACTGTTTTGGAAATATAATCGGGGTTTTCCAGTACCTTGCTGTGGTCGGCGCTGGAGCCTACGTTTGTTACAATGCCTTCGCCGACACGCGCAATAATCGTTGCTTCGCCGGCACCGCCTACTAAGCGGTCAATGTTGGCGCGCACTGTTACGCGTGCCTTTACCTTCAGCTCAATGCCGTCCTTGGCAACAGCGCTTACTACCGGAGTTTCGATAACCTCGGGATTAACGCTCATCTGCACAGCCTCCAGCACGTTGCGTCCCGCAAGGTCAATGGCACAGCCACGCTCAAAGCTCAGCTCAATCTGCGCTCTGTGGGCAGCAATCAAAGCATCAATAACGCGGTCAACGTTACCGCCTGCCAGATAATGCGCCTCCAGCTGGTTAACATTTACGTCAAGACCTGCCTTATTCGCCTTAATCAAAGGCAGCACAATCTGCGACGCGGGCACACGGCGCAAGCGCATACCGATGAGGTTAAAGATACCTACATTAACGCCGGCAGCAATGGCCGAAATCCACAGGCCTAACGGCACAAAGTTAAGAAAAATAGCAATACCGGCAATAGCAATGATTACTGCAAAGCCACTGCCGAAAATCATACTGAATAATAAATCCATAATGTCACTCCTTCGTCTGTTCTACAAAAATTTTGCTGCCCTCCACCCGCACAATAATCACGGGAGCAGACTTTTCGATATAATCTCCCTGACTGCTCACATCAAGACGCTTGCCGTCCACCAGAATCGTACCTGCAGGACGCAGCGTAGTCAAGGCTGTGCCTCTTTTGCCCACCAGCATGCTCCAGTTTTTGCCGCCGGTGTAGCCTTCGCTGTTTTTTTGGCGCGTCCACAGCACAAAGGGATTATACTTGCTTTCCTTGGGCAGATACACGCACAGCAGCGTAATTACCAGCACCAAAAACAGATACACTGCCAACAGCACCAGCGCCGCCCAGGCATTGCCGCCCAAAACGTAAAAGCCGCCGACTGTCAGGCACACCATGCCGCTGACACCGAAAATTCCGAAGCCCGGCACAACAAATTCTATCAGCAGCAGGACAAGGCCCGCCAGCATAAAATAATATTCCAATGGCATGACTGCACCTCCTCAACGCTTGTACATTTATAGTATAGCAGAGTAAAAGCATGAAGTAAATTTAAAGTTTATGCTGCTAAAGGCTGCGGACCATCTTCAAACAAAATCACCGGCGTGATTCGTAACATCAACTTCTTTCATAACTGAAAGAAGTTGCAAGAAAGGTTCGCACTTTTCGGAAAGCGCGGCAAAGCAAAAACTTTTTCGGGAAAAAGTTTTACCAAAAAGCTTTAAATAAGCTAAATCGCTTTGCTGTAAATAGCTATTTTTTCGTAGTTCTGCCGAACGGTATAAGCGGTAGTGTTTACAAATCTGTGGTTAGCTTATGCCCAGACTGGCGTGACTAAGGTTGGGGTTAACTGTAAGCCGGAATGCCTAAGGTTTGCATGAGCAGCTATGGGATATCCAAGTATTTCGCTGTAAGACGCTAAAAAAGACCTTAGCATCAGCTTTTGCCGCTGCCAAGGTCTTGATTGTTGTTTAACTTCAGTTTTCCGCCAGCACCTGCCGCAGCAGCTCCAGCGCGCTCGCTTCGCTCGCTTTATTCGTGCCCAGCTCACCGCGGAAGGCACATGCGAGGATGGATTTCTTCATCAGGTCGATGCTTGCCAGCGCCTGCTCCGCAGCCTGCTGTGCTTTGCGCTCGCGCGCCAGCAGGTCGTCGATGAGGCGCACGATTTCGTGCTGTTCTGAAAGGGTAGGGAGAGGAATCTCAAACTCTCCTATTTTTTTTGCATTTATATTAGACTGACTGACCCCATCAGTTTTAACTTGCATATAATACTCTTTTGCTTTAGAAGAATTAAGATAGTAATTTAAATAGTCGCCAACAACTATATTTTTTTCATAATCTAACTTAATCAAGTACCCAGCATATATTGCAGGCATTTCACCTCTATATATTGAAGTTTTTCCTACAAGTTCAGGACTATTAGTTCTATTGAACAATACGTCACCTGATTTTAATAAATATTTTTTTATATCTTCTTCATCACTTGTATAAGCTAGATTGCTCCAATCTATTTCTCCATTTTGCAAATTTCCCATTCGCAAAACTACAACTTCTCCATCATCGCTAGATTTTTTAGAAGTTCCATATTTCAGCGAACTGCAAATCTCACCAATAGTTTTCTCTTCCCAACTTTCATCGCTCACGCCATTTTCACAGCGCCACTGCTTTGTCAGCTCGCCCGTAAATGCCTTGTGCAAAATTGCTGCCTTGCGCACGGCAAAGCTGTCGGCAACCTCCTGCAGTCTTTCCTTCGCTTCATCAAGCTTCGCAAAAAGCTCTTCGATGCGCTCGACTATGCGTTGCTGTTCGGAGAGCGGAGGGAGAGGGAAAGCACAGCTTTCCATTTTACTCTTATTAACAATAGCTATAGTAGTTGCAGAAGCCATCGAAAGCAAATTCTGAACAAAATTCTCCGTACAAAGATAATAATACATGCATAAGCTGTTAATTTTAGGTATAGCAGAATTTATTTGTTGATTGGTAGTGCCTTCACACATCAAATAACCACACTTACCAATACTGCCAATACAACAGACTGCTGTTGAGTTTTTAGGTATGATTCGAGAAACTTTTTTGCCTTCTTCACTTAAATACTCAGAAGCATCATATGTTAATCTTCCTTGATCTAAATCACTAGGTTTATAAAAAGGAAAGTTTCCACCATAATACTCAGGGTGCTTTTTGCTAGGAGTTCCACCAGTAACAATTTCAGCTATTGCTCCAAGCCTTACCCACACCCAATTCTCCGGCACCTCATAAGGCTGTTCCTCCGCAGGCACCAGCGCCTGCTGCAAGCGTTCTTCTATTGTCAATGCTGTCTTTTTCTTTGGCATTGCCAGCTCTCCTTTATAAGCAAACATGTTATTGCTTTAATCTATAATTTATGATAAAATGTTTTTGACAACCGTGTTGCAGGGTGGTGTTGCCTTCATTCTCTACGAATGGAGGTGATGTCTATGGTATATTTCAGCTTTCAGGATTTAATGTCCTTTGGAATTTTTATCGTAGCATTACTTACGTTCATTTTTAAGAACAAAAAGTAAAAAAGTTACGGACATAGAAAAACCGCCCCAAGACTTTGACGAGTACGGAGCGGATTTTTCTTAACCTACTAGGCAACCCACCTCTGTGGGCGGTCGTCTTTTCTATATCTAATATACCACATAATCCATAGCTTTGCAAGTTTTGAATTGTGCGCAACAAAAAGAAAACCACTCCTACACTTTGCGGGGTAAGAAGTGGCTTTCTAAAACTTTTTGTCTTTTATATGTCTAATATACCACAGAACCTTTATCTTTGCAAGCTTCTCAGCTCCTGCGCCACGCTCTGCAGCAAATCCACGGCCTCCGCCAGCTTTTCCGCAGCCTCCTCAGCACTTTCCGCCGGGTCCGGCAAATCCTCGTAATCCAGCACGCTGTCATCCTTAATCAGGCCAAGGTCCAGACTGTTGCCCTTTTGCGCAATTTCCTCACGCGTAAAGCACTGCCAGCGCTCGTCCTCTACCTTGCTTCTGTCCTCTGCCGTGTAGGCCGCCTCAAAGCCGGCAAAGTCACTCGCCTTCAGCGGGTTCGTCTTGCCGAAGGACGGCATATTGGTGCGCAAATCATAAAACCACACGGCCTTGGTGCTGTCCTTATCTGTTTTTTCGCGCGTAAAGAAGAGTACGTTGGTCTTGACACCCTGCGCGTAAAAAATACCTGTCGGCAAGCGCAGAATAGTGTGCAGATTGCACTTATCCATTAAGTCGACACGAATCCTTTCGCCGTCACCGTCGGCAAAAAGCACATTATCCGGCAGCACTACGGCAGCGCGCGCCTTGCCGTCAGCCTTCAAACTGCGGTAGATATGCTGCAGGAAGTTCAGCTGCTTGTTGCTCGTGGGATAAGTAAAGTCGTCACGCGTTGCGCGCTCGCCGCCTTTTTTCGTACCGAAGGGCGGATTGGTCAGCACCACGTCATAGCCCTGCATCTCCTTGCCCACGTTGGAAAGCGTATCGCCCAAAATAATTTTGCTCTGGATGTCGTGCAGCATGGCATTCATCAGCGCCAAGCGGTGTGTAGCATGCACCAGCTCGCAGCCGGTGAAGGCCTGCGTATATTCAAACTCGGCCGTTTCCTCATCCAAATCAAAGAAATCGTCCGTCTGCTCACGCACAAAATTGCTGGCAGCAATCATAAAGCCGAAGGTACCGCAGGCAGGATCGTTGGGAGACTATCATTAATACAATGTAACGAATTTAATTCCTATACTCCGAAACGACGAACCCGCACATGTCCAGAAAATGAACACCATCGTAACGACACTAGGTGCATCGTTACGATGGTGTAGTTACCTTCGCCGGAAATTTCTCTATGAAGTTTTTATTTCTAGGCAATTGGCTCGCGTAATTTATCTAGCATATGCTGAGTAGCAATCAGGCTACTTAAATCTGATATTGCCTCATCGTAACCGTCCCTCAGTGCCTCCACCAACCAGTATCTGGCGGTTTCGTAATAGTAATAAATTGAATCAATCGACCGTCCTTCATCTTTTAGCGTTTTTAGTGCTTCTTCCGGAGACTCATCTTGTAACCAATAACACCAAGTATCCCATGCTCTTTTGCTAAAAGCCCCATAACAGGCCTTGGCTTCAATAATACCATGTTCAGCTGCGCATTTATAATACTGGCAGTCAAGTGAGTCCAAACTTCCACTGCTGTAGCCAAAATGAAAACGCTCCCAAAGCCATATAGCGGCCACATTGTTTTTGCAAACATCATTGTAGTATACCGGCACGGCATTTTCATAAAAGCCCTCGGTGTTCAACTCGGACATTACACTCTGCCATATGGTATTTTCTTGCTTCTCCCTCTCAATATAAGCACTTAAATAGGCACCGCTACTGTTATTATTACGAGTAGTTTCTATCGCGGCTCCTAACCAATAGCAAGCTTCCCACTTGCCGTTTTGAGCGGCCTTGCTTAGCCAATATACGCCCAACAGAAGCGCATTATCGCCTTCATACTTTTCATCAACAAACTTTAAGTACGAATAATGCTTTCCCAACTTAAGCATGGATTCCGGATTTCCATTCCTGGCTGAATCAAGCACCCTGCTAAGATTTCTTCTTATTGGCTTTATTTCCAGTCTTGATTTTTTCATAACTTATAGCGCCTCGTAATATTCACGAATCTTTTCCGCCATCAGTTCGCGGCGCTTTGCCAGAAATTCAGTGTAGTTGTTGATATCCATAAACTCAAAGCCTTCTGGGATACAGTTCTGCTGTAAGTTTTCCTTGAGTTTGTCTAAATCGGTAATTCCTCCATATATCGGCTTCCCTGTCTTGCACTGCTCTATAACAGTTGCCATATACTCACGAGGCGCTGCATCGCTGATTTTTATATTGATTTCCTGCTGCAAATACACATAGTTTGCGACCTGATTGTACTGTCCTTTAGGCAAATCATTTTTAGTCAGATAATTCTTAGGGAAGAGATGATGAATATCACCCCTGTTTTCCAACATGCTTTCTACACTAATCTGCTCAGATAAAAAGCCTTTATCGTGAGCCTTAACTTGCGCGATAAGGAACATATTGAAATACGGACTGCTGGTGACAGATGTATCGAGCCTTTGTACGAGATTGACCTTCCAATACGCATCAGAAAGATCGCCAGCCTCTGTGAGTTTCAAATAGGCCATAGGATCATCCGAAGAAAAGAACCGTTTAATATCATAGTCAAACGTCGATTCCGGAGAACCAGAATAACGTCCGGTCAAAATGGAGAGAACCAGCCACCGACGTACAATCTTTTCAATGATAGAACTGTCAACTTTTCTCTCATGCAACGCCAAGTACAACGCATAGGCAAAGTTCAAAACATTTTGCGAGCGAATCAGACTCCCCCTAACAATGCCGGCAGACTCAACAATCATCAGAAAGCGTTCGTAGTTTGTTTTATTTACGGTCTGTAATACTGCTTCATGCAGTTTTCTAAAAGAATCCTCTTCTATTTCTATTTTGAATTCGCGCGTTTCAAAATCACGTCCAGAAAGCATGCTTACCAAATCAGACAGTTTCCCGCGCTTGAACTTATAAGTAAATGCTACACGCAAAATATCGGTATAAGATGTTTTATATATAGGTGACACCTTTTCTGCCGCCCATCTTATAGCAGAGAAATCTGGCAATGATGCGAATTCTTTGTCGTTGGTCTGAATGTCTTTCAAATCAGCTGGAGATTCCAGCAAATGACAAAAATAATCGATAGTCTTTCTGGTTATGTTTCCTCCATACTCAGTATTCGAGGAAATTTTCGACATGACAAAGTCAGCCTGTGACAGTACCACGCCCTTAGAGTTGATGCGGATAAAAATATCCGTAACGCTATCAATATCCAAATCGTCCGCCAAGGTAATAACACCAAGGCTATTATTCTGAATTGCCTTCAATCTGTTAATGATATCATTGATTTTCGATGCCTGATCTGTTATTTCATTCTTCTGGCAAAACTGGTTGACGAAATTAAACGAGTCAAACGTCGTCTTGAATACTTCAGAAATATCTGATATCCATTTACTTGAACGCTGGTTAGCGGAATTGGCTACTTCAAAAGTCTCATCAATGGGATTAAAAGCGATTTTTATCGTCTTCCACTTGTAGTGATCATCTAAGACTTCTTGCCCGACAATCGCCGCAGTCAGTGCCGTGATACGTTGCTGCCCATCAATCAATACTTTTTTGCCGGCAGCGGTTGTTCCATCCTTAAGTTTCACCTTAGGATTTTGCCAGACAATAATATACCCAACAGGAAACCCTTTATATAAAGAATCCAGCAAATCACGAACTTGGGAAGCATCCCACACGAAGGGACGCTGCATTTCTGGTATTGCAATTTCCTTGGACTTAATGCTTGCCAGTAGTGCTTCTACGGTATAATTATTTACATTGTATCGAGCCATCTTTTGGAGAACCTCCTAACGGTATCTTTTTCTGTAATTATATCACGAAAATTATTCCTATAAAAATATCTCCTGATTGTAAGCAGCGTTGCCCTCCGCAGTATTTTCCTGCAGCATTTCTTTCAAGCCTAGGGAAGAAGGCCAGCCTGCCATAGCGCGCGGTATATTGCCGCTTTGGCGCAAATCCGCAAACCAGATGCCGGATTTTGTTTACAAGTGTATCCTTCATCTGATAAGGCATTGATATATTGTCAAAATCAAACATTTTATTAACGATATCTTCGCACAGCAGGCCTAGCTTAAAAAGGCAGGAGTTGGAATCGCTGTACAGATAGCGCTCCGCGAACTCGCCTGTTTTTTCCAGACCGGGAAATTGTGTGCGTAAAAAGCTGAAGCCAGATGCCATAAAAACGGCCTCCTTTGAGCTGTAAAAATGATAATAATATATTTATATTCGCCTTGAAATAAAATTTACCTGCTGAATATGTTTTCGCAAAACAGCGGATATTTCCTGCACAGATGCCGCAATAAAAAAGCTGTATACTTTCCCGCGCAGGAAAAGCATACAGTTCTCTCACCCATAATCCCTATAAAGTAAAATAACCGCGCCAAGATTTCTCTTAGCACGGTTATCAGTTGTTATTTGAGCAATTCACGAACCATAACGTTAATACGTTTGCCATCTGCACGGCCTTTGGTTTTTGCCATAACTGCCGGCATTACCTTGCCCATATCCTTGGGACTTGTAGCACCAACAGCAGCAATAACTTCTGCCACGATAGCCTTCAGCTCGTCATCGCTGAGAGCTTCCGGAAGATATTTTTTCAGTATAGCAATTTCTTCCTTAGCTTGGGCAACCAATTCGTCACGACCTGCTTTTTGGAATTCCTCAACAGAATCCTGACGCATTTTGACCTCTTTCATCAAGACAGCCAGAACCTCATCATCTGTAAGTTCCTTTTTGTCATTGATTTCAACATTTTTAATATTAGCACGCACCATGCGGATAACAGACAAACGCAGTTTACCTGCTTCTCTGTCCTTCATGGCCTGCTTCATATCAGCAGTCAATTGGTCTTTTATAGACATACAGCCCGCCTCCAATTATCTGGTTTTACGTTTTCTGGCTGCTTCGGATTTTTTCTTACGTGCAACGCTCGGCTTTTCATAGTGCTCGCGTTTTCTTACCTCAGAAAGAATGCCTGCCTTTTGGGTTGCTCTTTTAAATCTGCGCAGTGCGCTGTCTAAAGTTTCATTCTTGCCAACTTTAATTTCTGCCATCTGTTCTCCCTCCCTCCACACACTTAGGGAAGTGTATATGCAAATTAAGTTTTCAGCTGTTGCCAGCTAAAAACACTTACTGATTAATTATACAAGAAAAGACAAGCATTGTCAAGGTTTAGCACGGGGGCCAACCCAAAGCTTTGCCGCCAATTACGTGAATGTGTAAATGTTTTACCGTCTGACCGCCTTCATCGCCGGTGTTAATAACAACGCGGAAGCCTTTTTCGGCAATTCCGGTCTTTTCAGCGATCATTTTAACCTTGCCAAGCATGTATGCAACCAGCTCGGGGTCCGCAGTAGTGATGTTAGCTGTGTGGTCCTTAGGCATCAGCAGCACATGAACCGGAGCAGCCGGAGCAACGTCATTGATAGCAATCATTTTATCATCTTCATACACTTTGGTAGAAGGGATATCGCCCTTAATGATTTTGCAAAAAATACAATCCTCAGCCATTTCATGTCCCTCCTCTCATTTATCGTATCTAGTTATATTCTGTATTTATTTCTTTTATCCTGCTAAAGAAATAATTTTTTCCCAAATTAATTCAATTCGCCCAGCAAAAAATCCTCTTTGATGCCGGTAATTTTTACCTTGGCAATGGTGTTGGCCAGCTCCTTGGTTCCCGGAACGACAACACGCAGATACGGACCGCAAAGGCCCTCCATATGCGCATCATCAACAGACTGCTCGAACAGCACCTCTTCCACCTTGCCGACAGTGCTCTGCAGCATCTGCTGATGCAGCTCCTCGTCCACCTTCGCCAAACGCGCCGCGCGCTCGCTCTTCACAGCCTCGTCCACCTGCTCCGGCATTTCGGCAGCAGGGGTTCCCTTGCGCTTGGAATAAGGGAAGATGTGCATTTTGGCAAAGCCGCATTGCTTGGCAAATTCCAGCGTAGTCGCAAAGTCCTCCTCGGTTTCGCCGGGGAAGCCCACGATAACGTCCGTAGTAATGGCCACATCAGGCACCTGCGCACGAATTTCGTTCACCAGCTCCGTAAAGCGTTTTGTATCGTAGGGACGGTGCATAGCGCGCAAAATCTTGTCGCAGCCGCTTTGCAACGGCAGATGCAGGTGACGCTGCAGGCGTGGTTCCTCTGCCATCAGCTGCAGCAGGCGCGGCTCCACCTCCACGGATTCCAAAGAACCGAGGCGCACACGCTGCACGCCCTCAACGCTCAGTGCTGCCTTTACTGCGTCATACAAAGTAACGTGCTTGCCTTCCTTCGCCAGCTCCTTGCCGTAGCAGCCAAGGTGAATGCCGATGAGCACAACCTCTTTGTAGCCTGCGGCAACCAGCTTGCCAACCTCCTCACGGATGCTTTCCAGGCTGCGGCTGCGCAGCGGACCGCGCGCAAACGGAATAATGCAGTAGGTGCAGTATTGGTTGCAGCCCTCCTGAATTTTGAGGAAGGCGCGGGTTTTATCGGTTTCCGTGCCAACGCCCAGCTCTTCAAATTTAGTGTCTACAGTCATCTGCTGTACATTGTCCAAAATCTCCGTGCGCTTGTGCTCCAGAGCCTCCTCGACCAGCTCCACAATGCGGCCGCGCTCCTGATTGCCGATGATTACATCAACACCCTCGATAGCACGCACCTCCTCCGGCGCAGTCTGCGGATAGCAGCCGGTGACAACCACCAAGGACAGCGGATTGTGACGCACAGCGCGGTTGATAATCTGACGCGATTTGCGCTGACCGGTATTGGTAACAACGCAGGTATTAACTAAATAAACGTCTGCCGGTTCACCGAAAGGCACAACCTCATAGCCTGACGCACGGAAAATCCCCTCCATGCTGGCAGTATCAGCCTGGTTAACCTTACAGCCCAGCGTATAAAATGCAATTTTTCTCATCTATGTTTAATCTCCTAAATCTCCGGTTTCATAAAAAATCGCTGAAATAGCGACAAGTCCTGCCGTTTCCGCACGCAGAATGCGTCTTCCCAGCGATACGGGCACAGCGCCTGCTGCGCGTGCCGCATCCAGCTCCGCTTCGCTAATGCCGCCCTCAGGACCGATAATCAGCAGCAAATCTGTCAGCGCGCCCTTCGCCTGCGCCTCCTTCAGTGCCGCCTTCAGGCTCTTTTTATCCTCGCACTCGTAAGCGATAATCTTCGTAGCGCAGTCATTTGCCGCCAGCATCTGTGACATGGTCTGCACAGGCTGCACCTCGGGAATAATATCGCGCTTGCTCTGCTTGGCAGCGGATTCAGCAATCTTCTGCCAGCGCTCCACCTTCTTGGCAGCCTTAGCACCGTCAAGGCGTACTACGGAATGCTCCATAGCCACAGGCACCACGCTGTAAGCGCCCATCTCCACAGCCTTCTGGATGATGAACTCCATCTTCTCGCCCTTCGCAAGACCCTGCGCCAAAATCAGGCGCACCGCAGGTTCATGGCTTTCCGCCAGCTTCTCTAAGCAATGCACAGTCACGCACTCGCTGTCAATAGCTGTAATCTCTGCCAGCGCACTCACGCCGTCGTCACTCACAAGCTGCAGCTGCGCACCCGGCTGCATGCGCAGCACCTTACTGATATGACGTGCATCCACGCCCTCAATAGTCATTGTTTCGTTATATAATTGCGGTACAAAAAAACGATGCATATAGGTTTCCCCTTACTTCTTCTTTATCTGCATAACAACCCAGCCGCCGCGATGGTCAACCGCGTCAACATAAAGGCCCTGCGCCTGCGCCGCAGCCTCCACATCAGGCATACGCTCCTCAATAATACCGCTCGCCAAAAGCACACCGTCATCATCCAGCTTCTGCGGAATATCCTGCAGCAGCATAATAACAATATCTGCAATAATATTAGCGATAATAACATCAGCCTTGCCCTCAGTGCCATGCAGCAAATCGCCCTCGCGCACCTCAATCTGGTCGCTCAAGCCATTATCCGCCACATTCTCCTTCGCCACGCGCACTGCCACAGCGTCAATATCCACAGCCTTAACAGACTTAGCACCCAGCATTGCCGCAGCAATCGCCAGAATGCCACTGCCGGTACCAACGTCAAACACGGTAGAATCAGGTGTAATAACCTTCTCCAGGCGCTCCATCATCATATTGGTAGTGTGATGCGTGCCGGTACCGAAGGCCATACCCGGATCAATTTCAATAACATGCTCGCCGGCCTTAGGAGCATATTTCTCCCAGCTCGGCTTAATAACAAGGCTCTTGCCCACATGGGTAACATGGAAATACTGCTTCCATTCGTTAGCCCAATCCTGCTCGCTCACCTTGCGGAAGCGGGTATTGCCGAAACGGTACTTGCCGATGCGCTCCTCAATCAGCGCCAGCTGCTCGTCAATCTCCGCCAAGCGTTTTTCCAGCTTCTCGTCATCAGGATAATAAGCGCTGACAGTAACAACCTCGGTATTCTCCTGCTCCGGAATATCGCACAGCTCCCAGGTACCGCTGTTTCTCAAATCATTAATCAGCTGCGGGTCCTCAATCGCAACTCCCTTAGAACCGATGCTCGTCAGCATATCCGCTACGGCCTCTACTGCTTCATGCGTTACCGCTACATTAACTTCTATCCACTGCATTGTATGCACTCCTTTGAAAATTATTCATTATATTATTATACACTATCATAGCAGGAAATGTACACAATCACTTGACGCAATGCGCTAATCAATTTATACTTGATGTAGTATTTTATACTATAATAATTAAGGGAAAGAAAAGAAGGTAACCAAATGCTCTCATTAGACAAAATTTATCATGCAGCCTTCATCCTTAAAAGCGTAGCACGTAAAACAGATTTAATAGCTGCTCCGCATTTAAGCGAAGGCAACAACCTGTATCTGAAAACAGAAAACCTGCAGGTAACCGGCAGCTTTAAGGTACGCGGTGCCTACTACAAAATCAGCCAGCTGACACCGGAAGAAGCCAGCAAAGGCGTGATTGCCTGCAGCGCCGGCAACCACGCCCAGGGCGTAGCACTTGCTGCAACCAGCATGGGCATCAAAAGCGTCATCTGCATGCCGGACGGCGCCCCGATTATGAAGGTAGAGAACACCAAGCGCCTGGGCGCGCATGTAGAGCTTGTTCCCGGTGCCTACGACGAAGCACATGACCGCGCCGTACAGCTGCAGGAAGAAACAGGCATGACCTTTATTCATCCGTATGACGACGAGCTTGTCATTGCCGGTCAGGGCAGCATCGGTCTGGAAATTTTGGACCAGCTGCCGGACGTCGAAGCAGTAATCGTACCGATTGGCGGCGGTGGCCTTATCAGCGGCGTAGCCTTCGCTATCAAAAGCCTGCGTCCGGAGGTTAAGGTTTACGGCGTACAGGCAGCAGGCGCAGCCAGCATGTACAACGCCTTCCATGACCATAAATACGAAACACTGGAGCACGTCAGCACCTTTGCCGACGGCATTGCTGTAAAAACTCCGGGTGAAAACACCTACGAGCTCATCAGCAAATATGTTGACGATATCGTTACCGTCAGCGAGGACGAAATCGCAACCGCTATTTTAACCCTGATTGAAAAGCAGAAGCTGATTGCCGAAGGTGCAGGCGCAACTCCGGTAGCAGCAGCGCTGTTCGATAAGCTGCCGATTAAGGGCAAGAAAACAGTCTGCGTTGTATCCGGCGGTAACATCGACGTTAATATTCTTTCACGCGTCATCACCCGCGGTCAGGTTACCAGCGGCCGCAGAGTCAACCTTGTTATCATGCTAGAGGACCGTCCGGGCCAGCTGCTCAAGGTCAGCGAGATTATCAGTCAATGCGGCGCCAACGTTGTCGGCGTACACCACAACCGCAGTGATGCCAACATGGCCATCACCGGCTGCTTCCTCAAACTAGAGCTGGAAACACGTGATGCCGCCCAAATCAAAGAAATCGAAGACAAACTGACGGCAGCAGGCTTCAAGCTGGTCAGCGACCAAACCGCAGCACAGCATTAACAACAAAAAAATTACCACAGCCTTGAACCGACCCCCTAAAGTTAGACCTAAAAATCTAATTTTAGGAGGTCGGTTT
>NZ_CAUDZA010000010.1:0-68847 GCF_958453765.1 Phascolarctobacterium succinatutens | reverse complement strand
CGAGCACAAAAATTGGACTAGGTCGACCCAACCACAAGTAATGGACTAATGCACACATAAAAGCTTATGCCACCACACCTATATACAGACGTTTTTGGAGAGGGGGCTTGAATTTGAAGATAGCTTTTTTGCATTTTGCATATTGCTGCGGACCGCAAGCGGATAATGCAAAGAAAATTTTACAGGGGATGAAGCTGGCGGCACAGTATGGCGCAAGCTGGGTACTGACGCCGGAAATGGCGTTGCAGGGTTATTATATGATGCGCAGCGATAAGCAGTTTCAGCTTGCTTCGCTGCAAAATAATCTTTTACAGGAGTTTATGGAGGCTTGCAGGCAATACAAGCAAAGGTTGTTTTTGGGCTGTGGTTTTGTCGACGAAAAAACTCCGCGTAACAGCTGCGCAATTATTTCGCCGGACGGAACATATTATAATCGTCACGATAAAACGAAGGTTGTGCCGTGGATAACGGAAAACTGGGCACATCCCGGAGAAAAATTTGAGGTTTGGAATTTAGAAGGTATCAATACCGGTGTTATGGTCTGTGCGGATGCTTATTTTGCCGAGCATGGAGAAAAAATTGCTAGGCAGGGAGCAGAGCTTGCTGTAGTTGTTGCTGCTTGGCCGCCTGGAGGTCATGCAGGACCTCCGGAAGAGGCGTGGAAGCGTTTGAGCCGTTCGGCAAATGGTATTCCGGTGCTTATATGTAATCAGACGGGTACGGAAGGCATGGATTGCAGCCATGCGCAAAGTGCTGTTCTCTGCAATGGTGAAGTACTTTTTACCTATGAAGGATGTGAAGCAGTGCTGATTATAGATTTTGATGAAGTAAAGAAACTGGTTTTGTCTACAGAATTTGTAATAATAAATTTGGCAGATATTTAAGGTGAATGACAGTGAAAAAGTTAGCAGTATTTTTTATTTGTGTAATTATAGCATGTTGCTCTTGCCTAGGATGCGGCAATGATAAGCCGGAAAACAACGGAACGAGAGTTGTCAAGGACGCCAAGGGCTATGAGGTAAAGGTACCTGCAAATCCTATGCGGATAGTTTCCTTCTCCATAAGCTGTGATGAAATTTTGCTTGGTTTAGTGGAGCCGGAGCGTATAGCTTCTGTAAGCTATCTTTGTGATGATGCAGGAATTTCGCATGTCGTGGAAAAAAGCAAGGCGGTCAAGGAGCGCATTAAAGGCACGCCGAGTGTAGAGCGTATCATGGCCTTAAAACCGGACCTTGTCATTTTGGGAGACTGGTGGACACCAGACAGCATTCAGACTATCCGCGATATGGGTATTAGCGTCTATGTTTATAAAACACCATATACGGTGGCGGATATAAAAAAAGCGATTCGTGAGATTGCCGATGTCGTTGATGCTAAGCAGCAGGGTGAAGCGGTGATTAAGGAATATGATGCCAAAATCGCCAAGGCCCAAGCAGTTATCAAGGCTGCCAACATCAAACAGCAGAAGAAAATAGTTGTTATGTCCGGTCACGGCGTCATAGGTACAAAAGGCTCGCTTTTTGCCGATATCTGCAAATATGCGCAGGTTGATAATTGTATGGAGCAATTGCAGACAGGGCAGAATACCACGGTCTCGAAGGAATTTATTGTGCAGTCAAATCCTGATGTCATTATTATGCCGGGATGGAACGGTGCACCCACGCATACCTTGGAAACAGAAAAGGAATTGCTTAATGATCAGTCCTTACAAAGCGTCAAAGCAATTCAAAATAAAAACCTGGTAACCTTATCAGGTCAAGACATGTATTGTATAAGCCAATATGTTGCTGACAGTATTTTGGCGATTGATAAGCTGGTATATCCTGAATATTTTAAGTAAGCTGAGAGGAGCAGGGAGATGGCAGAAATTATTTTTGTGACCAACATGGAACCCCATTATGTTGGGATGCGTGATGCCTTAAATGCCATAGAGGACAAAGAAATCAGCAATGCTGTAGAAGTAATCCAAATCAACGACAGTGAGCAGTGGAACGGCTATTCGAAGCAAAAGCTGCAGGGGGCAAAATTTTTCTTTTGTACCTGGATGGGTACAGGTTTGAGCTGTGATTATCTGAAAAAAGCTTCTGCCTTTTTACAACAAAAGAAGCTGTGTCATCTTTTTGATATCATTGACCCAGGTGATGATAAGATGGATTACGGCCTGCAGGAGGAGCAAAAGAGCCTGCTGAAGGAATATTTGGGCTGTGGTGGTCTGAAGAATTATCAGAATCTGTGCTTATATCTTGTTGCTGCCTTTACGCAGCAAAAGGGAGCTTATAAGTTGCCGGAGCAGCTGCCGTGGTGCGGAATCTATCATCCGGAATTTAAGCATGAGTTCGTCGAGCTTGATGCTTATCTGGCAAAGCATTATGACAGCAGCAAGCCTACTGTGGGTTTTATCTTTTCGCGTGAGGATTGGCTTTGGCAACGCCTTGCATATCAAAATGAGATTATCAAGGCGATAGAAGCACAAAACTGTAATGTTATTGCTGTGTTCAGTACCACGATGCCGAACGAAAAGACCGGTGCGGTAAGTTTGGCAACAGCATTTGAAAGATTTTTCTATAAAAACGGCCTGCCTTGTATTGATGTTCTGATAAATCCGTTTGTTTTTTCGTTGACAGTAACAGGTTTTTTAAAGCTGCGGGATTTGCAGCAGCTGGGAGTTCCTGTGCTACAGGTAGTAAATACCTATATGCCTTCTAAATGGTGGCAGCAGAGCATGGTTGGCCTAACTCCGAATGAGGTTTCCTATGCTGTGTGCATGCCTGAATTTGACGGAGCTCTGCATTCTGTGCCGGTTTCCACCAATGAGGAACGTGAGGACGGTACACATTACCGCATGCCGCTTGTAGACCGCATTGATATGCTGGCAAGAAAGGCGCGCAAGCTGGCCTCGTTGCGTTATAAAAAGCCTTGTGATAAAAAAATAGCGATAGTTTTTCATAATTATCCGCCGACCAATTCCAATATCGGCAGCGCTGCCAGTCTGGATTCGATTGAAAGCGTACGCCTGCTGTTGGAAGAAATGCAAAAGCAGGGATACAGGCTGGATAATATACCGACAGACAGTCAGGCCTTTGTAAAAGATATTACGGCACATGCTACTAATGACCGACGCTTCATTTCGGAGGCGTTATTGGAAACAGCTGACGGTAAGCTGCAAAAACTGGATTATGCGAGCTTTTATGAGCAGCTTCCTAAAAAAACACAGGAACAGCTTTTACGCGACTGGGGCGAAGCACCGGGGGAAGTTTTTCGCTACGGCGATGTGTTGATTGTTCCCGGTATGCTCAACGGCAATGTTTTTATTACGGTTCAGCCTCCGCGTGGCTTTGGTGATGATCCGGGAAAAATTTATCATTCGCCGGATTGCGCACCTACACATCATTATCTTGGATTTTATCATTGGCTGCGTGATATCTGGGGGGCGGATGCCATGATTCACGTGGGAACGCACGGTAATTTGGAATGGTTGCCGGGAAAAGGCAATGCTATGAGCAATGCCTGCTATCCTGATATCTGTACAGGTGATATTCCTAACATATATCCCTATTGGATTACCTGTACCGGTGAAGGAATTCAGGCCAAGCGCCGCAGTGCTGCCTGCCTGATAAGCTATTTGTCCGCGCCGATGAGTGTTTCCGGTACCTATGAGGAATTGGCTGATTTGGAAAACCTGTTGGAGGAATATTGTCATTTTAAAAACGACGATACTGCCGCCGCAGGTATGGACAGCATAAAGGAAATGATTCGTAGTAAAGCTGCAGAATGTAATCTTGACGAGGATGTTCCGGAAAGCGAAGCAGAGGATTTTGATGATTATATCGGTAAGCTGCACAACTTTATTACGGATTTAAAGAATATGCAGATCAGTACAGGCCTGCACGTTTTGGGCGTGCCCCCGGAGGGAGAAGAGCTGGTAGAATATCTGCTGGCGTTGACGAAGCTGGATAACGGCAAGGTACCGTCATTGATGAAAAACCTTGCTGATATGCATGGGCATGATTATTATGAGCTGATGGAGCATAGTGAGCAGATGCTGGCTGATGGCAGCATGACCTATGGTATGCTTTTGGATAAAATACGCGAGCAGGCAAAAGAAGCTATCTTGATTTTGCAAAAGAATTCTTTTGATGCTGCTAAAATTGAAGAAGTATTTATCTTATCCTGGACGAAGGATTTACAGGGGGAAATGCGGGATAAGCTGCTGCAATCTCTGACGTATATCTGCGAGCATATTGCCCCCAGTCTGCTTATGACTACCTTGGAGCAGCAAAATACTTTAAACGCATTAAACGGCAAATATATTGACCCTTGTCCCAGCGGTGCGCCTACAAGCGGCGGAGCTGATTTACTGCCTACGGGACGCAACTTTTATAGTATCGCCCCACGCTGCTTGCCGACAAAGCCGGCTTGGGAAATCGGCAAGCAGATGGCTGAGGATGTTATTAGCAGGTTTATTGAAGAAGAAGGGCGTTATCCTGAAAGCGTTGGCATAATTTTGTGGGCTACAAGTAATTTGCGTAATCACGGACAATGCGTTGCCGAATTCTTATATCTGATGGGCTTACGTCCCGTGTGGCAGCCTGGAAGCCAACGTGTCATTGATTTGGAGGTTATTCCTTTGGAGGAGCTGCAGCGTCCGCGTGTAGATGTAACCGGACGCATCAGTGGTCTCTTTAGGGACAGTATGCCAGGAAGTGTTATCTGGCTAGATGATGCTGCGCAGAGAATAGCATCGCTGGATGAGCCGACTGAGTTGAACTTTGTGCGTAAGCATGTACTGGATGAAGCAGGCGAGCTGGAAAAATCAGGCTTGGATAAGCAGGCGGCCTGGCGACAGGCTTCGTATCGCGTGTTCGGTGATCCTCCGGGAGCACATGGAGCCGGTACAGGTGCTGTTTTAGAAGCTAAAAATTGGGAAACGATTGATGATATTGCTGCAGTATATACCAGATGGGGCGCACATGCTTATGGTAAGGGCAGTGAAGGCACCTATATGCCGGAGGTCTTTAAAAAGCGTATGGCTCAGATAGATGTTACCGTGCAAAATGTTGACCACAGGGAATCTTCTATGCTAAGCGGAGATGATTATAATAATTATCGCGGCGGTATGATTGCAGCAGTACGCAGTTACAAGGGCAGTATGCCGCGTAATTATGTCAGCGATAGTTCGGACAGAAGCAAGGTGCAGCTGCGTAGCCTTACGGAAGAGCTGAAGCGTTGGTTTCGCGGTGAGGCGATGAATCCCAAATATATTGCAGGTATGAAGAAGCATGGCTATAAGGGTGCCGGTGACTTGGCAACGTATGTTGCTGTGAGCTATCAGTGGGATGCGACCAGTGATATTATGGAAGACTGGATGTATGAAAAATATGCAGGAAAATATGCTTTGGATAAGGATATGCAAAAGTGGATGCAGGAGGTAAATCCTTGGGCGCTTCACCGCATTACGGAAGTTTTGCTTGAGGCAGAACAGCGAGGGATGTGGCAGGCTAAGCCGGAAACCAAGCAGGCCCTGCAGGAGCTGTTTTTATCAATGGAAGGCGAGCTGGAGGAACGAGGAGAATAAAAAATTCCTTGACTGTATGAACAGTATATAGTTTACACTTAGATGCAGTTTTTAATAAAACTATTTCGCAGATAGTCTTGCTTTGACATAGAGAATTATCTGCAAATAAAGTATGAGTGAAGGATGTGTGATTTAATGAAGGTTGTTAAAGGATTAAGCAGCGCAGTACTTATGACACTGCTTTTGGGTAGTGCTTCAGCAGTCTATGCTGATGAAACACCGGAGTATATGCTGGGAGAATTAGTTGTAACTGCAACCAGAACACCGGTAGAAGAGTTCA
Organism: Phascolarctobacterium succinatutens; assembly: GCF_958453765.1. Taxonomy (GTDB): domain Bacteria; phylum Bacillota; class Negativicutes; order Acidaminococcales; family Acidaminococcaceae; genus Phascolarctobacterium_A; species Phascolarctobacterium_A succinatutens_B. The sequence goes on along the minus strand of NZ_CAUDZA010000010.1, from coordinate 62,992 downwards.
AGGCTAATGCTAATATTAGTGTAGTTACTAGAGATACTATTGAGAAAAATCATTATTCTAATGTTCAAGATGCATTGAGAGATATTCCTGGTGTTACCATTTCTGGATATGGTAATACTGGTGAAGTATATAGTTCGAACAGCTTAATCTTAAATGGCAGTGATAAGGTTGTAGTTTTGATTGATGGTGTGCGTGCAAATATAAATGGCAGTTCTAGCACATATGGAAAAATGGCTACATCTGAATTATCCAATATGGATTCTATTGAGCGTATTGAGGTTTTAAAAAGCTCTGCCTCTACTTTGTATGGCGCTGATGCAGCTGGCGGTGTTATTAACATTATTACAAGAAAAGCTACTGAAAATGGTGTATCTACCAAATTGGCAGCAGCAACCGGCAGTTATGGTAAGGAACGCTACAACTTGACTCATAGAGGCAATGTGGATGGCTTCTATTGGGATTTGGCGTTACAAAAGAAGATTTCCGGAAACTTTAAAGATGGTTGGAACAGAGAAATTCCTGAGCATTTGAATTCCGAAAACAATATGATCAAGATTGGTAAGAAATTTGATGATAATGCCGATATTAATGTAACATATCAGACTTATAAGGCTGATTATCTGCGTCCTACTGGTGGCTGGAATGTTGTTGCTTCAAATAAGGCAAATAATCAGTTCAATACAGGTAGTAAAGATAACAGCAAGCTGAATATCGTATATACTCAAAAAATGAGCGACAAGGTTACTAATCAGCTGGCATTATACAGAAATAAACATGTTTCTGATGAAATTACTTGGAAGAATCCTGGTAAAACTAATGCAACAACTCAACCTTATATTTATCACTACAGTTCTATGGGTTTGAGTGATCAAGTTACTGTGAAGGCTGATGATAAACATACTCTTGTTGGTGGTTTTGAATGGTATAAAGACAAGGTTGACAATTACATGACTAGTGCTTCCAGTAAATACAGCGATAAGAGCACAACCAATAAAGCAATCTATATTAATGACGATTTTGCTTTAACTGATACATGGAGTTTGTCCTATGGTGTGCGTTATAATGACGATTCAAACTATGGCTCTAAATGGCTGCCTAGCATTGTTTTAGGTAATACTCCGAATGATAAGCTGAATTATTATTTGGGCTTTAAAAAATTCTTTGTAGCTCCTTATCCGTCTCAATTGTATGGTCAATATGGTACACCTGATTTGAATCCGGAAACTGGTTCTGCATTTGAGGGTGGTGTAAATTATCGCTTTGATCCGACATTTGTAAGCAGTGTGCATGTTTTCAGACGTGATATGAAGGATACCATTAATTATGATTCTGGCACTAAGAAATATTTGAACTCTGGTGAGGAAGTTGCTACTGGTTTTGATGTTCAGGTACGCAAGGCCTTTGACAGCCATCTGTCTACTAATGTTGGTTATACCTATACTTATATTAAACCGACTGCTCCTAATAAAAACCCGAACAGCGATGGCAGAGTTCCGCGTAGTGCGTGGAACATTGGCATAAGCTATGATCTGGAAAAATTTAGTGCTAATCTGGCTGCTCGTGGTACCATTGCAAAGCAAGGTGGTTTTGCCAAAACCTATGGTGATAATACCTCTGCAGAAGCAAGCTCCTATCATACCTATTGGGTATTTGATTTAGGCATGAACTATAAACCGTCTAAGGTTATCAATATTTATGCAAAATGCAATAACGTCTTTGACAGACTTTATACTGAGCAAAGAGCCTGCTTGCTGCCTGAAACCGGCACTTCTTGGTATTCTGCACCGGGCAGAAATTTTGAGGTTGGCGTAGAATACACCTTCTAATAAGCCCCTAACCTTATTCATATACACTTAACTCCTTTGAGAAAGGCGGAGCAGAGCAAAATCTGTTCTGCCTTTTTCATATGCCAAACTGCTATAACTTGCTTATGTCGAAAGCTGATGTTCGTGCTATAATAGCTATGCTGAGGAAAACATAAAGGATGATGAAAAATGTTAAAGCAAAAATATCAAAAGTTCATAACAGCACTGTTGCTTTGTCTGAGTATACTTTTAATAGTTGCAGGCTGTAGCAGTGATAGTGCGCAAAAATCGAACAGTACTGCAGCCTATACTGTTACGGATTCGCAGGGGCATAAGCTGTATTTTAAGGAAAAACCCCAGCGCATTATATCTATGTCTATAAGCACTGATGAAATCCTCATTGACCTTGTACCAAGCAGTCGTATTGCTGCCTTCTCACGTCTGGTGGATGACCCTGGGATATCAAATATTGTGGAGCGGGCGCAGAGTGTGGGCAGCAGAGTAGATGGCCAAAGCTCGGAGGCAATTATGGCGTTGCACCCTGATTTAATATTGATACCGGATTTTGTTAAGCCGGAGGTTATTCAGTCGCTACGCGATATGAACCTGCAGGTTTATGTTTATAAAACTCCCAAAAGCTTTGAAGATGTACGTGAGTGCATACGCTTTTTGGGCGAGGCTGTGGGCGAAAAGGAACGCGGCAACATGATGGTTACCGCGATGAATGAGCATCTGAAGAAGGTGCAGGATAAGATTGGCAACATTCCCAAGGAAAAACAGAAGCGCATTGTTTTTATGCGCAGTAACGGTGCTTATTACAGTCCGGAGGCTTCGTTTAACGATGTCTGCAGATATGCGCAGGTTCGCAATGCTTTGGAGGAGCTGCATTATGATAAGCCCGGCATAGTTAATCAGGAGGCAGTTGTTCAGCTTAACCCGGAGGTGTTTTTACTCGCAGGCTGGAATTATGACGGCCAGCATGATCCGAAGCAGATGGAGGAGGAGCTACTGAATAATCCGGGCTACCAGACAACGGATGCCGTTAAAAACAGAAAGGTTTATACTGTGCCTGCGAAGCATGTGCTGTGTGTATCGCAGTATATTGTCAACGCTGTGGAGGATATGGCAGACGCTGTATATAAAGAGTAAAATTATCAAAAATGTCGGTGATTAGCGATAAGCTGTTTACCGATATTTTTTTGTGCAGCAAAATACTGTTAATGAAAAATCTTCTTATAAGGGAAGAAAAGATAAAAACACTTGACTATATGATTACTATATCGTTTAAAATAAATGAGATTTAAAGGTCATGGCTACTTATCAGTAGCTTTGATTATAAAGTATATACTGAGAATTGGGTGTAAAGGAAGGATGAGCATTTTGAAGAAATTTAATTATCTTGGCGGAGCCGTTATGCTGTCTGTTTTGTTGGGTGGAGCTGTGCCGGTTGCCTTAGCAAACAGTACTCCGGAATATTTTTTGGATACGATGGTTGTTACGGCAACAAGAACTCCGGTAGAAGCATTTAAAGCTAATGCAAATGTAAGTGTTATCACAAGTAAGGAAATTAAGGAAAGACATTATAGTGATTTATCTGAAGCCTTGCGCATGGTTCCTGGTGTTTATATCGGCAACTACGCTCCTGCAGGCTATGATAACAGCAATGCTTTGAAAATCAACGGTGCTGATGAAATTGTTGTATTGGTAGATGGCGTTAAGATTAACAATGTAAGCAATCGCGTTTCTGCCGTAATGCTCAAAAACATGGAAAATGTTGAACGTATTGAGGTACTGAAAGGTTCCGCCTCTACTCTTTATGGTTCCGATGCCAAGGGCGGTGTTATTAACATTATTACTAAAAAACCGGAGAAAATTTCTACTTATTTCCGTGTAGATGGCGGCAGCAATAGCGTAACCAACTACTATTTGGGTCAGTCCGGCAGAGAAAAAAACTGGTCATGGGATGCTAACGTAAGCAGAAACCTCAGTGGCGATTTCAAAGATGGTGATGGTGTAACTACGCCGTCTTCTTCCAAGTCTACAAGCTCCAATTTCAAAATTACTAAAAAGCTGAGTGATAAGCATGAGCTGACAGCTACTTACGATTCCTATAAAGCAGATTATAAATATACTGCTTTGTGGGAGCCTGCTTTGAAAAATGGTAAAGTAGACAATCAAAACTATAAATTTATTTTGAACAGTGATTTTGATGACAATATCACGAATGTTTTGTCTTTTGTTAATTTGGATAATGATACCGATTTTAACGGCTATAAGACAAAAACCAATACCAAACGTATTACTGACCAGCTGTCTACAAAGTTAGGCAATCATTTACTGACTGCAGGCTTTGAGTTCAGCCATGATAAGGTTATTACATTTAATGGCAAGAAGATGATGAACAGAGCCTTCTTCCTGCAGGATCAGTTTGATATTACCGACCAGCTGAAGCTGACTGCCGGTGTGCGTCATGATAATAACTCCGGCTTTGGCAAGCACACTACTCCCAGTGCTAACCTGGGTTATACCTTTAATAAAGACAGAACTAATGTCTATGTAAGCTACAGCGAGTATTTTATTCCGCCTTCTCCGAGTAACCTTTACAGTGCAGCATACGGCAATCCGAATATCAAGCCGGAAACAGGTAATACCAAGGAAATAGGCATTAATCATAAATTTGATGATACCTTCGCATTATCTGCCCATGCTTTTAAACGTTATTCCGAGAATAGAATTGGTTATGTATCTCCTAAGTATACGAATGTTGGTGATGAAAAAGCGCGCGGTTGGGATATACAACTGAAGAAACAATTTACACCGCAATTCTCTACTTATGTTGGCTATACACATACAAATGTTGATGCAACAGCACAACGCACAAAAAATGTTGACGGCTATGTACCGAAAGGCGCTTGGGATATCGGCCTGGATTATGACAACAAGGACTTTAATGCCAGCCTGATTGGTAAGGGCGTTATTGACCGTATGGGACCTCAGTCTGCAGATGCCGTAGATGCTTTCTTCCCGGCAACAACCTACTTTGTTTGGGATGCATCTATGAACTACAATGTTAATAAGAATGCGAAGATTTATTTCAAAGTCAATAATATCTTCGATAAATTCTATGCAGAGCATTCTAATGCCCGTTATAACTGGAGTGCAGATCCTGACGGACAATGGTGGCGTGCTCCCGGCCGTTCCTTCCTTGTAGGCATGGAATATGCATTCTAAGCATATTTTATAAAACTTAACCTTTTTCATAATTCACACTCCTAAAAAAGTGGGGCGGATTTATTCCGTCCTGCTTTTTCATATAAAAGGAAAATGAGGTGAAAGAATGTCGAAAATTTTATTTCTCACCAATATGGAGCAGACTGCAGCCTATCTGCAGGACGCATTGAAGCTGGCGCAGCAGACGCAGGAAGCTGTAGCAGGACAGGTGCTGTACGTCCCAAGCGATACAGAATGGACGAGGGATATGGAAAAGCAGCTGCAGCAGGCGGAGGTTGTCATTTTCCCCTGGATGGGAACTGGCCTGAGCACTAAGTTTCTGTCGGAATCTTCATCCTATCTACTGGCCAACAAAAAGAAGCACGTCTATCTGATGACCGGTAATCCGGAGGATATACTGCACGGCGGTCTGTCTGAGGGGGAGCTGAAGCGGATAAATGATTATTATAAATTCGGAGGTTTGCAGAACTGGACAAATTTGTGGCTGTGGCTGGCGCAGCAGTTTTTGCAGGCAGGATGTAATGTGCCTGTTCCCGAGCTTTTGCCGTGGGATGGTATTTATCATCCGCAAGCAGCCAAAATTTATCATGATGTGGAAGAATATCGCCGTGATTTTTGCAAGGTGGACAGACCTACGCTGGCTGTTGTCTTCTTCCGCAGTGACTGGCTGTGGGGCAATACCGTTTTTGCAGATGCGGTAGTCAGAGAGATTGAAGCACTGGGGTGCAACGCCTTATGCTTCTTCTCCACAAGCTCGCCTGACGCCGCAAGCGGCTGCGGCGGCTTTAAAGAAGCCTTAAGCAAGTATGTTTGCGCGGACGGCAAATGTTATGCAGATGTTTTCATCAACACTATAAAATTTTCACTGTTTAGCATCCGTGCCTGCGCACTTGATGATTTGACCAAGCTCAATATCACGGTACTGCAGGCCTATACTTTGTATCGTTCATATCAGGAATGGTATGAAAACTTTGACGGCATGAGTGCCGTAGAGGTGGCGTACAGTGTGAGTCTGCCGGAGTTTGATGGTATTATCCATAGCTGCCCTGTGACGACGATGGAGCGTGATGCTGAGGGAAAGCAGGTTACGCAGGAGATTGCAGAGCGCATGAATATGCTGGTGCGGAAGGCGAAAAAGCTGGCGTTGCTGCGTATTAAGCCGAATGCCGAAAAGAAAATAGCCGTTGTTTTTCACAACCATCCGTCGACCAATTCCAACATTGGCAGCTGTTCGGCGATAGATAGTATTGAAAGCGTGCGCCTGCTGCTGCAAGATTTGCGGGATGCAGGTTATGTCGTTGACCATATTCCGGCAGACAGGCAGGAGTTTATTGACGAGCTGATTGCCGGTGCGACGAATGACAGGGACTATATGAGCGAAAAGCAGATTGATAATGCCGATGCCAAGCTCCTCGTCAGTGCATACCGCGATTATTATAAGACCCTGCCGGAAAAGGTACAGCAACGCCTGGAGCATGATTGGGGCGAAGCACCGGGCGAGGTTTTCTTTTATGATGATTTTCTGTTGATTCCCGGAACGATGAATGGCAATATTTTTATTACGATGCAGCCACCGCGTGGCTTTGGCGAGGATCCTGACAAAATTTATCATTCGCCCGACTGTGCGCCGACGCATCATTATATAGGTTTTTATCACTGGCTGCGCGATATCTGGGGCGCAGATGCGATGATGCATATCGGTACGCATGGCAGTCTGGAATGGCTTCCGGGTAAGGGCGTGGCGATGGGAAAAGAATGCTATCCCGATATCTGTACCGGTGATTTACCTAATGTTTATCCCTATTGGGTTGTGGATACAGGCGAGGGCATACAGGCCAAACGCCGCAGTGCGGCCTGCCTCATCAGCTATCTTTCGGCACCTCTGAGTATTAGCGGTGTATATGATGAGCTGGCGGAGCTGGAAAAGGCTTTGGAGGAATATGTACATTTTAAGGCTGATAAGGATGCCGATTTGAGTGAGCCGATGGCACAAATCAGGGAGAAGGCCGCTGCTGCCGACCTTATGGATGAGGTGCGTGAGGAGGATGCTGCCGATTTTGATGAATATGTCAGCCATCTGCACACATATCTGACGGATTTGAAGAATATGCAGATGACTACCGGCCTGCATATCATGGGCAATCCGCCGCAGGGAGAAAAGCTTACGGAATATCTTTATGCGTTGGTGCGCTTGGAAAATCCCGATATGCCGTCACTGCCTAAAACATTGGCACAGGCTTACGGCTATGATTATTATGAGCTGATTGACAACAGTAGTAAGCTGTTGCCGGACGGTATTTTGAGCTACGGTATGCTGCTTGATAAAATTAACGGCCAATGCTTGGAGATTATCCGTCTGCTGCAAAATGATGGTTTCGTAGTCCACGAAGATAAATTGCGGGTGTTGGAGTGCGTAAAGTGTTGGGATGAGACTGTGCAGCAGGATATTATAAAAATTGCCGGCTTCATCTGCGACAAGCTGTATCCCAGCCTGGCGCATACTACCTGGGAACGCAGCAACTGCATCCGTGCGCTGCAGTCAGAATATATTGAGCCTAGCGCCGGCGGTGCGCCTACGAGCGGAGGTGCCGAGATTTTGCCGACCGGACGCAATTTTTACGGCGTTGATCCGCAGCTGCTGCCTACACCTGTAGCGTGGAAAATCGGTTCACAGATGGCGGAGGATGTGATTAACAAATTTGTAGCGGAGGAAGGCCGCTATCCCGAAAGCGTAGGTATTTTGCTGTGGGCGACCTATAACATGCGCTCTAATGGTCAGTGTATGGCGGAATTTATGCGCCTGATGGGCGTGCGTCCTGTTTGGCAGAAGGGAACGCTTAAGGTTAAGGGTATTGAGATTATTCCGTTAGATGAGCTTAAGCGTTCGCGCGTTGATGTTACGGGACGCATCAGCAGCCTGTTCCGCGACACGCTGCCGGGAGCGGTGTGCTGGTTGGATAAGGCAGTGCAGCAGGTGGCGGCACTGGATGAAAGCTTTGAGGATAATTTCGTGCGCAAGCATGTGGTGGAGGAATCGCAGCGACTGGAAAGCGAGGGTGTGGATAAGGAGCAGGCATGGAGGCAGGCATCCTACCGCATTTTCGGCGACCCGCCGGGAGCGCATGGCGCGGGCGTGAGCGCACTGCTGGCTTCACGCAATTGGGATGATTTGGGCGATATTGCTGATGTGTATGTGCGTTGGGGTGCACATGTCTATGGCGAGGGCGAAAAAGGTCAGTACAGGCCGCAGCTGTTTACAGAGCGGATGGCAAAGCTGGAGGTTACTGTAAGCAATATTGATAACCGCGAGTCTAATTTGCTGAATTCCGATGATTACAACGCTTATCGTGGCGGTATGATTGCCGCAGTGCGCAATTTCAGCGGCAAGATGCCGAAGAACTATTGCAGTGACAGCTCCGACCGTCAGCATGTCGTGATTCGCACGCTGGCAGAGGAGGTCAAGCGTCTGTTCCGCGGTGAGGCGATTAATCCCAAATATATACGGGGCATGAAGGAGTTTGGCTATAAGGGAGCAGGCGATTTGGCAACCTATGTTGACAACTGCTTCCAATGGGATGCCACCAGCGCCGTTATGGAGGACTGGATGTATGAAAAGTTTGCGGAAAAATATGCCTTAGATACAGATATGCAGAAATGGTTTGCTGAGGTAAATCCCTGGGCGCTGCGCAGACTTACGGAGGTTTTGCTGGAGGCGGAGCAGCGCCAGCTGTGGAACGCTAAGCCGCAAACAAAGCAGTCGCTACAGGAGCTGCTGCTGAATATTGAAGGAGAAATTGAAGAACGCGGCGATGAATAAAAATTTTCACTAAATCGCTTGCGTGTATACCTAGTAGACACTGTATAATTAGATACATATTTTATTGATAGCTCTTTTTAATAATGGAGGAATATAAATGAAACGTACTGCTGTATATCCTTTTACTGCGATTGTAGGACAGGAGGAAATGAAACTGTCCCTTATTTTGAATGTTATTAACCCGGCCTTGGGTGGTGTTTTGATTAAAGGTGAAAAGGGCACGGCGAAGTCCACCGCTGTGCGCGCTCTTGCCGAGCTGCTGCCGCCGATGGCGGCTGTGCACGGCTGTCGCTTCCACTGTGACCCGCACAGCAGCCAGCTGTGCGATGACTGTACTGCTAAGCTGCAGGCAGAGGGCACATTGCCGGAGGAAACTATCAACATGCGCGTGGTTGAGTTGCCTGTAAGTGCTACAGAGGACCGCGTTGTCGGTACATTGGACATTGAGCATGCGATTAAGCATGGTGAGAAAAAGTTTGAACCAGGTATTTTGGCGCAGGCCAACCGCAACATTTTATATGTAGATGAAATCAATTTGCTGGATGACCATGTTGTTGACGTGCTGCTGGACGCCGCTGCCATGGGCGTAAACACTGTTGAGCGTGAAGGTGTTTCCTATTCTCACCCCGCACGCTTTGTGCTGGTAGGCACTATGAACCCCGAAGAGGGTGACATCCGCCCGCAGCTTTTGGACCGCTTTGGTCTGAGCGTTGTCGTGACCGGCGAGCATGATCCGCTGCAGCGCGTAGAGGTAATCAAGCGCCGTCTGGCTTATGAAAATGATGCTGAAAGCTTTATCGCTGGTTATAAGGAAGCACAGGAGGAGCTGGCAGAAAAAATTATTGCTGCCGGCAAGCTGCTGCTGGAGGTAACTATTGATGACAAGCTGCTGGAAACTGTGGCTAAGCTGTCGGTAGAACTGGGCGTAGACGGCCACCGTGCGGATATTACTGTGATCAAGACAGCGCTGACTTTGGCTGCCTTCAACGGCCGCAAGCAGGCTAACCTTGATGACCTGAAGGAAGCAGCTAAGCTGGTGCTGCCGCACCGTATGCGCCGCCGTCCGTTTGAAGAGGGCGAGCTGGATTGGAATAAGGTAGAAAGCTTTTTGGCTGCCGAAGCCTAAGGAGCGTTGACTATGCTGAAAAATAATCTCTATCCCTTTACTGCGGTCGTGGGGCAGGAGGAGGCTAAAAAGGCCTTGCTCATTGCTCTTGTCAACCGCAGAGCAGGCGGCCTGCTCATAGGCGGTGCCAAGGGTACGGCAAAATCCGTGCTTGCCCGCAGTGTGCAGAGTCTGATTGGTGCGCAAACACTGCTGACACTGCCGCTGAACGTAACAGAGGATATGCTTTTTGGCAGCATTGACCTGGAGGCTGCCGTAAGCCTGGGCGAAAAACGCTTTTCACCGGGTATTCTGGCACGTGCTACGGATAACATTCTTTATATTGATGAAGCTAATCTGCTGCGTCAGGAGCTGCTGACAGCAGTGCTGGATGCCAACAGTGCAGGCATTAACAATGTAGAGCGTGACGGTATCAGCTGCAGCCATGAGGTGCGCACGACCGTCATTGCTACGATGAATCCGGAGGAGGGAACTCTGCCCGGACATATATTAGACCGCTTCGGCATGTATGCCGATATGCAGGCACTGCAGGATATCGGTCAGCGCGTGGAGGTTATCCAACGTGCATTGGCATATAGTAACAATACCCTTGCGTTTTGTGAGCAGTATGCGGAAGAAACCGCTGCCTTGGCAGCGAAGGTGCAGGCAGCGCGTGAGCTGCTGCCGCAGGTTGAGGTGAGCGATGCGATGCTGATGCTTGCTGCTCAGCTGTGCTCGCAGGCCTTTTGTGCTGGTCATCGTGCGGAGATTTATCTGCTGGAGGCTGCGCGTGCTATCGCTGCTTTGGCTGATCGCACCTATGTGCTGCCGAAGGACGTGGAGGAGGCCGCACAGTTCGTGTTGCCGCACCGTATGCGCAAGCCGCCCGAGCAACAGCCCGAGGAGCAGGAGCAACAGGACGATAACCAAAACGAAGATGAAAATGAGCAGGATAACGAAGATAATCCTGACGATGATAATAACGACGAGGACAACGAAGATAACCAGCTGCCGCCACCACCGCCATTGGATAACGGCGATGATGACGAAGATGACGAAAGCGACGAGGACGAGCAGCAACAGGAGCGTAATAATAACAACTTGGCACCGGAGGAGCAGCTTGCCGATATCGACAAAAGCTTCCGCCTGCCGAAGATGCTGCTGGATTTGGGCAAGGACCGCAATGTGCGCCGTGGCAGCGGCAAACGCAGCGTGACCAAGACTGACCTGAAGCAGGGACGTTATGTGCGCGCCGAACAGCCTAAAAGCAAGGTTACGGACTTGGCCTTTGACGCAACCATCCGTGCTGCAGCGCCGTTTCAGCGTTTGCGTGAGGATAACGGCTGTGCGCTGAACATCAAGGAGGAGGATTTACGCCAGAAGGTGCGAGAAAAACGCATCGGCAATACCTTCCTGTTTGCAGTGGATGCCAGCGGCTCCATGGGTGCACGTGAGCGTATGCGCGCCGTTAAGGGTGCCATTTTCTACATGCTGCAGGAGGCGTACCAAAAGCGTGACCGCGTAGGCATGATTGCTTTCCGTCGTGATAAGGCGGATATGCTGCTGCCGATTACCCGTAGCGTGGATCTGGCGCAGAAGCGTCTGGCAGAAATGCCGACCGGCGGCAAAACACCGCTGGCAGATGGACTGGCGCTGTCGCTGCAGACGCTGGCCATGCTGAACAAGCGTGACAGCGAGCTGGAGCCGATTCTGATTGTCGTAACCGACGGACGCGCGAATGCCGTGCATGAGGGTGAAAAGGATCCTGTAGCTGCAGCGATAAGTATTGCCGAAAAAATCGCTAAGGCTAAAATTACCTCGGTGGTTATTGATACGGAAAGCGATTTTATCAAGCTGGGCCTGGCAAAGAAGGTTGCCGCCGCTATGCAGGCCAATTATTACACGCTGCAGAAGCTGTCTAAAGAAAATATAATTCGTATTGTAAGAAATTTGAATTAAAGATAAGAGTATAGTATACTAATAGATATATTAGCATACAAAGGAGTGGAGCTTTTATGAAAAAATTGCTTATTTTATTGATGACTTTATTTTGCTGTGCAACCGCTTTTGCTGCGGATGCAGACAAGAAGCCTGCAACTCAGGAGGGTATGAACTGGGAAATCAGCATGATGCCTAAACCGAGCGAAGAAGAACAGGAGCAGGCACGTTGGTCTATCGTTGTAGAAAATAACGTAGGTATTTATGCTTACGATATGGATTCCCTGACCTTCAGCAAGGTTACTAATGGCCTGCCAGATAAAAATATTATTTCCGTGCTGACGAAAACCGTTTTTACCGATAAGGATATGCTGAAAAAGCTCAATGAAAAATATAAGGCTTCTCTGACTAAAAAAGAGAAGGTGCAATACTGTGAAATCGTCATGACCTTTAATCTGCAGGATAAAACCTACGGCGTAGAGGTAATGGATGTTTATGGCAGCAAGAAAACTCTGCTGAGCCATCAGGCTAAGGAACTGAAGTTTGTTCCTGTTCCGGCAGGCAGCTTTGCTGAGGCTATGCTGGAAGTCTGCCAACAGGCCGTAGCTGCTGATGCTCAGGCAGCAGCGAAATAATGCTGCGCCCCGATTTTACTCAGGCAAAAAACTATATATTACAACACAAACTCCTTAGTCTGCTTGCTATCTGTGTGATAGGCATTACTTTGACACTGGGCCTCAGGCATCTCTCCAACCAGTCTACGTCAAAAAAAGCAGTAATGAAACCTATTGTGCACACGCAGACAGTAAGCAGACGACCATTGTATAAAAGCATTAATCTTTTTGGACAGCTCAAGGCCAAGGCACAGATTGATATCATCAACAAGTATGCCGGCATCGTCGATGAGATTAATGTGGATTTGGGCAGCAAAGTGCAGGCCGGAGATATCCTTCTGGTGCAGCATCTTGATGATGCCCGCGCCGAAATGCTCAAGGCCAAGGCACGCTATGCCGAGGCCGGAGCTAATGCGGCAACTACGGATGTGAGCTACAGCACCAGCCTTACTCGCTATGAGGCTGATTATAAGCTGGCGCAGGTCAACGCGGAGCGTTACCGCAAGCTGTATGCGCAGGGCGCTGTTTCCAAGTCTGAGCTGGACAGTATGGAGCAGACGCTGGCTAATAAAAAAGCGCAGTACGATGCTTTGGCGCAGCAGGTGGATTATGACGGCACACCATCGCAGGTCTACCGTCAGGAGCAGATTGCTGCCAGACGCGAGCAGGAGTACATTATTGCGCAAAACAAGTATCACGATCTGATTTTTAAGGCACCACGCGCAGGTATTATTACCTACCGCGATGCAGAAGTGGGTGGCTATGCGCCTGCAGGGAGCAGGCTGCTTACCCTTTTGGATGACAGTGGTTTTACAGTGGACTGCGATATTGCAGAGGCCGAGGCTGCTTCTGTGACCGTTGGCACGCAGGTTGAGCTGAAGCTGGAGGCGATTGGCGAAATATGCCGGGGTACTGTTGTTTATGTGAGCCCAGTAAGAAGCAGGGAAACAAACAAATTTACCCTCCGCATCAGGCTGGATGAGCCTGGCTCCAACGTAAAGGCAGGCTTGTTTGCCAAGGGTGAATTGCGTTTTCTGCAAAAGCCATCCACTATATATTTACCTAAAAATGCCGTTCTCGAACGGGATGGCAAATATTTTGTCTATGTGCTGGGCAAGGGTAATAAAGCTCTGAAAAAGCCTGTTACTACCGGTGCAAGTAATAATGAAAGTATTGAAATAGTGCAGGGTGTGAAGATAGGCGAAACGGTTATCCTTGATAATCTTGCGCGTCTGCGTGACGGCATGGTGGTTGAGGTGGCCAAGGAGGAGGCGAAGTAATGAATATTACACGCTTTTCTATTAAACGGCCTATCGGTATCTGCATGATTTACATATTAGTCTGCGTCCTCGGTCTTATCAGCTTCTTTCGCATTGGCGTGGAGCTGTTGCCGGACGTGGACTCTAAATTTATCAGCGTCATTGTCAACTATCCGGGCGCCAGTACGGAATCTGTCGAACAGCAGGTGACGAAGCCGATTGAGGACGAGCTGTCCTCAATTTCGCACTTTAAGCAGGTGCGTTCCGCTACACGTCCCGGACGTGCGGAGATTTTTGTCGAGCTGGACAGTCAGGCCGATGCTGATATGGTGGCTATCGAGGCAACGAAAAAAGTCAGCCGTATCCGTAAGAATCTTCCAGAGGATATTGATGAGCCTGCAGTGCTCAAGCGTTCCTCCGAAGAATATCCTATTATCCAGATTGCAGCAACGTCTAAGGATAACCTGGACGATATTTTTGCCTTGGCAGACAGCAGCTTTAAGGAGCGCTTGCAGCAGGCAGCCGGTGTAGCCGATGTTGACGTTACCGGCGGACGTGCCAAGGAAATCGCAATCGAGGTTGACAAGGATAAGCTCAATTATTACGGTTTGACTCTGCAGGATATTATTACAGCGGTGCGCAAGGAAAACGTTATTGTTTCTTCCGGCTCCGTCTATACTGATGCTTTGGAAAAAACCGTGCGTCTGCAGGCGCAGTACAAGGCTCCAGAGGAGATTCAGCACCTGCAGCTTAAGGGTGCGGGCGGCAGATACATCGAGCTGGGGCAGGTGGCTAACGTGCAGGCCAAGGATAAGCGTGCTGTGGCCTATAGCCGTGTTGACGGCAATGAGGCGGTATCGCTGGAGGTTTATAAGGCCAGCGGTGCCAATATCGTCGACACAGCAGACGGCGTGCTGCAGCAGCTGGAAACGCTGCGTAAGGATTATCCGGACTACGTTTTCACAGTTGTTTATGACCAGTCGCATTTCGTGCGCGATTCCCTGAGCAACACGCTAAAAACGCTGCTCGAAGGACTTGTTACCACGGGACTTGTTTTGTATCTGTTCCTGCGTGGCTGGAAGTCCTCTATGGCAGTTATGATTGCTATTCCTACCTCGCTGATTGCAACCTTCTTCCTGATGTATCTGGCAGGCTTTACCTTCAATATGATGTCACTTATGGGTATGGCGCTGTGTATCGGTATTCTTGTAGATGACTCCATTGTTGTGTTGGAGAATATCCATCGCTTTCTGGCGATGGGCAAAAGCGCCGACGTGGCAGCGGAGGAAGGTCGTAATGAGATTGGTATGGCAGCAATCGCTATGACGCTTTGCGACGTGGTGGTATTTTTGCCGATTGCCTTTATGCAAAGTGCGACAGGACAGTTTTTCAAGCAGTTTGGCATGACGATTGTTTTTGCTACGCTGATGTCGCTGGTCGTTTCCTTTACGCTGACACCGATGCTGGCTTCGCGCTTTTATAAAAACGGCGTGGAGGAGCCTAAGGGCAAGCTGTGGAGCAGGCTGGATGCCTTTGAGGCGCAGACAATAGCAAAATACGATATTCTGCTGCGCAAATGCATAGAAAAGCCGAAGAAGTTGGTGCTGGGAGTGCTGGCAGCCTTCGCAGTGGCGGTGGCGCTGGTACCGCTTGGTATAGTTGGTTCGGAGTACATGCCGCGTACCGACGAAAGCGCGATTCAGGTGAATATTGAGCTGCCTACGGGCTTTAACGCTGACCAAACCAACGAGGCCTTGCTGCTGTTTGAGGATTATTTGGCCAAGGTGCCGGAAATCGAGCATTATATGACTAATGTAACGACCACACAGAGCATGGGCAAGCTGATTATCGCGCTCAAAAGCAGCGATGAGCGCAGCAGGGACGTGTGGCAGGTAGCACAGGGCATCCGCAGCTTTGCCAAGCAGAATCTTGGCGAAATCAAGGTGCGCGTCAATGAGATTCAGTCATCCGTTACCGGTGTTTCGGGCGGTCGCAACCTTGTGCGCTCGCCGGTACAGGTGGAGCTTAAGGGCAGCGATATGGACCAGCTTGTGGCTGATTCCGCTAAGGTGGAGCAGATTTTTGCTTCGACTGCAGGCCTGAAGGATATCAAAAATTCCTATGTTAAAGGCATGCCGGAGCTGAAGGTGACGGTGGACCGCGACAAGCTTAAATATTATCACGCGACAGTCAATGATGTGGCGCAGTCCTTTAACGCTGCCATTGGCGGACGCAGTGCCGGCGTTCTGGCGAACGATGTGCAAAACCATGGCAATGACACCGATATAGCAGTACGCTTTGCCGGTGGCAGTGGCTATGATATTGAAGACGTGCGCGCTATTCCGGTGCAGACAGGCAGAGGAAGCGTCTTTCTTGGCGACCTTGCTGACGTAGAAGAGGGCGTAGGCCCGATTACTATCCGTCGCGTGAACAAGGAGCGCATTATCAACATCCAGTGTAATCTGACGGACAGACCGCTGAATGAGGTAGTTAAGGAGCTGACGCAGAAGCTCAATGCCGCAGGTCTTAAGAGTAGCTATGCTTTTTCCGGTCAGGCGACCACGATGAACGATTCCTTTGCCGAAATGGCTATGGCATTGTCGCTGTCACTTCTGTTGATTTATCTGCTGCTGGCAGTGCTCTATGAATCGGTATTTACTCCGTTCATCCGTATGTTTTCGCTGCCGCTGGGCATTATCGGTGCCATCTTCTGTTTGCTGCTGACGCATAATACAATCAATCTGTATTCACTTATCGGTATTCTGGTTATGGATGGTTTGGTAGCGAAAAACGGCACGTTGCTTTTGGACTATACGCTGACGCTGATGCATGAAGGCATGACGGCGAAGGCTGCGGTAATCGAAGCAGGCAAAACTCGTCTGAAGCCTATCTTTATGACAGCACTGACGATGGTGGTGGGCATGCTACCGACGGCGCTGTCGCTGAGCGCAGGCTCGGAAACGCGCGTTAGCATGGCGTGGGTTATCATCGGCGGTATGATAACGTCGACGGTATTTACGCTGTTGGTGCTGCCGATACTGTTTTTGTGGTTGAAAGAAAAATTTCCTAATCGAATTTAATAATAAATAGGAATATATATTGCGTCAAAACAATTTATATAGTATACTATTTGTAAGTAAGAAGAAGTTCTAAACAATTATAATTTTGTTAGAGCTTTTCTTATATACTATCAGAAGAGCAACTTGCGCCTTTGCTGATTATAAAAGCAAGGGCGCATTTTTTATAGCTATATTGCCGTATAGCCTGTTAGTTTGCTTGATGCACTTAGTAGCTCGTGGCCATACAAGACTGGACGGGGGAAGGGTGGTCAAAATAAATATTTTTAAGGAGTATGAGTAAAACATGAAGTCAAATTTTTCCAAGGGCATGCTGATGACAGCCCTCATTACCGGTACTGTTTTATGTAGTAGTGCAGCTGCGTTTGCCGAAGAGCTGCAGGAGTATTCTTTAGATCAGGTTGTTGTAACAGCCACAAGAACAGAAAAGCGTGATGTTGAGGTTCCTGCAACAACTAACATTATTACAGAACAGGAAATTAAAAATCGCGGTTATGTAAGTGTATTTGATGCGTTGGAGCAGACTGTTGGCATTCAAAGCTATTCCTATACCGGCGGTGAAGGCGATAATGGCAGCTCTACGGGCCGTACCTATATCCGCGGTTTAGACAAAGGCACTTTGGTTTTGTTGAACGGTGCACCTATCAACCTGAACAATTACAATTCAACCGCAGGCATTCCTATCAGTGCCGTAGAAAAAATTGAGGTTGTAAAAGGCTCTAATTCTGTTCTTTATGGCAGTGAAGCTATGGGTGGCGTTATTAACATCATTACCAAAAAAGCTGGAAAAATTAACAACAGCATTAAAGCTGTAGCAGGTAACTATAAAAAGGGTTATGAGGTTGCTTCCAGCGGTGATAAATATATTTTGAGCTTCAGCCGTGACTATTATAAAAAATTTGAGAACTCTTCTATCAACTACAAAGGATTCGATACAGACAGACGTGCTTATACCAAAAATAATCTGTTCGCAAGCGTAAACTTGGCTAAAGATTTTACGCTTAATTATATGCATACGGAAACTAAAAATACTGGTATGACATATCTCAATCCTGACGGAAGCATGAATAAAACTTCTTATAGCTATAATGATGAAAGAGATAATGTAGCTTTACTCTATAACAACGAACAGGATAAGCTCAAATCTAATTTATCCTTCAACAGAAGAAGAATAGACGGTAAGCAATATAAAACTAACGGACAGGTTTTAAGAAGCGGTTCCAGCAGCAATATTATTCTGTACACCATTAACTACGATATTAACAAGGACTGGACTTTATCCGATAAAGCAACATTGCTGACCGGCGTAACTGCCAACAAAGAGCATTATGAAGAAATTGCCAATAGAAGCAACGCTATTTCCAGAGACAGCCTGGCAGCTTATTTCTCCTGGAATCAAAAATATGATGATAAGTTCTCTACTAATATCGGTGTAAGAGCACATTATGTAAAAAATAACGGCTTTGATGGCGCACACAATGTATATCTGCCGCAATTACAGACCTTATATAAACTGAATGAAAATACCAGCTGGTATATTAACGTTGGCAAGGCCTTTGAAATGCCGGCAATCAATTCCAGATACTCCAGAAGCAAAACGGGTTCTAATGGTGCGTTGAAGCCTCAGGAGGGCTGGACCTATGAAACCGGCTTGAAGAAGATTACCGATACATCCTCTAGCAAATTAGCTGTGTTCACAATGAGAATGGATGATAAGTTTGCCTGGAAAAAATATAATCAATTAGGCATTATTCCTCCGGCGGGAATTGATCCCGATACATATATTCAGGTAAATCTTGGCGAATTTAAAAACACCGGTGTTGAATTCGAATATGATAAAGTAATCGGAGAACATTGGAGATACAATTTAGGTGCAACCTATCAGGATCCTTTGGCTAAAGATGCCGGCAAGTGGACTCAGCAATCCTCCAGATACCAATTTACTGCAGGCGCTAAGTACAATTACAGCAAGCTTGGCGTCGGTGTAAACCTTTATTATTTGGGTGATAGAGAGGATGCATCCTACGGCAGCCTGCATAAGCTGAAAAACATTATTAAGTTGAATTCTGTTATTAACTATGATCCTGACAAAAATAACAGTATTACCTTAAATCTTTACAACCTCTTAGACAGAGATAATTCGATCAATGTCAGTGAAAATCTGGATAAACCGTTCAACTGGACTTTGTCCTACGAATATCGCTTCTAATTACTTGATTCTCCACAAGGTGGCGCAAAACTGCGTCACCTTTTTAAAAACAGCATGTTTTAAAACACCGCTAATACTCTCGGTAAAGTAATATTCGTTTAAATTTGAAAGGGAAAATATGTATCGCTTAATCCTTATGCTTGTTATAGCCTGTATTCTTTCCGGTTGCACAACAGAAAACTTTAGCCAATCTGCGAAGTTTGCAGGCAAAGATAACGCAATCGTTGTAACGGACGATACCGGTTATCAGGTAAAACTAAAGAAGAAGCCGGAAAAAATTATGACCAACAATATTTATCTTGATAACATCCTTTTGGGATTAGTGGAGCCTGAAAAAATGCTGTCTGTATCTAAAAATATGGATAACTCGGCAAAATCGTTTGGCAATATGGTAAGTTCATTGGTCGAAAATAAGATTACAAATCCGGGATTGGAAGCAGTTCTGGCTTTCAAGCCGGATATATTCATTGTTAATGAGGTAATTGGTGCAGATAAAATTCAGTCTTATCGTGATATGGGTATACCTGTTTATGTTGTAAGGTTGTCTACAAATATAGAAGAAGTCAAAAATGAAATTATCAAGCTTTCCCGGCTAGTAGGTGAAGAGCAGCGTGGTAAGATTTTAGTCCAAAAAATGAACGATAAACTGGAGAGGATTGAACGCAATATACCACAAGAGCTTCATTACAGTAAAAGTACTGTTCTTGTATCAGCCAATTACGCGTCCTACGGAGGCAAGGGTTGCATGTATGATGATATCTGCAAGCATGCCAAGATAAGAAACGGTATTGCAGATTTGGGAATGAATACCGGACAGACAGTCAATAAAGAGGTCATGATAGAGATAAATCCGGATTTCTTCTTTCTTGCAAAGCCATGGAAGGATAATAAGGCTAAGGATGAGAAATTGCTGGGTGAGTTTTTAGCTGATAAGAGCTTAGAAAATTTGCGAGCGGTAAAAAACGGGAATGTAGCTCTGCTTGATGAAAAATACATTTTTATCGGTCATCAGAATTGCGTATGGTCGGTGCAGAAGCTGGCACATTTGGTTTATGGTGACTGTGTTGTTTTAGAGCCGGAGGAGTTTTTGAAAGGGTTTTGATAATTAAGCATAAAAACATCATGATTAATTACATTTACAGCCTTGAATAGTAACTGAAAAAGCGGTGCGTTAGTGCCGCTTTTTTTCTTGTGATTTTTTATGAAAAAATCATGAAGATTAAGTGGATAAATGGTTTGAAATGATATATAATGTTAACTAGATGAGTTGATATACAGACATTATTTTGTCTATTGTGAAGCCGCCGGCATATGACCATGAAAGACTGGATATGCAGGG
This sequence comes from Phascolarctobacterium succinatutens, assembly GCF_958453765.1. Taxonomy (GTDB): domain Bacteria; phylum Bacillota; class Negativicutes; order Acidaminococcales; family Acidaminococcaceae; genus Phascolarctobacterium_A; species Phascolarctobacterium_A succinatutens_B. The sequence continues at coordinate 42,598 of NZ_CAUDZA010000010.1, read as the reverse complement.
ACTTTTCGATAAATATATTTTCATAGGAGTATGAGTAAAATGAAAAAAGGATTGTTAATGACTGCATTGATTACCGGTACTTTGATGTGCGCAAGTACAGGTGCTTTTGCCGAAGAGCTGCAGGAGTATACGCTTGACCAGATGGTTGTAACTGCGACGAGAACCGAAGCAAGAGAATTAGAAGTTCCTGCTGCTGTTAGTGTTATCAATGCTAAAGAAATCGAGAACAGCGGCGCCAAAACTGCTTATGAGGTTATTGAGCGTCAGGTTGGCTTTACCAACAATGCTTATGGCCCCGGCGGTCGTGAATTCGGCGGCAGCTCTACCAGAACTGTTCTGCGTGGCCTTGATAAGGGCACCTTGGTAATGGTTAACGGCGCTCCGATTAACATGATGAACTACAACAGCATGGAGGGTATTCCTGTAGAGGCTGTTGAGAAAATCGAAATTGTCCGTGGTGCTCAGTCTGTACTTTACGGTGCGGAAGCAACCGGCGGTGTAATTAATATTATTACCAAGAAAGACGGTAATCGCACTACTATTTCCGTAGGTGCCGGCAACTATGATAAAAAATGGGGTTTATTCAGCTCCGGTAAAGGCTATACAGTTGCTGTCAGCAAGGATTATCTTGGTGATGTAGACCAGACTAATAAGGTTTTTGAAAAATCTAGCAGAAAATGGAAATATCGCGACAGCAGCAAGGATAACGCTTTTGTAAGCTTATCTCCTACCGATAAATTGAGCTTTAACTTTGCTCATACCGAGGGCAATTATTACAGAGATTCCTATACCGTGAAAAACGGTGTAGAAACCGGTGCCGGCACAGCTTATTATTACAAAGACAGACGTGATAATGTAAGCGCAATCTATAATGATAAGGATAATCAGTTCAAGACAATTGTTTCTTATAATAAACGTGTAGTTTCTCCTTACCAGGCAACTCTTAAAGGCTTTGTATATGGACCTAATAAACGTGCTAAATCCTCTGACTGGAATCTGAATACTTTAACTTGGGATACCCAGAAAGCATGGAACTTACGCGATGATAAGGATACCTTGGTTCTTGGTATGACTATTTCTAAAGAAGAAGCAGAAGACAGATACGAGCATATGCAGGGCGAACGTAAGAATTATGGCTTATATGCATCCTATAAATATGCATTTTCCGATAAATTTGATGTAACTGCCGGTATTCGCGGTCAGCATATTAGCGAGGATTATATCAAAGGTCAGGATAAGACTAAGAGCCATAACGAATTTGTTCCTCAAATTCAGGCATTGTATAAGCTCAGCGATAATATTTCCTGGTATGCTAATGCTGCCAAATCCTATCAGCTGCCGCCTCTGAACCAATTCTTCTCTCATACGGGAGATAGTGTTGGTGATTTAAAACCGCAAGAGGGCTGGACCTATGAAACCGGTATCAAGCACATCACTGACACAGCATCCGTAAAGGCCGGCGTATATCATATGGATATAGATGCTAAGTTTGATTGGGTTGATATCGGCCTGCCGAATAAGGTTCTGAAGAATGTCGGCAAATTCAAAAATGATGGTTTGGAAATTGAGTATAAAAAGCATCTCAGCGATCAGTTCAGCTATAATTTAGGCGCTGCTTTCTCCAATCCTAAAACTAAAGAAGAGGGCAAGGATTTCTACAAGCAATCTGATGCTAAGCTGCAATTGACTGCAGGTATTGATTATACTGTCGGTAAACTGTCCAGCAACTTGAACTTCCTGTATTTGGGTAAACGTGAAAGCTCCTATTATAACAGCTTAGGCTCTAAAGGCAGCGATCACAGCATTCCGCACAGAAGTCTGTTGAATGCTAACTTCACCTATAAAGCTGATGAGCATCATTCCGCATCCCTGACCTTGAATAATCTCCTTGACAGAGATGATACTATCAACAAGTATGAAAACTGGGGTATGCCGTTTAACTGGATGCTGACCTATAACTATACCTTCTAATTTAATAAAACAGCTGAGGCGGTGCGCAAGCGCCGCCTTTTTGTATAAAAAATTTTCATAAAACTCTTGCGTATAGCGTAGCTATATGGTTTAAAATAAGATATAATGTTAACTAGATGAGTTGGTGTATAAATACTATTTTGTCTATTGTGAAGCCAGTGCATATGGCCATGAAAGACTGGATATGCAAGGGCTTTTCAATAAATATTTTTGATAGGAGTATGAGTAAAATGAAGATGACAAAAGGTTTGTTGATGACGGCGTTGATTACCGGTACCTTGATGAGCAGTACAGCTGCTTTTGCCGAAGAACTGCAGGAGTACACTCTTGACCAGATGGTTGTAACTGCTACCCGCTATGAGAAAAGAGATGTAGAGGTTGCAGCTTCTACCGAGGTTCTTGATACTAAAAAACTTGAGCAGACAGGTGCGACGAACTTGTATGACGCACTTAAATTCGGTGCAGGTCTGGAAGCACATCAGTATGGTCCGGCAGGCAGCTCTATGGGTAATATGACCAGTAAAATTGTTATGCGTGGTAATGCCAACGGTACGCTGGTCCTTGTTAATGGCATTCCGTTAAATACTCGCGGAACATATGATTTGACAGATATTCCTGTTGAGAATATTGAACGTGTTGAAATTGTCCGTGGCGGCGGTTCTGTACTTTATGGCAGTGAAGCTACCGGCGGTGTAATCAATATTATTACTAAGAAAACTAAACAGAATTATGTTAAAGCTGCTGTAGGTAACGACGGCCGTCAGGAATATAGCGGCAGCTTCCAGGCTGAAGGCTTTGGCTTTGGTTATAAATATACCAAAGTAGGCACTACTGAAAATGTTGCCAGTGATGGCAGAGATTGGAAAGGTCCTGAAAATAACAATTTTGATTTAAGCTATCAGATTAATGAGAGATTGCTGTTTACTGCGGGGCACAATGATTCTAAGTATCATTACATTACCGAAGGTAAAAAGGCTACCGATACCAAACAACATGTTAAACGTAACAATCTTCAATTAGCTTATGATGATAACGGCTTCAAGGCAACCGCTTATTATGTTGACAGAAACCGTGAAAAAGATGCCATTACCTTGAAAACCGGCAAATTAGCTTACGATGAAGAAAATAACAAAAACTTTGGCTTGGATTTACAGAAAACCTGGAATCTGAATGACGGCGATGTAGCATTGGTTGGTGCTAACTATAAAGCAGAACAATATACACCGTATGAACAAGCTATGCAGAGCAGAAATAACTATTCTGTTTATGCTTCCTACGAAAAACAATTTGATGAGAAGAATACACTTGCATTAAGTGCGCGTGAATCCTGGACTACCGGTGCACCTAATGATTATAACAATACCAACTTTAGCGGACAGGTTCAGTATACACATAAATTAGCAGAAGATACTAATCTGTATGCCAGCATTGGCCAATCCTATAAGATGCCTGATTTACATCAGATTTATAAGACTAAAGCCGGTGCTGACTTAAAGGCTCAAACCGGTATGCATTATGAGTTAGGCTTGAAGAAAGATTTTGACGATTTCAGAAAAGCAAGAATTGCTTTATTCTCTTATAAAGTAAAAGACAATATTACAGCTAAGTATGACGAAAAACTTGGTGATTTTACTTATGAAAACGAAGATTTGAAGAATACCGGCATCGAGGCGGAATACTCCTTAAGTGCTGATAAAGGCTTCGGTTACAGCTTATCTGCTTCCTACAGCAGTCCTAAAACCAGAAATATGAAGAAAGGTGTTGTTGGTGACTGGGAAAGAGATTACGCAAAATTATATTTTAAAGCAGGACTGACTTATAGAATGGATAAGTTCAGTGCAGCCTTGAATGCAGCTTATACCGGCGACAGAGTATTGTCTGATAAGGATACTACACCGTCCTTGATTACTAATTTCAATGCTGAATATCAGATGACTAAAAACGGCAGTGTTTTCCTGACAGTTAATAATATTTTGGATAGAGAAGATATTTCTTACAGATCTTCTTCCGCAGAGTATTACTATACTCCGATTAATTTCCTGATTGGTGTAAAATACAGCTTCTAACATTTAACTCCACGGCGGCGCGTTTGCGCCGCCTTTTAATATACCACCAAAGCAAAAGCGAATTTTCAGAAAAATTATTTGACTATCGTAACCTTCTCTGCTAATATAATAAGCACAAAGACTAGTCAGAAAAATCAGAAGAAAGGCTATGAATAATAAATGGTAAAAATAAAGCAAGATCTATTGAATTCCATTAAAGAATTTACTCTTATGGATGACCCGTTTATGACCAAGGTTTTTGAAGATGACATAGAGCGTACGCAATTAATATTGCGGATTATTTTAGAAAATGATACAATCAAAGTAAAGAAAGCATCTACACAAAAACGTCTTAAAAATCTTCAGGGAAGGGACTTACAGCTTGATATTTTAGCTGAAAAAGCTGATGGCACCAAGTTCAATGTCGAAGTACAGAATGAAAGCAGTGGCGCCATTCCTCAAAGAGCGCGCTATCATATGAGCCTGTTGGATGCCAAAAGCTTGCCGAAGGGTAAGTATTTTGACAAAATCCCTGAGAACTATGTTATTTTCATTACAAAGGAAGACGTGCTTAAAGGACTGTTGCCGATTTATCATATTCATAGAACGATAGATGAGAATGGTAGCAACTGTGCAGATGGCTCGCATATTATCTACGTTAATGCCAAAATTCATAATGACACTCCGTTAGGAATGCTGATGCATGACTTTTGCTGCAAGAATCCTGATGATATGCATTATAAAAAGCTTGCCGAAAAAATTAGATACTTTAAAGAAGATAAGGAGGGCTTGGATAAAATGGGCGATGTAATGGAAAAGCTTATAGCGAAGCGTGAAAAAGAAGCCTTAGAAAAAATGGCAAAGAAATATGAAGCTAAAGCTGCTAAAGCGCAAAAGGAAGCTCGTATTAGCTTTGCCAAAGAGATGCTTGCCAATAATGAAAGCATAAATAAGATTGTTAAGTACTCTAAGCTTTCGGTGAAGGAAGTGCGTGCGCTGGCTGCTAAAATGAGCGCCTAGGGATACAAATTAATAAAAACATTGATCACCGCTATGATTAAAGACGATTCTGGCGGTGATTTTTTTATTTGCAAAAATTTTTGCAAATATCTTTCCTATAAAGTAGCTATATAGTTTAAAATAAGATATAATATTAACTGAATGAGTTGATATACAGATATTTTTTGCCGATTGTGAAGCTTGTTGCATATGACCATGAAAGACTGGGTGTGCTGGGGCTTTTCAATAAATATTTTTGATAGGAGCAAGAGTAAAATGAAGATGAAAAAAGGCTTATTGATGACGGCTTTGATTACCGGTACGGTAATGAGCAGTGCAGTTGCTTTTGCCGAAGAGCTGCAGGAGTATTCGTTGGACCAAATGGTTGTAACAGCAACAAGAACAGAAAAAAAGGATTTGGATATTCCGGCTGTTGTTGAGGTTTATTCTGAAGAGCAGATTGAAAAAAGCAGTGCTGCCAATGCTTATGATGTATTGCAAAATACATTAGGCGTTAATACACAATCTCAAGGTTTCAATGGTACCGGTATGAGTACAATGACCAGTAAGGTTATGATTCGTGGCGTTGAAAAGGGCACATTGGTTTTGGTTAATGGCGTTCCTATGAATCAGGACGGTAAGTATAACCTGGAGGATATTCCGACTGAATCCATTGAAAAAATTGAGGTAGTAAAGGGCGGTGGCTCTGTTTTATATGGCAGTGAAGCTACCGGCGGTGTAATTAATATTATTACCAAGAAAGCAATGAGCAATACTGTTAAAGTTGCTGCGGGCAATTTTGGTAAGCAACGCTATAATGTAAGTGTCGGTGCAGATAAATTTAACATTGTTGCCGGCTATGAGAAGCGTGGTAAAGCCGATAATATGAGTGGCTATATAGGTAAACCGACCGCTAAGACTACTGTCTATGATTATGGTAAGGGTGATAGAAAGAGTGTTTTGTGGAATTGGAAAATGCTTGACGGTTTAACCTTTACGCATAGTTATTCAAACAACAAGCATGAATACTGGCAGAAAAAAGCTTTGTCCGGCGAGCGTACGCAAAATAACTATTACGAAGATACCGACAATATGTTCTTACTTCAATACGATAAAGATGGTTTAAAGGCTAATGTATCTTACGGAACTCAGGAAAAATCATATGATCAGTCTAAGTTTGCGAAGGGTGCATGGTCCGCAAAGACTCCTTATAGCTGGCGCAAAGGACATAATACAAATATTGATTTACAAAAAACCTTTGATATGGGAGAAAATAAGTTGTTAGTCGGTGCTGGTTATCAAAAAGAAGATATGGATTTATTCTCTTCCAGCAAAAATAATAATAGCACCTATCAACGTGATAACTATTCTGTCTATGCTTCTTATGATTGGAAGGTATCCGATAAATCCAATTTAATTTTTAATGCCCGTGAAACGTGGGCAACGGGCTGTGACGGCTATCAGAAGGATAATAAAACTGGTACTAGCAAATATACTCATAATGACAACTTAAGCAAATTTACTCCTGAACTGCAATATATTTATAAGGTGAGCGATGATAGCAGTTTTTATGCAAAGATTGGTAAATCATTCCGTTTGCCTAATTTGACTCAAATTTTCGGTAACGGTAATATGAATCCTGCGCTTGATTTGAAACCTGAACAGGGAACACATTATGAGATCGGTTATAAATCGAATATTGGCAAAGGCAACTTGCGATTTGCTTTGTTCAATTATAAAATCAAGGATTCTATAGACGCTGACGTAAAATATGATAAAGACGGCTTTATTGATGAAGTAGACTATTTCAACGAAGATGTTAAAAACACTGGTGTTGAATTGTCTTATGCAATAAAGCATGATGATAATTGGTCAACACGTTGGGGTGCTACCTACCAAAATCCTAAAGCTCAAAATATTCATAACTACGGTGATATGGATTGGCATCAAATTTATAATAAATATCAGCTGCAAGGAGCTGTTGATTATACGCAAAGTAAATTTGCTGCTAGCATGTCTGTAAACTTTGTAGGCGACAGGATGTCTACCAGAGCCTCTATCACCAAACCTCAAAGAGAAATCAAGCCGCAATGCTTTACTGATTTGCATTTTACCTATGCACCCGAGAAAAATCAAAAGGCATTTTTGCACATTAACAACATATTTGACAGATTAGATATTACAAGCAACAGCACATCGAATTTTTATTCCTTGGGCCGTAACTTCATGGTTGGCTACGAATATAGCTTCTAACACTTAACCTTTACGGCGGCGCAAATGCGCCGCCACTTTTATATAGCTTTTTCTGAACTTGCAGATATGCTATAATACGTATGAAAGGATGGTGCTTAATATGATTTATCCATATTTGACACTAAATGATGGAACTGAATATACGCATTCGGAAATGAAAGCGGACGGTACTGTTTTAGTATACGTGGAAACACCTGATGCAGAAGATGGATTTCACAGCCTTTTATGCGTTTTACCGAAATACGAAATCAAAGATGTAATTGGCTATACAAAAGATGAACAGGAGAAAATTTTAGCAAGAATCAAAAAAAATGCTCATTTGATAATTAAATATTCGCAAATTGGAGGGTTTCAATCAGATGCCGCAACTGCTTAGATTTGGTCCCTATAGAGTATATTTTTGGTCTAATGAAGGATTGCCGCTGGAGCCTGTTCATGTGCATGTTTCCGATGGAATGCCACATGCAGATGCAACCAAAATATGGATAACTCAAAGCAAAAGGGCTATGATAGCAAATCCGCACGACAAAAGAATTCCTTCTAAAATACTTAATCGTTTGGTTGAAATGATTGAAGCACAGAGTGAAGATATTATTTCTGCCTGGATTGAAAGATTTGGTGAGATTGAGTATTATTGCTGACTTACCTCGGAGGTGCAAAATGAAAAAGATAACTCTCCTGATATGCCTCATGCTTTGCGGTCTTTTTGTTGTTGGCGGAGCAACTGCCAGCGCCGCAGGCAAGAAGCCTATGGATAAGGAAAAGGCAGTGAACGGCCTGCATGACAGCTTTCTCTTTGACAAGGAAGAGCTTGGCGAGCTTTTTGACAGCGGCATCAGCTATATGGAGCTGAAAAAGCTCTGCCTGCATGCCTATGCAGCGAAAAAGCCGGTGAAGGAGGTTGCGCAGCTGCGCGATAAATACGTGTGGACGCGTGTTGATTATCTGCTGGGGCTGACGCCGGAGAAGCTGGCGCGTGCCGAGCATGAGTACAAGGTTGACCGTATCCACCGCCTGTTTGGCCTGGATAAAAAGCTGGTAGACAAATACATGCGCATGGGTTACGCTTCGCATCAGGTGAAGCGTGCGATGTTCCTGGCGCGCCACTGCGACAAGAGCGTGGAGGAGCTGCTGGCAATGAAGACACGTCAGCAAAAATGGGGCGATATCTGCGAGCAGCTGGGACTGCCGCGTGATGCGTGCATGAAATAGTAAGTTTTTACCTGAAGCCTTGGGCGGCGCGCTTGCGCCGCCTTTTTTCGCTTGTATAAAGAAATTTTTAACTCCAAAGTTTTTCGCCTACAAAATAAAAAATGCTTAAAAATCAGAAGTTTTTCGTTTACAAAAGAAAAACTTTTAGATTTTAGTGAGTTTTTCTTATGGAGAAGAAAAACTTGCGTAGGATTATCCTTTCTGTTATGATATAAAGGACAAAGAAGTATAATGCTAGTTTGGGAGAGGAGGATTTGTATGATTGTACGTCAGACATATTTGGAAAAACTAAAATTGATGCGAGATAAAAAGATTATCAAGGTTATTACAGGTGTGCGTCGTTCCGGTAAGTCGACACTGCTGGAAATGTATAGAGATTTTTTAGTAAGCAGCGGTGTGCATCCTTCATGCTGTCAATATATAAATTTTGAAGATTTGCGTTGGGAAAGTCTTAAGGATTATCATGCTTTATATAATCATATCCTGGAAAACTTATCCCCTAATGAAAAAAATTACATATTCTTAGATGAAATACAAATTATTTCTGAGTTTCAAAAGGCTATCAACAGTTTGTTCTTACGTGATGATGTAGATATTTATATTACTGGTTCTAATGCATATTTGCTTTCTGGTGAATTATCTACATTGTTGTCTGGAAGGTATATTGAACTGAGCATACTACCGTTGTCGTTTAAGGAGTATTGGGAATTAGTCGGTGGAGATAAAAAGACGGCGTTTAATAAATATTATCTTAATGGTGGCTTTCCTTATGCTGCAACTATTGATAACAAAGAAGTTCGCTTGGAATACTTTAGAGGTATATTCAACACTGTTTTACTTAAGGATATTGTTGAACGCAAGAGGATTTCAGACGTAAAGCTCTTAGAAGATGTAATACGATTTTTATTTGATAATATAGGAAATATAGTTTCAACTAAAAAAATAGCTGATACCTTGAACAGTAATGGCAGAAGGACTACATCAGGGACTATTGATAACTATATTCGAGCACTAAAAGATGCTTTTATTTTGTATGAAGCAAATCGCTATGATATCAAAGGGAAAGAGTTCTTGAAATCACTGGAAAAATATTATATCGTTGATATAGGCTTGCGTAACCTTTTATTGGGTGAACGCACTCGCGATATCGGACATATTCTTGAAAATATTGTTTATCTGGAGCTTTTGCGAAGAGGATATCAGGTCAGCATAGGCAAATTAGATTTGCTCGAAGTAGATTTCATTGCTCAAAAAGAGGATAAGCGCATTTATTATCAAGTATCAGCAACGGTTTTAGATGAAAAAACATATGAGCGTGAGTTTGCTCCGCTAAAAAAGATTAATGACAGCTATCCTAAGTATGTGCTTACTCTTGATGAATTACCGATGGGTGAGGATGGGATTGAGCAAAAGAATATCATAGATTTTCTTTTGGAAGAAAATTGAGTCAAGTAGTTATATTTCTTCCTACATCCAAAAGTTTTTCGCCTGCAGAAGAAACAATGCTTAAAAATCAGAAGTTTTTAGTTTAGAAAAGAAAAATTTTGAGTTTTGAGTGAGTTTTTCTCATACAGAAGAAAAACTTGCGTAATATATACATTGCTTGCTGTTGCGCAGTTATTTTGAAACTGTAACCTGCTTTACATTATTCACTGCAAAATAATCGGAAGTACGCAAAGTGTAATATTTTCTTGACACTATTAATGCAGAGTGATACACTAGGCACAACTTCCCAAAAGACCACAAACCGTTGAGACGGAGATCAAGTCAGTAAATGCGCTTACAGAGAGTTCGGGCAGGTGGGAGCCGGATAGAGATGCAGGCTGATAAATGGACCGTTGAGGGTGCTGTCAAATCGCTTAGGCGAGAGTATTCGGCAACGTTACACCGGCGTTAAGGGTGAGGAATGTGTCAGCATTCTGCGAGAGAGCGCCGGTGTACGGCGAAGCAAGGTGGTACCGTAGGTATAAGAATTTATAGCCTGTCCTTGATATTGCTCAAAGCGAGCAGTACGAGGACAGGCTTTTTTGTTGACATGGGTGAAAATAAGCAGATGAGGTGACAAAATGTTGAATTTATCTTTGGAGCAGGTCATGCAGTATGCAAAGGACTACAAGGCTGTGCCTGTAGCTAAGGAATGCCTGGCGGATATGCTGACGCCGCTGGCATTTTTGGACAATGTAAGACGCAGCAGCCGCAACTACTTCCTTTTGGAAAGCATTGAGGGCGGTGAGCATTGGGCGCGTTATTCCTTTGTAGGCTATGATCCTATGCTGCGTTTGAAAATAACCGACGGTAATGCGGAAATCATCAGCGGTGCTGCCGTGAAGTATCAGGAAAACGATCCCTTGGGCTGCATCCGCCATATTCTGGAGGAATACAAGGCACCGCAGATTGATGGCCTGCCTAACTTTACCGGCGGTCTTGTAGGCACCTTTGGCTTTGATTTTATGCGCTACTGCGAGCCGGATATGCGTGTGAATAAAGAGCGCAAGGCGGAATTTGCCGACGTTGATTTGATGCTGTTTGATAAGCTGATTGCTTTTGACCATCTCAAGCAGAAGATTTTCCTGATTGTGAATGTCAAAACGGATAATGCTTCCATCAATTACGCTAAAGCAGAGCGTGAAATTGCGGCGATGGAGGAAATGCTGCTGCAGCCTGTGCAGCCGAAGAAGCCTGTAAAGGCTAAGCTGGGCGAGTTCACCAGTAACCAGAGCCGTGAGCAGTATAATAAAAATGTGCTGCGCTGCAAGGAATATATCAAAAACGGCGATGCTTTTCAGATTGTTTACGCGCAAAAATTCAGCGCAACCTATGACCAAAGCCTTTTCAGCGCTTACCGCTATTTGAGAACGACGAACCCTTCGCAGTACATGGTATTTATGCATAATGACGATGTGGAAATCGCCGGCAGCTCGCCGGAAACGTTGGTGAAGGTAGTTGGCAAAAAGGTTATCAGCATGCCTATTGCGGGCACACGCCGCCGCGGCAGGACGAGTGAGGAGGACAAGGCGCTGGAGCAGGAGCTTTTGGCAGATGCCAAGGAAATCGCGGAGCATAATATGCTGGTGGATTTGGGGCGTAACGATGTTGGCCGTGTCTGTGACTTTGGCAGCGTCAAGGTGAGCGATTATAAGGCGATTAAGCGTTTTTCACACGTTATGCATATCACGAGCAAGGTTACAGGCCAGCTGAGTGCCGATAAGGACGCATTGAACGCGCTGCGGGCAGTATTCCCGGCAGGCACGCTGAGCGGAGCGCCGAAGATTCGCGCCTGCGAGATTATTGACGAGCTGGAGCCGGAGCGCCGCGGTATTTACGGCGGTGGCATGGGTTATCTCGATTTTGGCGGCAACATGGATATCTGTATTACCATCCGCACTATGGTTAAAAAGAACGACAGGGTTTATATTCAGGCTGGCGGCGGTATCGTTGCGGATTCCGTGTTGGACAATGAATTTCAGGAGACCGTGAATAAGGCAGGCGCCTGCATGACGGCGCTGCGCATGACGGCAGAGGAGGAGTAAGGAATGATTTTGATTATAGACAACTACGACAGCTTTACTTTTAATCTGTATCAGCTGATTGGCGAAATTAATCCTGATATCAAGGTTGTGCGCAATGATAAGCTGACGATTGAGGATATCAGAGCAATGCAGCCGGATCATATTATTATTTCACCGGGGCCGGGCAATCCCAAGCAGGCAGGTATTTGTCTGGAGGTTATCCGTCAGCTTGCCGGTGAGTTCCCAATTTTAGGAGTATGCCTGGGGCATCAGGCGATTGGCGAGGCCTTTGGCGGCAATGTGGTGCATGCGCCGGAGATTGTGCACGGTAAGGCGGATAAGATGTATCTGGAGGCGGCAAGCCCCATCTTTAAGGATATGCCGGACGGCTTTGAGGCGGCGCGCTATCATTCGCTGATTGTGGAGCCGGAAAGCTTGCCGGAATGCCTGGAGGTTACGGCAAAAACGGTAAAGAACGAGATTATGGCGCTGCAGCATAAAACGCTGCCGGTGTATGGTGTGCAGTTCCATCCGGAGTCGATTATGACGCCGCAGGGACGGACGATTTTAGAAAACTTTTTGAGCCTGTAAAGCAAAACGCAGAATGTACTGAGAAGATGAGTACATTCTGCGTTATTTTATTATATGAAGGCACATGATTTTTGATATCTGCGATATGTACGCCAAAGCTGATATGTATGGCTTAGGTGCAGGTACTGGGGCGTAAAGGCTTGAAGGCGTGGAACGCTAGTGAGGACTGGCAGGGGTATATGCGTGGTTATGCTGGACTGCGTGAAGCGGAGAGCAGAGTATTTGAACTTATGTTGCAGTTTTACGCTGATGAGAAATTGCAAGCTAATAAAGATAATTGTATAATAAAAGAAAAGCTAAGGCTCGGCGAAATTTCTAAAACCATTAATGCTGACAAGCAAAACAGGCATATTAAGGGTAGTAGAGGCTATATTGACGGAAGAAGCTATTTGGACGGTAATTTAGCAGAGCTCAACGGTTAGTTGATGAGTTGAGTACTACTGGCGAGGCTGTTTTTGACAGCAATGGTAATTGGAAAAATAAAGAAAGGGTTGTTAGTGATAAAATTATAGGTGCTCATGTAGATAATGAAAATGGTAAAGAAACGAGGACTAAAGCAGCGGTTATAGTTTATTCTAAAACTGGTAGTCATATTTATCCTAGAAAGGATGAATGATATGAAATTAAGAGAAACTTTTGGGAAAAAAATTAAAATTTTGTGCTTAGATGGTGGTGCGATTGAAGGTCGCGTTATTGACTATATTCCGACCATTGAAGAGGATGAAGAAGAAAGCATTATTATTAGAAATGAAAATAATATACTTATTGAAATTGCTAAGCATGAAATTACCGAAATTGAAATGCTTTAAAAGCTCATAGCTATGCTGTGGGCTTTTTTATGCAGTAAATAATTTAATAATTAGCGTATTTTGTGAATTTCACAGGATACGCTTTTTATATGCCCAGGAGAGGGCACAATATAGGGCGGAGGCCCATGATATGGAGGTATCAGAACAATGGAAATGAAACAGGTTTACGAAGCACTGGAAAAAGTTGAGAACGGTGCTGACCTCATCGCTGCTATCAAGGGCGAAATCAATACTCTCAACAACGAAGCTAAGAAGCACCGCACGGCAGGAGAGCAGAGTGCGACAAAGCTGAAAAGCATCTTGGAGGTTGTTGGCGTTCGCCGGCGAATAAAAATAACCCGCCCAAATGAGCGGGAATGAAAATTATTTATTTTGTTTTATAGCTTCACGTGTTTTTCTTAATTCTTCTAAACGTGTTTCTTCACGTACATCTTCGGCAAGTTGGTCGTAATATGCTTGTTTATTGGATTCTTTAAAGAAATCTTTAATCATGCGGTATAACATGTATATGGTTAACGGCGGGAAAACAGCAAGAGTTAAAATCATCAGAACCCAGTTGAAATACCATTTTTTTATTCCGAAAAGATACATAACTATCACCATCCTCTATTTATATTATAACAGCAGGAGGCGTTTATGGCTAGAAGAAGATGCAAGTTTCGTTGAGATAAATATAAAATTTTTATTTATGCAATGCAACATATGCCAGAAAAATTACAAAACGATTTATAAAATGCTATAGACAAATGCTCAGAATGTATATAACGGCGGCAAGGATATTATCAGCATAAGGTAAGGGAGGCTACCGGCAATGACCTGCAGGCATTGGCTGAACAAAGGCAGGCCATTGACAAAATCAATAGTCTGGCCAAAAATGGCGCACCTAACAAGGCACTGCAGGCAGCCTATAATAAATTGCTGGAAGCAGTGCAGAAAGGCAATGAAAAGGCTATTGAAAAGGCCGTGGAAGTTGCTGTCAATGAAAAATCCCGCTATGTTGCTGAACGCATCACCCGAACCGAGATGGCGAGGGCATGGGCTGATGGCTTCATAGCTAAGATGCAAAAAGACGCTGATATTGTGGCTGTGAAATTCAAATTAAGCAGCCGTCACCCTGTTTTCGACATCTGCGATATGTACGCCAAAGCTGATATGTATGGCTTAGGTGCAGGTATATATCCTAAGGATAAGCTGCCGCCTTTGCCGGTACACCCGCATTGCTTATGCCGGTACGTGGAAGTCATTGAAGACGAAGTTGATATGCAGCAGCAACGCGATCAGGTGCGGGAAGCAGGCGACAAATGGCTGAACAGCTTGCTGGAATCACGCAGTGCGCAGGTGCTGGGGCGTAAAGGCTTGAAAGCGTGGGAAAACGGTGAAGACTGGCGGAAGTATATGCGTGGTTATGCTGGGCTGAGAGAAGTAAAAAGCAGGCTGAACGAAAGTATTCTAAAGCGTCGGCGTATAGGGGCTCAAGGACAGCAGATTATTTATAAAGCGGCGTATAATAAATTAGTAAAAGAATTTTTGAATGATGGGGGCATTATAATACGAGGCGAAGAAGCGGATCGCTTTTTAGAGAAACAGGGAGCATATGCTTCATATTTAGTTGGAAGCAAAATCGCTTTCATAAGGGATGGTGCGACTATTTCTGATGTTCTTGAAAAAATGTATCATGCTAAACAGGATAGACGTGGAGATTACAATAATCTTGTTTTTAGTGAAATGATATTACGCAGAGAGATTGATGCACAAAAATACTTGCTAAAAATGTCAGAGAAGTATAAAATACCAATAGAGGAAATTCAAGTAACAACGCAAAACTTAAAAACTTATCAATTGAAATTGCAAGAATTCTTGAAGCAAGGGGGGAACCGATAATGAGCACTAAATATAAGATTATAGATTCTCTTAAAGTGCCACATACTAAGGACTTAACTATTCTTGTGCTTGATAGAGATTATCAAATAGAGGGAATTGGCATAGCAATTATTGATAACAAAAGGTTTCACTATATGCCGAATTCTGTTAAAAGATGGATTACAATTCACACCACAGATGATTTTAAAGATAAAGTTGTGACTATTGTTTAAGTAGATAGGCTTACAAGGTTTTTATAAGGAGATAACATGGATAATTTTAAGATAATTTATAAAATACTCAAGGTTTTTGAGAAAAACTTAGATGTTGAGGAACCAGATTGGGAAGACTTAACGCCCCAAAAACTGAATATTTCAGAAGTGCTGTGGCAAAATCTTATCCAGATGCTTATAAAAGCAGGGTACATTGATGAAATCAAGATAACATCAACAGCTACAGGAACTTATATAACGCCTATCAATCCACAAATCACATTGCAAGGTTTGCAATATTTGGAAGAGAATTCTATGATGCGCAAGGCTTACAGACTGGCAAAGGGCATTAAAGACATTACTCCGGGGATTTAATAATTTAACATCGTTAATCAAGCACGTGTAACAGCGTGCTTTTTTATTGCCTAGGAGAGGGCACAATACAGGGCGGAGGCCCATGATATGGAGGTATCAGAACAATGGAAATGAAACAGGTTTACGAAGCACTGGAAAAAGTTGAGAACGGTGCTGACCACGCTTTGTTCTTATTTTTGTGTTTCAGCACTTCTGACCCACATGCTTTTCCCAATCGTGTCCATTCAACAACTGCATGATGAAACCTAGATACACTTACTCCCTCTGGTATTTCAGCTCATTTGCCTTGTCTGTATAATTCGACACATTTCTTTTTGTACTTATAACTGTATTTCATAAAAACACCCCCAACTCTGAATGTCCAGAATTGGGGGTACATATTAAAACTATCCTCTTTTTTAAGCCTATTTATTTCAAAAATATATTCATCATGGTTCCACCAACAATCACAAAAGCTAAGGCGGCAAAGATGTACAGGAAAATTACAATGACTATCAATTTTACAATAAGGTATATGTTGTGAATAAATTCTCTCACAATAATCTCTCCTTCTCCCTAAAGGGACTACCGCAGAAGTATCAATCGTAGGCGATAACTCTAACATCATTCAAGTTAAGTTTAACGGCGAACAGGGCAAAGGTACTGGCGGTATTATGTGCAGAGCAGGCTATGTCTGGAAAAGTGACGAGAAAGTATGGCTAACATGCGGAACTCTTCCGTCAATGATTAATGTAGCAAAAATGCTTGAACATGTCAAGCAATGCTAAAATGCAGCTTTAATTTAACTATGTGGAATAAAGTAGCAACCACTAAACGTCATGATGATAAGGAAATATTTGGGGCTAACGCGCCTAAAAAATAGCCAAAAATAGGGCGAAAATACTAAAAATCAACAACTTAAAAACGCTTTTTTTACACACAAAAATACCCCGCAACCTGCATGGTTGCGGGGTTTCTCTCATGGTGATCCAGGAGGGATTCGAACCCCCGACCCACGGCTTAGAAGGCCTAATATCAATATCCCTAAAAACCCTCATTTCATGCGGTTTGCGGGATTTGAAAACGCTTTTGGGGCCAACGCTGGGGCCAACGCGGTCAGAGTGCGTATGCTTTGTTGATGATATCCGGAATGCCTTCGTCATAATTAGGTACGGCGTGGCTGTAAAGATTGAGCGTGTGGCTGATTTTGCTGTGTCCCAAGCGCTTGGCAACTTCGGCGATGGATACACCGTTGGCAAGCAGCTGCGTGGCCATGGTGTGACGCAGAACGTGGAAGTTCTTATATTCAACGCCTGCTTCCTGCAGCAGTGCCTTCCAGATGCGTTCCATATTCCTTGGTGCTATCGGCGTGCCGTTGCGGGTGTGGAAAACGTACCTGTTAAACGAAAGCACCGGACCGGAAGAGGCGCTGGCGAGCTTAAGGGCTTTGCTGACTTCGGGCGCAATAGTTATCTTGCGTACACCGGCAGCAGTTTTGGGCGGCATATCTGTGAGCGTTCCGCGGACGGCCTGAAGGCTGTTGTCTATGTAGATATAACCGGGCTTTACGTTTGGCGCTTTAAGTCCTAACAGCTCTCCGAGGCGTGCGCCGGTAGTTGCAGCCAAGAGGAAGAAGGGATAGTATTTGCTGTAATAACGGCTGTTCTTGGCTGTCTGCAGAATCTTACCGATTTCTTCCGTAGTGAATACCTGGACTTCAACCTTGGGAACCGGTGGAGCTTCTACCGCCTGCATGAAGTTTTTGGCAACCAGGTCAATGGCGCAGGCTTTGGTGATGGCAGCCTTCAGGAGCTTATGCACTTTATTCTTGCTGCTAGCGCTCATCGGCGGCAGCTCATTGTAGAATTGCTGCACAGTATGGGCAGTCAGCTTCTGCAGCTCCACTTCTGCGATGGGTGCAATATGTTTTGCGGTCTGAATGTAGCGATCCAGTGTTTTGGGGCGCACCTTGGGTGCTTTATAGGTAATAAGGTATTCGGAGAGCCATTCGCCTAAGCGCAGGCTGTTGGGCGCTACATAGACGTTCTTGCAGATATCTGCCTGGATAACAGCAATCCATTCCATTGCTTCCTTTTTCGTGTGGAAGCGTTTAGAGATGCGCTTTCCGTTCGGGGCGATTAGTCTTGCCCGGTACATTTTGCGGTCGCTTTCGTAGCTTATGGTTCCTTCGCCGTTAGATTTTTTTGTTTTAGCCATAAAAAATCAGCTCCTTTCATTTTTCAAGCAGAGCTGATATAATAAAAAAGTAATCAGCTCTTGGTGGAACATGGGTTGATGACGTTGAGCGTGTTGGTAGCACGTTCTTGCAGGTCCCTCGGTGTTGGTAGCACCGGGGGATTTTTTATTTATAAAAGTATTGATATTGGCAAAAAATACGTAAATTACTTATTTTTTACTTTACATTACGTAAATTACGTATTATAATATAATTAGAAAAAACAAAGATAAGCGAGGTGATCATGTGAAAAGACGCGATTTAGTAAAATTGCTGTCGCAAGCAGGCTTTAAGCTTGAACGTGATGATGGAGACCATTCCGTCTACAAAAAACCAGGCAGCCGCTCCGTTCAGGTTCCAAGGCACCGGGAACTGAACGAGCTGACAGCGAAAGCAATCCTCAAAGCTGCGGGAGTAAAATAGAGATTACTTTTTACTCCGCCCGCTTTGCGGGCTTCTTACTATAATCGCAATCATTAATTCAATAGCATTTAATAATAAAAGGAGGAAGTCGCTAACATGAAAAGGAGGCAAACACTACAAGAATACGTTTATCCTGCTGTGTTCCATGCAAACGAGGATGGTACGTATACTATTATTTTCCCTGATTTACCTGGTTGCATCAGCGAGGGCAAATCTTTGGGTAACGCCATGAAGATGGCCGAAGCTGCGCTCACGCAGTGGATTGAATATTTGAAGGATAGCAAGGAAGAAATTCCCGCACCTAGCAATTTGCAAAGCATCGAATTAGATGATAACGAATTTGTAAATTTTATTCAGGCAGATATTAAGGACAATAGGGCGGTAAAACGCACCATCAGCCTTCCACGCTGGATGGATGAGCAGGCCGCTGAAGAAGGTCTGAGCTTATCCAAAATATTACAAGAAGCATTGTCTAAACGCTTTATCGCAGTAAACTAATATATTTATCGTTGCGCCCCCCCATATCGGGGGCGTTTTTTCTTTCGCCTACAGGTTTGTCTGAATTTGCAATATGCAAAAAATGCATATTGCTTTTTATTTGCTGGCAATTTGCCTGTCATTTGCTGGCGGCATTCTAAAACTGACCATATTGTTATAAAGAAAAACACATGATATAATATAGCCAGAAGGTAAGATGAATCATTTCTGTTTTGGTGGTAATGGCGCCGGTTTTGCAGGTGGCAGAGGCATGGTAAATTGGTCGCTTCTGCTTTCGCTGCTGGACGGCGCAGGGTTCGGTTTATTCATTGTTTCACCTTCTTTCAGAATGGAGGGATATTGTGGAATTAAATTTATTTCAAAATATTGCACAGGCAGCTTCGGGGTTTGTAGGCGTGGCAGCCTGCAAGCTGATGAACGGCAATGTACAAAAGGAAAAGTTAAATAATGAGGTTCTTGCTTACTTTCTTTTTGCTGCAGCAGCTTGGTTGCTGGCATTGGTGCTGAGCAATATTTGTCTACTGTTAGGTATCCAGCTCAGCGAAATGATGCGAGTAGCTTGCGCTATTATCTTTGCCGGAGCGTTAGGAATGCTGTGGCCTGTATGGCTGCGTGATAAGGCTGTAGTGTTGGCCAACATTATCAATCAGCGTTTCGGTAAAAATCCGATATTTGTTGAAGAAACGATTTTGGAAAAAGTTGGCTGCGACAACAGGCCTCATTACTATGAAGTCTATAAAGCAGGTAATCTTATTGCTTCCGGTTGGGGCGAGCATTTTCTGAATAACGAAAAATCATTTTCCTTGCGAAGAATTGAAGGTTATACCATGGAAGACCTGCAAGAATTCCGCGCTATTGTTTGGCGTGGAGAGGACATGGTATTGAAAGAGTATATTTTGAAAGAATACTGATCCTGAAGGCGCTCTCTTACGAGGGCGTCTTTTTTATTTTTTAGGTTTATCGAGCTGCTTGATACTTTCGCTTGGCGTAGGCAATTTTTCTGGCATTGTGCCGCCGAGTTCTTCAATAGTTTTGCGAACGGTACGACCGACTTCGTAATGCACTTTGTTGGCAGCTTCTTTGCTACTGATATTCTCACGGCGCAGTTTGTCTTCTGCCTGCGTGATGCGGAACAGGTTCGCACCGAGTTCCACACTGCCCATGTGGTCTAAAATCTCTTGATTAGGTTTAAGCTTCTTGCGACGTTTTATATCGCCAGCGGTTTCGCCGCCATAAAGTCCCATGTAACCGCTATTTTGGAATTTGGCGAAGTCAAGGTTCGTTTTTACGCCTGCAGCAAAGGCTGCATCAGCGAGAGCAACGTTATGCTGTTTGATATTATTTCGTGCTTCAATGCGAGCGTCTATTTCCTTGTTGAAAGCTTCTGCTGCTTCAAGGTCGTGGATATGGTCCGCACCGAGTTGCGCGAGCCACTGCTTGAATGGTTCGGCTTTAGGTGAGGGGATAGATTGGATAATACGCAGAATACCTTCTGTATTTGCGGTGTCAGTGAGACGCATTTTCCCGTCTTCTGCAAGCAATTTCAACCTGTGACAATTTGTCACGGTTTCATTACCTTCTGCCTTCAGTCTTTGCTTTAGCTTGCGCCAATAAGCTGATTTATCCGCACTGTCGGTCAATGCACCGACAACATCGACAACAGAAAAGAACCATTCTCCGGCTTCATCGTTCCAAATGGAGCGAATCTGCGCACTCTGAAATAATTTTACATCTTTCATGTCTTCATTCCTCGCTTTCAAAATCTATTATCCTAAGCTCTCCACGTCTTCTTCCGCCTTGCGCTGGAGCTTGGACAGCTTAACATCAATCAAATCGTCAATATCTTCCTTGCCGTCAGCATCCAGCTGGCGGTATTTTTTTATGTGTGTTTCTTCCTGCTGGGTGAGGGAGAGCGGCACGGGGGCGGGTTCTACTTCGCCCATAAGCTCGCCAGGAGTAGTATTCAAAGCATCAGCAAATGCTTTAATTTTAGATTGCGGAATATCGTTTATTCCGCGTTCTATTTTAGCTATAGTCGAAATAGAACGATAACCTATTTTTTTAGCTAACTCTGCTTGAGTTAAGCCTAATTCTATTCTACGATTTCTGATATTTTTATATAATTCCATTTGAAACCCCCAAGATTTTTTTATTATGCTATTATAATAGCACGTTCTTTCCTGATAATCAAATTTTTCTTTAGAAAAGCAAAAAATACTTGACTAATAATCAGAAAAAGACTATAATCAAATTGTGATTAAAAATCAAAAGAGGTGAGAAAGATGACCAATTCACAAGAGCTGGAAATTCAACTGGTTCGCAAAAGAAAATCAAAAAAAGCGCTTGCCAATGCGTTGTGCATAAGCGAAATGGCGCTTTTAAACAAAATGAAAGGTAAATCTGAATTTAAGGCTAGTGAAATTAGCAGAACAGCCACTTTTTTAAATTTAACAAGAGACGAAAGAGATTCAATTTTTTTTGCTTGTTGATGTGATTTAAAATCATAAACGATATAACATAGTTATATCAAAAGCTTCAAATTGTCCTTGACAATTTGAAGCTTAATAATCCTGAAAGGTGGGCAAAAAATGTTAGGCAAAGAAGTAAAGCTTCTGCGTGAGCAGAAAAATATGACGCAGGCGCAGCTTGCACAGCGTCTCGGTGTGACGCAGGAATACGTTAGCTTGGTAGAAAAAGGCGTCAAGTATCCTGGCCTCAACTTGGGCGTGGCGCTGGCGCGGGTGCTGGGCACGACGGTAGAGCAGCTCGTGGCGAGATAGAGGGGGGGAAGCGCGAAGGCAATAATGAGCATACAGTTTACGCCGGACACGCCGGCAACGCGTCAAGCATTCAATCGCTTGGCACGGGAAAAGATGAAACTGCGCCTGCTGGCAGACATCCGCATGGACCTTATGGTCTGCGAACTTGAAGGCTGGGACAAGCTGGAGTATCTGGATGAGCTGCTGGCTCTGGTGCAGGAGCTTAGGAAGGGAGTGTGAGAGAGTGCAGGATAAAAAAATGACAACCTGCCCGCATTGCGGAAAGGTCGGCAAAAAAGGGAACTTCTGCAATAAATGTGGCAAGAAGCTGGCTAAGATATGTGACTGCTGGCTGATGAAGCGTCCATATCATTGCAGCTTTCAGAAGTGCCCTGATATGTCAGACTTTACATTATTGCTTCTGCATATTCAGCAAGACCAAAAGCGTAGGAAATACGTTTTTCTGGCACCAATCCTTGAAGCAATCAACATGGTAAGGAGGAAGGGGGTGTAGGAAGATGATAACGATAAAAGCAAAAATGCCTTCAGCGAGCATGGAAGAAATAAAAAGCATTGTTACAGCTGTAGAAAAAATAGGAGCAAGCTCATGCGAACGCATAAACCTGCTCCTAGAGGTAGACTGCTTAGCCGATAGTAACAAGCAGAATGTCGTTACTGTTGCAGCAGATAGTGGTATCGCCGACAAAAGTCAAGGCGGTATCGGGATTTAGAAGGCTATCGTATGGCTCAGAAACACATTTGCGGCCAGCGTAGACTTCTTTCAAATTCTGCACATCAGCATGTCTTTCGCTTTTGAAAGTAATTCTTGCGTTCATAGTTGCACCTCCTTCCTGTCCAGAATCTAGTAGAGAATTTGAGAGTGAAAAACAGTTCATCTACTACACTAGTATTATAATACAACATCTTGTGTAATGTCAAATGGTCAAATACGAATATGTTGCGGAGGTGCGTTAAATGTTAAGGCTGAAAGAAATCAGAGAAGCTAAAGGTGTATCAAGATACCAGCTTGCTAAAAAAGCAGGTTTGCAATATCGAACAATTCCTGCTATCGAAAATGGCGGCGATGTAAAGTTAAGCACTTTAAAGCGTTTAGCCGATGTTTTGAATATAAGCGTTAAAGATTTATTTGCAGATTAGCACTGGATGCGGCGCTGGTGCAGGAGCTAAGGAAGGGAGGTGAAAAGAATGGATGATACAAAAAGCAAAAGCACACCAATTTGTATTGAGGTGAAGGCTCAATACAAAAGAAGTGAGCTTGGTCGTAAGCTTGAGCGTGTCCAAAAGGCACAGGCAGAATTGGAAGCAGCTTTAGAAGATCTGAAAATGCCTTTTGAATATGCCGATGTTAAGGTAGATATTATTTAGGGCGTTTTAGAGAGTCGTATCTTGCGATGGCATTCATAACGGCTGTTGAAATAGCGTCAATTTGTTTATCCGAAAGAGGCGGATTAACATTACTCGTATTGTTCTTCTTTAAGCCGTCAAGGATGCCGTTAAGAATATAAATATATTCGTTTCTTTGCATAACAATCACCCCCTTCCCGTGCTTTTATTATAACACTGAGGAAAGGCGGTGGAAAAGAAAGGAGGGCCGTAATATGGCTGATGTACTGTACATGTCTATTAAGGACTACGCTAAGCACGTATCGGCCAGCGTAGGAACCATCTACGATATGTGTCGGAAAGGCAAACTGCCAGCTGTAAAGATTGGCGGCTGGCGTATCAACGTGAAGCGTGCTGATGAAATGCTGGAACAGCTTTGCAATGAGCACATGGCTGTATATACTCCAATGATAAAGCCGGCTAAGGTCAATATTCGCACTGCCAATGCCGGCAATAGCTACCTTGCTCGGCTGGAACAAATCCGTAAAGGAGTTGTGTAAAGGAGGGAAACGATTATGAAAAAAGTGCTGTTTGCTTTGCTGGCAGCCTGCTGCGTTTGGGCTGCGTATGATTACAGCCGTCCGGTTGACAACTATGTTGTCCGTACTGTTGCTGCAGAGGGCGATACATTATGGCACCTGGTAGGCGGTGTTATGGATAGCGAAGGCGACCATCGCGACGTCCGGGAAGTTATCTTCTGGACACGCAAAATAAGCAATATCGAAGGCGACCTTCAGCCGGGGGATGTAGTCCTCATTCCAATCGAGGTGCGTAAATGAGCACCGCTGGCATGGACAAAAGAAAAAGAGCATTGATATTGGTGTATCAATGCTCTAAGAAGTAAAAATATGAGAAAAAGAATTGAGTTGTTCACACAAAAGTGAAAACAAAAGTAAAAAGTGAAATCACATATATTATAACAAACACAAGGAGTGAAATCAATGCAGATTAATTTCAAGTTAGAAAGAAGAATCGGTGCTCTCATCGAGAACCCTTCCGGCTACACCAAGGAGCTGAACGTGGTTGTCTGGGATGAGAAATACACAAAATATGACCTGCGCACCTGGAACCCCAACGGCAAGCCTGGCAAGGGCATTACGCTGACTAAAGAGGAGCTGAAGAAGCTGTATAAGCTCATCGGCGAGGAAATCCGCCAAATGGGAGGCCGCAATGAGTAGTATAACCCGTAAAAATAAGCGTCGTGTAGCATTTAAATGTGCAAAGCAGGGCATTGCTCCTGCGCAGGCCATTGCGGAATCCGCCGCGCGTGAAATCAAAGCGACCAAGGAAGCAACGGCTGAGACTATGGAAGTCTTGCTGCAGGCCATAGCGCTCGTTGCGGCGCACGATTATGGCAAGCTCAACGCTAAGGATACCCGCCTAGATGTTTTGGCCAAACAATTATACCAACGCAGCATCCAGGTTAAGAAGCGTCAGCTGAATGAAGAGGAAAACAAAACCTGCCAGCGCTTTGCCGGTGCAGTTATGGAAATTTGGGAGGAAGAGGAGAAGAAGAGCAATGGAAAAGCTTAATTATTATGCTGTAGCACGTAGCATGTATGGCTTGCTGCGCAATAAGCACATCAGCTATAGAGGACATCTGCTTGTAGAAGCTCGCAGAAAAGCACGCCATCAGGTATCTAATTTTGTTCTGCATCGCAAAGCGCGCAAGCTGAAAGATATGGAGGGTTAAAAATGACATTAACTGAAGGCCAAAAACGGGCAATTGAAAAGCTGGATAAAGAAATGGAAGCAGCTAAGGATCCATGCTCTAAGTATATTGCTGAGCAACTGCTGCAGCTGGCAACTTCTTGCCCAGAGGTTTCAGAAAAAATCCTCGAGCAAAAGAAAACCTTGGCCGGTGCGCTGGATGCCATCAAGGCAGAGGCCAAGAAGCACGCTGTTGGCGGCTGTGGCTGCGTGGATGAGGCGCAGGCGGTTGAGATTGCCTGCAAATATTACAACATCAAGGCCACAGAGCCTGCAGCAGGGGCAACGGCCGCGCACCAAGCGCTTGGCAAAACGCTTGAAACGTCGATGGATAATGGCACTGGCGCTGCTGCCGTAAGTGTCAATCTTGATGATTTTTTCTAATTTCAAGAAGGTGAAATCAATTGAAAAAGAAGGAAATAGAGCAGGCGGTTGCTAAGTGTTGGCCCAAAAGCAGAGAAAGACTGCTGGGAGATAAAGACTTCCTGCACTTTATGCGGTATTTCCCTGTTGGCATTGGCGATGAAGTAAAACGCTATTTTAATCAGGTAGCCACGGGGACCAGAAACTTTTTCATGGTGCCTGACCGTGAAGATAAGCAAAAGGCGGTTTGCAGCAGGTGTGGCAAGCACATCGTTCTTGCTAAGTCAAGCCATAAAGATAGGGCAACTTGCCCGAAATGCGGAGCAGATGGTGAGATTGTACATGGCTGGCGAAGAGCACGCACCCAAGCAAAGTATTATTTTACATATTTTGAACGTGCTCTGTATGACAAGGAAGCTATAATCGCTCGCAGCTTTGCTGTCTATCGCTGTATATGCGCCGATACCGGAGAAATATTTGACGATTATGTTCCGCGTGAATATTACCTGATGCGCAAGGGGGAAGTAATCCATTGGACGCATGAATGCGATTTTTGGGGTAATGAATGGTGGAGCAAAAGAAGAAGCTTGTACAGCAAGGATTATGTTATGGAGCTTAGCGGTTACCAGGTATGGCTTGGCTTAGACAGGCTGAAGCCGCTTTTAAAGGATAGCTGGCTAAAATACAGTCAGCTGGATGCTTTCATCAGGCTGGCAGGGGCAGAAGGTGCTTTCCGGTATATAGAGCTTTATCAAAAGCACCCGCAGCTGGAGTACATAATGAAAATGGGACTGTGGAACATAGTAGCAGAAGGCTTAGAATGCCGCAGTTTCCGTAATATATTCAACTGGAAGGGCAAAACGCCTAAGGACCTGCTTGGAGTGCCAATCGGCAAAGGCGATATGCTTGCGCTATCAGCTTTGGCGGTGGATATGGATACATTTCACCTGGCGCTGTATCTAAAGAAAAATTCGCGCTTTAGTCTTACGGACCTTGCACAAAAGCGCAAGGAGCTGGAACGTCTGAGTAACTTCGACACATGCGAAAGATTTGACACATTGAAAGGCTATGGCGTTTGCGCAGAAGAGGTTTTAAAGTATATACTTCGCCAGCAGCAGAAAAGGGAAAGATACCACAGCATCCGAGGAGTGCTTATTGACTGGATAGATTACTTGGATGACTGCAATAAACTTGGCTTAAGCCTGGAAGATACGGCGGTGCTGAAGCCGCATGACCTGCAGCAGTCGCACCAGAACATTATTGCACAGCTTAAGATTAAAGCGGATGAGGAGCTTGATAAGCAGATTGCCCAGCTTAAAGAAGAGCGCAAGCAGTACAACTTTACTGCCGGTGCTTTCATAGCAAAGGTTGCCGAAAACTCAACGGAGCTTATTGTTGAAGGCAAAACCCAAAAGATTGACACCATCTCTTTTAACTTTACTCAAAAACAAACCTTGTCCGGTACCGATACCTGGGATAAGGACACCTCTGATGCTTACGGCAACCTGCAGGAGGCTTCCAAAACCATTCGCCGCAATGCTGGCCTGACTCCGACTATTATGATGTGCTCTGAGGCTACCAGCAACCTGCTGTTGAACAACAAAAGCATTTATGACAAGCTGCTGATTCCGTCTCGAGATAATGCGGCGCTGATGTCCTTCGCACCTAAGATTCAAAGCCCTGAGGTTATGCGCTTCGGTATGCTGGGTGCTTTAGGCCTGGAGATGTACACCTACGAGGGTGGTTACATCAACAACGAAGGTGTATTTACTCCGTACCTGCCTGATGATTACGTTATTATCGGCGTTGCCGGTCGTGGCAAGCGCTTGTATGGCGCCGTTACTCAGATGGAGGAAGATAAGCAGTTCCACACCTACGAAGGCCGCTATGTGCCTAAGGTTACTATGAACATCGAGAATGACTACTGCTCTATTGCTATGCAGAGCCGTTGCCTTGTTGTTCCTGAATCTGTGGATGACTGGTATGTTATCAAGGTTAAATAAGGAGGCAGCTTATGTATATCCTCGTTAAGAAATTCTCTCTGCGTCATAATAACGTAGTTTATGCAGCGGGCAGTGTTGTTGAGCTGCCTGACGACGTTGCTCAAAAGCTGTATGATGATGCTCCGGAAGAGTTTGAAATCATTGGCGAGCCGGAGGCGGAAACCACTGCTCCGGAAGATGTTGAAATTATTAGCAAAACTGAGGCCGAAAAGCCTGCTTCTGGCAAAAAGAGTAAAAAGCAGCCTGCTTCCAAATCTATCTCTAAAGAGGCTGCGTGTGATGATGAAGACGTGCTGCCGGCGGTAGATGAAGCCGCAACTGTACAATGAAAGCGCTGAGCTTTAAAGAGCAGATAGCCGCAGATAATGCGGCTGTCTTTCTCAATGAGATGGAGTTTGCGGAGCTGCATGATCTGAACGGTACGGAGTGCATGGCGATTGTGCAGGATATCTCCGTGGCGCAGTCGCTTTCTGTCCAGACCGGCAAGGATGCTTATTATCCCGGTCTTTATGGCAGTCAGCTGCAGGTTAATTGCCTGAAGGCTGATTTGCCGGAGGTGCCGGTGTATGGCATGCGGTTTTATCTTGACGATAAAATGTATGAGGTTGAAAGCGTGGGCGATGATATGGGTATATTGACAATCCAACTGGTGGCGAATGACCGATGATTAGCATTGATGCTAAAAATATTGAGTATGCACAGCAGATGTTGGGCAAAGCACCTAAAGAAATTAACCTTGCAGCCGTAAACGCTATCAATCGTACAATTACAAAGATAAAAACGCAAACTTCTAAATCCATCCGTAAAAACTATCTGGTGAGTGCTAAGAATGTTAAAGGGACGCTGAACATTAAGCGTGCATCACGCTCTAAATTGTGTGGCGTTCTTGCTTCACAAGGCAGTCCCTTGCTTTTGACAGCGTTCCGGGTACGTAACCATAAACGTGGTCCGGTTAAAGTGCAAATACGAAAGCAAGGTGGGGCTAAGTCAGTACCAGGATTATTCCTTGGAGTATCTCGTAATGGTTATAAAGGTGCAATGCAGCGTAAAAAACGCAAAGCACGCTATCCTTTGCGCATTCCTTATGGTCCTAGCGTACCGCAGATGTTTGGCGCTGAAAATGTTATTGGCGAGCTTACTCCATTGGCAGAAGCTACGCTGAATGAACGTTTTCTGCATGAGGTAGAATATCGTTTCCAAAAAATGAAGTAAGGAGCTTTTATGACTACAGTTGAATTGATGGATAATCTGGCTGATTATTTACGGTCTGTTATCGTTGATTACAGTACACAGCAGCCATCCGGCAAGCGCAGTATTAAGGTATATGCCGGCTATCCTCCGGCACGCATGAATGCTGATGAACAGGCGTCGTTTATCTATGCTCTTGTTACCGCTGCGCAGGATACTGCGGATGGCGATATGAGTACAGCAACGGTAGAAATTGGCTTTAGTATTTACGATGACAGTGAATATGATGATTGGCGCAGCCTCTATAACATTATGGAGCATGTGCGCCAGCATCTTTTAAAACATCGTTTTATAGCTGACAGACATCGTCTGCTGTTTCCTGTGAAAATTGAAGTGCCGGAAGCACAGCCTGCTCCGCAGTGGCAGGGTAAAATTACTGCAATTTATACTATTGGTCAACCTTATGAGGAGGACATATATTATGGCGAAGAATAAGAAAACAGATAAGCTGATTTATATCGGCCCTAACCTGAGCCGCGGAAGATTACTGCAGTATCAGGTATTCATTGGCGGTCTGCCTGAGCATTTAGATGCAGAATTCGATGAATTCCCTCAATTGGAGAAGCTGTTTGTTTCAGTAGAACAGCTTAACAGAGCGCTTGAGGAAGTTCAACAAACAGGTACTCCGCTGAATAAGTATTACAAACAAGCTATGGAGGTGTAAAACATGGCATATAAACATGGTGTGTATACCAGTGAGGTTCCGACTAGCGTTGTGCCTGCTGTAAACACTGCTGCCGGTCTGCCAGTTGTATTCGGTACCGCTCCGGTACATTTGGCGAGTGAGCGCGCTCAGAGCAACAAACCCATTTTGTGCTACAGTTACGCTGAGGCAGTACAACAGTTGGGCTACAGTAAAGATTGGGCTAAATACACTCTCTGCGAGGTAATGTATAGCCAATTCGCATTATATAATCGCGGCCCGGTGGTTTTTGTAAACGTATTGGATCCCAAAACCCATAAGAAGAGTACTAGCTCTAAAAATGTTACAGTGACAAACAAAGTTGCAAAAGTAGATGCTCCGGTTCTGCTTGACACTTTGCAGATTAAAGCATCTACGGCCGGTTCTGCATTGATTGCCGGCAGCGACTATGAAGCTGCTTATGACGACGATGGCGTATTGGTTATTACGTTGCTTGATGATGGCACTGCAACTGCTGCAAGTAATTTAACACTTACTTATGATGAGATTGATGCTGCAGCAGTAGATGCAGATGATATCATTGGCGGCATCAATGTGAGCGATGGTTCTGTCAAAGGTTTGGAATGTCTTAACAAAGTATTCCCGATTACCGGCCTTGTGCCTGGCATTGTATTGGCTCCCGGCTGGAGTGAAACTCCGACAGTAGCTGCCGTGATGAAAGCCAAAGCTGGCAATATCAACAGCCATTTCAAGGCGATTACGCTTAATGACGTACCGACCGACGCAGTAAAAAAATATACTGATGTCAAGGCGTGGATGAACCAGAACAGCTATAACGATACTTCTCAAGTGGTATGCTGGCCTATGGTTAAGATGGGCGATGATGTTTATCACATGTCTACCCATGTTCTTGGCGTTATCTCAACTGTTGACAGTAATAACGATGATATTCCTTACGAAAGCCCGTCTAATAAAAGCATGCAGATTAACGGTTGCTGCTTAAAAGATGGTACTGAGGTAGTATTAGGACCTGATGAAGCTGGTTACCTCAACGGCCAGGGCGTTGTTACCGCGCTTAACTTTATCGGAGGCTGGAAATGTTGGGGCAATCGCACCGCCTGCTATCCGTCTAACACCGACCCTAAAGATGCCTTTATCTGTATTCGCAGAATGTTTAACTGGCATGCGCAGACTTTCATTCAAACTTATTGGGCGAAGGTAGATAAGCCGATTAACAAACGCCTGATTCAAACAGTTCTGGATAGTGAAAATATGCGTTTAAACGGCCTTACCGGACAAGGTGTCATTTTGGGCGGCCGTGTTGAATTTCGTGATGATGAAAATCCCGTTACTAATCTTATGGACGGCATCATTAAATTCCACACCTATCTTACACCGCCTGCCCCGGCGCGTGAAATTGAAAACGTGCTCGAATATGATCCTGCGTATTTTGAAACGCTGTTCAGTTAATTGGGAGGTGAGATAGATGGCAAATGTACCTGAGAAACTGATTAACTTTAAAGTTTACCAAGATGGTAACGATTTGGTGGGTATTGCTGATGTGCAACTTCCATCTTTAGATGCTATGACCGAAACCGTTAAAGGTGCAGGTATTGCAGGCGAGTTTGACAGCCCGGTGCTGGGGCACTTCGGCAGCATGGAAACAGTGCTGAACTGGCGCACGCTGGAGAAGCGTAACATTATGCTGGCAATGCAGACCGGCGTAAATCTCGACCTGCGCGGCGCACAGCAGATTTATGACAGTGCCAGCGGTAAATACAAGGTTGGTAACGTAAAATGCGTTGTGCGCGGTGTACCGAAGAAAACGGAGTTGGGCAAGTTGGATGTTGGCGCGACTACAGGCACTGCGAATACCATTGAAACAGCTTACCTGAAAGTTACCATTGATGGTGAAACTGTTCTGGAGCTGGATAAGTTCAACTACATCTGCAACATTGGTGGCGTTGATTATATGGCTGACGTTCGCGAAGCCTTAGGCATGGCATAAAATAAAAAAGCCTCCAGCTGCACGCTGGGGGCTAAATTATAAAAGTTTGGAGGAATGAAAGATGATTGACTTAAAAAATGTAGACAATGTGTTGCAAAATGTTACTGGCAAAGATTTTCTGAATGCTGAACGACAAGCGCGTCAGATGGGAGATCAAACAGCTTCCATTGTTCTATCTGGCCAGTTTCAAACTATTTTGTTAGCGAATGCGTTAAAGGTTCCAGTTGAGGATATTGAAGAATTACCTGTGGCGGAATTTGTTCAGGCTCTGAGCAAGGTGAACACTTTTTTATTCGCACAGGATTCAGTGAAGGACAGCAAATAAGAAGAGCAGCCATAGGCTGCTCTATAAATACCAATACAGATATTGAGTTTTTTATTAATGAACCATTGATTGAGTTTCTCGAATGGCTTAATCTTGTTTCTGCTCTTTGTGAAAGTCAACGGAAAAAAGCGTTGGCAACAAATGGTCGAATATAAATTGATAGATAAGGTGGACTGCGTAGGCTGGTCCTAAGCCTATAAATAAGCCTAGTAGACCAAAAAACAATACGCATGGCCAAACAATAAAAGCAATGTTTGCTTCAGCTATGCCTAAAGCATAACATACTATAGCGGCTGAGCTTAACCCAACAGCTGCACCAATCCAGGCACCCATGCCACAAAAGAATATAT
This sequence comes from Phascolarctobacterium succinatutens, assembly GCF_958453765.1. GTDB lineage: Bacteria > Bacillota > Negativicutes > Acidaminococcales > Acidaminococcaceae > Phascolarctobacterium_A > Phascolarctobacterium_A succinatutens_B. The sequence goes on along the minus strand of NZ_CAUDZA010000010.1, from coordinate 10,813 downwards.
AAAATAAAATTACTAGAATATCAAATTTCATAACAATCACCTTCTATGTAAATTATATCATCAAAGGGGAGGAGGGACAAGATGGCAAAAAAAGAGTTTAGCATGGCATTTCTTATTGGAGCTCAACTCAAAGGGAGCTTTGGCAATACTTTTTCTAATGTCCTTAAAACCTTTTCCGAGACAAATGCTGCAACTGAAAAAAACAAAAAAGTCTTGAATAGTCTTACTGATGCCTATAAAGATGGCACTATAGCAGCACAAACATTTAAACGCAATCTGGCTTTGCAATCACTGGGAGTTTTTAGTGCTAGGCTAGCAAAAACAAAAGGAAGTCTTGAGGTTTTTAACAGTAGTTTTGGGGCTATGACCAGTATTGCTTCTCCTTTTGTGTCGGCAACAAAAACAGCAGCAGTCTTTGAAGCGGCAATGGCGAAGGTGGGTGCTATTTCACGCGCTAATGGTACCGAATTTGAACTGCTAACAAAAAAAGCTAGAGAGCTAGGCGAGACAACGCAATTTACCGCTACCCAGTCAGCTGAAGCAATGAGCTATTTGGGTATGGCTGGATGGGATGCGAAGCAGATTATGGCTGGTATGCCTGGTTTGTTGAGTTTAGCGGCGGCTGGTGGAACAGATTTGGCACGCACCGCCGATATAGTTTCGGACAATCTTACTGCATTCGGCTTATCTGCTGAAAAAGCTGGACACATGGCAGATGTTTATGCGACGGTAATTACTAGGACAAACACAAATGTAGAGATGCTTGGCGACACTATGAAATATGCTGCTCCGGTAGCTGAAGCTTTTGGAGCATCCATGGAAGAGACTGCTGCTTTAGCTGGTTTGATGGCTAATAGCGGTATTAAGGCAAGTCAAGCCGGTACATCGTTGCGTGCAGGCTTTTTACGCTTGGCAGGACCCCCAAAGATGGCGCAAAAGGCAATGGAACAGCTTGGAATGTCTATGAATGATATTACAGCTGAACAAAAAGAGGCAGCTCTAGCAATGGCGAGCCTTGGCATAAACATGAGCGATACTAGTGGGCCGAAGAAAATGTCAACTATTCTTGTTGAGTTAAGAAACAAAACTAAAGATTTAGGTAGGGAAGAAAAGCTGGCAGCTATGAAAGCTATATTTGGCCAGGAAGCGGCAACAGGATGGCTTGCCGTGCTTAATAGCGGCGATGGAACTTTTGAAAAACTGGTAACTGAACTCGAAAATTCTACTGGCGCAGCCGATAGCTTAGCAAAAAAGATGCAAGATAATGCACAAGGCGCTATGACAAGATTTAATTCTGCCTTAGAGTCTACGCAAATTTCTATCGGAACAGCTTTTTTGCCTGCAATGGCAACAGCAGCTGAAGCTGGGGCTAAGTTCTTCGGGTGGCTTGCTGGAAGCGAAACGTTGACAAACGTTGCTATAGGCATGGGAGTGGTTGGCGTGGCATTGACTGGATTTGTGGCTGCTGTAAGTGCGGGTGCTGCTGTGGTTAATGCTTATAAAACTGCCTCTATTGCCTGCAATGCTGTATCGAAAGCCTTTAAAGCTTGCACAATATTGTCGACTGCCGCACAATGGGCAATGAATGCTGCAATGTATGCTTGCCCAATAGGTTTGTTTATAGCTGGTGTTACTGCCATTATAGCTGTCGGTTATGCGCTTTACACTCATTGGGATGCAATCAAACAGTTTTTTGTCAACCTTTGGGACAGTCCGACAGCTAGAACGATTATGTTTATTACAGGTCCAATCGGCTGGGCGATTGCTGCTGGAACTGCGCTTATTGCCAACTGGGACATCGTCAAGCAGTGGTTTATAACATTGTGGGACAATCCTTCTTTAGCAATACAGCAGTTTGTTAATGGTATAAAAGACAAGTTTTCTGATACATTCTCTTGGGTACAGGAAAAATGGCAGGCCATCAGCGATTTTATCTCTAAGCCAATCTTCGGCAAGGTCAATATAACTGCTCAAGGAAGCAGTGGTAGTGACGTTGCACACAACGCTTCTGGAGGTATCTACGGCAAGGGCGCGTTCCTGACAACCTTTGCTGAGGACAGCGGCGAGTCCGCTATTCCGCATACTCCAAATGCGCGTAATATCGGACTGCTGGCAGAAACAAACCGCATTATGGGCAATCCGTTGGGCGGCGGTGGCAGTGTTACGGCTACCTTCGCACCAAACATTACAATTCAGGGCGGAGGAGATGAAGGTAAAATCCGCGAGGTACTAGAGCTGGAGATGGCAAAGTTTAAGAAGATGCTGCAGGATTTGCAGAATCAGCAGAGGAGGGTAAGCTATGCGTAAGACGTACACAACCACCCAGGGCGACATGTGGGACTTGATTGCCAAGCGCTTGTATGGCGCCGAAGTATCACTAAACGTCCTGCTGGAAGCAAATCAGCAATACGCTGACATAGTTGTTTTCCCCGCAGGCATTGTGTTGGAGGTGCCAGAGTATACTGCTCCGGTAACGTCAACGCTGCCACCGTGGAGGCGTTAAAATGTTTAAGATGAATGCAAGGCGATGCCTGGTAATCATTAAATACAATGACAAAGATATAAGCGCAGACCTGCAGCAATATCTAAAGAATGTAAGCTACACTGATAACATGTCTGGTGAAGCAGATGACCTGCAGCTTACACTGGAGGATAAAGCTGGCCTGTGGCAATCGTCCTGGATGCCGGAAAAGGGTGCGACACTGGACGTTAGCGTAAAGCTGATTAACTGGCAGCGCATCGGTGAGCAGGTTGTGCGGTTTGGCTTGTTTGAGATTGATGAAATCACCAGTAGCGGAATGCCTAGTGAGGTGCAAATCAAGGCGGTGAGCGTGCCGGATAACAACAATCTGCGCGGCGCCGAGCGTACACGCAGCTGGGAGAAGGCCGAGCTGAAGCGTATTGCTAATGATATTGCGACGGAGGCGGGCTTGACGCTGTATTACGATGTTAAAGAGTATAATCCTGTTATAGATAGGGCAGAGCAGACGGAACAGTCTGACCTGTCCTTTTTATATAAGCTGTGTGCTGACAATGGCCTAGCGCTCAAAATCTGCGATAAGCAAGTGGTAATTTTTGACGAAGCAGATTATGAAGCAGCTGAGGCTGTGGCGCTGATGCCTAAGCCAAAAGGCAGTTACTCTGCCGGCAGCATCAAGGTGCTGGATATGCTGAAAAGCTACAGCCTGCGCAGCAAGGTGCGCGATGTTTATAAGTCCTGCCACGTTAAGTACCAGGACAGCAGCACTAAACAAAAAATTGAGGCGACATTTACTGCTCCTGATAAAAAGATAGGCAAAACACTGGAAGTCAATGAGCAGGTCGCCAGTATTGCGGATGCAGAGCGTCTCGCAAAGAAGAAGCTGCGGGAAAAGAACAGCGATGAGGTTACCGGAAGCTTCAGCTTTTTAGGTAATCCGGAGCTGGCGGCTGCTGTGAATATCCAGCTTAGCGGTTTTGGTGCTTTCGATGGCAAGTATATTATTACTAAGGCACAGCATGATATTAGCAGTGGCTACACAACAAGTATTGATGTGAGGAGATGTTTGGATGGATATTAACCAAATAAAAAACTTGATTCGAATTGGTACAGTATCGGCGGTCAATGGCGAATCGTGCAGCGCTCGCGTGGCGTTTGAGGATAAGGACAATATGGTGAGTGCTGAACTACCAATTATAACTATAGGCAGCAAGCAGACGAAAGCCTATTGGCTGCCTGAGGTTGGTACCCAGGTGCTGTGTATCTTCCAACCGAATGCAAGTGGTAGTGGCATCAGCAAAGGCTTTATTATAGGTGCTTTTTACAGTACGCAGGATGCGCCGGTGGAGAGGGATGCGAACGCGCGCAGCATTACATTTGCCGATGGCAGCTTTATCAGGTACGAAAGCGGAAACATTGAGATAAATGCGAAGGGAAAATTAGTGCTTAAGGGGGCGACGGTGGAGATAAATTAAGAGAATGGTGCAAAAATAAGTTTGCGCAAATAGTACGCTTGTGAATTTTGAAGTGTTTTTTTGGAAAAATAGAGGAGAAAACTATACAAACGTCGAATAAAATGATATAATCTTACTACACATAAACAAAAAAGTAGCAAACAAATGTGTAGATAACTTTTCGTAGCTCAAATAACGTAAGTAAGAATAAAGAATGGAAGGAGTGAGCGCGATGTATGATGCTTTAACTATTGCAATGTACATAATTAATAAGTGCTTTGAAGAAGGTGCACCAGTTACTAATTTGCGCTTACAAAAGCTGTTATACTTTATTCAGGGGATGTCTTATGTGATTAAAAATAGAGCAATGATTAAAGATGAATTTTATGCTTGGCAATATGGGCCTGTTGTACCTAAGATTTACTTTGAATATAATGGATATATTGGCAATCCAATACGAATAACGTATACTATTAATAATATAGAAAATGAAGATGTTGAAATCATTGACTATGTCATTAATCAGTTAAAGCAATACAAGGATAGTGTCTTAGTTACTTTATCTCATGAAAAAGACGGGCCTTGGTATGGACATAGGCTTGATAGATCTATCATAAAGAAAGAAGAAATAAGAAAATATTTCATGGAGCTCCAAAATGTCAATTGATGAATCTAGTGAAAAATATAAAACCAATACTCCTAATATGCGAGATATATTTGCTAATCCTAAAGTAGGGGATGGAATAAAAGAAAATACTGAGGCTGAGATGCCAAATCTAGATGATGCTCAAGATAAAATAACTGCTTTTTTAGAGTTTCTTAATGAGAAATATAAAACAAAAGAAGAAATACAAGAATATCTAGATTTTCATATAAAATGTTTATATGAAAATGATGAATTTAGACATTCTTATTTTAATATTTCTGCATATCTTCAAGCTCATAGACCCAAAATTAAAGGAGAAGAGTTACAAGAAAAGAAACCCATAAACGAAAATTTGAGGATATTAAAAGATGAAATAATTATCGAAGAAAAGTATTCTGCAATAAGAAGAAAACTTTTTAAATTTATAGATCATTGCAATTTGGAACTTAGTAGATTTGCTTATTTTGAGACTGTTTATTGGAGGAGTGAAGCTGCCAAAGACGAGTTTAGCAAAATTAAGGATGATTATGAGCAACTTAATAAAAAACGTGAAGATATTGATAAAAGTATGTCGGAATTAAAGCAAGAATTGTCATCATCAAAATCAGAGTACATAACTATATTAGGCATTTTTGCAGCTATTATGTTGGCTGGATTAGGTAGCTTTGCTGCTTTGGGTGGAGCCTTATCTAATATAAACAGCATTTCTCTGTATAAGTTTTTTGCTTGTACTGCTTTTATTGGACTAATCCTTTTTAATGTTGTAACTGCTTTAATATATATGATCACAAGACTTATTGGTAGAAATATTTATACCGCTTGTACGGATTCGCATGATGGAGATTGTGTAAATGGTTCATGTGATAAGGTATGCAATCCTATTTCAAGAATACGAAAACGTTTACCTTATATATATTGGTTTAATGTTATTGATATTGCGGTTATTGTTTGCAGTTTGGCTACTGAATACTTGGTCTTAAAGTATTCGGCTGCAGATTGGATAATAATTTTCTTAGCTTTTATAATTGTAGGAAATGCTATTGCATTTGGACTAAAAAATATTATTGAAAGAAGTTAATACTATCATTGGCTATCTCAAGCCGCTTACATGAGTAGGCGGCTTTTTCTATACCCAAAAACAGGTGAAAGGAGGTGATTACCATGCCAAAAGCAACAAGATTAGGCGATAACGATACCGGCCATGATGCCTGCGCTCCGACAGCGCTGGTGAGCGCAAGCGCTGATGTTATCATCAACGGCAAAGGCGCTGGCCGTGTGGGCGACAACTACGCGCCTCATGGCTGCGTAGCGCATCCGACGCATAGCGGTGTAATTGCCAGCGGAAGTGCCAGTGTTTATATCAATGGCAAGGCTGCTGGCAGAATAGGGGACAGCGTAAGCTGTGGTGGGAGTGTGGCGGCGGGGAGCAGTAATGTAATGATTGGAGGTTGATATTATGCTTGTAGGTTTCATGGCTGACATTCCATTTATAGTATCCAGCCGCTTTATCCGTACATTCGATGATTATGGTCGTGGCAGTGCAGGGCGCTGGGCTCAGCATGATATTATCGGCGATAAGCCGGTGTTTGAGTTTATCGGTCCGGATGTAGAGAAGATTAGCTTTTCTATGCAGCTGCGTGCTGATCAGGGCATAAACCCGTCTAAGGAGCTTGAAAAACTGCGAAAGCTTCGTGATACAGGCCAATATTTTCCCTTGGTTATCGGTGGTAAGTTGATTACGGATAACATGTGGGTTATCGAAAGCCTGGATGAAAACGTTTCCTTCTGGGGCAAGTTTGGCAGCATTATGAGTGCTAAAGTAAGCGTAACGCTGAAAGAATATGCAGGAGGGCTGAAAGTATTATGATTTATGATGTTTTAGCTCAGCCAATGCAAGGTATTGATTTTGCACCAGCAACCGAGGCGGCTGAAATCCTGCAGAACATCCGCACGATAATAACAACGACTAAATACAGCGTACCGTTGGACCGTGATTTTGGCATCAATACTGAGATGCTGGACGCGCCCATTAATGTGGCGCAAGCAAGGCTGCAGTCAGAGATGATTACAGCTATAAAAAAATATGAGCCACGTGTGGAGATAACATCAATCAGTTTTACCGGCACGGAAGACGGCGTGCTGATACCGAAAGTGCAGGTGAGAATAAAAGATGACAACGAGTAAATTAGATAACCTGGCTGATATCGTGTTTGTTGATGCAGATGCCGATGAGGTTGAAAGCTATGTGATTGGCAGATACGAGGCTATTACCGGCAGGACGTTGGCCAAAGGCGATCCGGTAAGGCTGTTTTTGCTGACGATTGCAGCGCTCATCGTGCTGCTGCTCAATAAAATCAATGAGACAGGCAAGCAGAACCTGCTTAGATATGCTACCGGTGACAATCTGGACCATCTGGGCGCGCTTGTAGGTGTTGAGCGTATCCCGGCAAAGGCTGCCGTGACTACCATGCGCATCAGGCTGTCTGCTAAGCTGCAGACGGCAACCATCATCCCTGCCGGTACACGTTTTACGGCAGGCGATAATGTGTTTTTTGCATTAGATGCCCCGCTGGTTATTGATGCAGGTACAACCAGTGCTGACGGCAGCGCAACCTGCCTGACAAAAGGCGAGCTTGGCAACGGCTATGTAGCTGGCCAGCTCAAGACGCTGGTCGACCCGATGCCCTATGTAGATAGCGTGGCCAACATCACTACCTCCGAGGGCGGTGCTGAGGTACAGGCTGACGACAGCTACCGCGAGGATATCCGTCTTGCACCGGAAAACTTTAGCACGGCCGGCCCTGAGGGCGCTTATATCTACCATGCCAAAAGGGCATCGACAAAGATTGCTGACGTCACTGTATGGTCCCCGGAAGCGGGCAAGGTAGAGGTAAGGCCGCTGCTAGCAGGCGGCAAACTGCCGGGAGAAGAGATGCTGCAGCAGGTTAAGGCTACACTTAATGATAAGACTGTGCGACCGCTGACCGATAATATCAGCGTACTGGCCCCGGAAAAAGTCAACTACTCAATTAACCTGACCTATTACATTGCCAGTGACAACAAGACGCAGGCTACAGCAATCCAAAATGCCGTTAATGCGGCTGTTGACGATTACGTCCTGTGGCAGAAATCAAAGCTGGGGCGCGACATCAATCCGTCCGAGCTTATTGTGAGGGTGATGGCTGCAGGCGCAAAACGCGTGGCCGTGACTGCTCCGGTGTTTACGGTGACAACTGATACGCAGGTGGCTGTCTGCGGCACAAAGACTGTGACGCTGGGAGGGATAGAGGATGCTTGAGCTTAAGGACAATGCCCTGCAACGCATCCTGCCAAGCTCCATCAGCGGCGATGCAACAGTAAAGGACATCGTGCAGGCCATCTCCGGCAGGCTGGCGCAGCTGGGGGAGCAGGCTGAGCTTGTCTTAATCCTGCCGCGTCTCAACAAGCTGCCGGAAGAAATCGTCGACGAGCTGGCGTGGCAATATCACGTGGATTTTTATGACGTTTCGGCCGACATCACGAAGAAGCGGGAGCTTGTACGCAAGGCCATTGCACGTCACCGCTATAAGGGCACGCCCGCAGCGGTCGAAGAAGTCTGTTCAGCTGCCTTTGATACGGCCGAGGTGGTTGAGTGGTACGAGTACGGCGGCAAGCCATATCATTTCCGTGTCCGTATGGTGCAGGAGGCCATCCCGGACGAGGCAGCAATGGCGGAGATGGTCAAGGCGATAAACAGCGCCAAGAACACCCGAAGCTGGCTGGACAGCCTGACGTTTTTATACCGCCCGAAAGGTACAGTATATGCTGCAAGCGTGCTCTGCCAGCACAAAAAATTATTTTTCCGAATATGAGAGGGAGGTGAGCGGATATGCTATGCATTGAGTATGACGGCCCGCACAAAAACAGGATAACCCTGACAAAAGGCGACAGTGCTACGCTTAAGCTCAAACTGTATGATGCGCAGAACAAGGTTGTCCCGTTGTCTGAGGCTGACAGGGCTGTGCTGACCATAAAGCAGGACATAGACAGCGAGGCTGCTGTGCTGCAGATGGTTATCGTTGAGGGCCAGCAGTTTGATTTTACGCCGGCTGACACGGCAGGGCTGCCCTGCGGCAAATATTGTTATGATGTACAGGTTACATTGTCGGGCGAAAACGTCTATACGGTAATCCCGCCCTCTGAGTTTATCCTGGCCAAAGGGGTGACCTGATATGCGCTGCGGTGAGTTAAAAGGACTTGTTGTCCGTAAAGCTGGCCTTTTCGGACGGCTGGAGAGCACCAAGGAGCTGCGCGGCGTTATCGGCTGCGGGATAAAAACAGTTACTGAGTATGCGCCTGAAGATGAATATCAGGGCGAATACGAGACTGTATCCAAGGCCTTTTGTGAGAGCTACCTTGAAACAAAAAATAAAATGCTCAGGAAAAACATACGGGTCAAAGAGATACCCTATTATGAGGCGAGCAATCCGTCCGACGGAGTCACCGTGTATATCGGCAGTGACGTCGAGATTGAGTAAACGGAGGTACAACTAATGTCAAATTGGGGCAAGTCGGTATTGACAAAGCAGGGGCTGAAGCTGCAGGCCAAGGTCGATGCCGGAAGTAGAATGCAGCTTACAAAATGTATGCTGGGCAGCGGTATGCTCAGCAGCGGGCAGAGTCTGGAGAATCTCACTGGGCTGATTGCTCCGGTGCAGTCAGTGCCCATCGCGAGTATAAGCTACTCAGAAAACAACGGCGCGTGCGTGATTACGGCCGTAACAGACAACAGCAACGTCAGCACCGGCTATTATCTGAGGGAATTTGGTATTTTTGCGCGCGATCCGAATGATGGCGAGATTTTATATGCTGTAGCGCAGGATGCCAACCCTGATTATATCCCGCCAAACGGTACATCTGCTGTTGTCAGCCAGGAAATCGGCGTAGCGTTATCGTTTTCCAACGCGGCTAACGTTACCACGCAGGTTAACACATCGGCTATCGCTACCGTAACTTATGTCAACAATTATGTAACATCTGCTGTGGCGGACCTTAAGGATATGACTGGCGCGACCGCGGCAAGGCCCGGCGTACACGGTTTAGTTCCTGCTCCGGCAGCAGGGGTGACAAAAAACCGCTTTTTGCAGGCGGATGGCACATGGGCCGTTGTACCCGACCTGACCGGCGCGACTACATACGCTGCAGGTGCAGGCGGCCTCGTCCCGGCTCCGGCTGCTGGCAACAACACGCGTTATTTGCGCAGTGATGGCACGTGGGCATCTATCACCGCCATGTCCGGTGCGACGGCTACAGTCAACGGTGCTGCAGGCCTTGTGCCTGCTCCGGTTGCCGGAAGCAGCATCCGCTATCTGTGTGCCGACGGAGGCTGGAAAGAAGTAGATCTTGACAGCGCCAAGACCAAGCTTGTCAAGTATTCCTGAGGTGACTGATATGAGATATAAGATAATGGTCAATGGCACTGCGTATAAAGCGCGATACGCCAACGGCAGCTATTTGCCGGATGTCTCTAAATCGGGATATGCGTTCCTTGCCGTCTACTACGATAACAATCTGATGGCAACAGGGGAGCGAATCACCGTTGACGGCACCGTATATACCGTCACATATGGCGTTACTGTAGCTATACGCGGCGAGGCAGGTGCGAGCAAGGTGCTGTCGGTGACGTATAACGGTGTTACCAATAATGTCCCGGTAACTTTTGACGGTGGGACGTATAATGTCACCTTTACGTCAAGCACAAAACGTCGGAGCTTCTCGGCTGAGGTTACTCCTGCCAATACTTATGCGTATATTGACGTTTCCGACTGCGCAACAGGCACGTGGACGTATACAATCACGACCAACAGTGCATCCAAAGAAGGCTCGTTCAGCATCCCGCTGCCGAACGCCAAAAAACAGGAGCTTATCTTGGGCGAGTTTGGCGGCGTAGCAACGCTGACATATAAGGTCAGCTCCGGCGGCACAAGTAATTTAACGTCTTTGCAGCACAGCAGCAGCGACCCGACAACAACGATTACAGCCCATATTATATAGGAGGTAAAAATGGCACAATCAACAACTAATCTGGGAAAAATCCACGTTTTCCCTAGCGAATCACTATACAATCAGTTTAAGGATGTTATAGCATCCAACGATTTAGCGTTGCTTAAAGATGACGGCGCATACATCGTAGCAGCCCTGCTGGCGCAGAACGGCTATGTAAAATTTAGCAACGGGCTAATTCTGCAGTGGGGA